>SVGP01000035.1 GCA_015056255.1 Clostridiales bacterium | reverse complement strand
CAGAACGGGCCGCCGTTGGTCACGAACTTGCCGTTTTCATTGAGTTTGGTGCCGCTGTGATAAACATAAGCGCTTTCTTCGGACGCGCTGAAATCGATTTCAAAGCCCTTCTGATATTTCTCCGGGTATCCGCCGGAAGCGATCATGACGCAGCAGGTAGAGCCATTGTCAAACTCAACCATATCCGAAGTCAGCGTTTCGCTCTCAACTGCACGCATGATGGTCAAAAGGTCGCTTTTTAAAAGCGGGAGAACCGCCTGCGCTTCGGGATCGCCAAAACGGCAGTTGTACTCGATGACCTTGGGACCGTTTTTCGTGAGCATAAGGCCGAAATAGAGGCAGCCTTTAAAGGGACGGCCTTCTTTTGTCATAGCTTCAATGGTCGGAAGGAAGATCTGATCCATGCAGCGTTTGGCAATTTCTTTGGTGTAGAGGGGATTGGGGGCGATAACGCCCATGCCGCCGGTGTTCAGGCCCTGATCGCCGTCGAGCGCGCGCTTATGGTCCATGCTGGAAACCATGGGAACGACTGTCTTTCCGTCGGTAAAGGATAAAACGGTGACTTCGGGGCCTTCGAGGAATTCTTCGATGACGACGTTTGCGCCGCTTTTTCCGAATTTTCCGCCGACCATCATCTCTTTAATCTCAGTTTGCGCTTCTTCGAAATTCTGGCATATGACGACGCCCTTGCCGAGCGCGAGGCCGTCGGCCTTCAAAACGATCGGATAAGAGGCGGTTTTCAGATATTCAACGGCTTTTTCGCAGTTTGTAAAGGTTTCATAGGCTGCAGTTGGAATGCCGTATTTCTTCATGAGGTTTTTGGAGAAGATCTTGCTGGCTTCGATCTGCGCAGCTTTTGCGTCGGGGCCAAAGCAGGGGATGCCGAGTTCATTCAAGCGGTCAACGCAGCCAAGCGCGAGCGGATCATCCTGAGCGACGACGGCAAAATCGATTTTATGATTTTTTGCAAATTCGACAATGCCTTCGATGTCTGTCGCAGCAATTGGATGGCATTCGGCTATTTGCCCGATGCCTGCGTTTCCGGGAAGCGCGTAAACAAGCGTTACCTCGGGATTTTTCTTAAGCGCGCGGATAATCGCATGTTCGCGTCCGCCGCCGCCGATAATCAAAAGATTCATCTGTATTACTCCATTCAATTAGTGATGGAAAAGGCGAAGACCGGTGAAGGCCATGGCGATACCGTATTTGTTGCAGGTGTCGATGACGTGGTCGTCGCGGATGGAGCCGCCGGGCTGAGCGATGACGGTAACGCCGCTCTTGTGGGCGCGCTCAATGTTGTCGCCGAAGGGGAAGAATGCATCGCTTCCGAGGGCAACGCCGGTGACGGTGGCAAGATACGCTTTCTTTTCTTCGAGGGTGAATCTTTCGGGCTTCTTGGTGAAATAATTCATCCAGACTTCCTCGCCGATTACGTCTTCACAGTCGGTCTCAGAAAGATACAGATCGATGGTGTTGTCGCGGTCGGGGCGCTTTAAATCTTCGCGCAGGGGAAGATTCAAGACCTTTTCATGCTGGCGAAGGAACCAGTTGTCGGCCTTCTGACCGGCAAGGCGGGTGCAGTGGATGCGGCTCTGCTGGCCTGCGCCAACGCCGATAGCCTGACCGTCCTTTACAAAGCATACGGAGTTGGACTGAGTGTATTTGAGGGTGATGAGGGAAATGACCAGATCGCGCTTTTCTTCATCAGAAAGGGTTTTGTTTTCAGTTACGATGTTTAAAAGCATCTCATCGGTGATTTGAAGATCGTTTCTGCCCTGCTCAAAGGTTACGCCGAAGCACATTTTCTTTTCAAGCGCTTCGGGCTTGTAATTGGGATCGATCTCGATTACGTTGTAAGCGCCGTTTCTCTTTTTCTTAAGCAGCTCAAGCGCCTTTTCGGTGTAGCCCGGCGCGATTACGCCGTCGGAAACCTCGCGGTTAATGAGCTTGGCGGTTGCGTAGTCGCAGGTATCGGAGAGGGAAATGAAATCGCCGAAGGAGCTCATGCGGTCGGCGCCTCTTGCGCGGGCATAGGCGCAGGCAAGGGGAGAGAGCTTGTCGGTCTCGGGAATGAAATAGATCTTGCGAAGAACGTCGGTAAGTTCAACGCCGACGGCAGCGCCTGCGGGGCTTACATGCTTAAAGGAAGCGGCTGCGGGAAGTCCGGTTGCGATTTTCAGCTCGCGAACCAGCTGATAACCGTTGAGCGCGTCAAGGAAGTTAATATAGCCGGGACGGCCGGAAAGCACCTTTACGGGCAGTTCTTCGCCGTTTGCCATGAAAATGCGGGCAGGCTTCTGATTGGGATTGCAGCCGTATTTGAGCTGGATTTCATTTGCCATATCTGAATACCTTCTCTTTCTTACTTGTTTCGGTTGACGACGCGGGTTTCGGTTGCGCCGGATACGAGATCGCGGGTTTCAACCCAGAGGGACACGCGGTTATCGGCGTTCAGGTTTTCCCAAAGTTTTTCGGTGATTTCATCGATCTCACCCTTGAAGGTGATCTGCTCGGGTTCGCCGGTAAAGGAGGGAAGCGGATTTCCGTCGGCGGCGTAGGTGTGGATGAATACGCCTTCGCCGGCGTCGATGCGGTCGTAGAAATAATAGCAGCGGAGGTTCTTTTTGCCCTCTTTGCAGTTGGACTTTAAAACGCTCATGGTAAAGGAAGCGTCGCCATCCTTGAAATCGGCCATAAGGCTTATACGGGGGGTAAAGTTGGGAGCGTCGGGCTCAAAGCAGCGGGTGTTGAGCGCGTCTACAAAGGATTTGCCGTTGTTTACATATTCATACACGGTATCGGTCTGATCGCCGTTGGTTACAATGATGGAGGAGTCAAGCTTTCTGACGGGCCAGTAAATGATAAGAGACGGATCCTTCATCTTGCTCTCGTCAAAGGCCTGGGTACGCATTCCGTTTTCTTCGAGGACGAAAATGCGGTTTCGGCTGTTTTCGCTTCTGCCCATGATGAAGTAGGCAAAGACAGCCTTTTTGCCGTCGGAAGATTTTCCAGCCATGATGCCGCGTCCGGGATAAGAGGTTGCGCCGGCTGCTTCAAAATAAGTGGTCATTATTTGGCCTCCTTGTCGCTTATTATGCTCTTTGAAACGATTTCCACCGCGCGGGGGAAGAGAATCCATTCCGCTTCTTCCATAACGCGCTTCTGGAGAATTTCCGGGGTGTCGCCTTCTAAAACGTCAACGGCTTTCTGCGCGATAATTTCGCCGCCGTCCGGGATTTCGTTGACGTAATGCACCGTCGCGCCCGTGACCTTTACGCCCTTTTCAAGCGCGGCTTCATGAACTTTCAGGCCATAAAAGCCTTTTCCGCAGAAGGAAGGAATGAGCGCGGGGTGAACGTTGATGATTTTTCCGGGGAAGGATTTGATGAAGTTTTCAGATAAAATCATCATAAATCCGGCAAGGACGATCAAATCGATTTTCTCATCGAGTACCACCTTTAAAAGCTTGCTTTCAACGTCCATCCGCTTTTCACCGGGAAGCTTTTCGCAGACGACAGCTTTAATACCGTGATTTTTTGCGCGATCAAGCGCAAATGCGTCAGATTTATTGGAGCAAACGAGCGCAATTTCAGCGGAGGGGATGTCGCCACGAAGGGAAGCATCGATAATCGCCTGTAAATTGGTGCCTCCGCCGGATACGAATACCGCTACGCGCGCTTTCATGCGAAACGCACCTTGCTTTCAGAAGTGGCGTTTTCCATATAACCGAGAACGTAAGCGTCTTCGCCGGCTTCCTTAAGAGCCGCAAGAGCCTTATCAGCTTCATCTTTGGGGACGATTATGCAAAGGCCTACGCCCATGTTGAAGGTGTTGAACATATCGCGTTTTGAGATATTTCCGCTCTTGGCGACATAGTCGAAGATGGCGGGCGTCTTGATGGCTTTTTCGTCGATCACAGCGCACAGACCATCGCCGAAGGCACGCGGAATATTCTCGTAGAAGCCGCCGCCGGTGATGTGCGCTATGGCGCGGACGGTTGCCTTTTCAAGCAGATGAAGAACGGGCTTTACGTAGATCTTGGTGGGGGTCAGAAGCGCATCGCCGAGCGCGCAGCCGAGCTCGGGGATGACTTCGTGAAGGTCGCGGTTTTCAACGTCCAGCGCTTTTCTGACTAAAGAGAAGCCGTTGGAGTGGAGGCCGGAGGAAGGAACGGCGATAAGAACGTCGCCGGCTACAACATTTTCAGGATTCAGGATCTTATCCTTATCGACGATACCGGTGGTATAACCGGCCAGATCGTATTCGTCCTCGGAATACATGCCGGGCATTTCAGCGGTTTCGCCGCCGATCAAAGCGCAGCCGGCCTGAACGCAGCCCTCTGCAACGCCGGAAACGATATCGGCAACGCGCTCAGGAACGTTCTTTCCAAGGGCGATGTAATCAAGGAAGAAAAGAGGCTTTCCGCCAAGGCAAACAACGTCGTTTACGCACATGGCGACGCAGTCGATGCCGATGGTATTGTGCTTGTCCATGAGGAAGGCAAGTTTGAGCTTGGTGCCTACGCCGTCGGTGCCGGAAACAAGAACGGGTTTGTTGATGCCGGTTAAATCAAGCTCGAATGCGCCGCCGAATCCGCCGACAGCGCCCATGGCGCCGCTTGTAAGTGTGCGGGCAATGTGGCTTTTCATCAGTTCAACGGCTTTGTAACCGGCGGTAATGTCTACGCCTGCTTCGCGATAGCTTTCGGAATAGCTGTTCTTCATTTCAAATCTTCCTCCATGATGCTCATTTCGAATTTGGATCGGTCAACATGCTTCGGGGGTTCGGTGGGGTATACGCCGGTAAAACAACCCGTGCAGAAACCGCAGGAATTCTGGGTAAGCTTCAGAGCGTTTTCCTTGGAAAGATAGCCAAGGGTATCTACGCCGATGATCTCGCGGATTTCTTCAATCGTGTGGTTGTGCGCAATCAGCTTATCGGGGGAATCAATATCAGTTCCGAAATAGCAGGGATAAAGGAACGGCGGCGCGGAGGAACGCATGTGAACCTCGGTTGCGCCTGCGTCTCTTAAAAGTTTTACGATGCGGGCGCATGTGGTGCCGCGAACGATGGAGTCGTCAACGAGCACGACGCGCTTGCCTTTTACGGTAGCGGAAACGGGGTTTAACTTGATTCGTACTTTATTTTCTCTGTCCTTCTGCGTCGGCTGGATGAAGGTACGGCCGATGTACTTGTTTTTGATAAAGCCGATGCCGTAGGGAATGCCGGAGGCTTTGGAATAGCCGAGCGCCGCGTCAAGGCCGCTGTCCGGAACGCCGACGACTACGTCCGCTTCCACAGGATGATCTTCAGCCAGAAGCTTTCCTGCCATCTGGCGTGCCATATGAACGCTGTCGCAATCGATTACGCTGTCGGGACGGGCAAAATAGATATGCTCGAAAATGCAGGTGTTTTTGGGCTTGCTTCCCACTCTTCGCTTGTCAAAGCGAATGCCGTTCTTGTCAATCACGACGATTTCACCGGGTTCAACATCGCGAATAAACGTCGCGCCGATGGAATCGAGCGCACAGCTTTCACTGGAAAGCACCCAGCAGTCGTCAAGCTGTCCGATACAAAGCGGGCGCATGCCAAACGGATCGCGCGCGCCGATGAGCTTTGTGGAAGACATGATAATAAGCGAATATGCGCCTTTGAGCACATCCATGGAGGCGGAAACCGCTTCTTCGATGGATGAGCTTCTCAGGCGCTCTCTTACGATGGAATATGCAAATACTTCTGCGTCAGAGGAGGTATGGAAAATGGAACCGTTGAGCTCCAGTTCCTCGCGCAGTTCGAAGGCGTTGGTCAGCGCTCCGTTGTGGGCGAGCGCCATTAAGCCTTTTACGTGATTGATGGTAATGGGCTGAGCGTTCTGACGGGGATTGATGCCGGTTGTGCCATAGCGAACATGTCCGACTGCAATCTTGCCTTCACCGAGGTTCTGAAGCGCCTCTTTGGTGAAAACATCGTTTACAAGGCCGGCGTCCTTGTGGCTTCTTAAAAGGCCCTGGTTGTTTACAACAATGCCGCAGCTTTCCTGACCGCGATGCTGAAGCGCATAAAGCGCGTAGTAGCAATGCTCAGCGATTGCCTGAGGCTTCGGAGAATAGATTCCGAAAATTCCGCTCATGTATTTTCCTCCGTAATAGAAAATAGGGGATTAGATTTTGTAGGAAAATTCTTCCTCGAATTTTTTGTCTTTTTCAAGTACTTTTTCAGTCATTTCCTTGCGCATAAGGCGAAGCTTTTCAGCAACAGCTTCATCACTCACGGAAAGAATCTGTGCAGCCAAAAGAGCCGCGTTTTTCGCGCCGTCGATCGCAACCGTTGCGACGGGCATGCCGGAGGGCATTTGAACGGTTGCCAAAAGCGCGTCAAGGCCGTCAAGCGTTGAGGATTTTACGGGAATGCCGATGACGGGGAGCGTCGTGTTTGCGGCGATTGCGCCGGCGAGATGCGCGGCCTTTCCGGCGGCGGCGATAATGGCAGCATATCCGTTTTCTCTGGCTGCTTTTGAGAAGCAGGCTGCAGCCTCAGGCGTACGATGCGCGGAGATTACGCGAACAGTGTGGGGGATATCAAGCGCTTTCAGCTGATCGGCAGCTGCTTTTACGATCGGCCAATCGCTGTCGCTTCCCATGATGATGGCAATTTTTTTCATTGTCGTGTCCTCCCTGAAAATAAAAACAATGAGGGGATATTACAGAATAATTGTATGTTAGAATACGAACATTGTCAAATCATAAAAGTGATTTTGTACGTTATATTTCGGATGATTTTTTGTTCCTTTTGATGTATAGACGTTAAGGAATCGGGGAAAGGTAAAGAAAACGGAATATATGTTAGGAGAATATGAAATGAAACACGAAAATCCGAACATTAGCTTAGTGAAGCAGCCTTGCGCAGGGGACCGTGAAAGCAGAAATTGTTCGTTTGTTTCAAAGCAGAAAAGGAGGGAAGAGATTGAAAAACTTTGATCTTCCAAGTGAAAAAGAATATAAGCTGATTGTGGATAAAAAAACGCCGGGAAGCAAAAAGATAAAGGGGTTTCTAAGAGCGTTTTGGGTAGGCGGCGTCATCTGCTTAATCGGACATTTTATCGGGCAATTCGGGGAATGGATCGGATGCACACAAAAGACAGTTTCGATGTTTACAGCAAGCTGTCTTGTGTATCTGGGGACGCTTTTTACAGGAATTGGAATATATGACAAAATCGGAAAATACGCAGGCGCGGGAAGCATAGTTCCGATTACCGGGTTTGCCAATTCCATGTGTGCGCCCGCCATGGAATTTCGAAGAGAGGGAATGATTACAGGTATCGGCGCAAAACTATTTACAATCGCCGGGCCTGTTCTGACGTATGGTATTTCGGCAAGCGTTTTATATGGCTTTATATTCTGGCTTAAGGAGTATGTGCTTTGATGAAAAGGACAGGCGAGCGATCAATACTGTTTGAAGGCGGCGCATATGTTTCCGCTTCCGCGTGCGTTGCAGGCAAAAAGGAAGGTGAAGGGCCGCTCGGAGATACGTTTGACGAAATCATATCAGACGATCTTCTCGGAACGGACACTTGGGAAAAGGCGGAAAGCGAACTTTTCAAGAAAGCAGTTAAAATGTGCGCCGAAAAAAGCGGAAAAATGATGGATGAAATCGGCGCGCTGTTTGCAGGCGATTTGAATGCGCAGATCATTTCTTCAGGCTTTGCCGCCAGAGAATTGGGCGTGCCGTTTGTAGGCATGTACGGCGCATGCTCAACGATGATAGAAAGCATGCTGACAGGCGCAGTGTTTGTTTCATCTGGTGCAATTACCCCTGTGATCGCCGCAGCGAGCAGCCATTTCTGTACTGCAGAAAGACAGTTCAGAACGCCGCTTGAGCTTGGAACGCAAAGGCCGCCTTCTGCGCAGTGGACGGCAACCGCAGCCGGAGCGTGCATGATTGATGGGATAAAAACGGAAATACAAATAGAATCGGGTACCATCGGGCGGGTGATTGATCTAAAGATTAAGGACGCTGCGCACATGGGCGCAGCAATGGCGCCGGCAGTTGCGGACACGCTCTTCGGGCATTTGAGCGATCTTGCGATTTCACTGACTGAATATGATAGAATCATTACGGGCGATCTTGGAAAATACGGGCTTGAGATTTTAAAAGAGCTTGTCAAAAAGAAAATGAAGGATTGTCCAAGCGGTCTTTTCTACGATTGCGGCGCAAATTTGTATTCCGATGAGCAGGATACGCATGCGGGCGGAAGCGGATGCGGATGCATAGCGGGCGTATTGGCAGGGCATATAATGAATCAACTGAAGGAAGGGACTTATCAAAAGATACTCCTTCTTGGAAGCGGCGCAATGATGAGCGTGACGAGTTCCCTGCAGGGAGAAAGCATTCCTTCGATTTCATATGCCATTTCATTAAAGAGGTGCTGATGTGGAAAACATTATTGAAATTCTGAAGGTATTTATAGTTGGCGGGCTCATCTGCTGTGTGGGTCAGGCGCTGATTATGTATACTAATCTCACAACTGCGCGTATTTTGGTCGCATTTGTGGTATCGGGCGTTTTGCTCACGGCGCTTGGATTCTATGAGCCGCTGATTGATTTTGCAGGAGCAGGCGCGTCGGTTCCGTTGACGGGATTTGGCTATTCGCTTGCCAAAGGTGTGGAGGAGAGCGTAAAGGAGCTTGGATGGATTGGTATTTTCACAGGCGGTATTCAGAATACCGCAGCCGGCATTACGGTTGCAATCTTTTTCAGCCTGATGCATGCTCTTATCTTTAAACCCAAATCAAAATAGAACGAAAACGCTGCGCGACTTCGGTGCCGCGCAGTTGCTTTTTACATAAAAATTATGTATAATGTGAAATGGATAATTATAGAAATGATGGTTTAAATAAAATATGAAAGTAATGTCGAGAGCAAAAAGCATAGTATATACATTCATTGACCGAATGAAACGCGTGATGTCAAGAATCTCGCCATCCTTTGTTTGGACCAGGCTTGGACTTGGAAGGTTACTGACAAAAAAGAGCGTTGTTTATTGGCTGTGCGCAATTTTTGTCACGGGTTTGATCTTTTTCTTCTGCGCTCAGAACGGTGCGGATTCCGGGAAAATCAATACTGAAGTCGTTGGATTTTTATCCGCATTGTTTCCGTTTTTAAATAATATCGCCAATGTCGGGCTGATCATTCAAAAAACAGGTCATTTCTGCATCTTTGCGATGGAGTCTGTGCTTCTTTCCGGGGCGATTTTAAGCACGTTTCCTGGAAGACGTTTTTCAAAACGGTTTATCTTTGGATCGCTGTTATTGATTGCAATTCTCAGTGAAACCGTACAGATGTTTGCACAGGACAGAAATCCTGCGGTACTGGATGTCCTTATCGATTTTTCGGGCGCGGTGGTCGGATATGCCGTATACAGGATTTTTGAATCGATTTGTGAAAAAAGAGAAAAGCGCCGTATGGCGGATCCTATGAAAAACGATCAGGTTCGTATTTTTGAAAAGAGCACAAAATGGCTGACGACTGCGGAATTTTTAAACGCCGTGCCTGTGAACGTTTTTCACAGAGAATCCGAACCGGATTCGCCGGAAAATGCGGATGACTATAAAAATTATCACATGTATGCCCGCCGCGCCTTCAGAATGGGCAGACACGCCCAACGGGCAGAAATTTTGATTACTGCGGACGACTACTATAAATTATATATAAACGGCGTGTATGTTGCCCAGGGGCCGGCTCCGGGCTATCCGGGAAGGTATTATGTGAACCGGATCGACGTTCTTAAATACTTGAGAGCCGGTGAAAATGTAATTGCGCTTGATGTGTATTATCAGGGGCTGATCAATCGCGTTTGGGTGTCCGGCGATATGCACCAGGGCTTCATGTGCGAATTGCATGTGGACGGAAAGGTTGTTTTAAGATCGGACGAACATTTTCATTATTTGAAATCGGCGTCCTATTTTGATAAGCAGGAGACTGGATACAAAACCCAGTTTACGGAGCATTTCGACCTTCGAAAAGAACCCCGGGGTTGGAAGGATATCGGATACGACGATTTTATGTGGACGGCCTGTTTTGCTAAAAGCGATATAGATTACAAATTCGTATGGCAGGAAACGCCCGTTTTGGATACGGAGATTGTTAGGCCGACAAGCGTAAATCAGGACGGGAACATTGTTCATGTCGACTTTGGTCGAGAAATTGCAGGCGTGATCCTTGCGGAATTTGCAGGCACAAAAGGAAAAAAGGTTGTTCTCAGGATCGGCGAGGAGCTTGCAAACGACAATGTGAGCGCGCGATATGAGACGAGAGCAGGATGCGTTTATGAGCATTCATTCATACTGGATGGCGATGTGAATTTCTGGGAGATGTTCGACTATTGCGCTTTTCGGTATGCTGATTTTATCCTTGAAAAAGGCGTGCGGCTTGAAAATATAGAGGCAAGGCGGCAGTTTTATCCGCTGGATGATGAAAAGTGCGTATTGGATACAACGGATAAAAACCTTATGAGCGTCTTTGAACTTTGCAAAAATACAATCAAAACAGGCGTTCAGGAAGCGTATCTGGATTGTCCGACTCGGGAAAAGGGTCAGTATTCGGGCGATCTTGGGGTAACGTCGCTTGCGCACATATACTTATCCGGCGACAGGAGACTTCTTAAAAAGGCGCTTGACGACTGGATGGCTTCCGGTGAGATTACAGGCGGTCTCATGGCTGTTTTTCCGTCTTCTCTGATGCAGGAAATTGCGGACTATTCTCTTCTTTTCCCAATGGTAGCCTATCGATACTACGAGCATTCAGGTGATATTGAATATCTCTCAAAATGCTTAAGAACAGCAGACGACGTTTTAAAGACCTACGAAAAATATGCGCGCCCGGATGGACTGATTGAAAATGTCACCGAGGCGTGGAATCTTGTAGATTGGCCGGAAAATTTAAGAGACGAATATGATTTTCCGCTTTCGCGTCCCGTTGGGCACGGATGCCATAATGTAATCAACGCGTTTTATCTGGGCGCGACGCTGTATACGGAAAAAATTGCCAAGACGGTTGGAAAGATGCGAAATTCCACGTTTGAAAAGCTTCGGGTTAGCTTCAATGATGCTTTTTTATCGGTTGATACCGATTTGTATGTCGATGCAATTGGTTCCGAGCACAGCGCAGTGCATTCCAATATCCTGCCATTGTTTTTTGGTATTGCTCCTGAGGACAAGGTAGAAGCGATTTCGGAATATTTGATCAGCCGCGGTATGCGCACGGGCGTTTATATGTCGTACTTCTACTTAAAGGCGCTGGCAAAAGCGGGAAAATACAAAACAGTGTATGATCTTATCGTTTCAGAAGGCGAAAACAGCTGGATGAATATGATTAATGAGGGCGCGACAACCTTATTTGAAGCATGGGGCAAGGACAAAAAATGGAATACCAGCCTTTGTCACCCCTGGGCGAGCGCGCCGGTTCCTGTTTTGATTGAAGATATCCTTGGCATTACTCCTGATGTAGTAAGGGGCGGCGCGTGGAAACAGCATCTGCCGCTTACGGTCAGCAATCTAAAAATCACAGTGCCTGTGTTAAATGCCAGGGTGACGTACGAACGTGAAGAGGAAAATTCAGTGCTAACAATTGAAAGATAAGGAGAATTAGAATGATCATAATTGAATCAAAATACTATGTAAACAGCATGGATAAAGCCAATGCGTCTGTAGAGAAAGCCAAAAGCGGAGATACGGTTGTGTTCGTAACGAAAGACTGCTTTGGCGGACAGATTCAGTCGGAAGATCAGGTGATGGATTCGCTGGACTGGAGCCAGATCAATCCCGCGACAGGTCCATTATATGTTGAAGGCGCATGCGAAGGCGATGTTTTGAAGGTAGAGATTCTGAATATTGAAATCGCTGACAAAGGCGTTATGATCGATGGCGGCGGCGAAGGCGTGATGGGAAAACTGATTACGGATGCATCAACCAAAATCCTGCCCATACAGGATGGAAAAGTGATTTTCAATGATAAACTGGCCTTTCCTGTGAACCCCATGATCGGTGTAATCGGCACCGCTCCCAAGGGTGAAGGCATCCCCACGGGAACGCCGGGCGATCACGGAAGCAACATGGACTGCACAAAGATTAGAAAGGGCGCAACTGTGTATCTTCCTGTAAATGTAGACGGCGCGCTTCTTGCGATGGGTGATCTTCATGCGCTGATGGGCGACGGCGAGGTGGGCGTTTGCGGTGTCGAGACTGACGGAGTTGTGACGGTAAAAATAACCGTTCTTAAAAACTCTAAGCTCCCGACTCCGTTTATCGTCGATGATAAGCATGCCATATCCGTATATTCTGCAGAAACGGCTGACGAAGCCTGCGAGGGCGCGACGATCAATATGTTTAATTGCCTAATGAACGAGCTTCATATGACCGATCATGAAGCGGAAATGCTTTTAAGCGTCATTGGAAATGTCTGCATCTGTCAGATCGTGGATCCCGAAAGAACCGCAAGAATGGAAGTTCCGATCGGCGTATTTGAAGCGTACGGATACAAGTTTGCGTAAATTGCATTAATAAAAAAGGAACTGCCTCGTGATTGAGGCAGTTCCTTTTTGTATGCCTGATTAGTTCAGGGGAGCAACTACGATGCGGCCGCTTCCATTGACGTTAGAATAGTCAAGGAGCATGCCGGGATACTTGGCGAGGAGGGGAGAGTTGGTGGCTTCAACTACGCCGCCTTCGAAGTCGGAGATGTAGTTGGAAACGACCATGTAGTCTTCCGCTACGTAGTCAAGCACGTTGATCGCGCCGTCGAACATGGCAAAGCCGTCGCCGAGGTCGCGCAGGGTGTAGTTATAACCAGCGAGGTTATAGGAAGCGGCGAGGTCAAGAGCTTCATAAGCGCCGGTTTCCTTGTTGAAAACCATAACGTCATGTACGCGATAGCCAGCGGTGGGGCCGGATACCCATACGCCCTTATCGTCGGCTACGACGGATTCGGGATAGGTAGTGTCGATCTGATAGGTAATGCCGGATACATGGAGGAAGCCGCCGTTTTCCTTGCCGGAACCTACGAAGCGGGCGCCCCACTCAAGAGCATCCAACAGCTGCTGGCCGGTGATGGTCTGCAGGCAAGCGACGTTACCGAAGGTGTGAATCTGCTTGGCAACGAGGTAGGAGATATCGCCGGTAACGGCCTTATTGCGAACGCCGCCGCCGTTCATGATGGCTACGTCTACATCAAGTCCCATTTCGTCGAAGAGCCAGTAAAGAGCGTCAGCTGCGAGGTCGCCGGTGTTGGTTTCCTGGCTGCGGACAAGGCGAGTGCCGTCAGCTGCATAGTTGTCGAAAGTGAGAGCGGTGGAGCCGATAACTTCGCCGAGCTTGGTGTTGATCTCGTTGATCCAGGCATCCTTGATGGCCTTGACTTCTTCGTTTACGGGCCACTTGTCGCCGGTGTAGAGGGTGGAGGCGAGTTCGTAGCCAACAACATTGGTAACTTCCTTGCCTTCGGCGTCGGTGGTAGTTTCGGTGAGCTCATTTACGGTAATGAAATCGGAAGAGATGGCGCCGGTTTCAGAATCGATAACCATCATGCCGATCTTGCCGAAATATTCGCCGGTCTGGTTGAGGATAACGGTGTGGCCGTCCTTGTCAAGAACTTCCTTGCCAAGAACGGTAGAGTGAGAGTGACCGTCGATGAAAGCGTCGAGGCCGCAGGTGTTGGCGATAACTTCTTCGCTGGTCCAGGGCTGGGAAGCTTTGTCGTCGCCAAGGTGGCCAAGAGCGATGACCTTGTCTACGCCAAGAGCCTTGACTTCGTCGATGGCAGCCTGTACGTCTGCATAGAGCTTGCTTCCGTCTTCGCCGCCGGAGATGCCATAGATGTAATTGCCATTGTCATCCTGGAAGTACGCGGGAGTGGACTTGGTGAAGGATTCGGGGGTGGTGATGCCGATAAAGGCAACGGACATGTCGCCGCAAACAAAGGTCACGAAGCTGTCAAGAACGTTTTCATTTCTGACAAAATTCTCTTCATGATAGAAGTTGCAGGAAACATAGGGGTACTCGGCCCACTCGATGACGTTGAGAGCGCCGTCCATGTCGTAGTCGAACTCGTGGTTGCCGAGGGTAGCGATGTCGTAACCAGCGGCGTTCATGAGCTTTACGATGGTTGCGCCCTTATCCATGGAACCGAAAGCGGTGCCCTGAACGGCGTCGCCTGCGTCGGCGAGGATTACGTAGTTGTACATCTTTTCGAGTTCAGCTTTAACGCCTGCGATGACGTCATAGCTGAGTTCGCCGTCGATGTAGGTGTGAACATCGTTGGTGTGGAGGATAACGATGTCGTCGGACTTGCCTTCCATGATGGCAGCAGGAGCCATAACGGTCAGCGCGAGCATGAGAACCAGAACAAAGGAAAGAACTTTGCGCATGGGTATCAATCTCCTTTCATTGAATACAATAATATTACACAATATAGAGAAAGAATGAAACCGCCAAATGAAAATTTAAGGTTATGTTTTTGAATTTATATCCTGTTTTGATGCGTGTTCTGCGCAATTGAAATTCGTGGAATAAAATGGTATAATACCGAAAAAGGAGCGTGAGCATATGCATTTATATTCCATTATGCCGCTGCACTTGGCGGACAATCATCTGGATGAGGTTGTTCAGGATATAAAATACCAGTATGAAAACGGTATTGCAACCACCGCTTTAATGATGATGACGCTGGTTCCCGAAGGAAATCCGCCGATTGACAAAGCGGGAATATACCTGACATCCTATGACAGAATCCGAGACCGCCTGCTTGAAGAAGGAAAAGAAATCGGAATTCTGGTGCAGGCGTCCATCGGACACGGATGGGTGCTTGACCACATGTTTCCTTTTCAGAGATACACAAATCTGACAGACGGAAAAGAAGTCAATGTCGTATGTCCCTACGATGAAGGATTCAGAAAGCACTTTAAGGGTGTGATGGCTCAAATTACATCGCACAGACCCAAGGAAATCATGGTAGACGATGACTTCAGGCTGATGTTCAGGGAAGGAAAGGGCTGCGCTTGCCCGCTTCACATGAAGGCGTTTAATCGGCTTGCAGGCGTCAATATGACGCGGGAAGAGCTCTATAAGCATACGCAGGGAACGACAGAGGAAGACATAAAGTATACAAAACTGTTTATTGAGACTCAGCGGGATTCCCTTATCGGTGCGGCAAGGGCGTTCAGAGAGGGCGTTGACAGCGTGGATCCTAAAATGCCCGTATCCTATTGCGCGTGCGGATCGGCTGCGGAATTTGCTGACGAAATCGCGCACATTCTTGCAGGAAAGAAAAACCCGGTCATCGTTCGACTGAATAACGGAACCTATGCGGCAGCGGGGCCGAGATTCTTCTCCGATATTTCTTTAAGAGCGGCAGCGCAGGCGGCAGTACTCAAAGGTAAGGTTGACGCAATGCTTGCAGAAACCGATACGTGCCCGCAGAACCGTTATTCCACAAGCGCACAGATGTGTCATGCGCATTTTGTTGCAACCATTTTGGAAGGTGCAACCGGCGCAAAGCATTGGATTACGCGGCTTCATACATTTGAACCCAGGAGCGGCGAAGCATACAGGAAAAAGCTTTCACGGCACAGAGGAATGTACGAAAGGCTTTCAGAAATCACATCCGGCATACAATGGCTCGGCTGCAGAATGCCCGTCTCAAAAACGCCCGGCTACGGATTTGGCGCTATGCCGTCGATCATGGAGACCAACGGCTGGTCAAGCTGCGTGATGGAAAGATTAGGCATTCCCATGTATTTTTCAAGCGCAAGCGGCGGCGCGGTGTTCATGGACGGCCCTGCAGACGCATATCTGACGGATGACGAAATTAGAGAAATATTTAAAGGAACCGTATTTCTCGCTTCTGATACCGCAAAACGGCTGAACGTCCGTGGCTTTTCCAATTTGACGGGCGTTGAAGTCGAAACATGGACAGGCGAAAATGCAAGCGGCGAAATCCTGGATGATAAAGGCAGCATTACAAATGCGCAAATGAAAATCTGTTCGCTAACGAAAAATAAAAAAGAAGTGAAAGCGGAATCCATGGTGTTCCACTTAAAGGACGGAAAGACAAAGCAAATGTTGTTTCCTGGCGTTACCTCCTATAAAAATCCAGTCGGCGGAACCAGCATCGTGTTTTCAGGAACATCGAAGACGAATTACAATATCGTTGAAGCATTTTCCTTCCTCACGGAATCAAGGAAAAAGCAGCTTGTAAGGCTGCTTAAGGAAAACGGAGGATTACAGGCTTATTACCCGGGCGATGAAGAGGTTTACTTAAGGCTCGGAAAGACAGATAATAACGCCTATATGTGCGTGCTTTTTAATCTGGGGCTTGACGTAATTGGAGAAATCGAACTTTGCACGGAGTTAGATGTAAAGAGGATTACGAGAATGCTGCCGGACGGAAGCGAAAAGGAAGCGGCGTTTGAAAAAGAAGGCGAAAGAATCAAAATTGAGGAATCGGCAAACGTGCTTGATCCTGTGATTTTGTTCCTTTACGAATAAAAAAAGAAAGCGCGGGCGTGCAATGCACGCCCCTACATTATGATTGAGAATCTATCATGGTTTGTAGGGGCGATCATTGATCGCCCGCGCTTTTAAAGAATTTGCTCGCTTACAGATTATAGTATTTGTCAAACTCCGCCGGATGGGGGATTTTAGAAAGCTCTTTGATTTCCTCGCGCTTCATCTTGATGAAATTGGTTAAAAGCGTTTCGGGGAATACGCCGCCGGCGGTCAGGTAATCGTGGTCGTCCTCAAGACAATCAAGCGCCTCGTCGAGGGACACGGGAAGGCCCTTGAGCTTTTTCTTTTCTTCTTCAGGGAGATGATAGAGGTTAAAGTCGTACGGACCCCAGCCGTTGGCATGCGGGTCGATTTTGTTCTTGATTCCGTCCAGGCCCGCCATCAGGATCGCCGCGTAGCAGAAATAGGGGTTGCAGGTTGCGTCGGGATTGCGAAGCTCGAAACGGCGTTTGTCAGGCGATTTTGCGTAGGCGGGTATGCGGATGACAGCGCTGCGGTTGGAGGTGGCGTAGCCCACGGTAACGGGCGCTTCGAAGCCGGGCACGAGGCGCTTAAAAGAGTTCGTGGAGGGGTTTGTAATTGCGCAAAGGGAGCCGATGTGCTTTAAAAGTCCGCCCATGAAATAGTGCGCGGTTTCGGAAAAAAGGGCATAGCCTTCGTCGTCCGAGAACAGCGGCTGACCGTCCTTAAAAAGCTGCATATGAACGTGCATGCCGCTTCCGGCCTCGCCGTAAATGGGCTTGGGCATGAAGGTTGCGGTTTTTCCATATTTGAGAGCGGTGTTTCTGATGATGTATTTGATCATCATGGTGGCGTCGGCCATTTTGCTCATTTTGCCGAGCTGCGGCTCGATTTCAAACTGACCGGAGGCGGCAACCTCGGGATGATGATAGTTGATTTCGATGCCTGCGTCCGCCATATGCATGCACATTTCACTTCGCATTTCATAGGCGACGTCAAAGGGCTTTGCGATGTGATACGCTTTTTGCTTGGGAACGATCACTCCGCTTCCTTCGGTAGCGCTGTTAAAGTACGACTGCTGCGCATCGAGAGAGAAGCCGACGGAATTCGGCTGAATCTCCCAGCCCACCTGATCGAAAAGATAGAATTCGAATTCAGGCAGAATGAGCATGGTGTCGGCAATGCCCAGATCCTGCATGTATTTTTCGGCTGCCAGTACGATATTTCTCGGATATTGAGCCAGGGGTCTGTTTTCTGGCGAATCGATGATCATGGCGTTTCCGGTCATGGAAAGAGTGGGAATCGCGCAGAAAGGATCAATCACCGCAGTGTCGGGGTCGGGTATAAACACCATATCGCTTTTTTCAACCACGGCGTAGCCGTAATTGGACGCGTCGAATCCGATGCCGCTTTTTAAAGTATCCTCAGAAAAGTTCTGCGCAGGAATGGTGACATGGCGGTATTGTCCGTTAATATCAACCATTTTAAAGTCGATCATTTTAATGCCGTTTTCCTTGATGATTTCAAGAATGTCGCTCACTGTCTTTGCCATCGATCTGTCTCCCTTCTTATTTGTCAATTGTTCTTATAATTTCTGAGTTTCCAAGCTTTGCTTCTCTGAAAATGTCGTGAATGTTTTCGACCGGATTCATAAAAAGCATCGCTCCGTTGACGACGCCCGCTGTTGAATGCGCGTCGCTTCCGGCAAAGCAAAGAAGATTGTGGGCCTTTGCTTCTGTAAGCGCCTTTTCGTTCCATTCCTCCTCGCGGTTTCCGGCGTTATAAACTTCGTAGGCTTCAACCGATAAAGGATCGGGCTTGAAATCGGGAATGTAGGGGGCCTGACGATAGGGGTGGGCATGGATGATTTTGCCGCCCGCTTCAGTCACGGTTTTAATATAATCATAGTACGGAACCTTGTCAATATCTGGGTGGGAAAGTAGAAATTCTTCGTCCAGGCCGTAGGTCAAAAGCTCGCGGCCCAATTGAAAGGTCTCCCAGCCGAATATAACCTTAAGCCCGATTTCATCGCCCGCCAGTTTGGCCGAACGATAGCCCCTTAAAAGGTATTCCACCTTTTCTTCCCAGGGAAGATCACGGTCGCAGCCGATATTGGCGTTAAAGAAGTGGTCGGTTATAGCGATTAAGTGATAGCCCGCTTCCTTGCAGGCCTTTGCAATGTCGTATCCCGTGTCATGTCCGCAGCGACTGGTGTCAGAGGTATGAAGGTGAAGCTGAACAAGATATCCGTTTTTCATAATCTGTCTCCTGAAAAAAGAAATAGGCTTAATGAACAGAAAAAGGCTTGCGTGCATAAGAAACGCAAGAACTAATCAGAGATAAAACTTCATCCTTTTCGAGAAAAGATTCTGATGAATACGAAGGAGAATAATCGATCAGGCGCGCTTTGCTTACGCCAAGGGGATGATAGGGCTCAAATTCGACGGATTCAACGGAATCCAGCTCGTTTGATAATTTAAAAACCTTTTTTACGTGTTCGGACGTAAGATTTACGTCCTTGATCATCGGGCAGCGGAGGATGATCTTTTTATTCAATTGATTGAGAAGATAAAGATTTTCTAAAATCAGATCGTTATGAACGCCGGTGTATCTTTCGTGCGTTTCGGGATCAGTGGCTTTTATATCGAACAAAAACAGATCTGTGTATTTGGAAATTTCGATGATCTTCTCACGTTTTGCGTATCCGCATGTTTCTAGTGCGGTATTAACGCCGTTTTCCTTGGCGAGCTTTAAAAGAGCGAGGGAAAAATCATACTGCAAAAGCGGTTCGCCGCCGGACAGCGTCATTCCGCCATCCGATTGATAAAAGGGTTTGTCGCGAAGAACGGTCTTCATAACCTCCTCAACCGTCATTTCCTTTCCGCAAAGCTCAATTGCGTTTGTAAGGCATGCGCTTTCGCAATTTCCGCAGGATGTGCAATTTGATCGGTTAAAGATGTGCTGACCGTCTTCCAATACGTGATTTTCGCACACGTTTGCGCATTCGCCGCATAAAACGCATTTGTTTCGGTCAAACAGAATTTCGCTTTTCGCTTTGTGCGATTCAGGATTATGGCACCATGCGCACCTTAAGGGGCAGCCCTTTAAAAAAACCGTCGTGCGGATGCCGGGGCCGTCGTCTACGCAGAACCGTTGGATATTGAATACGGTACCTTTCATGTATCTACACCTCGTGAGCGGTACGCTCAATGATTTCCGCCTGCATCTGGGGAGAGATCCTTACAAAATAATCGCTGTATCCGCCGATTCGAACGACAAGATCATTATATAAATCAGGATGTTTCTGAGCGTCCAGAAGCGTTTCGAAATCGACATCGTTCAGCTGTATTTCAAATCCGCCGCGATTGATATAGGTTTTTATGAGCGTTTTTGGCTTTCATTATACGAAAACATGCTTTCCTCCCAAACCAGCGTCAAAGCGTTTTGACCATGAAGTATTCCTTAAGAGACTTTCCGTCCTTTAGACGGATGGCGTTGGGCTTGAATGAAACGGTTTCGAAGCCCATTTTTTTATAAAGCGCTTCGCCTCGAACGTTTCCTTCGATGTATTCAAGCTCCAGCTGCTCGATGCCCTTCTGTTTTGCAATTTCAATCATCATTTCAAACATCCTTGTGCCGATACCGAGGTTCCAGTATTCCCTGTAAAGCGCAATGGCAACGGATGCGCGGTGCCGGGTTTTGATTCTGTTATTCATCATCAGGTGGCAGTTTCCGGCAATGCGCCCGTTCACTTTGCAGACTGCCATCATGTCGAAATCGGAGGACAGAACGTTTGTTATAAACCTTTCCTCCTGTTCGAGCGACATTTTGCATTCCTCAGGATAACGAAGAACATATTCCGTTTCTGCGGCGGTTCTTTCAAGATAAGTGCAAAGCTCAGGCGCGTCCGAAAGCTCGGGCGACTGAAGGTAAGCGGTATTTCCGTTTTTGAGGGTAAAGGAAATAGGCGATATTTTCATAGACTTACTCCTTTTCACACGCAATCCGGGTCAAAATAGACGCAGACATCTTCCTGACCGCTGCGCGCCATTATGTGTCTTGGTACGGAAGAAGCATTCAGAAAAACAACTTCGTCTGGCAGTACAGAAACAGGCATGATATGGGTTGATGAATCCGAAATGATTTCAATTTCCGTGATTGTGTAGGGCGTGTCGTTAAACAGAAGAAGATCATGATCCCGATAGACGATGGCGCATTCGCCTTCTCTGAAAAGAGCGTATCCTTTATTTGGAATGCTTTTCGCTACGGAAATATCTCCCTGCGTGATCAAACCGCTGGCGTGGTCATAGGCCTGAACGCCCATGACATGCGGCGTATTCTTATTATAAAGATTGGTTCCGATTTTCTGAATCCAGGCGCTGTTTTGATCGTAAGCTTTGGAATAAGCCATTGGCACGAGATAATCAAACAGGGGAGATAGCTCGTCGTACACCTGGCCGTAATGAAGGTCGGCAAACGAATGATCCTGATATGCTCCTTCCGGCATGACAGCAGCAGACAGAACGAGACCGGGCTTCTGTTTACGAAGGCCGTTTAAAATTACCTTCGCAAAATGAATGACATCCGCCTTTCGGCTATCAAAGAAAGCATTCAGCGTCTTGTTTCCATTTTTAAAGGATTCAAAAATGCATGTATCCTTGTCCGCGTCCTCCGAAAAGAAGGTCTTTTCGATAAAAGCAAAAAGCTCCGCCTGATCTGCGCCATATGCTTGATAGGCTGAAAGATCTTTTTCATCCCAGCCGTAGAGCATATGATTATAGCGAATGTAATCCAGATGAACGCCGTCGATGGGGTAGTTAAATACCACTTCGTCCACAATGTCTTTAAGATACGCTAAATACGCTTTGTCCTTAAAGGAGATAAGCCCCTTGTCCTTTCCGCGCTTGAAGTGCGCGCGGCCGCTTTCTGGGAATAGCGATTTATAGTGCTCATCCGACGCGGAGGTGAACCATGCGTGAACGCGAATGCCGTGATGATGGGCGCAGTCCAAGAGTTCCATAAGCAGATCGCGGTCGAATGCGTGCGGCGCAAACTGGCCGTGAAATGAAGTCTTTCCAGAAAGACCCTTGGTCAAAAAATAGATGTCCGTAAAGCCCGCTTTGCTTAAAATGGACACGACTTTTTGAGTGCCGCGCGCATAAATGTTATTCGGCCACATCCATATGCCACGGATCATGAAAACACCCCTCATTAAATCTTAATAAGCGCCCAGTTCGAGTCCTTTTTCGATAAAGTGTTTGTAGGTTTCGAAGTTAACCGTGCAGGGGATGGAGTGATCGGAATGGAGCACGTAGCCGAAGCCTTCCTTAACGAAGGGGATTTTGCTTTCAAGCTCGCGGTCGATAATGTCAAAATCATTAGTGTATAAGGTTCTTACGTCGATGCCGCCCATGAGTCCGATTTTCTCACCGAAATTCTTGTAGATGCGCTTTAAATCCATGCCGGCCTTGATTTCAATGACCTGAAGCATATCCATGCCGGCAGAAACAAGGTCGGGCAGAAGGGGCTCGACAAATCCGCATGAATGGACGATTACAGGCATATTGTTCGCATGCGCATGCTTAAAGGTTTTTTCATGCCCGGGGAGGATCAGCTCTTTATACATTATGGGAGACATGAAGGGGCTGCCTTTATAGCCCATGTCCTCGTAATACCAGATGCCGTCAGGCTTTCCTTCTTTTTCGAAAAGGATGTCCTGTAATTCCAGAATGAGATTTGAATACGTGTCCACCATATCCTCAATCCACTCGGGGTCGTCGATCATATTGGTTAGAAAGTTGACGTGCCCGATCAGAGGATGAATGGCCTCAAAGACATTGATTCCGGAAAGAACAAAGAAGCGATTGGTGCTTTTGCAGTATTCCTTCATTCTGCGATAGGATTCAAAATTGATTCTGCGTATGTCAGGCGTTAAAAGCGGCTTTATTTTCTTTTCCCAGTCCTCGCGGGTTTCGATTTTATAGCCGATGTGCTCAGGCGTGGTGTCGTGAAGTTTATGGCGTCTTAGCATCGCGCCGTTTCCATCCAGAATTACCTGCGTATGCTCGTTTTCTTCAATGATTTTGGGAATAAAATCCAGATCCGCCACGAGATTTAATGCCCAGCATTCGTCCATATCGTGATCGAATATATCGCTCATGATGGTATCCGGCGCAATCTTTCCCTGATCTACCCATGTTCTATGGGTATCGTTCCAGAAATGCTCGTATAGTCCAATTCGATCAACGCTCTTATGGTTTAATATATTCATCATGCGTTCGATGCCGGTAAGCGTATTCATGTAATTTACCCTCCTGAGAAATGAGCCTTTATTGTAATTAACATTTTATCACAAACAAAAAACAACCGCAACTGTTGATTGCGATTGTTTTGAAGACGAATGACTTGCGCTTATAAAAACGAATGATTTACGAAAGAATGGATTTCATAACGTTATCTATCTTTTCTGTCCAGCCGCCTTTAAAAATAGCGCATGCAGCCAGATCAGGGCTCAGAATATCATCGGGCGCAGTTTCAAGCGCGCTTGCGCGGCAGCCGCCCAGGCAGTCAAGAGCGTATTGGCAATTTCTGCATTCTGAATTGTGGTTTAAAACTTCCGTCGCCCGCGTATCAATCAGGCGCATATATCTGGAATCAGTAATGCATTTGGAAAGGCCGATTTCGGGAATCAGCGGGAACTCGTCTTGAATGTCCATACCGCTGAGCGCCATGCAAGGGAGAGCGCGTCCTTCTGCGGAAATGTACATCACCATTCTTGCATGCCCGCAGACGCAGGTTTTGTCCGGATTGGAGCAATATTTTCTGGAGGGGATATCATATTCTTCAGGCGAGTTGGGCGAAGCGGAGAAGAATCCGCCCAGCTGAAGGGAAAGCGGCATACCGTCTTCGTAGAATTCCGGGATATAATCAAGATAGGTCTGATAAAGCTCGTCAAGCGAAATGGATTCCCCATAACCGCCTTCTTTCCATGCGCCCACATTGGAAATAGGGTTGGTTTTCAGGCTACGGCAGCCCAATTCCGCAAGGCGATTGACAGTCTTACGCAAAAGGTGTTTGTTTCCATTGTGAATGCACATTTCAGCGCCTGTGGGAAAGCCTTTTTTCCTGCACCGAAGAAACGCATCCTCGACAATTTTTCCGGCATTCGGGATCCCGCGAAGCCAATCGTGCCAACCGTCCACGCCGTCATAGCTCATGTTGAATTCAGGATGAATGTCGCGGGATGCAAGCTCGTCAAGCAGCTTGTCGGTTACAAGCTTGCCGTTTGAATAAATTGTGGTAATGGTAATACCGCCGTTAATCAGCGCGTCTACAATTTCAAGAAAATCCTTTCTGACAAGGGGCTCGCCGCCGGTCAAAGAGACCTCGCGCACACCGCAGTCGATCAACTGCTGAACGATGGACATAATCGTATCGTGATCGAGTTCGCCTTGCTTTGCATCGGGCGCTGACATATAGCAGTGCTTGCAGCGATAGTTGCATCTACCGGTGATCGACCAGTGGGCCGTTCGGATATATCGGGCAGGATAGATTCTGTATTCCTGTTCGGGACGAATGGCGTCGCCTCTTTCGCACCTCTTTATAAAGCCTTTTTCTTCGATGATCTTTAGAAGATCTCTCGTTTCCTGTGGAATCAGTGGAAGAGATACATCGATCAGCCCGTTACAAAGCTGCAAAGCCTTCATCTCTTCGTCTTTTATGAATAAAGGCCTTGAAACACCTTTTTCAACAACGGCATAGGGGAGTTTCTCCCATCCGCGAAGATATAATTTTTCATGAAGCTTGTAAAACATATTTGCATTCTCACTTTGCGTTTATCGAATCGGAAAGTGAAGCGTCATATCCGACATATCACATATACGCAATATTAAAAAGTGTATTTCGAAAAACAGAATATTTAAAACGTTGTTTATAAGGGAAAATATACGAAAAAGCCGAATGACAGATTATATGCTCTTTCATATGAAGATGACATGAATCCTTGCTCATAGAGCGATTTTGTATAGATGGCACGTATTTAAAAATGGTGTGTCAAAGGGCGGAGACACTTCGTAAGTATTCTTAATTGATTTAATCATCTTTTTTTCATTCGTGCTTTATATTCCAGACAGAGCATGGTGATATCGTCAAACTGCGGCGCGTCGCCTGCATACACCTCGATATCCCTTTTAACAGCTGTCAAAAGCTCAACGGGAGGCAGAGTTGAAAGTTTACCCAGCACATCCTCCAGACGTTTCATACCATACAACTGATTGCCAGCGTTATGCGCCTCGGGTACTCCGTCAGAATACTGAAAGATTTTGTCGCCCGGATTCAGTGTAAGCGTTCCTGCTTTGTAATTGATTCCGTCCATGCCGGCCAGCACGAATCCAGGTCGAACCTTCTCAGGCCTGAAGGGCTCGCCGGAACGGGCAATGAAGGGAGTTTCGTGCCCAGCATTGACGTAATTGAACTCGCCAGTGACCAGATCGAGCACGCCCTCAAAGGCAGTGATGAACATATTTTCACTATTGGACTCGCAGAGGATGTTGTTAACCGTAGAGAACACATTGCCCAGATCGCAGCCCGGACAGGTATGATCCTTAATGAGCGTCTTGCCGATAACCATGAACAGCGCTGCGGGAACGCCCTTTCCGGACACATCAGCGACGACAATGGCCAGATGAGTATCATCCACCATAAAGAAATCATAGAAATCACCGCCGACCTCCTTTGCCGGCTCCATAAGGGCGTATATATCGAATTCCGGTCGTTCCGGGAAGGCTGGGAAATTGCACGGCAGCATGGATGTCTGAATCTCAGTGGCGACGTTTAATTCGGTGGTGATTCGTTCAGATTCACGGGTAATGGTATCTTGCTGGATTAACAGGCTGTGGGTGCGTTTTGAAAGCGTCAGGCATATAAGGTATACTACTATGAGAATGGCTGCGCGGGGCAGATAATAGAAATTGAAGCATCGGAGTATTAGATTATCACCCTCTGCATAGAGGCTGTTGATATATTCAACACGCAGTGAAGGCTCATTGACCTGGATGGCGGATCGCATCATATTGGCGTCCCACACGCCGATATACAGCCCGGCATACAGCGATAACATCATTAGAAGCAGTGTTCCGACAGTGGTAAAACGAGTAAATCGAGGTGAATAGAAATGACAGGACAGTATGATCGGACATGTCCAAGCAATAATCATGTGAAACGTCAGCGTAGCTGACATCAGCGTGACGCCAAGCAGAAAACAGCACATCATCAGGTATTTGGTATATGGCTTTCCGATCAATCTTCCACGTTCAAGCACAGACGGGAGGAGCAAAAGAACGATGCCTATCGGCATGGCAAGATTCATCATGGTTCTGTCTACGATAAAAAATCCGACCATATTCAGAATCCACATCAGCAAAGCGATTACTGCTGCGATACGCAGGCATAGCGCAGTATAGTGATTGGCGCGTTCTTCGTTTAAGCGAAGCAGACTGCTCTTGGGGAGGGAAGATTCTCTGGCATTCAACATTGCAAAGATGCGTTTCATACGTACACCTTCAACTCATAGTAGATTATGAATATATTATAACTATGAGAATGGTAATTGTCAACAAAAGTCAGAAGCAGCGTTGGTTGACTGCGCGTCAAATAACGGATAGATCATATGTAGAATGCCTGCGAAGAGACAGGGGTATCCGTGATGAGCAGGATATCCGCTCTCTGGCTGTAGAGATCGCAACGCTGACCAGACGACAGCAGCGCGGAAAGGGGCTGAGAATGGCATGAACGACTGGTTTGAATGGAACGGTGTGAAATGC
>SVGP01000034.1 GCA_015056255.1 Clostridiales bacterium | reverse complement strand
CAGCTGGATATGGAGTCGAACGGCAAGAGCGTAAACCGCTTTGGCGAGCCCGTCAACTACGCCACCGGCCCCGTCATCTTCGGCGAGCCCGGCACCAACGGCCAGCATTCCTTCTATCAGCTCCTCCATCAGGGAACGGACATCATCCCGCTGCAGTTCGTAGGCTTTAAAAACAGCCAGATGGCGACCGACGTCGTCATTCAGGGCTCTACCAGCCAGCAGAAGCTTTGCGCAAACGTAGCTGCCCAAATCGTGGCCTTCGCCTGCGGAAAAGACGATGAAAACGCCAACAAAAAGTTCGCCGGCGGCCGTCCCTCTTCCATCATCATCGGAAATCAACTCAAGCCCAAGGCTCTCGGCGCGCTGCTTGCTCACTTCGAAAACAAGGTTATGTTCCAGGGCTTTTTGTGGAATGTGAACTCCTTCGACCAGGAAGGCGTTCAGCTGGGCAAGGTACTTGCCAAGAAGGTTCTCGCGCACGAAACCGACGGCGCGCTCAAGGTTTACAGCGATCTTTTGAACATCTAATTTAAATAAAAAAGCGTTGTCTCCATGCGGGACAACGCTTTTTGTATGGCCTTATTTTTTCGGCGTGAGATGATCCACGATAAACCGATACCACTTTGGCCGCACGCTTCCCGGCTTTTGAAAGCCCAGAAGCGTATCGATATACAATCGCCATTCGAGCTTTTTTCTGTAGGCTTTCAATTCGTCCTCCGGCGTTTTCGCGGAAAACGCAATCGCCTTCATTTTATGCATGCGACAAAGAAGCAAGCTTCGCCTCACATGGTAGTCGCTGGTTACGACAGCCACGCGAGGACGGGGTTTATTCAGAATTGCGCGCGCGTTTTGAATGTTTTCGTAGGTGATTTTGCTTTTGTCTTCGCGGATGATATGTTCCAGCGAAACACCCATCTGAACAAGAATCGCTTCCATCGCTTCGGCTTCCGTCTTTTCGCCTTCCTTCACCTGACCGCCGCAGGCGATGATCACGGGCGCAACGCCGGATTGAAACGCTTCATAGGCAACCTTTACGCGGTCGATCAGTTCCTTTTCGGGCTCCGATCCGTTTTTCAGTCTCAGTCCCAGAAGGAGGATGGCGTCAAGGGATTTCTGCTTCATAGATTTCTCCGTCCATTATCGGGGTACATAGTAGGTTTCGGTGGCTGTATAGGTTCCCTCTCCTTTGCAGAAGGAGCAGGTTCTGTCGCAATCGACCGCCTGACCGTAGATGCGGTACGTGCCGGTGCCGTTACACAGGTTACACGAGCCGCTTCCGCTGCATACGGGGCAGGGACGCTCTACCGTTCGCGTCCTGATCTCAAAGCCGGGCACGTCTGCCATCTGCGCATTCACATAATCCGCGCCCTCCGCGTGAGTGGTTTCACCAAGGGAGATGCCGTCGCACAGCTTGATGCTGGCAAAGGTTTGAGAGGTCACGGTCGCATAGTTAAAGTAGTTTGCGCAACCAAGTTCCACATGATAGGTTTCACCGGCGTTGGCAAGGGGTTTAAGCGAACCCGCGCCGGGGCCGATGTACTGAAGCTGCCAGAAGCATGCGGTATCGTAGCGTTCAAAGTTGACGAGCTTGAAAAGGCCTGTCTGGCGAAGCTGATCGGAGTACATATTCACAATTTCATAAATGCTGTTTCCATATTTATAATTGTACTGGTAATACTTAACGCCGTCTTCGCCTTCTTCAATGGTGCCGATGGTCGTTCCGTCAAGGAAAGTGGCAAAATCGCGCACGGTGATTTTGTCCTGCGTGCCGTAATCCACCTTCTTCTGAGGCGCGGAATAGGTTTCTCCATAGGTGATGCCTTTGCCCATGGTGATGGAGATAAAGGTGATATCATAGGTATAGCTGGCGCATCCGAGCTCCACATGATAGGGCTTTCCGTTGGCTTCGCTAATGGGCTCAAACTCGCCGCCGCCAATGTACTGAAGCTGCCAGAAGGAGGCCTCGCCATAAGTGGAATAGCCTACCTGTTTGAAAATGCCGGTGTTTACCATGTCGTCAGCGACCATCTGCATGATCTGATAGCAGCTGGTGCCATAGGAATAGTTGTACTGATAGAAACTGGTGCCGTTTGCACGCAAATCCTCTTTCTGCAAGGAAATGCCGCTGATCGTATCAGCCAGATCGGGGATGGTCACTTTGTCCTCCGCTGCAAAAGCAGAAAACACAAACATCGCGAGAATCAGAGAGAGGAAAACGAGGCTCTTTTTCATTCAGATCAACTCCTTTTCGGTTTATGAACCGATTGTATCAGATGAATGCGCTTGGTTTTAAAAAGCGTTTCCGATGATCACGCATTTGTTTTGCTCAGGTGTTTTCTTCTACGTTTGAGGGGGATGCGCTTTGCTTTTGAAAGAATTCTCTGTTTTCGCTCTTTGCGCCTGAGTTTGTTGAGCCTGCGCTTTTCGAGCTTTTCGGCCCTGCGCCTTTCGCGCATTTTGCTGTAACGGGTAAAAAGCCAATAACCAACGACGGAGATGACGACGGTTACGGCAAATACAATGATCGCCATCGGGATTTTTCCGACTCCAAGCGCGTTTCCGCCGATGGTGGAGGTGACGACCGAGGGAATACGGGCAACAGATGAAATCAGCAGCCACGCGCCCAAACGCATGGGCGTTAAGCCCACAAAATAACAAAGCGCGTCCTTGGGCGTTCCGGGTGCGAGAAAGATAAAAAACACGATGGCTTCCAGCTTTTTTTCATCCTTTAAAAAGCGCATGGAGGCAATTTTTTCGCGGGATATAAACGCCTCAACCAGCTTCATGCCGTATTTTTTCACAAACAGAAAAACGGTGATGGAGCCAAGCGTCTGGCCGATGAGCGTGATGATCAGGCCGGGCACGGCGCCGAAGGCGTAGCCTGCCGCGATTTCAAGGGGTTCGCCGGGAATAAATGCAATAACGGTTTGCACATACATCATAATGAGAAACAGGATTTTGCCCCAAATGCCATAGCCCTCGACCCAGCTTCTGAAGGCGGCGGGATCCTTTACGGCGCGCACGATGGGCTTACCTAAAAGGACGGTCAGAATCAGCATGACGAGCGCAAACAATATAAGCTTTATGACGCCCTTTTTCTGTCGTGCATCCAGTTTTTTCAATCGTTTCACCTTCTCCGTTTCATTATAGGCCGATTTTTTCGATTCGTCAATCTTCTTTTGACGCCTGCCGCTCAGGTTGACTTTCAAGGTGTTGAAGGGTATAATTTTCACAGGAAAAGTACCATTGGCAGGAATTTTACCTGCATAAATCGAAATTATTAAAGCTGAATGCATATATAAATAAACGAGGGCGGATATATGAACGAGGACATGCTCAAAGAAATCATTGGCCAAAAGGAACAGATTTATAAAGGCGCAATTCTGGACGTTCAGAAGTGGACGGTTACGCTCGCAAACGGAAACGAAGCCCCGCGCGAAATCGTTCTCCACAGGGGCGCAAGCGCGGTCGTGCCGGTGGACAGGGACGGAAACGTGTATCTTGTGCGCCAGTACAGAACGCCGTTTGATAAAATTATGCTGGAGATTCCGGCGGGTAAGCTGGACTACTGGGGCGAGGATCGGTTTGAATGCGCCAAGCGCGAGCTCAGAGAAGAAACCGGCTTTTCCGCAGGCAAATGGACGCATTTAATGGATATGGCGACAACGCCCGGCTTCTGCTCAGAGCTGATTTCCCTGTATCTTGCCGAGGAGCTCACCATGGGCGAGACCGATTTTGACGACGACGAATTTCTGGATCTTGTAAAGATGCCCTTTGCCGAAGCAGTTGCCATGATTAAGCGCGGCGAAATCACAGACGGAAAGACCGCGCTTGCGATATTAATGGCCGAGAAGCATCTTTCTTCGGAGGAAAAATAAAATGTTTAGAAAAATTCCCTGCGACTGGTTTTTGACCGACGGCATCCTTTCGGATATCCGCCTCGGCGCGCCTGTCAAAGTGATGGACGCGCTTTTGCGCGCGGGCGTGGTCAAGGACGACGGAACGCTTGTTTCGCGTTTGAATCGCGAATGGGTGTTTCGAAGAAGCTGGCGATATTATACCACCTTTCAGGCCCCGGCCTACGACGGCGCGCGCGCTTATCTGGTACTGGACGCGCTCTCGGGCCGCTACAGCATCCGCTTAAACGGCACCGAGCTTAAAAAAAGCGACGGCAACAGCATGCGCATCGAAGTGACCGGCTATATAAAGGAAGCCTTAAACACCCTTGAAATCGAATTTGAACCCGAAGACAACAGCGTGATGGTGCCGACAGTGGGCCTCACGGGACAGATGTTTTTATACGACTGCGGCGAAACGGCAATTTCTGCAATCGACGCGCACTACGAAAACGGCGACTGCTGCGTAACTTTGCAGCTCAGCGCCCTTTCGGAAGTCGAAATCCAGTTGGCCTTTGATCTGAGTGTAAACGGCGAAATCAGAACCAAGAAAATTTTCAAAGACGTTCTGCCCGGCACAAACCTTATCGAGTGCGTGCCTTTTAAAAATGTGCCCGCCGGAAAAGCGTCCCTTGAGCTCAAGGTCAAGAAGGACGAGATTACCTCCGACAGCTCATCCATCGTAAAATTCGCCCGTGAATCCCGATCCGCTGCGCGCGGCTTTCAGGTATCCGACGCTTTCGGCATGGCGATCACTGCCCGGGCCGGGGGCAACAGCGTAGTTACGCCCATCAGTAATCGCGCTTTCACGCTGGCTGCGGACAGAAGCCTGACCGCATATGCATATGGAAAAGTTCCGGTGAACGTCGCCCAGTACGCGGTATCCAGAATGGAGACGCTCATCGAGCTTTCCGGCGGCGACACGTCCACCCTTGAAAAGGAAGCGCTTTGGCGCTTAAGCGGCATCCGCGAGGACGTTTTCAGATCCTGCATCTTTGCCTATGGAGAGGATGCGCCCATTGAAAAGAAAATCGATGTAAGCCGGTATCTTCAGGCTGTTTCGGTTCGCAGGCAGGCGGAGTTTGCCAGACTTCGGGAAACGCCGTTTGTATTAGGTCATGTGCGGGACACCGGCCGCGCCTTCGCCTCCCGCGCGCTTTTCGACCACAACGACCGCCCGCGTCCCGCGTTTTTTGCACTGAAACAGGCGTGGAGAAACGAACATGCCTTTGCCGTGCAGCCGGAGGGGAGCATGAAGGACGGGCTTCTTACGGTGCCGGTTCACTATGTGGCGGACGAGGGCGCCGAGCCCGCAACCGTGACGGCGGTCGCGTACGCGATGAACGGAGAAGAGCTGATGACGGCGAATTTCCCCGTGATGGGCAATTCCTCCGAAGCCGTCGGACGGCTGTGCGTTGAAAAGGAAGAAAACGAATTCATCATCGTGCGCACGATGATCATGAGAAACAATGAATGCGCAGGCAAGACCGATACCCTGATTACACCCGAAGGCGGGATGCTTAAAGATCTCAGCAACACGCAGCTTCTTTTAAGAGACGGCGCGATTGCCAATGTGGGTGAATCCGCTGCCGTCGGCGTATGCGTGCCAGGCTCGGAATATTTCGGCTGTCTCCTGCCCGGGGAAAGCGTGCCGGTTTCTACTGGACGCCCCGGCTTTACCGAAGGACTGAACATCATCGAATAATATCAATCGGGAGGGTTCATACAAATGGAGAAAATCAAGCTTTGTATCGTTGGCGCAGGCAACATCGCCCAGAGCGCGCATCTTCCGGCGTATCAGAAGCGCGACGACGTTGAAATCACAGGCATTGCGGATCTGAATCTTGAAAGAGCTCAGGAAGCCGCCAAAAAGTTCGGCATCCCCAAGGCGTTTTCTTCCGTTGAAGAGATGCTTGAAAATGTGGAATGCGATTATGTGGATATCTGCGTCTGGAACCGCTCCCATGCGCCGGTTGCCATCGCCGCCGCCCGCGCGGGCAAGCATATTCTGTGCGAAAAGCCGATGGCCTTGAACCTCGAGCATGCGCTTGAAATGAAAAAGGAAATCGAAAAAGCCGGCGTCACCTTCATGCTGGCCGTGCCCACCCGCTATTCGGGCGAGGCGCAGCTTCTTCGCGAAATGGTGGACGAAGGCAAGCTTGGCGAAATCTATTACGCCAAATGCGCCTACACCCGTCGCCGCGGAACGCCGATCGGCTGGTTCACCGACACCAGTAAGTCCGGTGGCGGCCCCGTTATCGATATCGGCGTTCACTGCATCGACAGAACGTGGTTTTTAATGGGCTGCCCGAAGCCCGTTCGCGTAAGCGCATCCACGTCCTACGCCATCGGCGACTTCAAAACCAAGGGCGTCAACCGCTGGACCGCATTGGACAGCGACGTAACCGCCTTTGACACCGAGGACAGCGCCTGCGGCGTAATCCATTTTGAAAACGGCGCAAGCCTTCTGTTTGAGGTCAGCTGGGCCCTGAACGCGCCTGGTGAGCAGTACACCCAGATTTGCGGAACCAAAGCCGGCGCAAGGCTCGATCCTTTGACCATTTATGGCGAGGAGATGGGCTATCTTTCCGACAACAAGCCCCAGCCTTTGAATGAAAACAATTTCTCAACCGAAATCGCCCACTTTATCGACTGCCTGAGAACCGGCAAAAAGCCCATCAGCGATCTTGATCAGGCCGTCACCATGCAGCGCATGCTTCAGGGCATTTATGATTCTGCGCGTCTTCATAAGGAAGTTGAAATCTGATGTTTGGAATATCGCCATTTGAAAAAATGCCGGTTCTCGAAACCGAGCGGCTGGTGCTCAGAAAAGTACGCATGGACGACGCAGGCGACATGTACGCCTACAGCTGCGATCCATTGGTTGCCAAGCACGTTTTATGGGACGCGCATACCTCAGTTAACGACACTAAGGCGTATTTGAGGTATATGATCCGCAAATACCGCATGGGCGATCCCTCCAGCTGGGGCATCGAGGAAAAAGCCACGGGCAAAATCATCGGCACCATCGGCTACATGTGGTATCAGGCGGAAAACAACGCCTGCGAAGTCGGCTATTCCCTGGCTCGTGCCAAGTGGAACATGGGCTATATGACGGAAGCCTTAAAAGCCGTAATCGACTACAGCTTCTACGACCTTCATATACACCGCATCGAGGCCCAGCACGAGACCGACAACGAAGCATCCGGCCGCGTGATGGAAAAATGCGGCATGAAAAAAGAAGGAACGCTTCGTGGCAGGCTGTATAACAAGGGCAAATACGTGGACGTGAACGTATATGCCATTTTGCGGGAAGATTTTCTCGGAAAAAGAAAGAAATAAGCCACAGCACAATCTCAATGTCATGAAATTGGCGCGGGCGATCAATGATCGCCCCTACAGGATGGTTATAATGCCATCACTGAATGTAGGGGCGGTCACTGACCGCCCGCGCATTTGATTTATGTGCAGTTTATATGTTATTTTATTCCTCTACCTTCGCATACGCCAAAACTTCGCCGTCGTCGATGAAGTCGTAGGTGTCAAAGCCTCTTTCCTCGCACTCGATCTCGCCGTCCTGGCTGTCGTAGGGATCGTAGTATTCGTGCTTTTTGGGCGGGTTGAAGGGGGTGTAATAGCGGCGGTTGGCGATCATGCGGAAGGGATCGAGGTTGCCGAAATAGAAGCTCCAGCATTCCAGATCACCGTTTCTCCAGCCGCCTCCGCCATAGGAGGGATCGGCGAACAGCCAGCCGAATTCCTCGGTGTAGAACTGCGCCCAGTCGTGGCAGCCGGAATCGTCCTTTTCAACGGTTCTGCCGCTTTGCCAGCGGGCGGGAATACCTAAAATGCGGCAGAGGGTGATAAACAGAATGGCCTGCATGCCGCAGTCGCCCTTCTGGTTGATGGCGGTGAATTCGGGGTGATTTTCGACCAGAATGTAGGAACGCATAAAGGAATAGCGCACGTTCTGGGTCACATAATCATATACGCGCTTGGCCAGATACAATTTTCTCGTCTCGTCACCCGCGATGAGCTTAGCAAGCTCCTTTAAATAGGGCGTAAAGGTGATCTGGGGAACCTGCTCGGATAAGTCGTCTTCGCAGGGCGGAATGGCGTTCGGATATACGATGTGGGGCGTGTCCTTAAAAGGATCGACGAATTTTACGCGGTTTTCGAAGGTGTATGTGACTTCAAAGGGCTTGTTTTCAGACAGGAATCTCTTATAGCAAACCGCTCTCTGATATTCGTCGACCGGGGGAATGAATGCGTCCGCGTCCGCCAAAATTTCAATTTTCGCCGCGTCCTGCTGCGCACTGGCTGCAGGAATGGGGAGATGGGCGGTGTAGACGGCGTTCGGGATAAAGCACTTGTCCTTGACCTGAATGGAGCGCTTCATGGTGAATTTATAGGCCAGTTCGCCGTTTTTACGCATTTCGGCGCGGGCAATTTTGTCGGTGGGATCCTTGACGCGGTCCTCTTCCTTCACCTGACGGGCGTGAAGATGGGGATGCATCTTAATGAGCGCGCCGATGCAGGAGGAAAGATATTTCTTTTCGCCGTTTACATAGATAAAATCGATGTCGCCCGCGTCTTCAAAGGCGTCGAATTCCTCTTCCGTCAGATTCATGATGCGGGTGTTTCCATACTCGATCGCCTGCGCCTTGGTATAGGGATAGCGGATTTCAAGCCGTTCAATCAGGCCTTTTTCAACCGTCAGGCGGTCACGCAGCATGGGCGTTATATTTTCCTTTTGAAGACGCGCATTGATTTTGCGCAGCGTTCCTTCGAAATCACCGGCCAGCTTGCTTTTTAAAATGTCATCCGGCAGATCATAAATCAGACTGTTTAAAGGAAGTCGCATAAATGTATATCCCCTTTCAGGTGTAATGAGATGCGGTTTGGAATGCAACATAGTTTTACGGGAGATGATGTTCATATGCAGGCACGCAAGCTCTGCCTCCCTTGTGCAAAGGGAGGTGGATCGGCGAAGACGAGACGGAGGGATTGTGAGAGTGTTTCGTTTCACAAAAACGTATGAACGAATCGATACATTAGCTGCAACCCCTCAGTCAAAACCTGCGGTTTTGACAGCTCCCTTTGCACAAGGGAGCCTTTTGGCTGAATGCGTATCATAAATACTATGTTGTTGCAATATAGTAGAAGCGATTCACGTTCTCGCCCGAAAGTCTAACAAAAATGCTATAAACTCAGCTCTTTTCCATGCGCGCGCAGCCATTTGCGCCAGAGGTCGTATTCGCTCATGCGGCTTTCCACTTCCTTCCAGAAGCGTTCTGAGTGGTTAAAGTGGATCAGGTGGCAAAGCTCGTGAATGACGACGTATTCAAGCGCTTCTCTGGGCGCCAAAATGAGCTTCCAGTTAAAGTTCAGGTTCTTTTTGCTCGAGCAGCTGCCCCAGCGGGTTTTCTGCTCGCGGATGGTCACGCGGCCGTATTCGCATCCGACGGTGGGCGCGTATTTGTCGAGCGCTTCGCGGATTCTAAAAAGCGCAAGCCTTGACAGATATTTTTGAATTTCTTCCTTGATAAGCGCGGGATCGTCGGACGGGGCAGTCACATAGAGAACGCCGTTTTCGATCCTGCAGCCTTTTTTTACCCCTCGCTCGATTTGTATGCTCGTTTTCTTTCCTTCGATCAAAACGCCGTTTTTAGGATCGAATGCATTTTTCTTCTCTTCAAGCGCGAGCGACCTGTGCATTTCCTTTATCCAGTCTAAACGCGAAAGAACAAGAGCATCCATTTCCTTAAGGCGCGCGCTCTTGGGCGCGTACACGCGAACCTTGCCCTCCGGCAGCGCCTGTAAAAGCACATTTTTTCGGTTTACCGAGCAAATCAGCGTGTATTCGAGGGTCAAGCCGCCTTTCTTTACATATCTTTTCATGGACGGCGGCTTTCTTCCATTTCGCCTTTGATGAGGCTTTGATAGGTTTTCTGGCTGTTTAAAATCCTTTGAAGGCCTTTGGCGAGGCAGTCCTCGCTCGCCTCCGCCACGCGCACGGGAAGGCCGGTTTCAATTTCTACGGCTTTTTGAAAGTTCATGAGCCTTGCGCCGCCGCCGGTGATGACAAAGCCGCGCGATGAAATATCGCCCGCGATTTCCTCCGGCAGGAACATGATGAGCTTTGCGCACATTTCAGCCGCCGCATCCACGATGTCATCCAAGCTTCTTTTTACAAGAAGCGCGGGAATTTTCTTTTTTCTGGGCAGATTGTCCTTATAGTCGAACACGTTTTTTTCGGAAGCGGCGTTGTCCGAAAGATCGGACTTTCCAAGCTCGATAACGAGCTCTCTTGCCGTCCGGGGGCCGATGCCAAAGCCCATGTAGGCGCGAACCGCCTCGATGAGCGTTTCGTCCGCGCGGGATGTACCAAAGGGAAGCGAGTCCGACTTCACGATTCTGCCGCCGGAAATGACCGCCGCCTGCATCTGCTCTGCGCCTACGTCCAGCACGCATGTGGCCTCCGCGTCCATTACCTTTTCTCCCGCGCCGAGTGCAGACGCAATTAAGGAAGAAACAACGGCGACGCCGGATATGCCTTCATCCAGCATGCGCTTTTGCATATCCTCAATCTCTTCGCTGCTCATTTTATCGCTGACGGAAACCAAAATGGTGCTTTTTTTCAGAATCGCTTCGTCTTCGTCCAAAATAATTCTGGCCCATCTGGCGAACAGGTGCGCTCGATCCACCTTTCCCCTGTTCACGCTTTTTACAAGCGTTACGCCCTTGGGCGCGCGGCCCAGCATCATCAGGGCGCGGTCGCCCCATGCAAAGGGCGTGCCGCGGCCTTCCCTGATGGCGGTGTATGTGGATTCTCTGACGATTTGCGCAGTTCCCCTTTTTACAAGGCGCAGATTTTCGCTGCCTGCGTCAATCCCGTATTCCCAAAGCATTCGGCTTTTGTACCTCCGATTTCAGACCTTTGTATTTTTCGCGCGTCGCCATACCGCCGCGAAGATGCCGCTCCGCGCGGTTTTTATCGATCACTTCGCCCACCTCTTCAAAAAGGCCGCGGCTGATATCCTTCAGGCGCACGCGCATATCCTTGTGAACCGTGGTTTTGCTGACGCCCATGTGCTTTGCGCAACCGCGCACGGTGGCACCGGTTCTGAGGATATATTTCGCTTCCTCTTCCACCCTGAGTGAAATGTCCATTCTCAAGAAGCATCGCCTCCGGCATTCGCTTTTTAAGGCTATGCGGATGAAGGCGGGGAGATGAACGGGGATGTGAGAGGATGGCGAGGCTGCGGATTCACTGGCTCCCTCTGATGCGGGAGCTGTCGGCGAAGCCGACTGAGGGAGAGATACACAGGTAGTTTGACGAAAGAAACCGAAATTGCAGGAGAAAAAAGCATTTATCTTTCTGAAAAGACGTTTTTTTGAGTCGGTGCTTTCGTTATCTCTCCCTCAGTCAAAACCTATGGTTTTGCCAGCTCCCTCATCAGAGGGAGCCTTTTGGACGCGGCGATATTTACGCGATTACTTCGTGAATGGCGCGTCTTACTTCGCCTGCGCCTGCGTTCATCTTTTTGAAGTTTTCGATGACCTTATCGGCAAGACCGGCTTTCACAAGGCTTACACCGAAGATGGTTTCGTCTTCCAAAATTGGCAGAAGCTTTTCATTCACGCCCTCGTTGTTTCCGAACCGCACGCCCGCCAAGCGCTCCTTCATTTCGTTAAGGCGCGGATCGGGCGAGATGGCCATTTCGTTTCCGTCGTCGTCAATGCCGAGAAGGTAGCGGATCCAACCCGCTTCGACCAGCGCGATGCCCTTGAGGACGGAAATGTCCATGCCCTTTTCGAGGTATTCCTTGATGGTTTCGCCAAAGCGGATGGACAGCTTCTGGGAAGTGTCGGTGGCGATGCGCTGGGGCGTGTCGGGCAGGAAGCAGTTGGGCAGGCGGTCGTTTAAGACTTCGCCTAAGAAGGTTTCGGGCTTCATGATGCCGGGGTCGGTGACGACGGGCATGCCCTCGACGTAGCCGATTCGGTTGACAAGCGCCTTAAGGTCACTGTCGTTCATTTCCTGCCAGATGGTTTTGAAGTTCAAAAGGCAGCCGAAGATGGCAAGACAGGTGTGCAGGGGGTTTAAGCAGGTGGTAACTTTCATGCGCTCCACGCGCTCGACGGTTTCGCGGCTTGCATAGTATACGCCGGCCTTGTCGAGGGGAAGCTTGCCATTCGGGAAATTGTCCTCGATGACGAGGTATTCCTTTTCCTCGGCGTTGACAAAGGCGCTGGTGTAGGTGTTTTTGCTGGTCACGATGAGACCCGCGTCCTCAAAGCCGTCCTTGTCCAGAATGTTCATCACGTTTTCGTCCGGACGGGGCGTGATTTTGTCGATCATCGACCAGGGGAAGGAGACCTTTTCGTTTAAATAGGTCATAAAGCCCGCGTCCACGTGGCCGTTGTCGATCCACTTCTGAGCGACCATCTTTACGACATATTCAAGCTTTTCACCGTTGTGGGAGCAGTTGTCCATGCTCACAAGCGCGATGGGCTGCGCGTTTTTAAGGTATCTTTTGTAGACAAGCTTGGTCAGATATCCCATCAAGCCCTTTGCGTCCTCGGGCGCGCCGTTTGCGTCCTTCTCGGCAAAAGCGGGCGCGTAGCCCTTTTCGGTGATGGTGAAGCTGGCCATCATGAGGGACGGATTTTCAAAAATCTCGATTGCGCGTGCATCATCCTCGATTGTAAGAGACTCGACCACCGAGCCCAGCACTTCCTTTTTGATGCTGCCAGTGGAAATCAGGGTTACGCCGACGGAGAGATTATCAAACGGGCGATACGCTTTTTCGATGATCTCAGGGTCGAAGCCTTCAAATACGACAATACCTGTGTCGGTTTCGCCTGCATTCAAAAGGCGCTGCTGGACGCCGCCTAAGAAGGCTCTGAAAATATTGCCTGCGCCGAAATGAATCCATTTGGGCGCGTTTTTCGTGTTTTCGGTAATCGCTTTTACATCATACTCGGGAAGGGCATATCCCTTTTCCTGCCACAGGGCTTTGTTTTCAAGCGCCTTGAGATTGAGTTTCATATACATCCCATCCTCCCTATACTATCCTATTATAATAATACCACCTTTTGATCGTTTTCACAATAGGGACATGCAGCGGAATTTCGTGTGAATTGGTTTTCGGCGGCAGGAATTTAAAGTCTTTCTGACGAAATATTTTGGGATATGATCAAATAAGGGGGGGATCGGCATGCGCTGGACAGCGGATCAGGCGAAGGTTATCACTTCGCGGGGTAAAAATCTGCTAGTTGCGGCGGCGGCAGGCTCAGGCAAGACGACCGTGCTTGTCGAGCGCGTGATGCGTCTTGTGGAAGAGGGCGCGAATATCGACGAAATGCTGATCGTCACCTTTACAAGAGCTGCCTCCAGCGACATGCGTGAAAAATTCCGAAAGCGCTTTCGGGAGATCGCCGAAATGGGCGTTCCCCATGCGCAGGAGCAGCTCGAAAGGCTTGAAAACGCGTCCATTTCCACGCTTCACTCCTTCTGCACGGATGTTCTTAAAAATCACTTCGAAGCCGCGGGCGTGGATCCGATGTTTCGGATCATTGACGACGCGGAGGATAAACAGCTGACCGAACGGGCCATGGATGAGGCGCTTGAAAATGCATACCTTGCAGGCGGCGAAATCATGGACAAGCTGGATTTTGCCAGAGGCCCCATGCGCGTCAGATCCCTTGTTATGGATATGCACGCGTTTTTGAAGGAGCGACCCGACCCCGAAGCATGGTTTGAAAACGCCCTTTCGCTCATGGACGGGGATGGTGAGAGCTGGATTCGGGTACTGGAGGACGCGGTCAGGGAAAAGCTCTCAAACGCGTTGGCGCTGAACGAATACGCCATTTCCCTTGCCATGGAGCCCGAAGGCCCCAATCACTACGCGCCCGCGCTTGAAACGGATGCAGAGGCCATTCACGAAATCATGCATGCGCCCTACAGGAAAATGCACGCCATGATTTCCGCCTTCAAGCAGGTTACGCCCAGAGGCGGAAAGAGAATAAAAGCCGAAGATAAGACGGAAAGGCAGATTTATCTTTCCGAAACAGCGTCCGCCGTTCGAAAAAAGGTGAAAACCCAGGTGGAATCGGCGCAGAGAATCGTATCCCTGGATGCGGATTTGTCGATGGAGGACATCAGGCAGAATAAAAGCGTTGTTATCAAGCTTTTTGAAATCGCAAAGGATCTGTCGAGCCGCCTTCGCGCCTACAAGGAAAAGCGATGCGCGCTCACGTTTAACGACCTTGAACACTATACGCTGAAAGCCCTTTGTGACGAGCGTGTGTCCGAAAGCATCAAAAACCGCTTTTCCCACGTCTTTGTCGACGAATATCAGGACACGAGCGACGTTCAGGAGGCCATTGTTTCCAAAATATCCCGCGAAAACAACCGCTTTATGGTGGGCGACGTCAAGCAGTCCATCTACCGCTTCCGTCAGGCCGAGCCCAAGCTGTTTCTGGAAAAATATGAAAACTACAAATCGGGCGGCGAAAACGAGCTCATCGTCCTTAAGCAGAATTTCAGATCCCGCGCATGCGTGATCGATTTTGTCAACCACATCTTTAAACGCGTGATGCACGGCGGCCCGAGCGAAATTCATTATGACGAAGACGCAATGCTCTATAAAGGCCGCGACTTTGAGGGTGAAGACGAAAAAATCGAAGTGCACATCGTAGATAAATCGCTTGAAGACGAGGAAGAGGCGGACGGCGATCTTGATGATCTTAACGACGCTCAGCGCGAGGGATACGTGATTGCAAAGCGCATTCATGAAATCCGGGCGGAAGACCCCGCCATCAAGTACCGCGATATCTGTATTCTCACCCGCGTTCGCGTAAACGCATTAAGTCATCTTGCCGCCGTGCTTTCCGAAAACGGCATTCCCGCCTATGCGGACGCGTCCGAAAGCTATTTTGACGCGCTGGAAGTGATGGAAATCATGTCCACGCTTCATTTGATTGTCAACAGAAGGCGCGACATCGACCTGATTTCGGTTCTTCGCTCGCCCATCGTGGGCCTCACGACCAGAGAGCTCGCCCTGATCCGCGCACGTCAAAAAAGCGGATCGTTTTTCGAGGCGGCCCTGGAAGACGCGAAGGAAAACGTCGTTTTACAGTCTTTTTTTGAAAAAATCGACCGCTGGCGCGCGCTTTCGCGCTCCATGCCCATTTCGCGCCTGATCCGGAAAATTGCGACCGAAACGGGTTTTTACGCCTATGTGGGCGCGCTGCCCGGTGGCAAACAGCGGCAGGCGAACATCGATATGCTGTCGACAAGAGCCTTGAATTACGAAAACACCGTCGGCGGATCGCTGAGCGAATTTCTGGAATACGCTGCGCTCATGCGCGCAAGGGGCGACGGCGAAAGCGCGCACACCTTGAGCGAAAACGACGACGTTGTAAGGCTCATGACGTCTCATAAGAGCAAGGGCCTTGAATTCCCCGTGGTGTTTGTCTCTCTCCTTGGAAGAAAATTCCGCGCCCATCGAGCGGACGACAGGCTGACCGCGCACAGGGATCTTGGCGCGTCGCTTATGCGCATGGACGAAGCGCTTGAAACCATGCGCGACACCATCGCCCGCCGCGCCATTGTGGAGACAGAAATAAGGCAGGATCGCGCGGAGGAGCTTCGCATTTTCTATGTCGCGCTCACCCGCGCCCAGTCGCGCCTGATTCTGACCGGCTGCGTGCGGAATTTATCCTCCGCCATGACGGATTGGCAGATCGCCAAAAATCACCCTGATATGTATGCAAGCGCCCTTGACATCGTGGGCGCGGCGATTATGAGCTGCGCGGGCGCGGAGGCCATCGGCGCAAAGGCCGAAAAGGATGCGCCGGAAGTAAAGCTGTTCATCCATTCCCCGAAGAACGCTTCCTCCGAGGATGCGTTTTCCTCCGAAAGCGCGAAAAACGCGCTTTCCATTCTGGATTCTGCCCAAAACGGGGACGCGTTTGACCCCAAAATGCACGCCGCGATCACATGGCAGTACCCGAACAGGGACAATATTCAGGCCCCCGTCAAGTTGACAGCCTCCGGCCTCACGCGCGAAATCACCGGCGCGTTTGAAATTCCGGACATCGCCCTGCGGCCCGAATTCATGAGCGAAGGCGGGCTGACGGCGAATGAGCGCGGAACAGCCATCCACGCGTTTTTGCGGCACGTGGACTATGGAAAAATCAGGGGCTTGTCGGGCGACGATTTAAAAATTGCCCTTGGCGAACAAAAGAGAAATATGCTTTCAAAAGGTCTTCTTTCACCCGTTCAGGGGCAGGCTGTAATTCTGTCCTCCATGGCGCAGTTTTTTGCGTCCCCCATCGGCCTTCGCATCCGAAGCGCAGTCGACGTCAAACGCGAATGGCGGTTCAATTTGAGAATGTGCGCATCCGACGCCATTGAAAACGCGCCCGCGACAGCGAGCGTCGTGGTGCAGGGCTCCATCGACCTATGCTTTATAGAGGAAGGCGAATGGGTGCTTGTCGACTACAAGACCGACCGCACGGACGACAAGGAAGAACTGAAGGCAAGGTATTTCCCGCAGCTTAACCTTTACGCAAGGGCATTAAGAAGCATTACCGGAAAGCCGGTCAAGGAAATCATCCTCTGCCTCATCCGGCAGAACGACGCCATTTCGCTCATGCCCGATGAAACAAACGCTAAGTCTTAAAAAGGAAGATTGATATGAAACGAGTTATGTCCCTGATTGTCGTCATGCTTATCATGACTGCATCCCTTGCCTTCGGCGAGACGCGCGATCCGGCCTCCGGACGCGTGCTTTCGGATTATGAAAACGCGGTTCTGGGCGTGATCGACGGCTCCTTGTACGACGGCATCTCAAAAAAACTGTTTCCGAATGCCCGGCGCGATTCCTATCCGTCGTTCAACGACCTTTTCCAGTGCGTAAAGCAGGGCAAGATCGATGGTTTTCTTCTGGATATTCCGAATTTAGCCGCCGTCAGCCGCGCGGACAGGGGCCTTACGTGGATTCCCGTTCCAGACTGTACGGTCGATATCGGCATTGCCTTTGGAAAAAACGAAAAGGGCGAAACCCTTCAAAGGGAAATGAACGAATTCCTTGAAAAAATCAAAGCCGACGGCCGATACGACAGCATGTGGGCATATTGGTGCGAGGATACAGAGCCTGACAAAATGCCCGATCTTCCCGACCTGACCAATAACGAAAAAACGCTCAAAATCGCAGTGGATCTGTCCAGAAAGCCGTTTGTGTACCTTCTGAATAACGAGTACGCCGGTTTTGAAATCGAGCTTCTCCATCATTTCTGTGCATTTTACGGCTATCAGCCCGTTTTTGAGTCCGCCCAGTGGACGGCGGGCGTTGCGGGGCTGAAAACGGAGAAGTACGACGTGGTTTCCTGCGGCATCTATATGACCGAGGAAAGAAAGGAAAGCGTCAATTTCTGCGATCCTTACGTGATTGCAGACGTTGTGATGGTTATTTACGATGCGTCCCTGACAAATACCGACTTCTGGACGTCTCTGAAAACCAGCTTTGAAAAAACCTTTATCCGCGAAAGCCGCTGGAAGCTGATTGCAGGCGGCCTTGGCGTTACCTGCCTGATCAGCGTTGGCGCAATGATTGTCGGGAGCGCATTCGGATTTCTTTTATACCTTTTGACGCGCTGCAAATACCGCGCAGTTTCCATGCTGTCAAGGGCGGTCATCCGCGTTTACCGCCGAATTATGGCCGGAACACCCACGCTGGTTATGCTCATGCTTTTGTTCTACGTCGTCTTTGGAAAATCCGGCATAAACGGAATCTGGGTGGCGATTCTGGGCTTTGCCCTTACTTTCGCCGCGTTCGTTCATGGTCAGCTGACCTTATCCGTTCAAAACATCGATCCCGGACAGAGAGAAGCTGCCTATGCGCTGGGCTACAACCGCAATCAGGCGTTTTTCATGGTCATTCTGCCTCAGAGCCTTAAAACCTTCCTGCCTGCATTTACAGGCGAAGCGGTGAGCCTGATCAAGGCCACGTCGGTTGTAGGCTACATCGCTGTCAACGACCTGACCAAGATGGGCGATATCATCAGGAGCAATACCTATGAAGCCATGTTCCCGCTGATTGCAGTGGCTGTGATCTACTTTCTGATCACCTGGGGCGCGGCAGCTGCGCTTTCCTATGTTCAGAAAAAAACGGATAACCTGAGCAGAAAGAACAAAAACATCTTAAAGGGGGTAGTAAGATGATTACCATCCGGCATCTTCAAAAAGCATACCCCAATGTTACGCCCCTTAAGGACGTGAATACCGAAATCCATAAAGGCGACGTGATTTCCATCATCGGCCCGTCCGGGACCGGAAAATCCACGCTGATCCGCTGTATCAATTTGCTGGAAACGCCGACCAGCGGCGAAATCATCGTAAACGGCGAAGTCATCACGGATAAAAAGTGCGACGTCAGCAAAGTCCGAAGAAAAATGGGAATGGTATTTCAATCGTTCAATCTTTTTCCGCACCTGACCGTGATTGAAAACATCATGAAAGCGCCGGTGGATCTTCTCAAAAAGGATAAGCAGACGGCGTATGACGAAGGCATGGCGCTTCTTCGAACGGTAGGCCTTTCCGATAAGGCGTTTGTGTATCCGGGTAACCTTTCCGGCGGGCAGAAGCAGCGCGTCGCCATCGCCCGAACGCTTGCAATGAATCCCGAAATCATTCTCTTTGACGAGCCTACCTCCGCCCTTGACCCCACAATGGTGGGCGAAGTGCAGGCGGTCATCAAGGATCTGGCCAGAAAAGGCCTTACCATGATGATCGTAACCCATGAAATGAATTTCGCCCGCGAAATCGCCAACCGCGTTTTCTATATGGACGAGGGCGGCATCTATGAAGAGGGCACGCCGGAGGAGATTTTCGATCACCCGAAAAGGGAGAAAACCATTCGCTTTATCCGCCAAATGAAGGTTCACGAGATAAACATCTCTTCCCGCGATTTCGATTTCCACGGGATGATGTCCGAAATCGAAACCTTTGGAAGAAAACAAATGATCTCTCAAAAAACCATCTATCGCGCCCAGATCGTGTTTGAAGAAATGTGCCTGCAGATTCTTCTTAAGCATCTGCCGGATCGGTTTAACCTTCTTGTCACCGCCTCCCATTCCCAAAAAGACGATGCGCTTTCCATGCGCTTTCTCTACACAGGCCCTTCGTTCAACCCCGAAACGAGCGACAACGATCTGTCCCTAAAACTCATCAAAAACGCCGTCAGGGAAATAAAACACTCGTCCATAAATTTAGACGGCTTTACAAACTGCGTGGATTGCCTGATTTTGTAGAAAACTGTGCGCATATTATCGCGCAGGACGACATTTCGGCAGCCATGATGCGGTTGTAAAAATCCATAGGCAGCCGAATATAGAGGTTTTTTCTCTAATCCTTAAAATATTTTTGTTTTCCTCTCGAATAAGGTAGATTCTCCCCGCCAGCACGTGTTATGATAAAACCATGAACTACCCCATTATTACATACGATAAGGAGCTTTGCCATGAGTACAATTATTTATCAGTGCCCTTGCTGCTCAGCCCCCCTCGCCTATGGCGCCGAAAGCGGAAAGCTGGAATGCGCATCCTGCCAGAACACCTTTGATCTGGAATCGATCGAGGCGATGCAGATTCACGAGGAAGCCGGAAGTATCAAATTTGACCGTCCGACCGAAACCTTCGATGCAATCGAGCAGGCGAATATCCAGGCCTATACCTGCTCCTCCTGCGGCGCAGAGCTGATGACCGAAGGTACCACCACCGCCACCGAGTGCCCCTACTGCGGAAGCCCCACCGTTTTGCCCGACAGAATTGCTGGTGCCGTTAAGCCTGAACTGGTCGTCCCCTTTACCGTAACCAAGGAGCAGGCGCAGGAGATCTTTAACGGTTATTTCAAAGGAAAGCCGCTGCTTCCCAACATCTTTAAAGACAGCCGAAACCGCATCTCAGACATGCGAAAGCTGTTCGTTCCCTACTGGCTTTTCGACTGCGATGCGCACGGAAGCGCCGTGTATAACGCCGAAAAACGCCGCACCACGCGAAAGGGCGATTGGGAGATTGAGCATATCGACCACTATGTCGCAAGAAGAAGCGGCTCGATGAGCTTTGAAAACATCCCCGTGGACGGAAGCGAAAAGCTGGACAACAAAATCACCGAATCCATCGAACCCTATAATTTTTCCAAGGCCGTGCCCTTCAAGCCCGCGGTTCTGGCAGGCTCTTTGGCGGATCACGCGGATGTGGACGCGGAAAAGTGCGAAGAGCGCGCCGTACAGCGCGTTGAAAACTCCCTGTCGGACGCGCTCAGGGATACGGTCACGGGCTACACCCACGTGAGCGAACGCAGCCGCAATTTCTCGTCCGACGGCGGCAAGGTCACCCCTGCGCTCATGCCCGTTTGGCTGATTACTACTGAAAAAGAAAAAAACATCTATACCTTCGCCATCAACGGTCAGACCGGCGCGCTCACCTGCGACGTGCCTGCGGACAAGAAAAAGTCGTTTTTCTGGGGCGCGGGCGTGTTTGCGGGCGTAATGGCCGTAATCACGTTGATTCTCGCGCTTGTGGATTCGATCGGAAGCGGCACCATACTGATTGCCGTCATTGCAGCGCTGGTTGCCGCATTAATCGTTGTTTCGGTTCTGATCGGCCAGCTCAAGCAGGCGTCGAATCAGGATTCCGCCGCCAATTACATAAAGCCCGGCTCGTTCTCGCTTGATATAAAGAGCGACCACTTCCTCTACAGAACCACGAACAGGCGCAAAATCGAAAGAAACGACAAATAGTATACATAGTCAGGAGATATGAAATATGGGTCTTATTTTTGCAGGTCTTAACGCGCTGGGCGGCACGCTTGCCAGCCAGTGGAGAGAATATTTCTTCTGCGACGCCATGCCCAATGATGTTTTGGCGTCCAAGGCCATGAAGCGCATAAACGGACGCTTCGGCGGCAGCAAAACCGAGGACGACAACGTTATTTCCGACGGCTCCGTCATCGTGGTCAACGAAGGCCAGTGCATGATGATCGTCGATCAGGGCAAGATCGTCGATTTCTGCGCCGAGCCCGGCGAATACAAATTCGATAAAAACGGCGAACCCAGCCTTCTGTACGGCCCCTTTGACACAGAAAAGGCCATGACGGTTTTAAAAACCGCGTTCGACCGCTTTTCCTTCGGCGGTCAGGCCGGAAAAGACCAGAGAGTGTATTACTTCAATATGAAGGAGCTGACCGGCAACAAATACGGAACGCCGTCCCCCGTGCCCTTCCGCGTGGTCGATCAGAATATCGGCCTTGACATCGACGTTTCCATCCGCTGCTTCGGCGAATACAGCTACAAAATCACAAATCCCATGCTGTTTTATAAAAACGTGTGTGGAAACGTTGAAGGCGACTACACGCGCGATCAGATCGACAGCCAGTTAAAAAGCGAGCTCTTAACCGCGCTTCAGCCCGCCTTTGCCAGAATTTCCGCCCGCGGCATCCGCTACAGCGCCCTGCCCGGACACACCATGGAAATTGCGGAAGCCTTAAACGAGGTTCTTTCCGAAAAATGGGCGAATCTTCGCGGCGTTGAAATCGTCTCCTTCGGCGTAAACTCCGTAAAAGCCTCCGAGGAAGACGAAAACATGATCAAGGAGCTTCAGAGAAACGCCGTCTTCCGCAACACCAATATGGCTGCCGCGCACATGGTCGGCGCGCAGGCGCAGGCTATGCAGGACGCAGCCAAGAATGCCGGCGGCGCATTTACCGGCTTTATGGGCATGAACATGGCGCAAAATGCCGGCGGCACTACCGCAGCCCAGCTTTTCGGCATGAATCAGGCGCCCGCCGCCCCCTCCCCCGCTCCTCAAGCGCCCGGCAGCTGGAAATGCGCCTGCGGCGCAACGGTAAGCGGCAAATTCTGCACCGAGTGCGGAAGCAAAAAGCCCGAGCAGGACGGCTGGACCTGTGCCTGCGGCGCGATCAACAAGGGCAAATTCTGCTCCGAATGCGGCGCAAAGCGTCCCGCCGGCGCGCCCGTTTACCAGTGCGACAAATGCGGCTGGAAGCCCGCGGATCCCACCAAGGCCCCCCGCTTCTGCCCCGAATGCGGCGATCCGTTTGACGAGAACGACATGAAGTAAACAGCCGGTCCGCATCCTGCAGATGAAAAGCGCTGTCTCATTAAAAGCATAAAACACGAAACCGGGACGGGAAACCCGCCCCCTACAACGGAAACATAATGGTTTCTTCCTGTAGGGGACGATTTTCCCGTCCCGTAGTTCATGTTTTTAAGAAACATTTCGTTAGAGCCTGGGGCAAAACATGTTTTGAGACAGCGCTTTTCATCTGCGTATAAAGTTTCAGCCGTTCGTGAAAGCCGGCGTATTACTTCACAACGCCCTTTTTCAGAATAATATTCGCATACAGCGCGCTTTCTCCCGTGGCAATGACGCAATAGCTCTGTCTGGCGCGCTCATAAAAGCCAAATCGGTCGATGAATTCAATTTCCCGTTCACCCTCGTTTTCCCTGATCACACGCTCGTAGTCCTTCCAGATGACGGGTTCTACATTGTCGCCGGGCACGACTTCCATGAGCGCGACAGGCTTTTCAACGTAGGTATCCAGCGGGAAAAGCTTTAAAATTGCGTCCAGAATCTCGGTCACGCCGTGACCGTCCAAACGCACCACTCGCTTTCCGATGGAGGACGACGGGAAATTTCCATCGCCGATGGTGATTTCATCGCCGTGGCCCATTTCCATCAGAATCTTCAGAAGCTCCGGAGAAAGAATGGGAGAAATACCTTTGAGCATATGTTTTTCCTCCTGTAGTATATTTTATTCGCTGATTTCATTATCCTCATTCATTTCAGTTTCTTCCGCATTTTCACGCCGCAAAAGCCTTTGCATGAGTTTGGTCTCTCCTTTTTCCGTTCCGATGGGACTAATGGAGCGCAGGCGCATGGCGTTGACGACAACGCAAATGCTGGACAAGCACATGGCTGCAGCGGCAATGGTGGGGCTGAACTGAATGCCGAAGACGGGATATAGCGCGCCGGCTGCAATGGGAATACAGATAATGTTGTAGAAAAACGCCCAGAACAGATTCTGCCGGATCACGCGAACCGTCTTTCGACCCAGATCAATCGCGCCTGCAACCAGACGCATATCGCGCCTTAAAATGACGACGTCGGCCGATTCGATGGCAACATCGGTTCCGTTTCCGACCGTTACGCCCAACTCCGCGCGGGCAAGCACCGGCGCGCCTTTTTTGCCGTCGGTTACAAACATCACCTTTTTCCCGTCGGCCTGAAGAATTCTGAGCATTACATCCTGATCCTCATAGGTGAGATTGGCGTGCGCCTCGCTGACACCCGCCTTGTCCGCAATGGCCTGCGCGGTGCGCTTGTCGTCGCCCGTCAGCATAAGCGTGCTTACATTCATGTCGGTCAGCAGTTTTACAGCGTCGATCGAGGACGGGCGAAGCGTATCTTTGACAACGATCAACCCCCGCACCTTGCCGTCGGAGGCCACATATACGCAGGCCGCGCCCTCATCCAGCAATTCATCGCTCTTCACGCGCCAAGCAGACACGTCCTGAGCGTTCATGTCCATAAATTCAATACTGCCCACCAGCACGCGCTTTGAGCCGATTCTGGCGCGGATGCCCATGCCTTGAACGTCTTCGCACTCCTCCGCAAGATCCACGGGAACGCCGATTTTCCGGGCCTCGCGCAGAATCGGCGCGGCGTAGGGGAAGCTCGAATTCTGGCTGGCGGAAGCCGCAAGGGCGATTAGTGTCCTTGTCGATCCACCGTCGGCCAGAAGGTAGCCGGATACGTGCATTTCGCCTGCCGTAAGCGTTCCGGCTTTATCAAACATCACAGTGTCAACGGAAGACAGCTTTTGAAGCGCGGCGGCGTTTTTAATCAGAACGCCCATCTCCGCGCCCCGGTCCGTGCCCGTCAGAATCGCAGTATGCGCAGCCAGCGCGAGCGCGCTCGGACAGGACACCACCAGCACGCACACGGCGGACTTGATTGCAAACACATAGTCGCCGTAAAACACAATCCACAAAATAAGCGTTGCAATCGACACGATGAGCGCCAGCGGCATAAATACGCCCGCCATGCGGTCGGCGGTTTTGGCGATGGGCGCTTTGGTGTTGGCGGCGGATTCCACCATGGAAATAATCTGCGTAAGGCGCATATCCTTTAGCGGTTTTTGAACGCAAAGCACAAATTCGCCGGACAAGCATCTTGCGCCGCCCGTCACGCTGTCGCCCTCGTTTACCTTTACAGGCACGTTTTCGCCTGTGAACATGCTTTCGTCAATTGCGCCGCCGCCTGATTCGATCACGCCGTCGGCTGCGACGATGTCGCCCATTTTCACCCTGATCCGGTCGCCCTCGCGCAGGCGGTCGGCCTCAACCACATGCTCGCCGTCCGATGTAAGCAGGCGCGCTTCCCTGGGACAGATGCCTGTTAGATATTGAACAGCTTCCTTCGCGCGGTGTTTTTCGCGCACCTCGAAATACCTCCCAAGGGCGACAAACGTCATGATCATGGCTGACGAACCGAAATACAAAACCGGATCCGCCTGACTGCCCTCGCTCAAACGCCACGCGCATGCTATCAGCTCAAACACGCTGTATGCGCACGCTGCGCCCGCGCCTAAGGAAATCAGGGAATACATATTGGTCGTGCGCACGCGGATGGCCCTTACGCCGCCTGAAAACATATCTCCGTTCAAAAAAGCGATTGGAATCAGGAGCAGCATTTGCATAATCCCGCCCGGAAGAGGATAGGAGAGCGGCGCAAACATCGGAAGGGGTGTATAAGCTGAAAGCGACAGATACAATATGATCGCTGTCAGGATGCAGCTGACGGTCAGGCGCTTGAGCATCTTTCCCATCTCTTTATCGGTCTGATGACGCGCGCCCTGCTCAAGCGCACGCGCGACAAAGCCGGCCGAAGCCACGGACGCGATGATTTCGCCTTCGCTTGTTTTATCGGCCTTATAGCTTACGCGCATAACGCCAACGGAGGGCTTGATACTTACATCGCGAACCCCCGAAAGCGCACGAACATTTTTTTCAACCACCGAGGCGCTCAGAGCGCTGTTAATCCCGGTGATGCGAAATGTCTTTTTCAAAGGAATGCCTCCGGTAAAAGGGCTCTGACCGGAAGAAAAAATATCTCTTAAATTGACAGCATTGCCCCTCTGGGATGGTTCACAGCCACTGCAGGAGAGGCGCTTCGCCTCCCCGCCGCTGTCTTTCCCTTTTTGTGTTTTTTCTTCCTTTATGAGCCTTAATTGTCGTATCATTATTCTACACGAAAACGCGTGCAATTTCAATCATGCGCATAAAAAAACGAGCCTCCGTATGGAAGCTCGCTTCAATTTCATCGACGAAATACCGATTAGTCCGTGGTGTAGGGCATGAGAGCGATGGTTCTCGCGCGCTTAATGGCGGTAGAGAGCTGGCGCTGATGCTTTGCACAGGTGCCGGACATGCGGCGGGGCAGGATCTTACCGCGCTCGCTGGTGAAACGGCGAAGACGGGTAATGTCCTTATAATCGATATGCTGGATCTTATCTACGCAGAACGTGCAGACCTTCCTGCGCGGCTTGCGGCCACGGGGACGGCGTACGCGATCGCCTCTATCTTCAGACATGTTCCTTATCCTCCTTAATCATTTTGGACGGCGCTTTTAGAAGGGCAGCTCGTCGTCGTCAACCTCGTCCATCACACCGGCGCGAGAACCATTGTCCATGGGCTCGGGCGGGAGCGGGATGTCGTCAGACCTGGAAGGTCTTGCGCCATCCTGAGCAGAGGAGATAAACTCCACTTCATCCGCGACAACTTCGGTGACATAACGCTTCGAACCGTCCTGCGCATCATAGGAGCGGGTCTGAATGCTGCCGACGACCGCGACTTTACGGCCCTTGGCAAGATAGCGGCCGCAAAGTTCGGCCGTCTGACGCCATGCAACGATGTTAATGAAATCCGCTTCGCGAACGCCCTGCTGATTGGCAAAGCGACGGTTGACGGCGATCGTGAACGTGCAAACGGACACGCCGCTGCCGGTGGTGCGGACCTCGGGATCACGGGTGAGGTTTCCGATCAGAATTGCTTTGTTCATTTAAAGCACCTCATTTCTGTACCGGTCGAAAGTGTTATTCGATTTCAGCCTGGGGCGCTTCGGCGTCGGCTTCTTCGGCCTTGGCTTCTACGGCTGCGGGCGCTTCGGCGGCGGGAGCGGCCTCAACGGGGGCTGCTTCGCGGGCTACGAAGGGCTTGAGCGGCTCGCGCTTGGCGGGAATCGGTCCCTCGAAACGGATAACGAGATAACGGAGTACGGATTCAGAGATCTGAAGATTACGCTCCAGCTCGCGGGGAAGATCCGCGGGGGCGGTCATGTACATAAGCACATAGTAACCTTCGGTCTTGTAGTTGATGGGATAGGCCAGACGGCGCTTTCCCCACTCGTCTACGCGATCAACTTTGCCACCATTGTTGGTGACGATGTTGG
>SVGP01000033.1 GCA_015056255.1 Clostridiales bacterium | reverse complement strand
TTCCTCGGAAATACCCATTTCTTCGGCGATTTCCTCGGGCAGGGGCTCGCGTCCGTACTCCTGAAGGAGCTGGCGGGAAACGCGGATGAGCTTATTGATGGTTTCGACCATATGAACGGGAATGCGGATGGTGCGGGCCTGATCCGCGATGGCGCGGGTAATGGCCTGACGAATCCACCACGTGGCGTAAGTGGAGAATTTGTAGCCCTTTCGGTAGTCGAACTTGTCTACGGCCTTGATAAGGCCTAAGTTGCCCTCCTGAATGAGGTCCAAAAACAGCATACCGCGTCCGACGTAGCGCTTCGCAATGGAAACAACCAGACGCAGATTGGCTTCGCTTAAGCGATGCTTGGCTTCCTCATCGCCCTCTTCCATGCGCTTGGCAAGCTCGATTTCTTCTTCGGCAGTCAGAAGCGGAACCTTGCCGATTTCTTTTAAGTACATGCGCACGGGGTCGTCGATGGAAATGCCTTCGGGTACGGAAATGTCCAGATCCTCGTCCTGATTTGCATTTGCATTGGGATCGGCGTCCACAATTCCGGCTTCCTTGATGACGTCGATATTGAGCTCGGACAGCGTATCCAGAATTTTATCAAACTGTTCGGGATCAAGATCGCAATCGGCAAAAAGGTCTACGATCTCTTTATAGGTGAGCGCGCCTTTTGATTTTCCGGTCTCAACCAATTCACGAACGCGGGTGGTGATCAGCTCTGCGTTCTTGTTTTTCATTTAAAATGTCTCTCCTTTCGACCGGGCGGCGCTAATCAAGCTTTAAAAGAAGCGCCTGTATCTGTTGGTTGATGGTGATTCGTTCTTCGTCCGTTGCGTTTTTCGCGCTTAAAGTCAATTGACTGATGCGCTGATTGATTCTGATTTGCTGTATGCGGTGAATGAGTTCTTCCGCCAAATCCAGCGCCTTGTCTCTGTCCTCGGGAAGCGGCTCAAAATTGAGCGCCTCCAGCGCTTCTTTCATTTGCTCTTCGGGGATATCCCCAATAAAATCACGAGCCAAAGTGCCGGATGAAAGGTAATCAAAAATGTCGGCGTAAAGGCCGCTGTCAAAGTCCTCTCTCTGCACCATTTTGGCCGGAATTTTTCCTTGATTGATAAGCGCGATCAATTGCATCTGCGCAAGCTGTGATTCAGTCTTCTTGTTTTCCCTGAAAACCGTCTGCGCTCTTACAGGCTCCTTCGATGCCTGCGCCTGAAGGTTTGACCCGATCTGGCGCATGAGCACATCCTTGGAATAACCCGTTTCCTGAACGAGCCTCAGAACATGGTTTTCAAGCTCGATGGCGGATTTTACGCCCTTTAGAATTTCACATGCGCGGATGGTATACTGGGTTCTGTCCTCCTGAACGGCGATGTCGAGATCGTCCCGCGCGCGGATAAGCTTGTACTCAATCGGGTCGAGCTTTCTTAAATCGTTCCACGCGTCCCTGCCCTTTGCACGAAGAAACTCGTCCGGATCCATCTTCCCGGGATATGCGATTACGCGGGCGTTCAAACCTGCCTCTTCCAAAATATCAAGCGCGCGAAGGGCAGCTTTTTGTCCTGCAGAGTCGCCGTCGTAGCTGACCCATACTTCGGAAACATATCTTTTCATGAGTCGGGCCTGCTCTTCGGTAAGCGCGGTTCCAAGCGTTGCCACTGCGCCGGGAATACCGTATTTTAAAAGGGCGACGGTGTCCATATAGCCTTCAACGAGGATGAGACGCTTAAGGCCATGCTCCTTTTTGGCAAAGTTCAGTGCATAAAGGCCGTTTCGCTTGTTGAAAACAGGCGTATCCGACGTGTTCAGATATTTGGGGTTTCCATCTCCCATGATTCTTCCGCCAAAGCCAAGCACACGTCCCTGCGGATTTAAAATCGGGAAGATTACGCGGTTTCGGAACATGTCGTATTTTCGGCCGTCCTTATTGCCGCCAAGCCATGCTTTTTCGATGATTTCATCGGAAAACCCTGCCTGTTCAAGCGATCTGTACAGTGCGTCATGCGTCTTCGGCGCAGCGCCAAGACCGAATCGCTTGATATCGGAATCGTTCAAGCCTCTCGAATAAAGATACTTGAGAGCGTCTGCGCCCTCGCCTGTCCAGATCAGGCTGTGGAAAAAACGCGCGGCGTGAAGGTTCGCTTCATAGATTCTTTCACGCTGCTGTTTGTTTAAATCATCCGCTGCAGAATTTTCAATGCGGTCTGGAATTCGCATGTGCGCTCGCTCCGCCAATTCCTCAACGGCTTCCATAAATTCAAGGCGGTCGTGTTCCATTAAAAAGGAGATCACGTTTCCGCCCTTGTGGCAGCCGAAGCAATAGTACATCTGAGATTCTGAGTCAACCTTGAAGGAAGGGGTCTTTTCATTGTGGAAAGGACAGCAGGCCCAAAGGTATTTGCCCTTTTTTCGAAGTGTAACCGCTTGACCGATTACGTCTTCGATGCTGACTCTGGATCTTAGTTCATCCAGCCAGCCGTTTGGAAATTTTCCTGCCATAACCCACCTTCAAAATTTTGATTGTTCATTATTCGATGTGAAAACGAAAAACTCCTGCAATGAGTGAAGCATTTTCGACAAATTTCACAATTCTATCGAAAAGTACGCATGAAATATTAGGCTATGAACATTATTATAGCCATAGCTTTGAATATATACCATGAAAAGCGAAAAAAACCTGCAAAAACATGAAATATTTACAAAATTAAGCGAAAAAGATGCGCTTCGCGCAAATGCTGCGAAGCGCATCGAATGATGGAATCTATTTGAATCAATTGTACGCGTCAAGGTTCAGCTGAATGTTGGCTTCCTCATACCACTTTTCGGATTCAGCTTTAAAGGCGTCGGACTTTCTTTCGGAAAGAATGGTGTTAACTACCTGATCTTTGATTTCCGAAAGCGGAATTCTGCCAGCCTCGGGCGCGGATTCGTATTTTACGATATAAACGCCGAGATATCCAACAGCAGGTTCGGACACATCGCCTACATTTTCAAGCGCGTTTGCAGTATTGATGAATGCGCCGTCCCAAATGTTGGAATTCTCGTATACGAGGTAGCCTTTGGACTTAATGGGCTCCTGCTTTGCGCCGGGATCTTTAGAGTAGGTTTCGACGAGAGCGTCGAAGCTTTCACCGGAGTTCAGGGCTTCGTAGATTTTATCGGCGGTCGGTTTTACATTTTCAAGTACGCGCGCCTGAATTTCTTCGAGGGCTTTCTTAGCCAGATCCATGTTTTCAATGCATTCTTCCTTAATTGCCTTTTCTACGATATCGTCGTATTTAGGCGTATAGGAAGCGGCGGTAATCGTCGCATATTCGTTTTCATAGGTCAACAGCTGATTGACTGCATCGTCATACTCAGCCATTAAAGCTTCGTCATCCGGCTTCAGAATGATGTGCTTTACGTATTTCATGTTTTCGGGCATGAAATAAACGGGGCTGCCGTTGTTGGCCGAGGATTCGACGCTGGCAGGCGCAGTGGCATAGGTTTTTTCGTAATTGGCGCACAGCTCCTCGTACTTAGCCTGAATTTCATCATCGGTTACTTCTTCATTGATAGAAAGCGCGTTTGTGAGCTTGATCTGAATAGCATTTCTGTAGGAATTTTCATACAGCGTATCGACATTCATGCCCTGCATCTCAAGGTAATACGCCGCTTCGTCGGCAGAAAGGCCCTGCAGGGTGTAAGAATAAACGGATTCAAGGAAATAATATTCAGCGTTCTGGCGAAGGTTGGATTTTTCTTCTTCGGTCAGATCGCTTACGCCAAGCTCGTCCATCTTGTTTAAAAGAATCTCGTACTTGGCATACGCGGTGATGACGTATTCGCGAATGCTTCTAAGGTCTTCTTCAGACGCGGTATAGGAGCCGGTTCCGTTCATCTGAGCGAAATAATTCATGGTGGTCATCATCATGTTGATTTCCGAGGTCAAATCTCTTTCGACTTCGTTAGCGGTAACCTCGCCGCCGTTATACGTGGCGACAACTTCGTCTCCCTCCGCAAAAGCGCACGTTAAAAGGCAGATGAGCGCAAGGACGAATGAAAATAATTTTTTGATTGAATTTCGCATGACCTGTATTCCCTCATTTCTTTGAGTGCTTCATTTATTATACACGCATCCGCCTTATTAAGCAAGCGTTTTTGTCGTTTTGTAAGGATTTGTAAGATTCATATAGGTTTCATATTCGTTTTCCACATACACGATTTCCTTTTGAAAGGAAGAAACGGAACGAATCAGTCGTTTGATGCGCGCCTTTTCATATTCGGTTGCAGTGTGCGAAACATAAATATAAATCGGTGCGCATACAAAATATAAAAATGAAACTCTCCTCGAAACTTCTGACAAGAATTTGTCGATCCCGGTCCCCAAAAGTGGAAATATATGGATTTTGTCCGGCATAAAACGACTGGCAAGCATCAGGCAGACGGCGCTGTCGATCCCGGATGCGATCAAAGTAAGATCCGGAGTTTTCCGGCGTGCATTCTGATAAAGCCAAACGGCATCTTCGTTTGAAAGAACCCCAGAACGCCCCGACTTAATTTCAAGTGCAAGCGCTTGTCTCTTTTCCATCTTCATACCTCCCCCGTTATCAGTCTCTAAGGAAATATGCTGATCGTCTGATGAGTATGAAAAAGCGCCTGAAAAAACTCAAAGAAGGCAAAATAGAGAGCGCAGACGAGTATCAATTGCCTGTGTTAAGTTATGTATATATACTTTTGTCTTTTTAATGATCAAAAAAACCGCCCCGGAAAACTCCGAAGCGGTCTTGAAATGGAAACGGAATGAGCGGAGAATTATTCTTCCTCGTCCTCTTCCTTCTTGGCAGATTCGATGATCTTCTTGGCATCCTGAGCGGGAACTTCCTCGTAGCGCTCAAAGTTCATGGTGAAGGAGCCGCGGCCCTGCGTCATGGAACGAAGGTCGGTGGCATACTTGAACATTTCGCTCTGGGGAACTTCGGCGGATACGCACTGGGCGCCGTTTACCTGGTCCATACCCATGATGCGGCCGCGGCGCTTATTGATGTCGCCGATGATGTCGCCCATGTACTCGTCGGGGATGGTGACTTCTACGTGATAGATGGGCTCAAGGAGGATGGGGCTGGCCTGATCGAGCTGCTTGAACGCGAGGCGGGCAGCGGTCTTGAACGCCATTTCAGAGGAGTCAACAGGGTGGTAGGAACCGTCGTGCAGTTTCGCGGTCAGGCCTACTACCGGGAAGCCGGCGAGAACGCCCTTCTTGATGTTGTCGCGAAGGCCCTTTTCAACGGCGGGGATAAAGTTGCGCGGTACTACGCCGCCGACAACGGCATCTTCGAAGATGAACTCGGGATTGGTGGGTACGTCGTTAGGACGGAACTCGATAACGACGTCGCCGAACTGGCCGTGTCCGCCGGACTGCTTCTTATGGCGTCCGCGAACGTCGATCTTCTTGCGGATGGTCTCGCGATAGGGGATTTTGGGATCCTGAAGGATGCACTCTACGCCGAACTTGGAAGCAAGCTTCTTGGCGGCAACTTCGATGTGAAGTTCGCCAAGGCCGCTCAGAAGGGACTCGGTGGTCTCAACATCCTTGGTGATGGTGAGGGTGGGGTCTTCTTCGATCAGACGGTTGAGTCCGGAGAAGATCTTGTCTTCTTCGCCAGCCTTCTTGGCGTAGACGGCCATGGAGATGCAGGAAGCCGGGAACTCGATGTCGGCGAACTTGACGGGCTTGGCAGCGTCGCACAGGGTGTGGCCGGTGGCTACGGAACCGAGCTTGGCGAGGGCGCAGATGTCGCCAGCGACAACCTTGGTGGTGGCGTTGGTCTTCTTGCCGAGCATGAAGTAGATGGTGCCGGGCTTTTCAGCCTTTTCGGCGTTGGCATTGTAGAGGTTGGTTTCGGCGGAAAGAACGCCGGAATTGATCTTGATCAGGGAAAGCTTACCAACGAAGGGGTCAGCCAGGGTCTTGAAGACCTGAGCAGAGAAGGGCTGGTCGTCCTTGGTGATGCGCTCTTCCTTGTCGCCGGTCTTGGGATTTACGCCCTCGATAACCTTGTCAGCGGGAGAAGGCATGAGATCGATGATGGTGTCCATGAGCATGTTGATGCCGACGCGGTTTAAAGAATCGCAGCATACAACGGGAACGATGGATCCGTCGGAGATACCCTTTCTGAGGCCGAGCATGGTGTCTTCGGGAGAAAGCTCCATTTCCTCGAAGAACTTCTCCATGAGCTCTTCATCGGCGCCAGCGGCGGTTTCCATGAGGGTTTCCTTGTAGCTTTCGATGGTGGAGGCAACGTCTGCGGGGCAGGCAACCTCTTTCAGGGTCTTGCCCTCGCCCATGTAGGCTTTGCCGTCGAGAACGGAAGCAACGCCGACAAACTGGCCCTTTTCAACGATCGGAACAACGATGGGCGCTACATGGCTGCCGTACTTGGCAGTGATGGTTTCCAGCGCCTTTTCGAAGTTGGCGTTTTCACGGGACATGTTGTTGATAACGATCAGACGGGGCGTGTGGTTCTTGTCGCACTGGGTCCAGGCTTTTTCCGCGCCTACATCCAGACCGCCAACAGCGCCTACGGTGATCAGGGCGCCTTCGCATACGCGCAGCGGGCCCATCATTTCGCCGGCAAAATCGAAGAAGCCGGGAATATCTACAAAGTTAATCTTGGTTTCCTTATACTCCAGCGGCGCGAGCGCGGCGGAGATGGAAATCTGACGGCGAACCTCTTCCGGATCGTAGTCGGTCGTCGCAGTTCCGTTTTCAACGCGGCCCTGACGGTCGATCGCGCCGGCAGTGAAAAGCATGGCTTCTACCAGCGTGGTCTTACCTTCGCCGCCGTGACCAAGTACGGCGATATTACGAATGTTCTTAGCCTGATAGTCCTTCATTGAGTGATCCCCCTGTCTAAAAATAACAAAAATCATGGGCGCATAAAGCCACACAATAGTTCTCAAGTATATTGTAACATGGAAAGAAACATTTGAAAAGCATTTTTTTGCCTTGATACATTTTTTAACGGGAAAATGAACAAATTACAGGATTTTTTCACGAAAAAGCGACTGCATAAGCGGTAAAATGTGTGCCTCATCGCCCGATGTGTGCATGCTTACGCTTCCTTCGCCCTCATCCTTAAGCCAGTTTCTTTCTTCAAGAACGCGTTTTAACTGTCTCGCCGTGCCTTCGTTTCCGTCGAAAAGCTCGACGCCCACAAGCGCTTTTTGAATTGCGCCTTTTAAAAACACGTAGTGCGTGCAGCCGAGAACTGCGCTGTCAAGCGGAACGTTTCTGTAAGGCTTTAAAAGTTCATTTAAAAATAAATCGATCTCTTCCCCTTCCAATATTCCTCTTTCCGCATATTCCATCAGTCCCGGGCACGGTATCGGAAGCGCGTGAGAACCATACTTTTCATAAAGCAACTGAAACTTTTTCTGCTTAAGGGTCGCAGGAGTTGCCAGAACGCCGATGTAACCGTTTTTTCTGGCGAGGCTTGCAGGCTTAAGCGCCGGCTCCATGCCGATCACCGGAATGGAGAGCGTTTGTCTTAAATGCGCAGCCGCGGCGCTGGTTGCGGTATTGCATGCGATGACGATGGCCTTTACGTTTTTTTGAAGGAGAAAGTTTGCATCATTTACAGCCAGGCGCAGAATTTCTTCTTCCGTCTTGGTTCCGTAGGGCGCGTTTTTGTCGTCGCCGAAATAGATAAAGTCTTCCTTCGGAAGAAGCGCATGCATATTTCTTAAAACGCTCACGCCGCCAAGCCCGGAATCAAAAACGCCGATCGGACAATTTCGCATACCTCTCTCCCCTTCCCAGCTTTTGAAAAAGCCGCCTTACGCAAAAGCGAAAAGCGGCTTTTGAAAGATTTTAATAAAGGATTATTCCTCTTCTTCTTCCTCAGGAAGCTCGGCGTCGTGATAGACATTCTGAACATCGTCGTAATCATCCAGCCAGTCGATGAGCTTTTCAACTTTGGCAGCGGTTTCGGGATCGGTGATTTCAACGGTCATGTTGGGAACCATCGCGCGCTCAACCGACAAGAAGGTGCATCCGGCGGCTTCGAGGCCGTCGCGAACGGCGCTCATTTCGTTCGGGTCGGTGTAGATGATGGCGGAGCCTTCGCCGGCTTCGACGTCGTCCGCGCCTGCGTCCATGGCGAGCATCATCAGTTCGTCCTCGTCAAGACCCTTGGCATTGTCGATTTCGATTACGCCCTTGCGGGTGAACTTGTAGGATACGCAGCCGGTAGAGCCCATGGAGCCGCCGTTTTTATCAAAGATGTGGCGGATTTCACTGGCGGTGCGGTTTAAGTTGTCGGTAACAACCTCTACGATAACGGCAACGCCGCCGGGCGCGTAGCCTTCATAGGTAACTTCTTTATAGTTTGCGCCTTCGCCTTCGCCGGCGGCTTTTTTGATGGAGCGCATGATGTTGTCGTTGGGCATGTTGTTGGCCTTCGCCTTTGCGACAACGTCCTTGAGCTTGCTGTTTACAGCAGGATCCGCGCTTCCGCCTTCACGGACGGCGATTGCAATTTCACGGCCGATTTTGGTAAAAATCTTGCCTCTTGCGGCGTCAGTCTTTTCCTTTTTGTGCTTTATGGTAGACCATTTATTGTGTCCAGACATTGGTATTGCCTCCCCTTGGGTTGAAAGTCTTCGTATATAATACCACACCGTATCAATATTCGTCAAGAAAGAGGCTTGCATTCCTGACGTTTTTTCAATAAAATATAACGTGAGGTGAATATAAATGCCCCTGTTTTTGGAAAAAGAAGAAAAACGCGGCGTGGTCAGAGTAATGTTCGATGACAGAACGAGCGTTCAGGTCCGAAAAAAGGATTTTGAAAAGTTTCCGCTTGAGAAATATGAAGAAGTGGAGTTTGAGGAATATACAAACGCTATCTGCGCTTATCAGTCGCCAGAGGCGTATGAAGCGGCGCTTTCGCTTCTTGACTATTCCGCGAGAACGGAAAGCGAAATGAAGAAAAAGCTTCTGATGAAGGGCTATCTTGAAGAAGTGATCGAAAGCGTAATTGAAAGACTCAAGGATGCACGACTGATTGACGACAGACAGCTTGCTGAAAGAATTGCGGAAAATGCAAGCAGCCGTGGAATCGGAGCCTATGCGCTTAAAAGAAAGCTCAAGGTTCGCGGAATAAACGAAGACGACGTGGAATACGCCTCCTCCCTCATGGATGAGGAGCAGGAAAAAATGGGCGCGGTCAGGGAATGCGAGCGGCTTTATAAAAAATACGCCTCCCTTCCCATTCGGGAAGCAAAGGCGAAATTGTCTGCTGGGCTTTCGAGGCGCGGCTATTCATGGGATGCAGTTTCCGAAGCCATTGAAAGTGTTTTGAGCGATTCAGACGAATACGAATAAACATAATTCGGGCGATCAGAGATCGCCCGGTATTTTTATGCTTCGTATACGATTTTTCCGCCCAGATAGGTTTTGAGGGCTTTGATCTTGTGAATCTCGTTCGTCTTGGCTTCAAAGGGATTTGCGTCGAGGATGACAAAGTCGGCAAGCAGTCCTTCCTTGATCGAACCCTTCTTGTTTTCATCAAACGAAGCGTATGCGCCCTCTGCAGTATAGGAATTGAGAGCTTCAGAAATGGTCATGCGCTCATGCGGATTGTACGGCGGGATATCTTCCTTTAAGGGCATGCGGGTGACGGCGATCTGGATGCCGCGCAGGGGGTTCGGAATTTCGACGGGACAGTCGGTACCATTGGATACATGGCAGCCGAGGGTTTTGAGCGTGTGGAAAGCGTAGCTCGTGTCAGCAAGTTCCTTCCCCACGCGCGATTCAACGATATAGGCATCGTAATCAAGAAATGCCGTCTGTGCGTATGCGTGAAGATGCATATTCGCCATCTTTTCAAGCTGATCTTTTCTGGTAAGCTGAACATGCACGATGCCGCTTCTGTGGTCGCGTTCGGGCGCAAGCGCAAAAGCGCGTTCGTAGGAGGAAAGCACCATATCTAAAACGCCGTCGCCAATGCAGTGAACGGCGATTTGCATGCCGTTCAGATGCGCTATTTCAATCAGCTCATCAAGTTCTTCCTGCGTAAAAATGGCAAGGCCTTTTTCACCGGGCTGATCTGCGTATTCGCCTGTCAAAAACGCGGTTCTCGCGCCAAGCGATCCGTCGCCCAGAAGCTTTAATGGCCCGATTTTGAATAGATCCGTTCCAACGCCGGTTTTATAACCCTTTGACAAAAAGCCTTTCAGCGCATCGGGCTTTACGAACTGACTCTGTTCGTTTACGCGGACGGTGAGCTTTCCTTCTGCTTCCAGTTCTTTATAGGCGGAAATCACGTCTTCATAATCCACCTTGTCAAACACGCAAAAATCATCCGTATGCACGCCGGTGACGCCGAGGGAATTGAGCTTTTTGACAACGCGTTCGATCATTCGCTTGAAGTCGGCCTTGGTGGGCGTTATAAAATGCGTCTGAATCATGTCCATGGCAGCGTCGCGGAAAACGCCAGTCGGATATCCGTTTTCGTCGAGGTCAAACTGTCCGCCGTAGGGCTGCGGAAGAGATCCGTCGATTCCAAGCATTTCAAGGGCCTTTGTATTTACCGACAGGCAGTGGCCGCAGCTGCGGGTGATGGAAATGGGATGCGTGGTCGATACCCTGTCAAGCTGCTGACGCGTGGGAAGCTCCTTTGCGCCCGAAAAACAATCCTGATTGAAGCCGCGTCCGATAATCCATTCGCCGTCCGGGATGTTTTTTTCATTTTTGAATGCGATCATCGCGTTGATTACATCATCGATGGAGCTTGTGGCGTTTATAAGGTCACAGATTTCAAGCGCGTGGCCGTAGTTGATGATATGCATATGGGAATCGATAAAGCCGGGAGATACAAACTTCCCATCGAGATCAAAGACAGTATCATTGTTTTCCTTTTTCAATAGCGCATCTTCTGTGTTTCCGACATAGGCAAACACGCCGTTTTCAACGATAAAGGCGCTTTTCAGGTTATCATCGCCCGTGAACACCTTTGCGTTTATATAGATTTCTTTCATAAGGGTCACTCCTTTTTGGATCATACAGTTATTGTACAACGGTATAACGCCAAAAACAAGCATGAAAAAGAAATGCCGCTGAAAATACGCGGCATTTCCAATTATTCTTCAAATCCGCAGAGCAAACCGCCCTCTTCAGCATAGAAGCAGCAAAGGCCGCGGTTCAAGGTGATCGAGATATCAGCGTCCGGGTAGGAATCAAGGATCATTGTTTTGAAATTTTCTGCGGCTTCCTCGTTGTAGGAATGCGCAAGGCACACCTTTCCGCCCTTATAGCCGAGTAAACGCATGGTCTCAAAAAGCTGATTAAGCGTTTTTCTCTCCCCTCTTACCTTATGCATGGGTTCCAAGGTTCCCATGTCGCTGGCTTTTCCAACAATTCGAAGGCCAAGTACGCCGATCGCTTTTGCAATCACGGGGTTTACGCGGCCGTTCTTTGCAAAATTGTCAAGCGACGATAAAAAGAAAGCAAGGTGCGTCTTTTTTGAATACGCCTGAATTCCTGATACCACTTCGTCAAAGGACAAGCCTTTTTTAATGAGCTCGTCGTATTTTTCAAGGAGCAGCTGCATTTCAGGACCCGTTGAAAGCGTATCCAGAATGAATACCTTTCTGTCAGGATGCGCTTCTTCATACTGTGCCTTGGCGATCATGGCTGCGTTATAGCAGCCGGACAAATTGCTGGTGATGCAAGCTCCGTATACAATATCGGCGTCTCCAAAGGTGTTCAGCCAATCCTCTACGCTCGGGCATGCGGTGGAGGATTTTCCCTTGTAGGCTTTAAGGTCTGAAAGCATTTGAACGACGTTCAATTCGTCGTTGTCCACATACTCTTTTACGGATGTAACAATTTTCATCGGCGCATAAAATACAGATGGCGTGTGATTTGGATAAATGTTTGCGGACGAATCCGTGACAAGTCTGATGTTCATGGAATTTCCTTTCGGTGCATGTAATGATCGGTTAATTAAAAACCTGTGTCACGGTAAAGAATAGCATATAATAAAAGCGCTGTCAAGGGTTAACAAAAAACCTAACATGCAATGAAAGGATTGACAAAGGGCAAAAACATTGTATAATGGTAGCATGAATATGAAAGTAAATGAAATTTTCGACTCGTCCATACGGGCTTTTTCGCTGCCAAGATACAGTGAAATTCCCGATATGGGGCTATATCTTGAACAGACAGTCAAATATATGAATCAAGCGCTTAAACCGCTGAACTATTTTGAAGTAACCGGTTCAATGATCCGAAATTATGTCAAAATGGGACTTGTGAAAAATCCCGAAAAAAAGTTGTACTACCGGGATCAAATCGCGCATTTAATAACGATCACCATTTTGAAGGCAGTAATTCCGCTTGATCACATACAACGCTTTTTCATAAGCCAGCAGAAGATATATACAGATCAGATCGCTTATGATTATTTCTGCATGGAAATGGAGAATATCCTTCATGCGCGTTTTGGTCTGACGGATGATGTAAAGGATATCGGCACGACAAACAGCATCCAGAAGGAGATGCTCAGAAGCGCCATCACTGCAGTTTCTCATCTTGTATACGTCAATGAATGCCTGAAAAGAATAGAAGAATAAGAAATCGCTCGGATACTTAATAATCAGTATCTGAGCGATTCTTTTATGCTACGAAAGAATCACAGATATTTCTTTTTGAAACTTTCGTAATGCATTTTATAAAGAGCGTTGTCTTTTCCGGAGATATTGATGGATTCATGTCCGTGGAATATGCTTGCTTCATTGTCAATGATGGAAAGCGCGATGTTTGAGCAATGATCGGAAATTCGCTCAAGATTGGTAAGAATATCGCTCCACACAAATCCGGCAGAAATGGAGCATTCCCCTCTTTGCAGTCTCAGTATATGATTGCTTCTGAGTTTTTCACGAAGCTGATCGATGACTTCCTCCAGTGGATCAACGGCATGCGCCGCGTCAAGGTCGCGGCTGCTCAGGCATTTAAGGGTAAGAGTCAGAATTTCATTTACAGCCGAAATGATCTTGTCCAGTTCGCCGTTTGCCTCAGGCGTGAGCCTGATCTTTTTATCGCGGATTTCTTCTGCGGATTCAAGAACGTTTACGGCGTGGTCGCCTAGTCTCTCTATATCGCCAATAATCTTAAGAATGGTTGCGGATTCCGCGCCGATTGCGTTGCTCAAGCGGTTTTCGGAAAGCTTTACAAGATAATCGCCAATCTGCTCTTCGCACTGATCGGTAAAGTTCTCCGCTTTCACAATCCGATCAGCCTTCTCGACCGTGTAATCTGACAGGCATTCCATTGCATCGTGAATGGACTCGACCGCTGTTTGCGCCATTTCGCATACGAGCGCGCGGCTTCTTTCAAGCGCAATGGCAGGCGTCTGCAGGAGACGCTCGTCAAGTTTTGCGATTGTAACGGGCGTATGCGTTTCTGGCACAATGCGATAGGCAAGCTTCTCAAGCAAGGAAGATGCAGGAAGCAATAAAGCTGTACATGCGATATTGAAATACGTATGCGCAGCAGCGATGGATGCGTGCGTGGACGCCATGTCAAAAAGCGCAGGAGAAAATACCAGATCAATGGCCCAATATACAATCAACCAGAAAAGAGTGCCGACTATGTTAAAGAACAGGTGGACAAGCGCCGCCCTGCGCGCGTTTTTATTAGCGCCGATGGACGATATGAGCGCAGTTACGCATGTGCCGATATTTTGTCCCATGATGATTGGAATGGACGCGCCGAGAGTAATCTGACCGGTCGAAGAAAGCGCCTGAAGAATACCGACGGATGCGGAAGAAGACTGAATGATTGCCGTCAGAACCGCTCCGGCAAGTACGCCAAGGAATGGATTTTGGAAAAGAAGAAAGATTTCGCCGAACGCAGGCACATCCTTAAGCCCCGATACGGCGCCGCTCATCAGATCCATGCCCGTCATCAGTGTGGTAAATCCCAAGAGAATGCTGCCAATGTCCTTCTTTTTGTTCTCTTTAAAGAACATATAGAGGATGATGCCTGCCAGGGCCAGAACGGGCGCAAAGGACGACGGCTTTAAGAATTTGATGAAGATGTTGGAAGAACTGATTCCGCCAAGCGACAGAATCCACGCAGTAACCGTCGTTCCGACGTTTGCGCCCATAATGACGTTGATGGCCTGCCTGAGCGACATGAGGCCTGAGTTTACAAAGCCAACCACCATTACAGTGGTCGCAGATGAGGACTGAATTACAGCGGTTACGGCAAGTCCCGTAAAAAGGCCGACAAATCTTCCGGTTGTGAGCTTTGAAAGAAGCGATTCAAGCTTGCCGCCGGCGCTTCTTTCAAGGCCGGATCCCATTATGTTCATGCCAAAGAGGAAAAGTGAAAGTCCGCCGATTAAGGAAAGTACGTTAAAAATATCCATAAAACAGATCCCTTCTGTATAGTATGACGGTTTTATATGGATTAGTCAGGCGATTGTTTATTGGAAAACAGTACAGAAAACTCGCTGCCCTTGCCGTATTCGCTTTTCACGCTTACGCTTCCCCCATTTCGTTGAGAAAGGGTTCGTACAATGGATAGCCCAAGTCCTGTTCCGCGAACGGATGGATCGCGGGACTGATCCACGCGATAAAACTGCTCGAAAAGATGAGGAAGATGCATCTCCTCAATGCCGATTCCGTTATCTGCAACGATGATCTCGTCTTTTTTCAGACAGATTTTTACCCATCCGCCCTTTTTACCGTAGCGTATGCCATTGGACGTCAGATTATAAAGAATCTCCCAGATGTCCTTTTCAACGGAATAAAGGATCAGCGTTCCTTCGACGCGAAGATCTATATTTTTTTCTGCTGCCTGCGGAGAAAGCGCCTGTGCAATCTCATTGGCTACTTCATAGACGGATACACTTTTGAAAATGAGGTCTTTTTCCCGTTCAGCTCGGGATAATAGAAGCACGTCTTCCACCACATTCAGCATTCGGCTGCATTCGCTTCTGATCGTTTGAATGCACATTTTCTTTTCTTCCGGCGTATCTGCTAGCCCTTCATCCAGCATTTCTGCAAAGCCCATTACGGAAGTAAGCGGAGAACGCAGTTCGTGCGATGCGTTTGCAACAAAGTCGCTGCGTAGAGAAAGCGTTCTTCTGACTTCCTTAAGGTCGCTGTTCAGTCGTTTTGCCTGATAGGATATGTTGTCAAGCGCGGGCTGAAACTCGCTGAACACAGCTTTAGGGGTTTCAATTTCGCCTTCAAGCGTACGGCGCACATCGTCGATCTGGGTTGCGACTGCGCCTGTAATGTGTAAGACGGCGCGCTTTTGGAAAATAATCAGGATGACAAGAAGCATAATGATTCCTATAGTATAAACAATTAGAGCGTTCGTAATGATCTCAATCGGAAAGGAAAGGCGCAATATCAGATTGTCGCTTACGCGTTTGGCGGCATAGAGCATGAAGACGGATTGGGTGCCTGAAAGCCTGAAACTTCGCCCGATTTCACCGTTTATCGCTGCTTGTATTTCTGGTCGATCCAGATGATTGCTCATTTCTGCCGCTTCTCCTTCGCTGTCGGCCAAGACAAATCCTGAATCCATCAAAAACGTAACGCGAAGGCGCGGCGATACGCCAGCAATGCTGCGCGCATGCGCATTCAGATCGCCGTCTACTGCCTGCGTCCATCCGGACGCTGTTTCAAGAATGGAAATCAGCGAATCGTTTTTATCTATAATACGAAAGGCGATCAGCATGAAAACAGCGATTGTCGCCATAATCAGCGTGCATATTACGCCAATCCAATAAATTTTCTGCAGCTTTCTTTTCATTCGTCCTCACCAACAATCAGCCGATAACCCGTTTTGCGAATGGTTTGAATAAATTTAGGCTCCGAAGCGGTGTCGCCAAGTTTGATGCGCAGCGTTTTGATGTGGGAATCAACGGTTCGGGTGGCGTCTTCTTCGCCGTCATAGCCCCACACCTCTTTCATAATTGTTGCTCGGGTGACCGTGCTTGAGCGGTGTTTTGCAAGGCACAGCAAAAGTTCGAATTCCTTTTGCGTAAGATCAATACGTCGGTTTGACAAGTAGACGTCTCTTGTTTCAGGAACAAGCGTCAGAGAATTCAATATGATTTTCTCAGGCTCTTTCGGAAGCCTTCTGAGCGCCGTCTGAATGCGCGCCTGAAGTTCGCGAACGCCGAACGGCTTTGTGATATAATCCTCCGCGCCCAATTCAAGCCCCATCACTTTGTCGTGTTCTGCGCTTCTTGCGGAAATGATGATTACGGGAACAGAATTTGTTTTCCTGTCCGCCTTCCATTCCTTCATTACGGTGAAACCGTTTTTTTCTCTAAGCATTAAATCCAAAAGCATAAGATCGGGAAGCGGTTCTTTTTTAAGAGCATGGTCAAGCTCCGATGCGTCCAGCATGCGAAACGACGTATGTCCGGCTTTTTTTACAGTCATTTCGATCAGCAGACCGATTGTGGGATCATCCTCTACAATCCAGATGTTTGCCATGATGATTCCTCCAAATCGTTTTGAGTATGTCTAAATTATAATGAAACAGGATCAAGCAATAAATAGTTTTGCGCAATTTTCCACATTAATTTCACATAAGAGAAGCAAAATAAAAACCGCTGCGCAAATGCAGCGGCGGAAAAATTCAAAAGCCTTGTTTTTCAAGATTCTTTGCAATATCGATATAAAAATCCGTGATATCGCTGACAGTATTTCCTATTTTAACAGACACGGGTTTCCGGCGTAAATCAATTTCGTCCAGATGCGATACGCCGCGGCGGCCTGAACCCGTTACGACGCCCTGAAAATTCCCCCATTTCATGGTTTCTGGGGTCAGAAGCCCGTCCGATTTACCTTCCACCCAATGAACCAGTATGTGCGGAAGCCATAAAAGAACGTCGCTGAACGCATTTTTCATCGAAAACGCATAGCTTTGATAATACACATTCGGATGGTCGGGCGTAAGGGCGTTAAATGCCTTCATTTTCTCGGTGGTAAAGCAGTGAAATACCGTGTAGCATTTGGGATTATGATCGCCGAATTTTTTGTACCAGAAATCGCCCCAGAATGCAACGAAACGAACAAAGAAATCGGGCAGTCGCATCAGAAGATCCACGGTTTTTGACCCGTGATGCGGCGTGCCGACTGTAGTTAAAGACGCGACCTTTTCCCCCATTCCAAGCCTTGAAATCGCATAACGCGAATCCAGGCCGCCTTTGGAATGGGCTATGATGTTTACCTTTTCACATCCGGTTTCTTTTCGAATCTCTTCGATTCTTGATACGAGATAAGCTGCATTCGATTCAATATCGCTAAGCCCGTCCTGATGGCCGAAAAACACCCTTACGCCTTCAGCGCGAAGCGCATCGGGAATACGGCCCCATGAACTGTATTTTTCGCTGTCCCGAACGCACATGCCGTGAACAAGCAAAACGGGATATTTAAGCTGCATAATCCACCTCGTTTATCTTATAATGGTTACGAATCAAACTGACTATGTTCAAGCGAAAAAAGATAAAAGAAAGCCGACAAGCTTTTGAAAAAGTCCTGCCGGCTTTATGCGGGTAACAGGACTTGAACCTGCACGCCTTATTGGTAATGGAACCTAAATCCATCGCGTCTGCCAATTCCGCCATACCCGCGTAAGTGTTTAAGTATTATAACTTCTCATCGGGTGCATTGTCAAGCAAAACGCGGTTTAATATTTCAGTAGATGACGATTTTTGCGCCAGGCTTTAAGGTTTTCAGAAGAAACTCCATCAGTTCAAAATCAATGGCAATACAGCCGGAGGTTGTGCTCTTGGCGGCTTTGCAATGAAGAAAGATAGCGGAGCCCAACTTTGGCGTGCATTCGGCGTTATAGTCGATGAAAATTGCGTACTGATAAGCGCTTACGTTAATCAGCTTTTCATCCATGCCCCGGATGGGCTTAAAATCCTTTTTTTCGCTAGCGTCAACAAGCTGATTATAATAAGCCGACCTTGGATTACAGCACCAGTAATGGTCCTCCGTCACCTTCACATACCCTTCAAGCATCGTGCCTGGATCATCCAGTATGCCAAAGGGCTGAGTCAGATTGTAAGTGCCCTCAGGTGTTTTCTTATCGCCCTCTTTGGTTTTTCCGATGCCCGCTTTGCCCATTGCAGCGCGCGCGGAATCAATCTGCAAAAACCATCTTCCTTCTTCCGTTTTTTGATAAAAGCTCAAAAGGCCTCTTCCCGTTTTGGGTACAAATTCAACGGTGATAATCTGGCTTGCTTCCCGAGCGGCTTCAAGCGCCTGATCGGGCAGCTCCACATAAACGTGGCTTTCAGCCTCCGAGGGCGTGCATTTTCCGTAATCGGCATTCATTTCGGATACTCCGTTTGACGAAAGCATCATAAGAAAACAAAATACCAATGAAAAAAAGCGTTTAAATCCTGCCATAATAAACCTTTTCACACAGCCTTCCTTTGTGCGAGCCTCCCGTTTTCAGCGAAAACAATTACTTTGTGTGGTAGTCTTTCTCTTCAAGCTTTTTGGCTGCTTCTTCGCGCCCGGTTTCGTAGAGGCGCTTTACATATGCATCCTTCCAGCCGGTCGTGTGATACGGACCGCCCTCCTTCATGACTGTCCACATGGGATCGATGGTGGATTCGCTTATCAGCATCTGTTCCTCTGTCCAGTCGAGAAGGATTTTCGCGCCCTCGGCGCAGATTTCGGGATGGAGAGATTTTACATCGTTTAATTCATGCGGATCGTCTTTGACGTTAAAAAGCATTTCCTTGTCAAACAGGTGGAAGCCGTCGTGAACGGTTCTCATGTACAGCCAGTCGCCGAATCGCGCGCTTCTTTGGCAGACATGCGCCATCTGTGAAAGAACAAGTGAATCGCGACCGGCATCCTCGCCTTTGGTTAAGGATGATGCAAAGCTTTTACCGTCCCAGTTGGGCGAAGGCGAAACGTTCAAAAGCTCTGAAAGCGTGGGCGCAAGGTCGAGCTGGTAGTGAAGGCCGTTGTCTACCTTTCCGCCTTCAACGCCGGGCCACTTGATGATCATGGGAATGTGGCAGGTGGGTTCGTCCGCCGTTGCGTGCTCTGCATACAGGCCCAGTTCGCCCATGTTTTCGCCGTGGTCGGATGTAATGATGACGGCTGTGTCGTCGTAAATGCCGAGCTGTTTTAATTTTTCGAAAATCTGTCCGCAGGCTTCGTCCGCCCATTTGATTCCGCAGTCGTAGCCGTCGATAAAGCGCCTCACGCCGTCCATATCGCGAACGGAGCCGGGATGGCGCGGGAAGGCGGGATTCTCGACGTCCGTATACATGCCGATTTCCCTTGCGCCGTGGGGCGAGGCGATATGTTGATGGCTTTCCAGAATTTCTTCGGTGATGAATGTAGGAACCGGATCGTTTTCAAAAGGATTTCCGAATTCCTTGGGCGCGCGATACGGCGTATGCGGATCCCAAAGATGGAAATGGAGATACCAGTTGTCTTCCTTTCCGCGACGATTGAGCCAGTCAAGCGCAATGGGCGTTAGGGTTTCAGCGCTTTCGCCGCCGCAGCCGCCCTGATTGTATACTTCGTGAAAGCCTGCATTATACCAGTAAGAGGAATGTCTTTCTGCGAAGGTGGATATCGAGACCGTGTGCATGCCGGCGCGTCTGAAGATGCGGTTAAAGTTATTCAGATCAATCTGATCCATAAAATCGCGGCTTCTGCCGGTGAGCCTTCGGTCGGCTGCCGTTCCGCCGTGACCTACGGCGCCGTTGTGAATGCCGAACATGCCGGAAATGAGCGCGGCGCGGCTGGGCAAACACGGAGCGTCTGAGGTATACATTCCGTCAAAGCGCGTGCCTTCACAGGCGATTCTGTCCATATTGGGCGTTGTGTTACGGGGATAACCGTATGCGCCCATATGGTCGGGGCGCAGAGTATCGATATCTATATAAAGAATCCTCATGAAATCAGCCTCCTTTTCCACGATCAGTATATCAAAAGAAACGATGTTTGTAAATAAAAAATGAATTGCATGCGGTTTATAAAGTGTGTTATAATTGGAAAAAAGGAGGCGCTGCATATGGAAAACGAAATTGAAATTCTGGCGCATAACGGATTTACGATTGCGCACTATGAAGCGTGCGACTCCACAAACGCGAGAATAAAGGAAATGGCTGAAAATGCAGATGACAACACTGTTTGCATTTCCGATCTTCAGACAAAAGGCCGCGGGAGAAAGGATCGAGCCTGGCTTTCAAGACCCGGCGCGGGCGCATGGTTTTCGTGCCTTGTAAAGCCGGAAGCCGAAATGCCTGCCGAATACGCGAGCGGGCTTGTGTTTGTAGCTGCGCTTTCAACGGCAAAGGCGCTTAAAAAGCTTACGAACGAAAATATCAAAATCAAATGGCCGAATGATATCGTTTTAAACGGGAGAAAAATATCGGGCATTATGTGCGAAATGCGCGCAAAAGAAATGAAACTCGATTTTGCCGTGCTTGGCATCGGCGTGAACCTGTTAGGGTGTGACTTTCCGCCCGATCTCCCCTACGCTTCTTCAATTGAAAAAGAAACCGGAATATGCATTCCGCCAATGGATTTTTTAAAAGCGTTTTTGGATGAATATAAATTCGATCGGGAAATGTGGGAAAGAAATGGGCTTATTGCGATCCTGAACGAAATCAGGCCTCTTTCCGCGACCCTCGGAGAAAGAGTCAGGGCGATATCCAACAATGAGACAATCGAAGGAATCGCAAGGGATATTTTGGATGACGGTTCTCTTATAATTTCAGCGCCAGACGGCGACAGAATTTTTATTGCGGGCGATGTTTCCGTTCGCGGCATCATGGGATACGTGTAAAGAAAGGAACGAAGCGATGAAACCCATTGTGACGGCTTTAGAAATGCGCCAAAGCGAACAGAGATTATTTGATTCAGGCGTTCCTTCCATAAGCGTAATGGAGCGCGCAGCGCTTCGGTTGACGGAGGCGCTGGTTCAAAAGCTCGGAGACACTCAGAAAACCTGCATTTTTGCCTGCGGCGCGGGTGGAAACGGCGGCGACGGATATGCGGCTGCGCGGCTTTTTAACAAAAAAGGCGGACGGGCAATCGTTGTAGAGGTTTATCCGCCCAAGAGCGCAGACGCGATTAAAAATGCAGAGCTTTCGAAAAAAAGCGTGTTCGCTTATGTGGGATTGAGCGCTGTAGATACGCTTCCCTTGCCCGACGCATGGGTGGACTGTGTTTTTGGAACAGGTCTTACACGCGATATTGATGAAAATGTAAAAGGCTTGATTCAAAGAATCGAATCTGACAGGCGCAAGGGTGCGCTGGTCGTAAGCTGCGATATTCCTTCCGGCCTTCATTCGGATACAGGTGAAATCATGGGCGCATGCGTTCAGGCCGATCTTACCGTGACGTTTGAATGGATGAAGCGCGGTCATCTATTGGGCGAAGGAAAAGACGTTTGCGGAGAAATCCGCGTTGAAACAATCGGCGTTAAGGAAGAATATCTTTCTCCGTCCTGCGCAAAAATGATAGAAAAAACGGATATTAAAAGGATACTTCCAAAGCGAAAACACTCTGCGCACAAAAACGACTTTGGACATCTTTTGGTTGTTGCCGGATCCCTTGGCATGGCGGGTGCGGCGGCCATGTGCGCAAAAAGCGCGCTCAGAACCGGCGCAGGACTTGTGACGATTGCGTGCCCTGCGTCCATTGTTCCGATTTTACAAACGCTGGTTCCGGAAGCGATGTGCATACCGCTCAGCGAACGAAACGGCGCAATCGCAGACAGCGCGAAGGATGAAATCCTTTCCGCGCTTAAAGGCAAGACCGCCGTGTGCGTTGGCCCCGGGCTCAGCCGAAGCGCGTCTAAGATCGTATTGGAAGAAATTTTAAAATACCCCGTTCCCGTCGTTATCGACGCAGACGCGATCAATAATATTTCTGAAAATCCATATCTTATAAAATTATTGAATCAGAACCACGCGCTCACGCCGCATCCCGGCGAAGCGAAGCGTTTGCTTGGAACGCTTTCTAATGATGCTGTAGAAAACGCGGTCGCTCTTAACCGCTTCGGCGCAAACACGCTCTTAAAGGGCGCGACAACAGTCTGCGTAAAGGGAGGCGGCGTGCTCTTTTCCGCATCCGGGAACAGCGGTATGGCCAAGGGCGGAAGCGGCGACGTATTAACGGGAATTGTCGGAGCCTTAATCTCTATGGGCGCAGACATTCAGGACGCGCTTTGGTTGGGCAGCGAGCTTCATAAAATCGCTGGCGATTTTGCAAAGGAAAAGTGCGGCGAATACAGCATGCTTCCGACCGATACGATAAATTGCATAAAGGACGCATATGAATATATTTTCACTTGAATACTATAGAGACATTGCGCAGTCGGCATTGCAGGGCACCGGCGCATTTCTTCGCGTTTCCCGCTCCGACGGGCTTTTTGTAACGGACGCCAGACGCAGAAATGTGAATATGGAAGCCGTCAGCGAAAAGCTTTCAGGCTTTACATTTTTTGAAAAAGATGGGCTTACCTACCTTACGCCCGATTACGGATTTTCGGATGAAACCAACGCGCTGTATACGGAAATTCTGAAGGCCGATTCGGTCAAAAGAGAAAAACTGATCCGTATGAATCTTGCTCTCGCCATGCGCATTCAAAACGATGAACGAATCAGGCTTTTTAAACTTCTTTATGAAAGGATGATGAATCAATGACCCTTACTTGGCTCGGACACGCCTGCTTTATGTTGACCCTTGACGACGGCAGAAAAATCGTCACCGATCCCTTTGACGCATCCGTCGGATATCATACGCCGAATGTCGATTGCGATATTGTTACAATCAGTCACGGACACCACGATCACAACGCGGTCGAATCACTTTCATCTTATGAAATGAGCATTTCGGATGAAAGCGTATATGAAATGGGCGGGGACAATATTCCGACGCTTCGAATTTCCGCAATGCCTTCCTTCCACGACGATGCGGGCGGCGCAAAGCGCGGAAAAAATTTAATTTTTAAATTCGAGGCGGATGGAAAAACCATTGTTCATTTAGGCGATCTTGGACATATTACAAACGACGAGCAAACGGCGTTTATCAAAAATGCAGACGTTCTTCTGATCCCGATCGGCGGAACCTATACGATTACGACCCGGGAAGCGATTGAGGTGATCCAAAAAGCGTCTCCCGCCTGCGCCGTTCCCATGCATTTCTTAACGCCTGCTATCGGCTTTCCCATCACAGACGAAAAAGAATTTGCCGAAAAAATGTGCGCAACGTACCTAAAATCAAATACCGCAAACGTAAATGACCTCAAAGGCGCGGTAATTTTTGATTATCAGACAAATTCCGTCATAAAATAAAATGACGCGCATACATATTCTGCATACTGTAATAAGGGGTGTGTGGAATATGAAATACGAAAAGATGATTCAAAACGCAAGGTCAATGGCGGAAAGATTCTTCCGTTCGGGCTTTGCGTTTCTTGTTATGATGGTTGGAATTGTAATCATAATTGCGTGCTTTTCCAATTACGTCAAAACGGCGAAAGCAAATGAAACAAAAGCAAAATACGGCATCTGTCAGGCAATCGAAGCGGATATGGCCAAATGCGAACAGATCGGTCGCAAAATGCAGTATGCTGGCGCGGATATCAAAGATGAGCTTTTGCCGGAACTGGAAATTTATCTGTATTCGTTAAGCGCCATGTCGCAAGCGTTCTGTGAGTCGTTTGGAGAAACGGATGCGCCTGTGAATATACAGTTTCTTTCCAAAGTCGCCGGCGCAGTTGAACGGCTTCAAAGGGACTACAGCTGCGGCTATCCGGCATCAAAATCCGAGGAAGCGCTTTTCGGATGTTTGAATGAATTCGGAGCCCTTCTAAAAAAAGTCAGACCAGGAAAGTGAACAGCTTCCATGCGGTTTGAAGGTCGATCTTTTGAAATTTTATTGAAAAAATGTTTCAAAATGTATTCCGTTTAACACCGATTTGCATTATAATATAAATACGTGTGACTACGGGGAGGTGTTAAAGTGAAATACTTGCATTCCTTATGGCTGAGCATCCGTGGATTATATGAAAATTTGTTCCTATATCCCGATTGGCGAAATTTTCTGGATATCGCCATCATCGCGGTATTGATATATTATTTGATCAGCGTTCTTTTGCGAACCCGTGCCAGCAGCGTTTTTAAAGGAATCGGCGTGTTTTTCGTGTGCACGTGGCTGAGTAAAATTATGGAGCTCAACGTAGTCAGTTGGGCGCTGCAGCAGTTTATCAATACGGGCGTTATTGTTATTGTAATACTTTTCCAGCCGGAGCTTCGCAGAACGCTTGAACAGATCGGAAGAAGGAGCACCCTTTCCCATTCCTCAAGCAAACAAAGTGCAAAATCCAGCGACGAATGCGTGTCGGCCATTGTACAGGCGATGACCAATATGTCCAGAAAGCGCATCGGCGCGCTCATCGTCATCGAGCGTAAAACCGGCCTTCGTGAATTTGAGGAAACCGGCACTTTTATCGATGCAGAGATCACTTCTCCCCTTCTTGAAAACATCTTTGAACCCAATACGCCCCTGCACGACGGCGCGACCATCATCAGAAACCGCCGAATTCAGGCGTCCGCCTGCATCCTCCAGCTGTCGGACGATCCCACGATTTCAAAGGAGCTCGGAACCCGCCATCGCGCCGCCATTGGCATTACGGAAACCACCGACGCAATTTCCCTGATCGTGTCTGAGGAAACCGGCATCATCTCCATGGCCCGTGAAGGAAAACTCACCCGCTACATTGACAATAAGGCGCTGACCCAGATTCTTACCGAAATCTTTTCGAATGACAAAACATCTTTGGGCCGAAAAAACTACCGTCTGAAGACAAATGCAAAACGGGAAGAAAAAACGATCGGTGAAAACTGAGGAGGGCGAAAAGTTGAAAAAGTTTAACGCAGCCCTGATGAAGGAATGGCTTCACAGTATTAAAAACGCGCTGATGAACAGAATTTTTCTGAAAATCCTGAGCGTTGTGTTTGCGCTGCTCATATGGGCGTACATCATCGACACTACTCCGGATCTGACAAGATCCAGATTTGTCGAAAACCTGAGCGTTTCCGTAACGGGCACAACCGCGCTTAATAACAACGGCCTTGCGCTGGCAACGGACGTTTATCAGGAATTTCAGGGCGCGATTGACGCCAGCGTAAATGTTTCCCAAAAGGAATATGCCCGTCTTTCGGATGAAAACATTTCCGTGTTTCTGGATGTTTCCAACATCCGCTCCGCCGGCATGCATGAAATTCCCTTGTCCGCTACATCCAGCCACGGAACAGTTACCAATCTCTATCCTGAAGCGATTTCCGTTCGGATTGATTATCTCGATACCCGAGAAGTTCCGATTGAAGTGGAAATGACCGGAACCAGCAAGGACGACCACTGGTATTCCGTCAACGAAATGAGCATAAACCCCCAGACCGTTGTCGTCTCCGGTCCAGCCTCTATTGTTCAGAACGCCACGCGCGCCGTTGCGCAGGTGGATATTACCGGCCAAAGTTCGACCTTCCGACGCGCGGCGATTCTGCGCCTTCAGGACAGCAATTCCGAAGCGCTCAACACCCGCCTTCTGACCCGTTCCTCCAGTACATGCTCGGTCAGCATCGATGTTTATCCCGTAAAGGAACTGCCTGTCAGCGCGGACGCAAGTCAGATTGTCGTGGCGGATGGATTTGAAATTGCAGAAATCACTTTCCAGCCCGCGACGATCACCGTTGCTGCGCAGAGCACGCTTTTAGATGAAATTGAAGAATTGCCCGTTGAAATTCCGGACAACCTTCCGACCCTCAATAAAACCTACACCAAACGCCTTTCGCTTTCGAAGCTCCCCGACTTTAAATTCATGTCTACCAATCAGGTGTATATGACGATTACCTTAAGAGAAAAGATTGCTTCCGTTGCGGTCAGCAACGTTTCTGTTGAGGTGCTTGGCCTGAGCGATGAATACGAAGCGTTTTTGATGCCGAGCACGGTTTCCGTCATGGTCACCGGCCCTCAGACAAAGATCAATGAGCTTACAAAGGAAGATGTCTACGTATATGCTGATTTGTCGAATCTGATGAACGGAACCTATCATCTTCCCGTATTTGTCGGGAACAATTCCGAGCTTTCATACGACTTAATTACACCGCAGTTTATCAAAGTTGTAGTTACCGACGCGAAGCGGAACGTTTCGTACCCGATGGAGGAATAAAATGACGAACAACGGCTTTGCCGCCGACTTTCTGCAGATTCTGTTTGGATGGCTTCAGAATTTGTTCAACGGTATATGGGCGCTTTTCAGCGGCGGAAGCGGCGGAAGCGTACTTAGGTGGCTTTCTGAAAATTGGCTGAGCCTTCTTGTTGTGCTGCTCGTTTTTGGAATTGTTACTGATGTTATCGTCTATTTGATCCGCTGGCGGCCATTTTGGTGGTGGTTTCGGAAAAAGCGTATGGTGATCGACGATGAAGTGTACGACGATTATCTGGGCATGAAGATCGAAAAAACAACAGACGGCAATTACGTTGTGCCGTCGACCATCGTAAAGCGCAGGAAGAATCCGGACGACGATTACGATGATGAAGATGTATTCGAAGTAAAGAAAACGAGGAAATCCGTCGA
>SVGP01000007.1 GCA_015056255.1 Clostridiales bacterium | reverse complement strand
ACAATTTCCGGTGACAATGGCGAGAGGGACCCACCTGTACCCATCCCGAACACAGAAGTTAAGCCTCTCAGCGCCGATGGTACTTGGCTGGAAACGGCCCGGGAGAGTAGGACGCCGCCGGATTCCAATAAAGAAGCAGTTGCTGTGTGGCAACTGCTTTTTCCAATATATCACTTATGCGAAATGATGTGCAGCTGAGCTGCATTATGTTAAGTTTTACTCTATGCTCCGCGTAGGCAGGAATTAGAAGAGGATTATAGAACAGAATGTAAATAATATGAAAAAATAAGATTGGATCGAATTTTAGCATTGAAATCCTGCTCACATTAGGCTAAAATAAGATTGCATCGTATATTTGCCTATGGAGGTGTCTGACATGGCATATATCAAAAGAGATATCGAGGATAAAATAATTGCTCTGTCAAAAGAGTATTCTTGTATTCTGATTACCGGTCCCCGGCAGGTTGGAAAAACCACCGTTTTGAAACAGCTTAAGGATGATAGCCGTGAGTATGTGACATTGGACGATATGGAAGAGCGCGGCCTTGCCAAGAGAGACCCTGCCCTGTTCCTGCAAATGCATTCTTCGCCCATCATGATTGATGAAGTGCAGTATGCGCCGGAGCTGTTTTCCTATATCAAGATTCAGATCGACAACGGAGCTCCCCCCGGCGCCTATTGGCTCACCGGATCACAGGCATTCAAGCTTATGGAGCTGGCGCAAGAGTCTCTGGCCGGTCGCGTTGCAATTTTGCATATGTCAAGCCTTTCACAGCACGAGATTCACGGATCAGGAGCGTGCAAGCCCTTTACTTTGGATATATCGGCTCTGAAAGACCGTGAAGCTACAAATGCGCCGGCAGATATCGCCCAGATTTATGAAAGAATCTGGAAGGGCTCCATGCCGGGTCTTATCAGCGGAAAGTTTACAGATCGTGATGTGTTCTATGCCAGCTACCTGCAGACCTACATTGATCGAGATGTCAAAGAGCAGGTGCAGCTTGCCGATCCGCTTCTGTTCCGTGATTTTGTTCGCGCAGCCGCCTGTCGCGCCGGACAGATGCTGAACATTCATGACATCGCACAGGATGTAGGCGTGTCTGATGATACCGCAAAGCGTTGGCTTCAGGTACTGGAAAAATCGGATGTCGTCTTCTTCCTTCGGCCTTATTCCAACAATCTGTTAAAGCGCACCGTGAAGACGCCCAAGATGTATTTCTTTGATACAGGATTGGTGGCTTATCTGACCCGCTATTCCTCTGCGGAAATTTTAGCGAACGGCGCGATGAACGGCGCAATCCTGGAGAACTACGTTGTGTCCGAGCTTTTGAAGTCTTACCACAACAACGCCAAGGAATGCCTGCTGTGGTACTACCGCGACAGTAACTCCAACGAGATCGACATGGTCATCGAGAGCGACGGCATGCTGCAGCCACTGGAGATCAAACGCTCTGTTAATCCGAACAACGGGATAATCGGCGCGTTTGCCCATCTGGACAAAGCTACTGTTCCCCGAGGAAACGGCGCGATTCTCTGTATGCGCCCCAAACTGTCCGCAATTAACAGCGAGAACTTCATTGTGCCTATCTGGATGATCTAAGGCAAATATTTTTTCCAACGCCCTTGGCTCTCCCTCTGGGAGAGCTGGCGGCGAAGCCGACTGAGAGGGCGAAATATGCGGAATTTAACTGCTCTATAAATTGCTTGATAATGTGCATGAAGGCAAGATATAAAATAGATACGGAGGTGAGAATATGCCGACAGAGGATAAAATCAGAAATGTCGTTCATGAGCTGAAAGATGCTTACGAATTGCGAAAGGTCAGTATTTTCGGTTCATATGCCGATGGCAGGGCTACCGAAAAAAGCGATCTGGATTTGCTCGTTGAGTTTGAGCAGCCGTCGGTATCTCTCATCATGCTTAATTCTTTGAAATACGATCTGGAGGATGCATTGGGTTTGCCCGTCGATGTGATCCATGCGCCGCTTCCTGCCGACAGCATGATTCACCCCGAAAAGATGGTGCGCGTGCTTTGAACATTGTGACTATCAGATTTGCGAAAAGATTCTATCGGAAATTTCCTTCATTCAGGATACTATGAAAGATATGTCGTCTGAAATGTTTTTGCAGGATGAACGCACAATCCGCGCGGTTTGCATGACGCTGATTAACATCGGTGAATTGGTAAAAAACATCACACAGGAATTAAAAGATGAACATCGCGAAATTCCGTGGAGAGCCATTGCCGGAACGAGAGATGTAACGGCACATAAATACCAAACGCTTCGAATGGAAGACGTTTACAGAACGTGCGTGGATGACATTCCTGCATTTAAAAAGAAAATTGAGAACTTATTATAGAAGCTGTTGCATTTCGCAACAGCTTTTTTTGATAATTAGAAAAAGCGAATGTGGTTCGATAATAAAAACGCGGGACGGGATATCCGTCCCGAAGAATATTCGATTACCCATTGACAGTAATGAATCAGAGAAACGTTCCCCTGATTCAGATTCAAATCAGAGTTTATAGATAATCTGTCGGACGTTTTGCATCATGAAATAAAGATATTCTTTCGTTGTGGTCTTTTGTTTTGAATGAATGCAAATCGTTTTCATTTTTGAAAGTCATTATTGTTGTATATTGTGTTCTTTCTTGGCTTTCATCTTCTAGTATAAGTTTTTGTCCAGATATATCATAATCAGAAATTATTGCATTGAAAATTCCAATAATTGACGGTAATTTGGTTTTGATACCAAATAACTCTATTGAGGAAAATATTTCGAATTCAAAATACAAAGGGCTTTTTATCTGATCAGACTGTGCTTGTTTTAAGTTCTCTTCATTTAATTCTATATTCACGGAATTTACAATCTGATTTGAGCGAATTGGATTTTTCTTTATGAGATTTTGATATAGTTGCTCAACAATACAAATTGTTTCTGAATCCACACTATCTTGAGGGGGGATGAATTCGACCCCTAAAAACTTTTCAATCTCTAGAACTTTTTTCCAAAATTTTAAACTGCTTTCATCATAGCGCTTTGCGTTATTACTGTTTACTATAGAATTAAGAGGTTTCCCTAAAAGTGTAGCATTGCCATCTAAAAAAGCATTATAGATTGAAATTGTTTCAATGATATCTCGGATGTTTTTTGCCTTAAAAATGCTGTATGAAACATTCATTGTCATACTCGCTTTTTTAGAATTAACGATATAATTTATGGATGATGTTTTTTAGAATCGTGTTTTAATGATGTGGCTTTTCCTGACACAACTTTATTTTCACTCATATATTCACCTCATGTTGAATCAATTCTATTTCTTTAGTTCTACGTACATTTCCATGAGAGCTGCCACACAATCACTCTCAGTCTTGACGCTACCCCAGAAGTTGTAGGCTTCCATGACGGCTTTGTCGTTTGCTTGGTGGGCTTTGCGCAGCTCGGGTGGCATGGTTATTTCGTCGTACAGATCGGCAAGGGAACAATCGTGGTACAGAGCACGGGCATCAAGGATTGCCTGTGCTGTTTGTTCGATTTTTGCTTTCTGTGCGTCGGTGGGCGTGGGCCACGGGAAGTTGTTATAAACAATGTCTTTAGAATAGCGATAATCGCTCTTCAATCTGCCGCATACCGTTCGCATCCATGCCATGTGGACATTAGAAGTTAGAATGCCGAAGTGGTATAGTGATGCATTTGGAATGATCGTTACAAGATTGGTAGCGATGGTATCGCTGTCAAGGAATCCGATAGGAATATAGCGTCTGCGTTCCGAAGAAACTGCAGGGACAACGATAAATGTATCTGGATTATTGGTTTCACGGAAAAGTGACGGACAGTCTGCTAATTTGCGCCTTCCTGCATCCGGCGAAACCAGTCTATCAAGTCGACAGGCTTCGATTCTTTTCATGACCTCTGGCATCTTGCGGATTTCTGCCGGGTTAGCGCCAACAAGCCACAAGCACCATCTGTCTTTGCTATTTAGAAATTCGACTGAACCGACTAACTTTTTGATATACTTAACTGCGTTTGGTTCTGCTTTTATGAAGTTTTCATAATCAGCTGCTTCAATTATTAAATGGCCGCCATCTGCTGGGCGATTTCCCGTTGTCATTTCAGGCACAGCACAAATGGGTTTGGAACGGTTATCGATAAATACATTGTCTGCATCAAGCAAATATGCATTGATGTTATCAGCAATAATCATACGATCATTGGCAAATAGCCTCTTTGATTTGTCATTGCTTGCACAGCTAAACCCAACAATCACACAATGCACATGCGCTTTATCCGTCGCTTCATTGTCCCAACGGAAGGTTCTGTGTGCGAAATCAATGTGAATGCCGAAACGGTCATACAGCGGTTTCCAAACGCCTGCTACCTGTTCGCCTTGCGTGATGGAGTTTGTGGAAACGAGAGCGGTACGGATGGCGGTTCCGTGCATCAATTGCGCAGCCTTGAAATACCATCCTGCGACATAGTCGATTTTTCCGGCGGTTTTATAGGGTTTTCCCTTTTCATCCACATAGATCGACAAGATATCTTCTTTCTGCTCTTTAGATTGCAGAGAATAGCCCACAAACGGCGGATTGCCCATGATGTACGAAAGTTCCGCCTTCGGAACAACCGTTTCCCAATCGATTCGCAGGGCGTTGCCTTCTACGATATTTACGTAAGATTTCAGCGGCAGGAAGTCGAGGTTCATGTGGACGATGTCTTCCGTCGCCTTCATCATCTGGCTTTCTGCAATCCAGAGGGCAGTTTTGGCAACTGTGGCGGCGAAATCGTTGATTTCTATGCCGTAGAACTGGCTGATGGACACCTTGATGGGGTCGATGGCTGCGCCCAGCATGATCTGTCTGCCGAAGAGAAGGGACAGAACTTCGTTTTCCAGTTTGCGCAGGGACAGATAGGTTTCCGTCAGGAAATTTCCGCTGCCGCAGGCCGGGTCTAAGAATTTGAGGGAAGCGATTTTGCTTTGAAATTCCGTGAGCCTTCTTTCGCGGGTTTTGAGGACGGAGAGGGCTTTGATTTCAGTAAGCTCTGTTTTCAGATCATCCAGAAACAGCGGATCGATGACCTTGTGGATGTTTTCAATGGAGGTGTAGTGCATGCCGCCCTTGCGGCGGGTGTCGGGATTTAAGGTACTTTCAAAAACTGCGCCGAAAATGGTGGGGCTGATGTCCGACCAATTGAAATCCTCGCTGGCGCGGTTCAGAAGGAGATTATAGATTTCCTCGTTGAAGGGCGGAATTTCAATATTTTCGTCTGAGAACAGGCCGCCGTTGACATACGGGAACGCGGCTAAATCGGGATCGTCTTCAAAAAGGTAGGGATCGCGGTTTTCCGGCTTCTGATCAAGAATGCGGAACAGCTCGCGCAATGACTTTCGGCCGCTTTGCATGCCGCGATTTCTAAGGAAGTCGTGGAACATATTGGGTTTTCCGAAAATGCCTGCGTCCTCGGCGTACAGGCAGAACACCAGACGCACACAAAGCATGTTTAGGCTTTTGAGCGTGCGTTCGCTTGTGGGGTCGATGTACTGCTTTAAAAACGCGTCGTAGAGCTTTCCGACCAGTTCGCCGGCCTGCATGGAGATTTTCATTTCGCGTTTGATGTTTTCATCGCCCGTATCGACGAGGAAATTGAGGCGGGAATACTCTTTTTCCAGATCGGAAAGGAGAACGATTTCCGGCGCGTCGTTGGGATGGTTCATATCGTGAATATGGAATTCACGGAAATTGCAGACGACGATCCAGCGCGGATTCTGATCATGGGGAAGATAGCCCGCATAGCGGCGCGCCTGCTGATAGGGCGTGAGCATGGAGCCGTCGGACTGCTTGTAGCCTTTGCGCAGGTCGATATCCTGACCCTTTTGCTCGATCAGAACGCGGGTGGACTTGATCAGGCCGTCGATAAAGGAGGTGTGGCTCAATTTCACGCGCACCTCAAATTCGATGTATTTATCAGGCTCGGCTACGCCGAACACCTTATTCAGAAGTGACATCCAGAAAGACTGCGTTTCCTGCTTTTCGTCGCCTCGGCCTTGCCAATCGGAAGCAAATTCCTTTGCCGCCGTCCGCTTTTCCATTTCCGTCATTGGGATACCTCCTGCAGGGTTTGATGGGAAAATTTGTAGTTGGTATTATTATAGCGTAAAAGGGATTTTGAAGCAATCTATAGTGAATATTAATCATAAATCAGGGGAAATAAACCCCTGATTCAAGGTTAGCGGCAATCCCTCAGTCAAAACCGAAGGTTTTGACAGCTCCCTTTGCTACATAGGAGCCTTTTGGGTGAGGTGGGATTTTAGAGCGGACACCCGGGGACGGGTGTCCCTACGGTGTTCATTGGTTTGTTTTCTGTTTTGAAAGGGAGTTTATGTGTCAGAGGGCGCTTCCTCTGATTTCTTTTTTAAATACGAAAGGCCATCATTTAAGACGGAGTCGTAGCCGGTTTTGAAGTCTGCTTCAGATATTTCTGAGAAAATGTCGGGGGTTATTCCACGGCCTATGAATTCCGTTCCGTCCATGAGGCGATAGGCGACGGAGCAGATTCGCATCCATCCGCCGGAGGACAGATCCTGCATGAAGGGGGTGCCGGTGGTTCCGCAGGTTGGGGTTCCGATGACGGCGGCCCGCCTGTTGGTGCGCAGCATGGCGATGAAGTCCTCGGCGGCGGAGACGGTGTGGCGGGAGGTGAGGACTGCGCAGGGGCCCAAAAAGATGGCGGGATGATCGATGGAGCCGTAGGTATCGGCGTAGGAATCGAAGTGGGTGTTTGTGAGGTAGGATTTGGTTTCGGCGATTTCTTCAGGGGTTGTGTATCCGGCGGCGATGTGGGCTTTGATGTCGTCCTCTGTCCAGTCCATGATCTGGCTTGCGGAGGCCAAGGCCACGCCGGTCATGGAGCGGGTTCGCTTTTGGCAGCCGTGGAATTCTCCGGCAATCAGGAGCTCGGCAATTTTTGCACCGTTCATGGTCATTCCGCCGACGTTTTCGCGAAGATCGAAGATAATGCCCGAAACGGCGGGATTCTGCGTGATTGCGCTGGCGACTTCGTCCGCCGCTTTTCCATACATAAAGTCATCCAGCTTGATATAGAGGATGTCTCCATACAGGCGGATATCCAGTTTGCCTGTTTGGACTTTTTCATAGGCAACAGGAAGATGGAGCGATTGGGGCTTCAGGTTTTCCGGCCTTGAGGGAAGCAGGTCGAAGGTGAACGCGCCGGAGGTGGTTTCGGCGCGATTGTTTGTCGGTTTTAAGAGAAACGGGAGGATTTGCGTGAGCCTATAGCGGGATATGTAATTACCGATATGATAGGCGTATTTTTTTGTATTTTGAATAAGAGACATAAAGGGCGCGTCGTTTATGGACAGAATGCGCGATCCCAAATGGGCCTCGTATTCGGGAATGGATGTGTCTATAAAATAGGAATCGCCAATGAAGCGAAGAGAGAAGGGGAGATAGCCGGCTTCGTCCCGAAGCGATTTGGGCAGCATGTAGTCCGTGTGGCCGTCGGAAAGCAGATTCATGAATTCGGCTAAAAGAAGATGAAATTCCAGATCGGTTTTTGTGTTTATTACCTTTGGAAGGTATTCTTTGTACGCTTTGTCCCAATCGAGACTGAGCCTATCGAAATAGGGAAAAACGAGGGAAGCCTGTTTCCAAATTAGGGATAAGTCGAAGATGCGGTTGATGGTATTCATGTTTTCATTCTCCTGTGCAGTCTAAATATGTATATAAAGGCAGCGCGAAAGACGGTGAATGAGGGAACAATTTTGCATTATAAATATAGCATATTGCGCCAAAGGCGTCTACCATGCTGCCGGAGGGATTGAAGTTTCCGGTGAATTACATCGCGCGTTTTTATTTTGGAGACGCAGATATTGCCGCTTGATGGGATATATCAGAGATGCCGTCTCCCTGATTGACTTTTATTGGAAATCACAATATAATAACTATGTAGACAGAATTCTTTTTGACTGTGCAGACGAATGGTCTGGAAAGGCGGCGTACATACAGGCAGAAAAGAAAATGGATTGACGTGGGTGTATGCGGCGACCGGGGAGCCGTTTTTCGTGCAGCGGCAGTGAAGCTGCCGGACGGGGAATTCGGCATGTGCGCGCCTTTTGGGTTCGCATCGCTTCGATCATGTAAATAATCAGGATCACACGCGGGGAATAACTTGTAAATCGGAGGAACCGTCTCCTGATATGGAACCGGATTTCAATATTTGAAATTCTCTGACGTATAATGAAACCACACGCGCGCCCCATGCTTCTGTTCATTTGACAATGAAACTCCAATAATACAAACAAAAAGAGAGGAAGTAAACAGGTATGAAAAAAACGATATGGGCAATGATTTTGATTCTCTTATTTATCACGGGATACGCTTCTGCGGAAGAGAACACGGAAAGATTCCAAAGCGGCGATTATGAATATGTTTTTTTGACAGAGAACACTGTAAAAATCGTAAAATATTCCGGCAGTAAAAACCACCTGATGATTCCGAATGAGATCAAGGGCTGCGGTGTTACGGCTGTTGGAGATTTTGCGTTTTACGGGAACAAGGGTCTTACGACAATCACGCTGCCGGACAGCGTGACGACCATTGGAGACGTTGCGTTTGCCCTGTGCGAGAATCTGATAACGATTGTGCTGCCGGACCATTTGACGACTATTGGAAATTTTGCATTTTGTGGATGCGATAATCTTACGACAATCACGCTGCCGGACAGCGTGACGACCATCGGAGATGTTGCGTTCAGCGGGTGTACGGAACTTACCACAATCACGCTGCCGGACGGCGTAACGAGCATCGGAGATTATGCATTTAACGGGTGCGAAAGTCTTACGTCAATCACGCTGCCGGACAGTGTGACGAGCATCGGAGATTCTGCGTTTCGCTGGTGCAAAAATCTTATGACGATCAAGCTGCCGGACAGCGCAACGACCATCGGAGATTCTGCGTTTTTCGGATGCAAAAGCCTTATGACGATCAAGCTGCTGGACAGCGTAACCGCTATCGAGGATTCTGCATTTGACGAATGTCCGCGGCTTATCTTCGTTGTGAACCGCGATTCCTATGCGGAAGAATACGCGAAGAGAACCGAGAAGATGTATATTTATTCTGATTTGCTGGATTGAATTTGTGGTGAACGAAAATGCTTCCAAGGCTGTTGCGAAAGGACATTAGAAACGATATAAAAAAGCGCGGGCGCGCAATGCACGCCCCTACAGTATGGGTGCTTATCCACATGAATTGAAAGGGCGATTACCTACGCTGATTTCATGACAATTAAAGATACCATATTATGAATGCCAAGTGAATCGGGGAGGTGTCTCCCTGATTCACTTGGCGATGCCACATATAAAGCATATAATGTTTCGATCAGGCATATTAATGCGCTTTACTGTGGTGAGAGCTAAGCGTCTTCCAACAACGGATGCATTATTGATTCTCAGTGATTTTTATGATGTAAGCATAGATTATATTTTGAAACGTACGGAAAACCCGAAAGTAAATAGATGAAGAATATGAATTGTTGAACAGGAGGAATACATGCACCTTTATTACGCGATTCCGGAAGACATCGATGCCTGGATGCGGCTTGTCACGCGCGTTCGGTGGAATTTTCCGGGGCTTGATACGGAAGAGGGGCTTTCGGATTACGGAAACACGGTTCTGAAATTCATGAAAAAGCGGCAGGCGATCTGCGTGAAAGAGAATGGCGTGATTGTTGGCGTTATGCTTTTTTCGCGCGGGCGGAATATGATTTGCTGTCTTGCGGTTTCGCCTGACTTCAGAAGGCGCGGTGCGGCTTCGATTTTGATGAATGAAGCGCTTAAGGAGCTGGATCGCACGAAGGAGATTTCGGTTTCGACGTTCCGCGCGGAGGATAAAAAGGGACTTGCGCCGAGGGCGCTTTATGAAAAGTATGGCTTTGTGCCGGATGCGCTTATTATGGAGATGGGGTATCCGAATCAGAAGTACGTTTTGCACCCCGAGGGCGCGGAAAGAAAGGCCCGGCAGACGGCCATCAACCGGATGGTGCAGGCGATTTCGGAAATTCTTTCTGACGCTGTTCCTTCCATTTATATATACGGGTCGGCGGCGGTGGATGATTTCCGGCTTGGATGGAGCGACATCGACCTTTTTGTGCTTACGGAGAAGGCGATCAGCGAAGGACAGGCGAAGCGGCTTTTGCATCTGAGGCAGGATTTGCAAAATGAAAACCCAGGCAATCCCTATTACCGCCTGTTTGAGGGCGGGATGCTTTCGGCGGATATGTTTTTTGAAAACCACTCCGGGCGCGCGGTCTACTGGGGAACGCGCGGGGAGAGGATCTGCGAAAAATACGATTTGGATGCGTTCGGGAGGATGCAGCTTTTTCAAAACAGCGTGCATTTATATGGAAAAGACGTCCGGGATCAGATAAAAAGCCCCGAATTTTCTGAGCTTTTTGAGGGCGTAAAGCGGCATCACGAGACGATTCGGGATTATGCGCACACAACCGGGCGCAGCCTGTACACCTTCGGCTGGATGCTCGATATCGCGCGGTGCATTTATACGCTCAGAACCGGAGAGATCATTTCGAAAACCAAAGCCGCCGAATGGGCGATTGAAAATCATCTGTGCCCGGATGAGGACGCGCTTTTGTTTGCGCTGGATGTGAGGAAAAATCCGCCTGAGAAAAAGAAGGATCAAAAGGTATTTGATTTTGCAGAAACGATGGCGGGCGCGATTCATCGGTTTAATGATGTGCTTGGGGTGGAAATTATCGCCTCGTATGGGTATAATGGGGGAAAGCATGAAAAACTACAATCAGGTGTATGTGAAAAACAGCTTTGAAGCGGCGAAAACGTACTGCCGGGCGTTTGGGGCTGTCGTTACGCGCGAGTTTTTTAATGAAAACAAGGATGCGTACGAACACTGCGAGCTGTCTGTGGATGGCGAAGGGTTTTTAGCGCTTGCCGAGGCGAAAAATCCGTGCGATGTTCATATCGTTCACAAAAATAAGTGGGAAACCATGACGTTTAATGTGTTTGAGATGGGGTCAAAGGAAAAGGTGGATCGCGCGTTTAGCGTGCTGTCTGAGGGCGGCGTGGTGCTCGAGCCCATTCACGCGCTTCCATGGAGCGCATACTGCGCGACGGTCATTGACAAATTCGGCGTTTGCTGGTGGATATCGATATAGAAAGGGGAAAAGAAATGCTTAACGAAATCAAGAGAAGAAATCTGCCTAAAACCATTCCGGATTCTCTTACGAAGGATAACTGGAGCGCTTACAGACGGGAAATGATTGTGCTTTTTGAAAAGGAAGAATACGGCGTTACCCCTGAAAAGCCCGAAAGCATCTGCTGGGAAGTAAAAAAGCAGCATGATTCCGTAGGCGGAAAGGCGGTACACAATCTTGTAAATCTGTCCTTCGATACGCCCAAGGGCGAATTTACCTTCCCCTTCGATACCGTGATCCCGAATTCCGATCAGCCTGTACCGATGTTTGTATACATTTCCTTCCACCCCTACGGCGCGGGGCAGTATCTGCCGATTGAGGAAATTATCGACAGCGGCTACGCGCTTGCGATTGTGAATTACAACGATGTGACGAAGGACACCGAAGACAATTTCGAAAGCGGCATTGCGAATATGTATCCGCGCAGAAACGACGGCGCCGACTGGGGCAAAATCGGCATGTGGGCGTTTGCCGCCAGCCGCATGATGGATTATATTCAGACGCTTGATGAAATCGACAAGGACAGAATCTACGTCGCGGGCCATTCTCGCCTTGGAAAAACCGCCGTCTGGTGCGGCGTTCAGGACGAGCGGTTTGCGGGCGTCGTCTCCAACGACTCCGGCTGCTCGGGCGCGGCGGTCACAAGGGGCAAAAAGGGAGAGCACGTCGTTCACATCACGAAAAACTTCCCTTTCTGGTTCTGCAAAAATTATCAGAAATACATCGAAAATGAAGAAAACATGCCCTTTGACCAGCATCAGCTTTTGGCTCTCGTCGCGCCCCGCCTGTTATGCGTCGGAAGTGCAACGGAAGACGAATGGGCTGACCCCGAAAGCGAGCTCATGGGCGCGTATCTCGCAGGCGAAGCGTATGAAATGCTGGGGCTTAAAGGCCTTTCGGGCGATATTGAGGTTCCTGTTGAACCGGGAGAAAAGCGGTTTGGCGGAAAGGTCGGCTATCAGCTTAGAAATGGCACGCACTTTTTGTCGAGGCATGACTGGCTGGGATATATGGAGTTTTTCAATGGGCAGTGAGTCGCAGGAGCTTTATGAAAAAGCCCTTATGCAAACGCAAGTTTGCATAAGGGCTTTTTACGTCCCCGGCGGGATTCGAACCCACGGCCTTTCGCTTAGGAGGCGAACGCTCTATCCTGCTGAGCTACGGAGACATGCACCGAATATTTTAAACGGTTTCGGCGCAAATGTCAATATATTTGAGGGCGAATTGGCCTTGGTTTGTTTTATTTTCTATTGACAAAGCGTTTTTGAAGCGATATAGAGGATCCTGTTTGAGATTTTTGGAAAATCAGACGTCTGGCGATTAAACGCGCGAGGATGTACGCAGCCGCCGATCGTCCCGGCATGGGACGATGCGTCTTGCGCAATCCTTACTGCTGTGCTATACTAATTTTGAGAACTAAAAGGAGTGAACAATATGAAATTCAAACTTTTGATCAAACTGGGCGAATGGATTCTTGGAAAGGCCTGCCCGGATGGAGAGATGCGGGCGGATATGTTTTTGCCGATTAAACTTTTGGCGTTTTCGGTGGTTCTGGTGATGGCGGGAATTGCCATTGGCGTTTATGCTTTTTTAAACAGCTCTTTGGGCGCGGCGGTAGGCGCATGCATTGCCCTTGCGCTCGGCGTTGGCGCGCTTTTGTGCTGGAAAAATCAGACGATCACGGTTTTGAACGACGAGGAATTTGAGTATTGCACGTTTCTTGGGAAAAAGATCGTATACCGCTTTTCGGACATCAGGCTGATCCGAAAAAACAACGATTCCATGACCATGTTTGTCGGAAACGGAAAGGTGCATATTGAATCCATGGCGATTTTGTCGGACAGGCTGATTGGGCTTATCAATAAGCAGCTTGAAAGCCTCTACGGAGATAAGGAAAACTGACAGGAGGGATTTTATTGGCGCGCAAGCGAATAAAAGTACAGCCCTCAAAGGCGCAATCCAAGGTCGGATTTATCGTGGGCATACTGTTTGTAGTTATCGGGCTCGTTGTGGCGGTTCCGAATTTTGGATTGTTTGGCGTGATATGGACAGCGGTGGCGGCGCTCATTGCGTTTGTGCATTTTAAAAACGGCTTCACGTCAAACGGCGTTTCCACGCATGAAATTGTCGTTGAGGAGGATTCGCAGGTGAATCAAAAGCCCGATGGGGAAGAAGATATTGAAGAAAAACTGATCAAGCTGAATTCTTTGTATGAACAGCACCTGATTACAAAAGAAGAATACGACAAAAAGCGCAGCGAAATCCTGGATGAATTTTAGGCGAACGGGAAAGGATTTGCAGTTGGCATGGGAAAGAAAATGGCTCCTTCCTGGAAGGATCCTGAAAGAAAGCGCGGGCGATCGATGATCGCCCCTACTATAATGTAACAACTAAAACTATATATACGCACAAACTTTGCCTCCCTTGTGCAAAGGGAGGTGGCTCGGCGAAGCCGAGACGGAGGGATTGCGAGATTGTTTGGTTTCATAAAAACGTATGAGAGAATCGATGCGTTAGCTGCAATCCCTCAGTCAAAATCTTCGATTTTGACAGCTCCCTTTGCACAAGGGAGCCTTTTGACCGAATGCGTATCATTAAGTTTTAGTTGTTACAACATACTACAGTATGGTTATTGCGCCATAATGAAATGTAGGGGCGGTCATCGACCGCCCGCGCTTTTTCACATTCCCCGAAACGCTTTTTTGCCTAAATAAATTGCCTTTTCCCCAAGCTCCTCTTCGATTCTGAGGAGCTGATTGTATTTGGCTGAGCGGTCGCTTCTGCTGGGCGCACCGGTTTTGATCTGCCCTGCGTTGACTGCGACGGCCAAATCGGCGATGGTGGTATCCTCCGTTTCGCCGGATCGATGGGAGAGGATAGCGGCGTAGCCCGCGCGATGCGCCGTGGAGATGGCGTCAAGCGTCTCCGTGAGCGTTCCGATCTGGTTGACTTTTACAAGGATGGCGTTGGCGACGCCTTTTTCTATGCCTTCCTCCAGCCGCCTCGTATTGGTGACAAACAGATCGTCCCCAACCAGCTGCATGCGGTCGCCCAGCGCTTTGGTAAGCGCGTCCCAGCCTTCCCAGTCTGTTTCCGCCATGCCGTCCTCAAGAGAAAGGATAGGGTATTTTTTGTGATAGGTCAGATAGCGGTCAACCATCTGCTCCCGGGTGAACGTCTCGCCCGATTTGGGCAGCGTATAGGTTTTTGTATCGGGATCAAACCATTCGGAGGACGCGGCGTCGATGGCGATCATGAAATCCTCACCGGGCTTGTACCCGGCGCGGCTGATTGCGGATACGATAAATGAAAGTGCGTCTTCGTCTTTTTGAAGCATCGGCGCGTAGCCGCCTTCATCGCCCACGCCTGTTACGGGCACATGGTTTTCTTTAAGAACCGTTTTCAGCGTATGGAATACCTCCGTTGAGCGTCGAAGCGCTTCTTTAAAGGAAGGGGCGGACACTGGAACGATCATAAATTCCTGAATATCCACGTTGTTGTTGGCGTGCGCGCCGCCGTTTAATATGTTCATCATGGGAACGGGCAAAATATTTGCAGCGATTCCGCCGACATAGCGGAACAGGCTCGTTTTCTGATGGGCCGCAGCGGCTTTTGCTGAGGCCAGAGATACGCCTAAAATGGCGTTGGCGCCGAGCCGGCTTTTGTTTGCCGTGCCGTCCAGATCGATCATTATCCTGTCGATTTCGGACTGATTCAGGGCGGATTTTCCAATCAGCGCGGGCGCGATTTCTTTTTGAATGTTTTCTACGGCCTTGAGCACGCCCTTTCCGAGAAATCTGGGCGATTCCTTGTCTCTGAGTTCACAGGCTTCATATATGCCGGTGGACGCGCCGGAAGGCACGGATGCTCGTCCCATAAAGCCGTTTTCCAGCGTGACGTCCACTTCGATGGTGGGATTTCCTCTGGAGTCGAAAATTTCACGGCCGACGATATTTTGAATAAGGGCTTCCTTTTTCATAAATGTTCACCTCAATAAGCAGTATTGCCGCAAATGCACAATGAATACGCAGAAGTTGATCAGCTTGATTCTGAAGGTATAGTATCAGAAAAATCTGTCCGTTTCCGTGACAATCTCACGGAAGATAAGCGCATTGCTTGTCTATGGCGCGATTACATTGTATAATATACAGGTCGGAAACAGTATTGAACCGATTAAAAAAGGAGGCGATACGGATGACGGAAATTCGATATATCGACGGCGTTTTGACCGGAAAAAAGTACAAGCCGGGCATGGAATTTAAATTCAATCTGGCGATCCCCTGCGTGGAGGATTATGAATTCGGATATATCATCGAGCACGACTGGCAGAACCAGGCGACCGTGAATGCGCATTTGCGCCTTGCGGACGAGGGAAAAGCCCCTTATTGCGTGTCGTTTGGCGTGCAGCCCGGCGTTCTTACAATGCCGGACGGTTCAAAACGGAATATGCGCATGAACAACTACGACCTTTTTGACCGCGAGTACGGTGATTTTATCGTGCACGAGCTGATTCCGCATGTGTCTGAAGCGTACGGCATCCGCTTTTCGGATTCCGCCGATATGCACGTCGTGGCGGGCGGATCCTCCGGCGGTATTTCCGCGTTTGTGATCGCGTGGTTCCATCCGGACGTGTTCCACAGGATTTATATGAGCTCGCCTTCCTTCCTCTCCATGGGACGCGGAAACGAAATTCCGTATCTGATCCGCAAATACGAGACAAAACCATTCAGGATTTATCAGGAATATTCCGAAAACGAGCCCAACGAGTATTTCGGCTGGACGGTCGGCATTGACATGGAAGCTATGGAAGGCTTCAGGTTTGCGAATTACGATTTTGAATGCGTATATTTCCCGGGCGAAGGGCATGTCAGCAGGTATCGCGATGAAAACGAGGCGTACAAGCGCTTTGAATGGCTGTGGGCGGGCTGGAAGGCTGCGCCCGTACAGGCAAAAGCCAATTCGGCCCGCGTAAACGAGGTTGTGCCTTTTGAAAGCAGATGGGAAGCGTGCGATAGTTTCCCCGAAACCGAATGCGATGCGCCCGAAGAGCTTTTGGAGGCGTATGACAAGGTTGTTTTGTCAAACGACGGGCAGGCGTGGTATGCGGCCAATGTCAACGAGGACGTTGTGCATATGTTTTTAAATGAAGAGGAATTGTCGCTGGACAGGCTCATTCTGCACGCAACGCTTCACACGATTCCGCATTACAACATAAAGGGCGCAATCGATATGGCTGTGGACAGGGAAGATCGGCTGTATGTGCTGACGGAAATCGGCGTTCAGTGCGTGCGCTCCTTTGGTTTGATCGACGTGATTCTGGATCTTCCGGACGATGAAATGCCCGAGAAAATCGCGGTGACGGATGCTTTGTATGTGAAAACCACGGGCGGCATATACAGAAGGAAGCTTCAGGAAAAGTGCATTTTTGAGCAGGATGAAAAGCGCAGACACGTGCACTATTACGACTGATTCAATTTCCGTTTACAGATGAAGCGGCTTGTGGTAAAGTGATATCGATATAAAGATTCACAGAAAGGCGGATGATTATGAGACTTGGAATTTCTTGTCAGTTTGAGCATGCTTCGCCCGAGGAGTGGGGAAGAAAGCATAAAGAGGCAGGCCTCGGCGCGGTGGTTTTTCCGCTCGACTGGACGGCGGACGTGAAGAAAATCGACGAATACGTGCTGGCTGCGAAGGAAAACGATCTTGTGATTGCAGAAGTCGGCATCTGGAACAATCCTCTGGATCCCGATTCTGTAAAAAGGAAAGAAAACAGAATCAGATGCGTTCGCCAATTGGAGCTTGCAGAATACATCGGCGCAAAGTGCTGCGTGAACATAACCGGCGCAAAGGGCGAAATGTGGGATGGAAGCTATAAGGAGAACTACGATCAGAAAACCTTTGACGAGATCGTGTTATACATGCAGGAAATTCTGGACGAAGTCAAGCCCGTGCGCGCCAAATACACGCTTGAAACCATGCCTCACGCGCTGCCGGACTCGCCCGAAAGCTATCTTGATTTTATAAAAGCCATCAACAGGCCCTCTCTTGGCGTTCATATGGACATTGTGAATATGCTGATCAGCCCGCGCGTGTACTATAATAACAGGATGCTGATCAAAAACACGTTTGACCTTCTGGGCGACAAAATCCTTTCCTGCCATGTGAAGGATGCGACGCTGGATCACGATTTGACTGTTTCCATCCGCGAAACGGAACCGGGAACGGGCGGCGTGGATTTGGGATATTACATCGAGCAGGCGGAAAAATACGATATTGAAATGCCCATGATCATCGAGCATCTTGAGAGTATGGATCAATATTTAAGGGCGATTGAGTATATGAAGGGATTGAAAGGATCGAAGGGATAGAAAAATCCCCGGCGTTTGATTGATTTCAAGCGCCGGGGATTTCTGTTTTGGTGCGAAGATCATTTTTCCCTTATAATAACCTTTGATAGAATATAGCTCACTTCGCGCGCAGAATCGGGGAATTCGGATAAGTAGAGGATCCGGTTTGCAAGGCGTCGGCCGATGGAATGGGTCTGAACGTCGCAGGTGGTGATTTTGCCGGAGATGTTTTCGAACTCTGTGCTGTTGTCAAAGCCGGTGACGGTGAAGCTTTCGCTTAATTTTCGGTTGGTTTCTGTGAGGGCTCTCACAATGCAGTGGGCTACGAAGTCGCTTGCGCACACGAAGGCGTCAGGGAGGGCGTCCAGAGATGAGATGAATTCGCGGGTTTCTTCATAATAGAGGCTGGCGTTGATGGGCTTTATGAAGGAGAATTTGGGGTCAAAGGGAATGTTTTTTTCAAGGAGCGCATCTTTAAAGCCCAAAAGGCGATCCTTGTTTGTAAGCGCGTAATAGGGGTCGCCCACGAAGCCGAGGGTGGTTAAGCCGCGTCCTATGAGGTTTAAGGTGATTTCCCTTATGGCTTCGCGCCCTTCGATTAGGACAAGGTCGCCGTTCAGGGCGGAATAGGGCATTTCCGGGACGGTGTCCAAAAAAACCTTGGGGCAGGGAAGATCGGATAAAAGCTTTAAAAGCGGCGCGTCGTACACGTTTAATACGATTACGCCTGAAACGCCGTCGAATGTGCCCGGCAGGCGGTAGCCGGATTCGAGGGAAGAGGGAAGATAGGTGTAGACCAGATCTACATCGTGCCTTGAAAGCTCAACGGCGATATAGTTTATGATGTTCATCCAGAAAACGGAGGATTCCATTCTGGAAACGGCGACAGCAAAGGATTTTCTATGGTGTATCTCGCCTTCGGCCGCCTTTGAGGGCGGGATGATACCCTCCTGCTCGGCTTGCTTTAGTATTTTTTTTCGAAGGGCTTCGGAGATGCCTCCTTTGTTGTTGAGCGCTTTCCATACGGTTGTTCTTGAAACGCCCATATTTTCGGCCAGATCCTGAATCCTGGTGTGTGTCATAATTCACCTTCTTTGCAAAACATGCTTTTATTTCTGTCAATATGCAAGATGATATATTTCCATCTGCCGTTTTGTGAACGGAGATGTGTTTTTTTGTCTTTTTCTGTTGCGTAAAAGAGACTGTGCGTGGAAACAGAAAAGAGAACGAAAGTAACGAAAATATAGTTTTGTTACCCTTATCATAGCGGAAGAAAGTGCGTTTGTCAATAGATTTTATGCTGAATTCTTAACACAGTTATTTTGAAACAGGCAAATAATTTGTAAATTCCGCCAATTTCCGTCTTATTTTCTGAGGCTTGTGAGCAAATTGGGCGAAATTTTTTCAAGAAAAATTACATATTTGCGAAAAACCATATTGACAGTTATGGTATGTAGATATTATAATAAATACAGGGTTGGTAACATATGGTAACACTGTGAACACCACCCCGCCACCTCAATGCCCGAAAGGGCAAAATAATATAAGGAGGATAATTCTATCATGAAGAAACTCGTGACCATGGTTCTCGTTATCGCGATGTTCGCGATGATGATGCCCGCCGCGTTCGCCATGAACGAAAAGGGCTACGATCTTCAGGGCAACACCGTAATCATCCGTCTGTGGGACAACGTAAACCCCTACGCGGAAGATGTATCTGACGTTGACAAGGCGACCTGGCTGCCCATCTACGAGGCCGTTAAGGAAGCTTATAACTGCAATTTCGAATTCTACACCTCCACCTCCGCCTGGGACGACATGCCCGCTGAGTGGATTCAGTCCGTAGCCGGCGGCGATCCCGCCTGGCACATCACCAACAACCTCTCCTCCATGTGGGCGATGAACCTGGGCGCCAACGGCGCTCTGGCCGACATCTCCGCGGGTCTGGCTGAGCTCGACATGCCCCAGCTGTTCAAGGACGCCGGCATGGTTGGCGAAGCCCGCTACGGCTTCATCACCGGCTTCCCGGGACCGGAAGGCCTCGTATTCAACCGCCAGATGATCTTCGACGCCGGCATGGAATATGATCCCGGCGAGATGTTCGCCATGGGCAAGTGGGATTATGAATCCTTCTACAACTACATGGTAGAACTCCAGTCCAAGCTCCCCGAAGGCCACTACGCCTTCTTCATCGATCCCAACTACTGGGGAATCTTCGCGCCTCCCGCCAACGGCGGCCAGATGGCTGTACACTCTGACTTCTCCATCGGCATCACCTCCGATGAATACATCGAGACCTTCGAGCTTCTTGAGAAGCTGATGGCTGCCGGCTGCGTCCGTCCTGCAAACGTAACCGATTCCGGCGATCCCGACTACTGGGGAACCCCCGCTGCGACCTTCGACGCTGGCGTTGAAGTTGCTATGACCCACCGCGCCGGCTGGCAGATGGGCGGCCTGAACAACACCCTGTCCTCCTGGGGCTATGTACCCTATCCGTGGGGCAGCGGCACCACCCTCGCTGTTGAAGGCGACTACACCTCTCTTCAGAACTACTACGGCACCTACTATGATCTGGGCCTCACCGGCGCGGTTCTTGAAGGTATCGAAAAAGACTTCCCCGGCTTGGAAGCTGAGTACGTTGAGAAGGCCCTCGTAAACCTGATCTACGACCTGCTTTGGGATGACGACGCCAAGGCCGAAATCAAGGCCATGGCTGATCCGGACTTCGTTCTCGAGCCCGAATCCCAGTTCTCCGACGAGCTGTCTGCTGAGCTCCACACCTGGGTCAAGCAGCACACCAAGTTCAACCCCATCGCGAACCTCCAGAACGCCGGCCTCGGCATGAGCTACGGCGGAACCGTATCTCTCTACGGCCTCACCCGTAAGCCCTTCACCGATGGCACCTCCGTACGTTCCACCTTCGAAGCTGCTGTTCCCGAGATCGAAGCCAGCTTCCGCGATGCAGGCTACATCAAGTAATCGATTGCCGATTGCATTTTTAGACTGCGAGACGCCCCTAAAAGGGCGTCTCGCAGTCGCGTATTTCCGAATTCATGGCTACCAAATCGAAAGATGGTGACACAATGCTGAAACGCCCGATCATCGCATGCCTTTTCGTGTGCTTGCTTGCCTTTACCTTTGGCGCGCTTGCGGAAGGATATGACGAGTACATTGAAAAGTACGCATCCGTGCCCAATGCGACTGAATCCATCGTTTTAAACGCTTCGGAGTATTCCGCGCTTGAAATGGCGGACGGCAAGGTTCTTGAAGACGGAACGCTGTCCACCGGCGAAGTCGGATACGTGGAATATACGTTTGAAGCCAATGAAGATGCGCTTTACGAAATCGAATTCCTCTACTTCCCCGGAAGCGGAAGCGGCGGAGACATTCTGCGCAAGGTTACCTTAAATGGCGAAAGCCCGTTTGAAGAAGCAAACGAGCTGGCCTTTTCGCGCATGTGGAACGACGTAAACCGCGACTATAAAGACAAGAAGGGCAACCAGCCTTTCCCCTCTCAGGTACAGACCCCCGAATGGCGCGCTTATTCCTTAAGCGACATGGAGGGTTATGTTGCCGAGGATTTCAGATTCTTTGTCAAAAAGGGTGAAAATACGCTTCGCATTGAGTCCCTGAACGAGGGCCTCATTCTGAAGACGATCACCATCAAAGCCCCGGAGGCAACTCCCACCTACGCCGAATACATATCTTCTCACCTGGAAAACGGCGCGAAGATTTCAGATACAGAGCCCATCCAGTATCAGGCGGAGGACGCAGCGCTGAAATCCGGCCCCAGCTTCTACCCGGTCAACGACCGTACCAGCCCGATTTCCGAGCCCTACCATCCCTCGAACATCGTCCTCAACTGCATCGGCGACACCGCATGGAACGAGCCGGGCGAGTGGATTTCCTGGGATATCGAAGCGCCTGAAGACGGCCTTTACAGAGTCGTTTTGCGCTTTAAGCAGAGCGACCTTCGCGGCCTGTACGCCACCCGTAAGCTCACGATTGACGGCGTGATCCCCTTTGAAGAGGCCGCCGACCTTCGTTTCTATCACAGCGGCAAGTTCCAGCTGTCTCCGCTTTCCGGAAACAGACAGGACCCGACCGACAAGAAGGAAGATACGCAGGAATTCTACTTCTTCCTTGAAAAGGGCACGCACAGAATCACGCTCGAGGTAACGCTCGGCGAAATGGGCGCGATCCTTAAGGACATCGACGAGCAGACCGAGCTACTCAACTCCCTCTATCGTCAGGTCATCGCCATCACCGGCTCCAGCCCTGATATCTATCAGAGCTATCAGCTCTTTACGCGCATTCCGAACCTGCAGGCCGACATCACCCAGCGCAAGGCCGACGTTGAGGACATTCTTGAAAGAATGACCGCCTTAACCGGCTCCGGCAGCGAAAGAACTGCGGCGCTTACCCGCCTTCTTTCCATGGTTGACGAGCTCATTGAATCCGAGGAAGCATGGCCCAAGCGCCTTTCCGCGTTCAAAGAGTGCATCACCTCCATGGGCAAGACCGTACTTGACTTCAAAGATCAGCCGATGAAAATCGACTACATCGTCTTGACCGGCGACAAGGACATTGACAAGCGCGCAGACGGCAACTTCTTTGAGCGCATCTGGCACATGATCCGCGCCTTCATCGGTTCCTTCTTTAACGACTACAACGTGGCCGACTCTGCAGCCGAGGATTCCGCAAAGGAAATCGACGTATGGCTGTCTACCGGCCGCGACCAGTTTGAAGTCATCAGAAGACTCATCAACGAAAGCTTTGAAAGCAAGTATGGCATCAAGGTAAACTTAAAGCTCATCAACGCCGATGTGCTTCTGCCCTCGACCTTCACCGGAAACGGCCCGGAGATCGCCATTCAGATCGGCAACACCGCGCCTGTAAACTTCGCGTTCCGCGACGCGGCTTTGGATCTTAAGCAGTTTGAAGACTATGAGGAAGTTGTATCTCAGTTCCTGCCGGCGGCCATGGAATCCTTCTATTATGAAGGCGGCTGCTATGCGCTTCCGGATCAGATGAGCTTCCCGGTCATGTTCTATAGAAGCGATATCTTTGAAGAATTGAACCTTCAGGTTCCCGAGACTTGGGATGACTTAATCGCCCTGATTCCCGAGCTTCAGAGATACAACATGGAGCTTTACCTCGATACCGCGCCGCCCTCCTCTCTGGGCGCCTCGCTCTCGATGGGTTCCTCCGTTCCGATCAACACCGTATTCCTCTCCCGCCTCTATCAGACGGGCGGCGAGATCTATAATGAAGACGGAACGCTTTGTCTCTTAGGCGGAGACGAAGCCAACGCCGCCTTCAAGTGGTGGACCCAGTTCTACACCCAGCACGGCTTCCCGCGCGATATCGACTTTATCACGCGCTTCCGCCTGGGCGAAGTCCCGATTGGCATCGTCGACCTCTCCACCTATACCCGCTTAGCTGTTTCCGCGCCTGAAATCCGCGGCGCATGGAGCATCGAAAAGGTGCCCGGCACCCGTCAGGCCGACGGCAGCATCGCCTATGCCTCTCCCTGCGTAACCGGCGGCGCGATGATCATCAAGAACACCGCCATCAAGAACGAAACGGTTGACGAGAGCTGGGAGTTCATCAAGTGGTGGACAAGAGCCGAAACCCAGACCCGCTATGCGCAGGAAATGGAAGCCATCCTCGGCAAGGCCGGCAGATATCAGGTAGCCAACCTCGAGTCCTTTGAGGCCGTCGAGTGGCCGCTTGAGATCAAAGCCGTTCTCAACGACACGCTTTCCACCCTCCACGGCATCCCGCAGATTCCCGGCGGTTACATCACCGGCCGTTATCTGAACAATGCCTTTGTCACCGTCATCACCAACTACGAAAACGCCGCCGACACTTTGTACGAAAACGTCGAACTGATTCAGGAAGAAATCGACGCCAAGCGCAGAGAGTTTGGTCTGGACACGGCGCAGTAAAGAAAGGAGGATATGAAAGTGGCAAAAGCGAAAAACCCCCGGTATATCACGAAATACCAGTATAACGTAATGCTGGCTAAAAAGTATAAGCAGCTTTACTGGATGCTTCTTCCCTACATGTTCTTCTTCACGATGTTTACGATCGTTCCGGTCGTCATCTCCATCTTCTTCAGCTTCACCCAGTTCAACGTCCTGCAGCCGCCTGAGTTTATCGGTTTTGAAAACTACATGCGCCTGTTCCTGGACGACCCGATTTTCTTGAAGTCGGTGAAGAACACGCTGCTTTTGGCCGTTATCATCGGTCCGTTCGGCTACATCTTCTCCTTCCTCATGGCGTGGCTTCTGTGCGAACTTCCCGTGAAGCTCAGAACGCTTTTAACCGTTATCTTCTACGCGCCCTCCATCTCCGGTAACGCCTACGTTATCTTTACGCAGCTGTTCTCCGGCGACGCGTACGGCTTTATCAACTCCCGTCTGCTCTCCATGGGCCTGATCACCGACCCCATCCTGTGGCTCAGAGACGAAAAGTACATGATGCTGATCGTCATTCTGGTTTCCGTATGGATGAGCCTTGGCGTAGGATTCTTATCCTTCATCGCCGGTCTTCAGGGCGTTGACAGAGCGCAGTATGAAGCGGCGGAAGTTGACGGCGTCAAGAACCGCTGGCAGGAGCTTTGGTACATCACCCTGCCCAACATGATCCCGCAGCTGATGTTCGGTGCGGTCATGTCGATTACGAACTCCCTGGCCGTTGCGGACGTAACGGTGGCCTTAAACGGCTTCCCGTCCACGAACTACGCAACGCATACCATCATCAACCACTTAAACGACTACGGCATCATTCGCCTTGAAATGGGCTACGCCTGTTCCATCGCGGTACTTCTGTTCTTCCTGATGCTTACAATCAATAAAGCCGTTCAGCGGATGTTAGAAAAGGTGGGCACGTAAATGAATAAAGCTAAGCTCACAAAGAGGCAGAAAAAAATGCGCAAGCTTCAGAAGCAGGCCTACAAGGGCCAGAAGCTGATGTACAGAAGCAAATTTGCGCGCTCTTTGACGAGCGGTCGCAGCAACCGTTCGCTTACCGGAAGCCTTACGCTTCTGATCTGCCTGTTCATTCTGTCCCTTATCATGCTGTTCCCGGTAATCTTCATGGTTTCCAACGCCTTTAAGCCCATCAACGAATTGTTCATCTTCCCGCCGAAGCTGTTCGTTATTCAGCCGACGCTGGACAACTTCTTTGATCTGGGCGAACTTCTGGCGGACTCTCTGGTGCCTTTCACCAGATACCTGTTTAACACCCTCTTTATCGTTATTGTGGGCGCGGTCGGCCACATCATCCTTTGCTCCATGGCCGCCTTCCCGCTTTCGAAGTTCAAGTTCCCCGGCAGCAAGCTCATGAGCGAACTGGTCGTCATGTCCCTTATGTTCTCCACCGCCGTTACTGCGGTTCCGAACTACGTAATCATGAGCTACATGGGTCTGGTTGACTCTGTCTGGTCCGTCATCCTGCCCGCGCTTTCGATGTCGTTGGGTCTGTTCCTGATGAAGAACTTCATGGAGCAGGTTCCCACTGCGCTCATCGACGCGGCTTCCATCGACGGCGCGACCTACTTTACGATGCTCTGGCGCATCATCATGCCGGCCGTCAAGCCCGCATGGATCACGCTGTTCATCGTCGCTTTCCAGAGCATGTGGGGCGCCACCGGCACCAACTTCATCTACACCGAAAACATCAAGCCCATGGCCGCTATGCTCAACCAGCTCTCCGGCTCCGGCGTTGCCAGAACCGGTGTGGTTGCAGCTACTTCTCTTGTTATGTTCATCGTTCCGGTTGTGCTGTTCATTATCTCCCAGTCCAACGTCTTGGAGACCATGGCCACTTCCGGTATCAAGGAATAAGGAGGGTGAAACGAATGAGAAAATTGATTTGTCTGATTCTGGCGCTCGCCTTCCTTCCGTCCATGATTGCATTTGCCGACGCCCGCACGGGCTCGAGCAACTACCTGTATACGCCCCACGACGAAATCATCGCCGCGCCCCCGGCGTATACGCTCGCCCGATCCATCACTGCCCGCGACATGCCTGAAATCGATGCGCTCGACGGTCTGGTCGACGCGTTCAGGGACGATTCCGGCGTGTACATCCTCTGCTCCAAGCGCCTGATTATCATGGATCATGATCTGAAGGTGAAGTCGGTTCTTACCGCCTACATGGACGGCGATAAGGAAGTGAAGCTGGATGGCTGCACGGGCGTTACCGTCACCAAGGACGGCGACATTTACATCACCCAGTCGGAGAAGGCGCAGATTCTGCACTTCAACCCCGACTTTACGCTCAACCGCGTCATGGGCAAGCCCGAGATCGTCGGCTATGAGAATGTAAACTATCGACCGACCAAGATGGTCGTAGACGCGGCCGGCCGCCTCTACGTTATCTCCAAGAACATGTACGAAGGCATCCTCGAGCTCAATGCCGACGGAACCTTCACGCGCTTCTTCGGCGTGAACGAAGTAACCTTCACCCCCTGGCAGCTGTTCTGGCGCACCTTCGCCACCAAGGAACAGCGCGCCCGTCAGGCGCTGTGGCTGCCTTCCGACTTTACAAACCTTTGTATCGATCAGGACGGCTTCCTTTTTGCAACGCTTTTGAGCACCGATGAAAAAACCATTAAGCGCTTGAATGCCAAGGGCGAAAACATCATCAAGGTTTCCGAAGAAAAGCCCTATCCGCAGGGCGATCTGTGGACCAATGAAACCGGCTTCGGTATCCCTACCGGCAAGAGCCAGTTCATCGCCGTTGACGTAAACGATTTCGGCGCCTATGTGTGCCTCGATTCCACCCGCTCCCGCATCTTCGGTTACAACGAAGACCATTCTCTTCTGTTCGTATTCGGCGGCCCCGGCGACCGCGAGGGTTATTTCAGAAACCCCGTGGACGTGATCTTTGTAGGCGAAGACATCCTGGTTCTGGACTCTCTTGCCCAGTCCATCGAGGTGTTCAGCCCCACCAAGTACGGATCCGCCCTCATGAACGCGGTCAAGTACCAGTATCTGTACGACTATGAAGTCGCTTCCAAGTACTGGGAGGAAGCCCTTTCCTACAACCATAACCTCACTCTGGCATACTCCGGCGTAGGCCGCATGCTTTTAAGAAGCGGCGAATACGAAGAGGCTATGGAATTCCTCGAGATGGGCGACGACCGCAAGTATTACGATAAGGCCTATGAAAAGGTGCGCACGGCGACGCTTCGCGAATACTTCGTGCCCGGCATGCTGGTTATACTGGGCCTGATTGCCGTTAAGGTGACGGTTTCCAGCGTCAAGCGCGCGCGTAAAAAGAGAAAGGGGGCGGCCTGACATGACGAATGCGGAAAAAGGAAGCGTCAGAAAGGGCCTCGGCTGGCTGTATGAAACCTTCTGGGGATTCCCGACCAGAATCCTGAAGCGCCCCTTCAAGGGCTTCGACGCAATGAAGTTCGAGAAAAAGGGAAGCTATGTGTTCGCGTTCTTCGTGCTGATTCTGGAATCCTTAATCAGCATCATGAACTTTGTATACCGCGGCTTCCTCATCAACCACTCGGACATTTACCATGTAAACAGCCTCTACCTTGCGCTTACAGTGCTGTTCCCTGTTGCGCTTTTCGTTCTGGGCAACTGGTGCGTAACCACGCTCATGAACGGAAAAGGCAAGCTTGGCGAGATCTTCATGACCATCATGTATGCAATGCTCCCGATGTGCCTGTTACAGCTGGTCGCGCTTTTCTTAAGCAACGTGCTTACGCTGGACGAGATGACGTTTGTATACGCCATTGAGACCATCGGCACGGTTCTGCTGGTTGTATACGGCTTTATTGGTCTGGTTGTCGTGCACGAATACGGCTTTGGCCAGTCCATCGGCGCGCTGCTTTTAACGGTTGTCGCGATGATGATTCTGGTCTTCATCCTGATGCTGGTATTTGCGCTGGTTGCAGACGTATGGGATTTCTTTACGATCATCACCAAGGAACTGATGCTGAAGTATTTCTAATAACGCAAATTGGAAAGGAGGCGTACCATGCGCAGAATCATTTGGTTCCTCTTAATGGCGCTTGTTCTGTCACTTTTTGTCAGCGCATACGCCTATGAATTGCGCGCAGAGGACGAAGGCTTTACGCTGATTTCGGAAAACGAAACCAAAGCGCTTCTCTTTAATGAGAAAACGACGGAAATAAGGCTTGTGGATCTTGAAACGGGCAAGGCTTGGGACAGCAGTGAAATGAATGGCTCCCAGGGCAACCGCACCATCAAATCCCTTCAGAAGTCCGCCGTTCAGGCCACGTTCATCACCAACGCGCAGACCTCCCCGGTTACCACCACCGCCATGGACAGCTACACCTATTCGGTCAGCAACGAAACCTTCGAGTGGCAGCTGATTGAAAACGGCGTTGAAATTACTTACACCATCGGCGATAACGCATACATCATCGACGACCTTCCCAAGGCCATCCGCGTAGACAAGTATCAGAAGATCATCGAAAATTCCGACTGGAGCACCAGCCAGAAAAAGGACTTCGACGCTAACTACCGCGCCGTTCCCCAGAAGGATTCCGAGTATGAATACATGATCCGCGTAAAGGACGATTCTCTGAGCGCGCTTTTGATCAAGAAGCTCTATGAAATGATCTTTACAAGCGGCGTGTACACGCAGGAAGATCTTTTGGAGGATAACGCAGCAGTCAACTATGTGCGTACTTATTCTCCGAAGATTCACGTAACCGTTCGCTATCAGCTGGACGGTGACGATCTTGTCTTCACTGTTCCCTGCGCGAGCATTTCCACGACCGAAGGAAACGAACTGGTTTCCTTAAACGCCCTTCCGTATATGCTGACTGCGGACAACACCCAGGAGGGCTACATCTTTGTGCCCGATGGAAGCGGCGCGCTCATCTCCCTTAACAACCAGAAGCTTTCCGCAACGCCCTATCTCATGCCCGTATACGGAAGCGATGCGCTCATCAACGCCGACGATTACGTATCCAGGCGCACGGACGTGGCGCTGCCCGTGGTTGCGATCAAGCGCACCGACAGTTCCATGATGGGTATCATCGAAAAGGGCTACGAAATGGCGACCATTTCCGCCAACGTTTCCGGCCACAGCGATGAGTTCAACCGCGTAACGTTGACCTTCGCCATTCGCAACATCGAAAACGTTGCCCTTGCGGGTAATGAGAGTATCACCTCTTCCCGCTACGCCGACGACATCTATCAGGGCGATATCGTGATCCGCTATAAGTGGCTGACGGACGAAAATGCGAACTACCTTGATTTTGCCAAGGTATACCGCGAGTATCTGCTTAAGGGCGGACAGCTCAATGAATCCGAAGCCGATGAGAACGCCCCCTTCTTTATGGAAATTCTGGGCGCTGTCAACAAGGACAAGTTCATTTTGGGTATTCCCTATCAGTCCACCGTTCAGGCGACCACGATCGATCAGGCCAAAGAGATCTACGAGCTGGCGCGCGAAAAGGGCATCGACAACATCCAGATGATCTATTCCGGCCTTTTCAAAGGCGGCATCAAAAACGCTGCGCTTACGGATCTGGCGCTTGACAGCGGTATTGGCAGCGAAAAAGCGCTGAATGAGCTCAGCGAGCTGCTTTCCAAAAACGGCGACACGTTCTATCCCGGCGTATACTGGGGCCGCGTGTACACCGAACGCGACTTTAAACCGCTGAAGAATGCTTCCCGCAAGCACGACGGCGACCCGGCGATGGTATACACCTTTGGCGAGCCGGTTCTGAAGCATTCCAGAACCAATCATCAGGGCTACTACATTTCGCCGTACTACCTTGAAGAGTACACCGACGAGGCGCTTGACAATTTTGAAGAATTTGACCTTACCGGCATCAATCTCTTCGACCTTGGAAACACCCCCATCGGCGACCACAAGCGCAAGGAAAACTTAAGCCGCATCCATGCCATCGGTGTTTTCGAAGATGCGCTTGAGGAGATTTCCGATGAGTACGAGCTCATGCTCGACAAGCCGCTTCTGTACGCCTTCAAGTTCGCGGACAGTGCAACCAATCTCCCGCGCGGCGACAACGGCTTTGCCGTCACCGATTACTCCATCCCCTTCATCCAGTGGGTGCTGGACGGAAGCTTGAATTATTCCTCCGAGAGCTGGAATACTGAAAGCTATATGGGATATGAGAATCAGCTTCTGTGGGCGCTTGAGAGCAAGTCCGCTCCGCGCTTCACCTTCAGCTACGAAAAGCCCTCCATCTACGCCAATACGGAAGACGTGGATTACATGGCCTACTATTCCTCTCAGTACACGGATTCTCTTGACATTGCTGCCGAAATGTATCAGATCTATAACGATTTCTACAAGCAGGTAGCCGATGCCGAGGTTTCGGAGCATGTAATTCTTGATGGCAATGTCAGACGCGTTACGTATGACAACGGCGTAACTGTATATCTCAACTATTCTTATGCGGACGCTCTTGTGGGAGACGTCACTGTTCCCGCGCAGAGCTATGTGATCGAGAAGGAGGTTGCGCCGTAATGAATGCTGCGAATGTGAAACCGAAGAAGGAGAAGAGGAAGAGCTGGTACTACAGAATGTCGTTTGAGCACAAAACGGCGCTGTGGGGCATCATCTTCCTGCTTCCGTGGCTGCTCGGCTTCTTCCTTCTGTTCTTAACCCCGATGGTGGAAATGGTCATCTATTCGTTCAACGACGTAGATATTATTCCCACCGGCGGCATCAGCAAGGTCTTTGTTGCGTTTGACAACTATCGTCAGGCGCTCCTGGTAGACGCCAACTACCTGCCCTCTGTTGTGGAAACGGTGCTCGAGACGGTTCTGTTCACGCCCCTCATCATCGTTTTCTCCCTGCTTTGCGCGATTCTGTTAAACGGCAAGTTCCGCGGACGCGCAATTGCCCGCGCAATCTTCTTTATCCCGATCATCATGGCCACCGGCCTTATGATGCAGCGCGTTTCCAACCTTTCCGGCCAGATGCTGGGCGAAGGCCAGAGTGAAAACATCTACGGCGCGGAATCGGTTGCGAAGCTCATTATGTCCATCGGCATCGGCAAGGAAATGGTTCAGTATCTCCTGGATGCGGTCAACGACATTTTCGAAATCGCGTCCCTGTCCGGTATTCAGATCCTCATTTTCCTCTCCGCGCTTCAGGGCATCTCCCCCGCGCTTTATGAGGTAGCCAAGATCGAAGGCGCGACGGCCTATGAAACCTTCTGGAAGGTTACGGTTGTCATGGTAAGCCCCATGATTCTGACGTGTACGATCTACACATTGGCCGACCTTTTCATGAGAAGCGACATCGTCAACCTCGTCTACGACAAGGGCTTTAAAAACAGCCTTTACGGACTGGGCGCGGCGATGGGCTGCGTGTACGTTGTGATTAACGTCGTAATCATCGGTATTGCCGCGGGACTCATCCGAAAGGTGGTGTTCTACTATGACTAAGAAGAAAAAGCGCATGTCAAAAGGCACACTGATCAGAAAAGCCAAGGGCTTTTGTGCAGGCCTTTTCAGATACGTTCTGATCATCTGCCTGTCCTACCTGATTCTGGCGCCGATTCTCATCAATATCTCCACCGCCTTTACCAATCCCCGCGACCTTTCTTTCCCGTCCTCCATCTGGATTCCCGCCCGTTTCTCCATTGAGAACTGGCACGTTTCCATGCTGATGCTGAACTACGGAAAGGCGCTGCCCTATACGCTTTTCTTCACGGCGATCATCACCATTCTCCAGACGGTCAGCGCCATGATGGCGGGCTATTCGTTTGCGCGCCTCAAATTCCCCGGACGCAGCATTCTGTTTGCGCTTTCCGTATTTACCATCGTGGTGCCCCCGCAGATGTTCATGCTGCCCCAGTATCTGTTCTTCAAGGAATTTGATATCTTCGGCATCTTCCGTCTGATCACGGGACAGCCCATCAACCTCTTAAAGAGCGGCTCTCTGTTTATTCTCAATGCTCTTTGCATGGGCTTAAAGAGCGGCCTTTACATCTACATCTTCCGCCAGTCCTTCAGAGCCCTTCCCAAGGTTCTGGAAGAAGCCGCTTACATGGACGGTGCAGGCTTCCTTCGCACCTTTACCTCCATCGTCGTTCCCTCTGCCGGCGCCGGTATCTTAACCGTTGCTGTCCTCTCCTTCGTATGGAACTGGAACGACTCCTATTACATCCGCCTCTTCGACGACACCAACATCAATTACCTGATGCTCGCCTTCAATAAGGCCACCGGTTCCGTCGACGAGTCCCTCGCGAAGATCTCCACCAAGATCCCCGCAACCTACGCCTTCCTGATGAAAAATCCCGTCTACGAAGGCGCCATCGCCAAAACCTCCGCGCTTCTGGTCTTCATGCCGCTGGTCGTTCTCTACATGTTCGTACAGCGCAAGTTCGTCCAGGGCGTCGAGAGAAGCGGTATTGTAGGTTAATTTCAAAAACAAAAAGAGCTATCTTTTACAGATAGCTCTTTTTGTTATGAAAAGCTGTGACCGGAATGACACAAGGTCATTCCCTACTACATTCCTGCAGCGGACGGTAGGGGAATGGCCTGTGTGCCGTTCCAGCAACAGCCCCTTTTTGTTATAAACATGGACATATTACAGCTAGGGAAGAAAAGTGCGAAAGGTTGTAAAAATCTTTCCTAAAACGCTCACGAAAGATCATACGTCGTATACCCATGACCGAAAATCCACTTTTGAAACCTGTGAAACCGCATGCTGCGCGTTCCCCACAGGAAGCGTTTTCCTGGAAAGACAAAGCGTTTTTCAAAAATCAGCTTGATTGCTTTTTCCTCTGAATAAAAGACAAACGCATGCGAAAGGATATTTCTTTCGCCAACGCAGCGCCCGGATGCATTTTCGCGCATCTTCAGGTAATGATTTGCACAAGCTTCAAGAGAAATGCTGTGATAATTCTTCTCCTGATCGCAGACGACAAATCCTGCGGTGTTATACGCAAAAAACGTACAGATTTCTGTATCTTTGATTGTAATCATGTGATTTCTCCTCGAAATGCTTCACAAAAAGTATATCATATTCCCATTTCTCCATCAACCGCTCTTTCTTGCCTGCCATACATGGTTGTGCTATATTAAGCGAAGATGAGAACTGCTGTCCAGCTGGTTGGCAGTTCTTTTTATGTTAAATCCGTTTCAGAAATAAATTTTACCCCAAAAAGATTCATAGTATACTATCAATATTTGTTGACAAAAATTGATTTTTCGGGCTATAATATAGAAAAGGAGCGTGATGAGAAAAGTGGCGATTACATCCAAGGAAAGTATTTTGAAGGTGCTGAACGCATACAACCCGTGGTGGAAAACAGGATCTGTGAATAAAGGTCTTACAAAAGAATATAAAAGATTTGCGTTTCACGAAGCGATGAAGCGCCTTTCGGATCGTGTCATTCGCCGAAGCGTAATTCTGACCGGCACGCGCAGAGTCGGAAAGACGACTATTCAATATCAGATGATCGATGCGCTTTTGAAAAACGGTGTAGCGCCGCAGAAGATTATATTCATCTCCATGGATCACCCGATGCTGAAGCTGAGTCAGTTTCAGGATATTTTGGACTGTTACCATGAGAATATATATGCTCAGCAGGATGTTTATTATTTCTTTGATGAGATTCAATATGCTCAGGACTGGGATCGATGGCTGAAAATCATTTATGATATGCAGCCGGAAACGCATGTGGTTGCAACCGGTTCCGCCAGTCCTGCGCTTATGAAGGGCAGCCGCGAAAGCGGCGCGGGCAGATGGTCTGTCATTGAGGTCCCAACCTTGTCCTTTTATGAATACTGCGAGCTTCTTGAAATCGATAAGCCTGATATACCTTCAGATTTAAAGGTAACGACTCTTCTTCACAAAACTCAGATTGAACGCAACCAGATTATGATACAATTGTCCAAGGTCCAGAATCATTTCATCCGCTATCTGCAACTTGGCGGATTTCCTGAGCTTGCATTGGCGGACAACGACTTAACGGCTCAGCAGATCATGCGCGAGGATGTTGTGGATAAGGTTCTCAAAAGGGATCTTCCGTCTCTTTATAATATCAGAAACGCTACGGAGCTTGAAAGAATCTTCCTGTATCTGTGTAATGTATCATCTGAAATTGTGTCCATTGAAGCGATTACAAAGGAATTGAATGGCGTATCCCGAACGACTGTCGAAAATTATATACAGTACCTGGAGAGTGCAAACCTCATTTATCAGAGCTGGCCGGTGGATATGGCGGGGAAAAAGGTTTTGAAGGCGCGGCCGAAGATTTATATTGCAGACGCAGCCATTCGAAACGCCGTTTTGATGGATGATTCCATTATTACTGATCCTGTTGGCATGGGAAAGGTTGTCGAAACAGCTGTATATAAGCATGTTGCGGCGTTTTATTACCAGTATGCCACATCGGTTGGATATTTCCGAGGCGGAAAAAAGAACAAGGAAATCGATATCGTAGTAGATTATCCGGGCAGCAAAAATATATTGATTGAGGTAAAATACCGAGAGAGAGCGCCGATTACGGATGATGATGCGATCATTGAACTGCTGGATGAAGCAAGCGCTGCCATCATCATCACAAAAACTGCATCGGATTTTGGTGTGCACAACGCGCTTTGCGGCAAGGAACTTTTAAGAATTCCTGCGTTTGCGTTTTTGTACCTGCTCGGAAATGCAGAAAAACATGGTTATCGCGGCATGGAATATCGAAGGGAAACATGATGTTACTGTTTAAAGGAGCGAATTTCCAATGAAAAAGCATGGCTTTAATCCCTATCTGCCCTCCTGGGAATATATCCCCGACGGCGAACCGTATGTATTTGACGGACGAGTGTATGTGTACGGCTCGCACGACTTTTTTAACGGCTATGTGTTCTGCATGGGCGACTATGTGTGCTGGTCCGCGCCGGAAGATGATCTCACCGACTGGCGGTATGAGGGCGTGATTTATGAAAAGACGCAGGATCCTGCCAATAAAGACGCAAGCATGTGCCTGTATGCGCCGGACGTGACGAAGGGGCCGGACGGCAGGTATTACCTTTATTATGTATTAGATCATCTTGACATCGTGTCCGTCGCGGTTTGCGACACGCCTGCTGGAAAATATGAATTTTTGGGCTATGTGCGCTACAAGGACGGAACGCTGTACGGAAGAAAGCCGGACGACGAGCCGCAGTTTGATCCGGGCGTATTGACCGAGGGCGATACTACCTATTTATATACGGGCTTTTGCGGACGGGGCGATAAGAGCCGCCACGGCGCGATGTTGGTGGTGCTTGGAAAGGACATGCTGACCATCGAGGAGGATATGCGTTTTGTCGCGCCGGGTGTGGAGTATGAAAAGGGCACGACCTTTGAGGGGCATGCGTTTTTCGAAGCGCCCTCTATCCGAAAAGTGGGCGACACGTATTATTTTATCTATTCTTCAACGCCCATGCATGAACTTTGCTATGCCTCGAGCAAAAGCCCGCGCGAAGGCTTCACCTATGGTGGTGTGATTGTCTCTAACTGCGATCTGCACATCGGAGACGAACCGAATCTTCCCAAAGCCTACGGCGGCAATAACCACGGAAGCATCGTGGAAATTAATGGCAAATGGTACATTTTCTATCACCGCCAGACCAACAACACCTGGTACAGCAGGCAAGGATGCCTTGAAGAAATCAAAATCCTTTCAGACGGCTCCATCCCGCAGGTCGAAATGACCTCCTGCGGCGCAAACGGCGGCCCGCTTCCCGGAAAGGGCGAATACCCCGCCTATATCGCCTGTCATATCTTTGATAAGGAGCGCAGGATGATCACGGGCGCACCGAACGCCGCCTACGTCACGCAGGACGGAAAGGACGGCGACGAATTCGAAGGCCATATTGCAAACATCCACGACGGAACGACGGTTGGATTCAAATATTTCGATTTTGAAGACGTCAGAAAAATCACGCTTCCCATTAGAGGCTATGGCTGGGGCGGAAAGATTCAGGTAAAAACCGAAAAATACGGCGAGGTTCTCTGCGAAATCGATCTTCACAACACGAATATCTGGTTTGACTATTCAAGCGAAATCGCGCTGCCGAACGGCGTTCACAGTCTGTATCTCACCTACGCAGGCGGCGGAAGCGTAATGCTCAGAAGTGTGCGGTTTGATTGACAATTGACGCGCAAAAATGTACATTTGAACCATTAACCATTGAAAAAATATCCAAAAAGAATATACTTAATCCTGCAGAAAGGGGAGAAAACGAAATTGAGCCTGATTGTAAATGATTTTGTGAAAACATTTGGCCGCGTGACGGCGGTCGACCATTTGTCCTTTCGGATGGACGAGCCCGGCGTTTTCGGTCTGATCGGCACCAACGGCGCCGGCAAAACCACCACCATCCGCATGATGCTGGGCCTCATCGATGCGGATCAGGGCGAGGCGACGTGGAACGGACGGAAAATCACGCGCGAAAGCCTGCGCTTTGGCTACATGCCCGAGGAACGCGGCATTTACATGAAAACGAAGGTGCGCGAGCAGCTGGAATATTTCGGCATGCTGCGCGGCATGAAGAAATCGGACGCGCGCATCAGCGCAACGCGCCTGATGAAAAGACTGGGCGTTGAGCAGTACGAAAACATGACCGCCGACAAGCTTTCCAAGGGCAATCAGCAGAAGGTTCAGCTGATCGCAGCGATTATCAACGATCCCGAACTTGTGATTCTGGACGAACCGTTCAGCGGGCTCGATCCTGTGAACACGGACGTGCTCAGAAGCGTCATCAGGGAAATGGTAAAGGAAGGAAAATACGTAATCCTTTCCTCTCACCAGATGTCGGTCGTGGAGGAATACGCGGAAAATCTGGTTTTGCTTCACAAGGGCAGGGCGGTTCTGGATGGCTCTCTTCGCGAAATCAAGGCAGGATACGGACACACGCGGCTTCTGATTTCCTCCGAAAAGGACGTGAAAACCTACGCAAACAAGGCGGGGCTTGTGCTTTTGAATGAGCGCGCGGATGAAATGGAATACAAAATTACGGGCGACAGCATGGCGCGGGTGTTTTTAAAAAGCCTGACGGACGACGGCATCTTCCCTGTGAAATACGAAATCCGCGAGCCTTCGCTGCACGAAATCTTTGTGGAAAAGGCGGGTGAGGAATAATGAAGCAGTTTTGCACGGTTTTCAGATTTACCTTCATCGACGCCGTCCGCAAAAAGGCGTTTATTGTATCGACGGCGATATTACTTGTTTTAATTCTGATCGCCTGCATGATTCCGCGCGCAATCGAGTGGTTTACGCCCGACAAGAGCGGCGCGCCCAATGAAATTGCGCAGGCGGGGGAGGGTGCGTTCTTCTCCGAAGGGTCGCCAATTTATCTGATGGACGAATCGGGCGCGATTGAAAACGCGCAAAGCTATCTTGAGGCGCTCGGCTATCAGGTGAATTCAATCGGCGAAAATGAGATTGAAACTGCCGAAAACGCCGTTTTAAACGGCGAAGCCGACGCGATTATCAAAATTACATCTTCGGATGAGGTTCCGACGGCTGAAATCCTGATCAAGGATTTTATGCACGCGCCCAATACCGCTTCCATCATCGATCAGTTGAACAATGCCTGGCGAGCAGGAAAGCTTTCTGAAGCCGGCGCGGATGAAGCGATTCTTGAAATCATCCACACTTCCGTACCCGTTTACGAGCAGGCACTCGGCAGCATGGATCTGACCGGCTACACCTTCGGCATCGTCGCTTCCATGCTTATGTTCTTCGCCGTTTATTTCTACGGAATCAGCGTCGCCAATTCCGTCGCCATGGAAAAAACCTCGCGCGTCATGGAAACGCTCGTGGTTTCGGCAAAGCCCTCGATGATTCTGCTTGGAAAATGCGCCGCGATGGGCACGGCGGGCCTTGTGCAGATGGCGGGCATTATTCTTTATGGCGTTGTTGCCTATAATCTTCTGGTGCCCGAAGGCACGATGATTTTCGGCATGCAGTTAAGTTTTTCCGGCGTAACGCCTGTCAATCTCATTGTCATCATCCTTTATTTCCTTCTGGGTTATGCGCTTTATGCGCTTCTGTATGCCGTGTGCGGCGCAACCGTCAGCCGCATCGAGGACATCTCGCCTGCGCTCATGCCGGTTTCGATGATCTCGATGGTTTCCTTCTACATCGGCTACTTTACCTCCATCATGGGAAACAGCTCGGGCGCGATCGAATGGGTCGCAAGATACGTACCCTTCTGTGCGCCCTTCGGAATGCCCTTCAGGCTCTTAAACGGCTCGGTCACGGTAAGTCAGTGCGCGATTTCCTTATTCGTTATGCTGATTGCCATCCTGCTTGTCAGCGGCCTTTCGATCCGGCTTTATAAGGCCAGCATTATGCACTACGGAAACAGGCTCAAGATCAAGGATCTGTTTAAGCGGTAGACAGGGAAGGAAGCGTTAACAGAAAGAGCCGGTATGATATTCTCCGGCCAAGGTCATTAAGTTTGCGCGGGCGATCAATGATCGCCCCTACTGGATGATGAAAGCACAATCACGGGATGTAAGGGCGTGCATTGCACGCCCGCGTTTTTGAGGTTAAGATCCACAAAAACCGAGCGGCTTCAAATTTGAAAGCCGCTCGGTTTTTATGGATAAAAATTTCCTATTATATAATGAAGGAAAGGACAGTAAAAATCACAAAATTGACAGCGCTCGAAACAAACGAGATCCAGTCACGCTCATCCTCTTCAAGCTCGTCAAAGGTTACCGGCGCGTCGTCGTCCAAGTGGTCGGTCATTGAGCTTTGGGTTATGACGGGCTCTTTTTTCTTTTTGCTCTTGAAATATTTCATTCTCGGAATTCTCAGGCCGTCCATCCTGAGATACACAAGATAGGCAAAAAGCGCAAAAAGCGCGGCCAGAAAGCCGGAAACTGCCGAATTTGTGACGCGGGTGTTTAGAAATTTGGTGACTGCCAGAAGAAAAATCAGGGCCGTCATCAGGCGGGTAATCGTCATGTAGACGAGGGGGCGCGTCATATATTTTTGAAAGATTTTCTTTTTCATGCCGTTTGTCTCCTTATTGATCATATTCTGTATTGTATACCAAATTGCACCTGAACGCAAGTAAATTTGCAGGATGAATTCGGTCGATAATCAAATATGGGCGCAAGATGCGTCAAATTTGCGTAATTTTAGCGAAAACAGGCAAAATTGTGCAATGTGATGAATTTGAAAGGTGAAAAAACTTCATTTTTGTTATTGACAAGAAGGGGGGTTATCGGTATAATATCATTTATCCGTTGGACAGCGAAGTATCAATCATCTTTTACCTCGTTTTCCACAAAAAATAGGGAGGTTACCTCAATGAAGAAGACTCTGTCTCTCGTTCTGGCAATCGTTCTGATGTTCGGCTGCATGTCCTTCGCAGGCGCCGAAGAAATCAAGAACTTCAAGGATTACCAGACCCAGGCCAACGAAATGGAAACTTTCTGCTACCACTATTCTCAGGCTGCTGTTGACCTCAACGTTCTGAGCAACTGCTACGAGCACCTGCTCACCAACGACGCCGCCGGCGCCCTGATCCCCGCTGCTGCCAAAGAGTGGTCCTCTCCCGACGGCGGCCAGACCTGGATCTTCAAGCTGAACGAGGACATCGTTTGGGTTGACTACACTGGCGAATACATGGCTGACTGCACCGCCGAAGACTGGCTCACCGGTCTTGAGTGGGTTCTCAACTTCCACAAGAACCAGGCTGCCAACACTTCCATGCCCATGGAAATGATCAAGGGCGCTGCCGACTACTACAACTACACCAAGGAGCTTTCTGTTGAAGAAGGCAAGGCTCTCGGCCTTGACAAGTTCCTTGAGATGGTAGCCGTATCCTGCCCCGATACCTACACCATCCAGTATGAGTGCGTTGATAAGCTCTCCTACTTCCCCTCTGTTGCTACCTACAACTGCTTAGCTCCCCTCTCCGCCGAGCTGATCGACGAGATCGGTGTTGACGGTTATTTCGGCGCCGACTACACCACCATGTGGTACAACGGCCCCTACACCATCACCACCTACATCTATCAGAACGAAAAGGTTCTGACCAAGAACGAAAGCTATCATGCCATCGACGAAGTCAAGCTGTTTGACACCGTAACCGTTAAGATGGTTGAATCTGGTGACGTTGCTTACGAGATGTTCACCGCCGGCGAACTCGATTACATCGAGCTGCCCGCCTCCAAGCTGAACACCATCTACACCGATCCCAACCACGAGTACAACGACAACCTCGTTGAAGCCCGTCCCACCAAGTACTCCTACCAGATCCACCTGGTATATGACAAGAAGAATGAAGACGGTACGCCCGACGTAGCTTGGAACACCGCCGTTGCCAACGAGAACTTCCGTCTCGCTCTCTACTACGGCCTCGACGCCACCAACTACCTCGCCCGCACCAACGACATCAACCCCCTGTCCTGCCAGAACTTCTGCTACACCGCCAATGCTGTAGCCGTTACCTCCGCTGGCGTTGACTACACCCAGCTCGTTCGCGACCAGATCGGTCTTCAGTATGCTACCGATAAGTTCGCCCGTGTAGACGCCGAGAAGGCCGCTGCCTACAAGGCTGCCGCTATCGAAGAGCTCACCGCCGCCGGCATCGAGCTCCCCGTCAAGATGGCTTACTACATCTCCGGTTCTTCCACCACCGCGAAGGAGACCGCCGACGTATTCGCCAACCTGATCAAGACCTGCCTGGGCGAGGACCTCGTTGTTCTCGATACCAAGACCTACGTTTCCAAGCTCAACACCGAAGTTCGCGATCCGCAGCTGGCCTCCATCTACATCAATGGTTGGGGCGCTGACTTCGCCGATCCCATCAACTTCCTCGGCCAGGAAACCTATGGTGAGGACAATGCTTACTATTCTCAGTCCTACTCCAAGATCAACAACGCCACCGATGAGAAGCTGATCGCCACCTACAAGGAGTTCACCCGCCTTGTAAACGAAGCGAAGGCCATCACCGATGATCTGGATGCCCGCTATGCTGCGTTCGCGGTAGCCGAGGCCTACATGCTCGAGCATGCCCTCGTAATCCCGTGGTCCTACAGCGTTGTTTGGGAGCTGACCAAGGTCAACAACTACACCAAGGTCTACTCTGCTTACGGCAACCAGTCCGAGCGTTACGTCAACTGGGAAACCAGCACCGAAGTTTACACTGCTGAGCAGTACAAGGCGTTCGTAAAGTAATTTATCGGAAATAATAGCCTTACGGTTAGGGACGGCCTTCTGTATCGGAAGGCCGCCCCTTCCCATATTCAAAGCATATGAGCCGTTTCATGATCAATGGGCGAAACGGCCTTATTGATTCATTAAACAGCTAAGAGGGGATGACCGGATGTTTAAATACACGATCAAGCGCTTATTTCAGTCGCTTATCACCGTGATTTTGGTTGTTTCGGTGGTATTTTTACTGCTGAGACTTCTGCCCACGGATTATTTCTTTACCGAGGATCAGCTGATCAAGCTGACCAAAGAGCAGCAGCACGATATGCTGGAAGCAAGCGGCTATCTGGATCATCCGTTTGTGCAGCTCGGCAGATTCTATAAAGAGCTTATCAAAACCGAGCACAAAGCGCACTACTACGACAGAGTCAACCTGGTTGACGCCAATACCTACGAGATCCGCTTCCTTGAAAAGGGTGAAGCGGCCAACATCAAGCCCGAGGATGTTAAGCTCGAGCGCCTTGAGGGCGTGACGGACGAGTACCCGGTGGTTCAGGCCATCGAGGCATACGTGTCTGACGACCCCGAAAAGCCCAACACCATCGTTCTGAAAACCGACAACGAGGTTCAGAAGAAGGTAAAATACACCGTTACCTGCGGCGTTCACACCGGCAACTTCACCGTTCGCAAGGAGGGCAAAGAGGTACAGGTTCAGGATGAGAAAACTACGGACGACTGGGATTATTTCACCAATATGCGCGTCTGGCTCAACTTCGGCGAGTCCCACCGCGTGCAGACGGGTCTCCCGGTAACCGAAATCATATCTTCCAAAATCACCATTTCCATGCGCATCGGCCTTTGCGCGCTGGCAATTGCCCTCGTCATCGGCGTACCGCTGGGCATTATGCAGGCCCGCTATAAAGACGGCGTTTTGGACGCCGCCGGTCAGGCCTTCACCATCTTTATAAACGCCGTTCCCCACCTGGTTACTTACTTCCTCGTTATGATCATCGGTAACCGTCTGTTTGGCCTGCCCATTCAGTATTCGGTCACCGATCCGCAGAGCGCAATTCTGCCGATGATCTCCCTTTCCATGGGTTCCATCGCCAGCTATATGCTGTGGATGAGAAGATACATGGTTGACGAGCTCAACAAGGACTATATCCGCCTTGCGAAGCTCAAGGGCATGTCCACCACGCAGGTAATGTTTAAGCACGTTATGAAAAACGCTTTTCTGCCCCTTGCGCAGTATCTGCCCTATTCCGTGCTTCTGACCGTCGGCGGTTCCATTCTGGTTGAAAAGATGTTCGGCGTGCCCGGCCTTGGAAACCTTCTGCCCGACGCCATTGCAAAGTACGACACCAACCTCGTTCAGGCCATCGTTTCCCTGTATGCCTCTCTGGGCATCATCGGCCTTTTCCTGGGCGATGTACTGATGATTATCCTCGATCCCCGCATTCGCCTTACCGGGAAAGGAGGCACGAGATAAATGGCTAAGAAGGAAGACGTTAAGGTCGTTCGCTATACCAACAGCAATGTTGAGGCGCAGACCGAGCTTCCTGTAAAGGAAGAAAACCGTGTAAGCGCCATTGGTGCAGACGAAAGCCGCAAGGTTGTTAACCTTGAAACCAATTACGACGCCGTTGAAAGCGATGTCGACAAGCAGTATGGCCCCGGCAGTATTCACACTGCAACCCGAAGCAAGATGCCCGAAAAGCAGCTGTTCCAGTTTGCGGAATACCGCGCGCAGGACGCAGAGCGTACCGGCTACTCGAACTATTCCTATTGGAAGAGCGTTTGGCAGAACTTTATTAAGAAAAAGGTCGCCGTATTTATGGCCTGCGTGTTCTTCGCGCTGATCATCTTCACCTTTATCGCGCCCGCCATTTCGATTTACGATGCCAACACCGTTCGTATCGACCATCCCAACCGCGAAACCCGCTTCCTTTCGCCCAACAGCCATTTCTGGTTCGGAACCGACTCCCTCGGCTGCGACTACTGGTGCCAGGTATGGAGCGCAACCCGCACTTCCATCATCCTCTCCGTAAGCGTATCCATCGGCCAGATCATTGTCGGCGTGATCATCGGCCTTCTCTGGGGCTATGTAAGAAAGCTCGACCGCTTCTTTACCGAGCTTTATAACTTCATTGACAATATCCCGACCATCATCTACATGACCTTAATCGCCCTTATGATCGGTAAGTCCACGCTCATTATGGCTGTCGCCATGATCGCGTTTTACTGGCTGGGCACGGCGAGAAATATCCGAAACCTCGTCTTCATGTACCGTGACCGCGAATACAACCTCGCCTCCCGCTGCCTGGGCACCGGCCTTTGGCGCATCCTGACCAAGAATATCTTCCCCTACTTAATCAGCGTTATCGTTCTTCGTCTGGCTTTGTCCATCCCGGGCATCATCGCCTACGAAACCACGCTGTCCTATCTGGGCCTGCTCGACATTTCTACGCCGTCCCTGGGTATTCTTTTAAGAGACGCGCGTTCTAACTTCCTCGAGTATCCCTACCTTCTCGTATTCCCCGCGGCGATCGTATCTCTGATCACGGTCACGTTCTATCTCGTGGGCAACGCGTTCTCCGATGCGTGCGACCCGCGCAATCATGTGTGAGGTGGATAAAATGTCTGAGAACATGAAAATCAATACGCATTCCGCCTCGCTTGAGATGGAATTTGAAAAACGCGCAAAGCAGGTGCTTTCCACCGAGCCCATCCTTTCCGCAAGAGACGTCGAGGTAGAATTCACCCTGCGCGGTCAGAAGCTGAACGCCATCCGCCGCTGTTCTTTGGATCTGTACGACGGCGAAACCCTCGCTATCGTCGGCGAATCCGGCTCCGGTAAATCCGTATTTACAAAAACCTTCGTCGGCATGCTGGATAAAAACGGCTCCATCACCGGCGGAAGCATCATGTATGACGGCGTGGATCTTGCCAAGTTAAAGACGGAATCCCAGTGGCGCAAGATTCGCGGCAAGAAGATCGCCATGGTCACCCAGGACCCCATGACGAGCCTCAACCCCTTAAAGAAAATCGGCCTTCAGATCAAGGAAGCCATCGAGCTCAACCAGAACGTTCACGGCGCAGCCGCCAAGGCCAAGGCCATTGAGCTTCTGGAGCTGGTCGGCATTCCAGACGCTGCTCGCCGCTACAACCAGTATCCGCACGAGTTCTCCGGCGGCATGCGCCAGAGAGTTGTTATCGCCATCGCCGTAGCCTGCAACCCGCAGATCCTCATCTGCGACGAGCCGACTACCGCCCTTGACGTTACCATCCAGGCGCAGATTCTGGAGCTGATCAGAAAGCTTCAGAAGGAAAAGCACATGACCATCATCTACATCACCCACGACTTGGGCGTCGTTGCCAACGTCGCCGATCGCGTAGCGGTTATGTATGCCGGTCAGATCATCGAAATCGGTATGGCGAACGAGATTTTCTTCAATCCCCGCCATCCCTACACCTGGGCGCTCCTGTCCGCCATGCCTCAGCTGGGCGTTAAGGGCGAAAAGCTGCCCGCCATCGACGGAACGCCTCCGAACCTTTTCAACAAGGTCACCGGCGACTCCTTCGCTCCCCGCAATAAGAAGGCGCTGAATATCGACTTCTTAGAGGAGCCTCCGATGTTCGATATTACGCCTACCCATCAGGCCAAGACCTGGATGCTGGATAAGCGCGCGCCCGAGTTGAAGCAGCCCATCGATGTTGAAAAGCTGTCCCGCAAGATGAACGAGCCCCAGCCCTCGACCGGCGACATCGTGCATCCGCATCTGTCTCCCGATCGCGAGGCGCTGGTTGAAGTCAAAAACCTTCAGGTTACCTTTGGAAGCGGCAGAAAGAAGTTTGTCGCTGTAGACGACGTCAACTTCACCATCTATAAGGGCGAAACCTTCTCCCTGGTCGGCGAATCCGGATCCGGCAAGACCACCATCGGCCGCGCCATTGTCCGCATCAATCCCATCACTAACGGCGAAGTTCTCTATCGCGGCGAAAGAATTTCCGGAAAGATCGATAAGGCGCAGGACGTTAACGTCATCCGCAAGTGCCAGATGATCTTCCAGGATCCCATGGCCAGCTTAAACGAGCGCGCCAAGGTAGACTACATCGTCTCCGAGGGCCTTTACAACCATAAGCTTTATAAAAACGAGCACGATCGCCAGGACAAGGTGAAGAAAGCCCTTGAAGAAGTAGGCCTTCTGCCCGAGTTCTCCAGCCGCTTCCCGCACGAATTCTCCGGCGGCCAGCGCCAGAGAATCGGCATTGCCCGCTCCCTCATCATGGAGCCCGAATTCATTGTGGCCGACGAACCCATCTCCGCGCTGGACGTTTCCATCCGCGCGCAGGTTCTCAACCTTCTTAACGACCTTAAGAAGAACAGAGGCCTGACCTATCTGTTCATCGCACACGACCTTTCCGTTGTCCGCTTCATCTCCGACCGCATCGCCGTTATCCATAAGGGCCGCATCGTCGAATTGGCAGAGGCCGAAGAGCTCTTCCGCCATCCGCTGCATCCCTACACCAAGGCGCTGCTCTCGGCAGTTCCGAACCCCAACCCCTACTTGGAGCGCGAAAAGAAGCTGATCGTTTACGATCCTTCCTGCCACGACTATTCAGTAGACAAACCCACCTGGTGCGAAATCCTGCCCGACCACTTCGTTTATGGAAACGAACGCGAGCTGGACGCATACAGAAAGGAACTCAACTAAATCTCCAAAAGGCCTCTGCGAAAACCCGCAGAGGCTTTTTTGCATCCAAAACATCGATAATCGTAAAACGCATTGGAGCGATTCATGTATTCCCGCCACGCATACTATAATTAACCAAAGACAGCGGGCGATTCATGAATCGCCCCTACTGCGGATACTCGCTTTGCCAACGGTTCCCTTGTGCAAAGGGAGCTGTCAAAATCGAAGATTTTGACTGAGGGATTGCCGCTATTTTATCAATCTCTCACAAGCGCCTATCCGATCGATAATTGCGGAACGGATCAACGTATGAGAACGTAAGGCGGGAGCAAGCCCCCGTCCTGCGATGGAACCAACGATAATCGAAAAACGCGTAGGGGCGATTCACGAATCGCCCGCGTATGTTTCATTTCGAAAAATTCAATATTTTGCTTAGCGCTCTGCGTCCCCAAACCGCGATCTCGCCTTATCGCTTCTCCTATTTCCTTTCCTTTGACATATTTACATTCCCGCCCGTTTGTGCTATCATTTTTTTATGAAACCTCAGGAGCGCAAACCATGAAAACCATCTTAAAAGACCTGTTTCTGACCTTTGCGAAAATCGGCGTGTTCACCTTCGGCGGGGGATACGCCATGATTTCTGTGATCGAAAACAATTGCGTGGAACGGAAAAAATGGATCACGCACGATGAAATGATGGACGTAACCGTGATGGCGGAGTCCACGCCCGGGCCGATCGCCATCAATATGGCCACCTTTGTGGGTTTTAAACAGGCGGGGCTTTTTGGCGCAATTATCGCCACCATCGGCATCGTGCTTCCGTCGTTTCTGATTATCTTCCTTCTTTCGGGCGTACTCGATGCGCTGCTTGTTTATCCTGTTGTTCAGAATCTGTTTCGCGGCATCCGCATGGCGGTTCCGATTCTGATTCTGGACGCCGGTTTCAACATGGTCAAAAAGATGAAGAAAAAGCCCCTTCCGTGCGCGATTGTGGTTTTGTCCATGATCGGGATGTTCCTGGTCAATCTCTTTTCCGTCCGCTTTTCGTCGATTGCGCTTATGGTTATTGCGGGCGCGGTCAGCCTCTGCGCGTTTTTAATTGCCGGGCGAAAGGGGGCGGGCGCATGATTTATCTTGATCTGTTCCTTGGCTTTTTAAAGGTGGGCCTTTTTGCCTTCGGCGGCGCATACGGCGCAATTCCCTTGATCAGGGACGTGGTTTTGTCCTGCGGATGGCTCAAGGACGAGGCGCTTTCCAACATGATCGCCATCAGCGAATCCACGCCCGGGCCCATCATGGTGAACCTTGCAACCTTCGTCGGCGCGTCGCAGGCGGGCGTGTGGGGCTCGCTCCTCGCAACGCTTGCCGTCGTGCTGCCGTCGTTTTTGATCATCCTCATTCTGACGGCGCTTCTTAAAAACCTCATCAAAAACCGGTATGTTCAGGCTGTTCTTCGCGGCGTAAAGCCCGCCGTGATCGGCATCGTCCTTGCAACAGGCGCGTTCATGCTCGTAAAAGCGCTTTTCCCGGAGAAAAGCGCCGCAGATTCAACCGATCTCGTTCTGACCCTTGCGCTGATGGCGATGTATTTTCTGCCGCGTAAATTTTCAAAAAAGAAGCTATCGCCCATTTTGTTCATCGTCGTTTCCGCCGTGCTGGGCGCGGCTGTCTATACGGTATTTCCTGGATAATGGAGGAGGATAACAGTATGCAGTACGAAAAAATCGAATTAATTTCCGGAAGAAGCGAAGTCACCCTTGAATACTTTGGCATTGACGACCGGGCGGAACCCAAGGACGCCATGTTGGTCATTCCCGGCGGCGGCTACGGCGCGGTGTGCTCCGACAGAGAGGGCTATCCCATCGCGCAGGCCTATATGATGCAGGAAATGAACGCGTTTGTACTTCATTATTCCGTGGGCAGCCAGATCGAAGAGGCGACCGATCCTTTGTATCAGGCGTCCCTTGCCATGATCCACATCCGCGAAAACGCCGAAAAATACAACATCAACCCCGATCGCGTATTCTGCGTGGGCTTTTCCGCCGGCGGTCATCTGGCAGGATCGCTTGCGACCCTCTGGAACAGAAGCGATATTCAGGAAAAGCTCGGCGAAAACAAGGGCAAAAACCGCCCGACGGGCGCGGTTCTCTGCTACGCCGTAACCCTTGGGTGCTCAGCAAACGGACATGTGGGCACGTTTAAAAATCTTCTGAAGGACAGAATAGAGGATAACGCTGCGGTTGCTTCTTTCTCCCTCGAAAAAAACGTCGGTTCGCACACAGTCCCTGCCTTCATCATGCATACCTTTGACGATGCAGTTGTGCCGCTGGACAACGCGCTGGAGCTGGGCCTGGCTTATAAAAGGGCGGGAATTCCTTTCGAAATGCACATCTACCCGCACGGGCCGCACGGTATGGCTCTCGCCAATAAGGTGACATGGTGCGGAAACCCCGATTACAACAACGCCGCCATCGCAAGATGGGTGGCGGATTCCGTTCAGTGGATGAAAACCTTATAAAAAGAAAGACCGCGAAAGGTAAATCAGCTTTTCGCGGTCCTGTATTTTTGAGTAATTTCACAGCATGCACGATTCATCCTGCCTAAATCCTGCAAACCGAGTCATAATTTGAACAATTCATAAAAACCAACAGGCAGACAGCAAAGCACAGCCAACATAACACAGCCGGTATAACAAGATTAACAAGGATAAGCAGTTTTCATCAATACCCTCCCCCTGGGGGAGGGTATTGATGGAGGAGAGCAGTCGTTGGAAAGGCGTTTTGTCCCGTATTTACGTTGCGGAATGCGATTGCTTTTTACAGAGAAAAACGCGGGAGGCGAAACGCCGCCCCTACGGGTCGATCGGGCGTTAGGAATTCCCAAAAACGTTTGGGATGACCGTAGGGGACGGGGATATCTGCGCATTGATTTTACTGTGACACGGTGTACAGTGAATAGAAGTAGCCTTTTTTCTCAATCAATTCTTCAAACGTTCCTTCTTCTTCAATTTTTCCATTTCTGAATGTAAGGATATTGTCGAATCTTCGAAGCAGGCCTTCATCCAGCGCGTGAGTGACCACAATTGCCGTGATGCCGTCAAGGGACAAAATCGCTTCGGAAACCTGATGGGCGGTTTCCTTATCCAGAGAGGACGTGGCTTCGTCGACGAGAAGAATTTTTGATTTTTTAAGAAGGCTTCGGGCGATGGAGATTCTTTGTTTTTCGCCGCCGGACAGGCCGCTGCCGTTTTCGCCGCACAGGTAATCTTCTCCTTTTTCTGCGATCAGTTCTTTGAGGCCGGAAAGCTCGGCGGCATGATCGATCTCATCATCCGCGAAGGATTTGAACATCGCGATATTTTCGCGGATGGTGGCGTTGAACACGAACACGTTCTGCTGGATGATCGACTGTATATCGTAAAGCGCATTGCTTCCGATTTGGCGGATTTCGGTGTCGTCATAGTTGATTTCGCCCATGTAATCGGAATGGGAAGCCATGAGGAGATTTAAAAGCGTTGATTTTCCGCTGCCGGATGCGCCGACGACGGCGTATTTTTTGCCGGCTTCGAAAAAGCATGAGACATCATTAAGCACAATATTGTCCTTTTCGTATGCAAAGGTGAGATTCTGAATGGCTATGCCGCGATTAAGCGCAATTGCGGTATTGTTTTTTTCCTCACGTATGTTTTTGTCAAGCGCCTGCGCAACCTTTTCAATCAGCGCCTTTGCCGCTTTTCTTTCGGCAAAGCAGGTCGGAAGGGTTGCAATCGGGCTCAGCACAAAATTCATCAGCTGCACAAACGCGATGGTGGTTCCTGCGGTCACGCCTTTCCCAGAAAGCGCGAGGTATGCGCCGAACAGGAAAACGCCCAGCTGTGCGATGATGCCCGAGATGTTTCCAAGAAGCGCAACCAGAATCCGCATTTTCTGCCCGCGGCATTGCTCAGAGGCGAGGGAAGACACATTTTCCCTGAAAATCCGGATCATTTCCTTTTCGGCCTGAAAGGATTTAACGACGGAAAATCCGCTCAGCACATCCTTGATGGACAGGGTATACAGCTCATTCTGATCGGAAACCCGTTTTTCTGCCCGCGCCACTTTGTTGCCCGTCAAAACCGATAATATCAATGGCAACAGCGACAGAAGAAGAGCGATCAGGGTTAAAATCGGGCTGTAATACAGCATGAGCGCGATTGCGCCTGCAAACATAAGTATGTTTTCGATGATGGGAAAAATGTTTTTGAGGTAACCCGTTTCGATCAACGGAATGTCATTGGTAAGGGCGGATATGTAAGATGAGGCGTTTTCGCCGGTAAATGCGGAAATGCTTTTTTCCGTGATACGCGAAAAAACATAATTTTTATACTGCGAAATGCCGCGCACAATGAACTGCGGCCTGAAATGATATCCGATCACACCGGTAAGGGCAATGCCGGCGACCAGAATCAGCGAAATGATGCCAAGATCATAAAATGAAAAGCCGCCGCCCGCACCGCCGATTACATCGACCAATTGCTGCAAAAGCCACGAAACCAGAAGCATACCCAGTGCGGTTAAAATGCTTTCCAGAAGCGACATCATAAAGCACAGGGCGTTGCCCTTGGAAAATTGTTTTATGAAAGGACGGATGTTGACTTTCTCTGTTTTCATTCTGTTCTCCCGTGCAAGCGCGGCGTATCAGAGGGTAATTTCCACATGATGACCGTCTGCAGAATCAACCTCTATCAGCTTCCAGCCGCTGTTCATGCGTTTGAAATCCTTAAGCGCCGAAATGAAGCCGTAGGCCTGTTCGTAGGTGAGCGTTTCGCCGTTTTTCTGCGCGGTTTTCGAGGCGATCCGCGCGGTTAGCCGGTTTAAAATCAGCCCGAGCGGGAGGCTTATGCGGATATTTCTGCTGTTTGGGGTTTCAACAATGATTTTCATATGCTTACTCCACAAAGATGCGAACGGTGTCGCCATTGGAGGATTCCACTTCCACTAAATTACCGATTGCGCCGTGGGAAACGAGATCGAAAATCTGCTTAAAATCAATGTTTTTAAGCGCGCTGTTTCCGGAGACCTGGGGCATTTCAACGCCCAGCTCGATTGCGACCTTGATCAGCGCCATCGGAAGGTTTACGCGCACCTTGTCGCCGTCCGCCGTGTCCACCACGATTCGCAGCATCATTTCTTCAATGGCCTTTCGGTTTTCCAAGGGCTGCATTGCTACCGTAGGCAGGTTTTCGCTCTTTCCCGACAGAAGTTCGTCAACTGTCACACCGAGGATTTTTGAAAGCAGCGGAAGAGAAGCAATGTCCGGGCAGGTCAAATCGTTTTCCCATTTGCTGACTGCCTGCGCAGATACGTTCATTGCCTGGGCAAGCGCCTCCTGCGTAAGCCCCTTTTCCTTTCTGTATTGCGCGATTCTTTTTCCAAGCGTCATATTCATAGTGGCTTTCTCCTTTCGTTTATGTTTAGATTGTATCACGATCAATCTTTTCTGAAAACAGATTGATCGTTGAATTACCGCTTAAAAAATCAACTAAAGGTGGGAAAATCCATCAACCGGCAGTTGAATGGCTGTTATTATTGACTTTGATGGATAAAACGCCTACAATATACGCATAAAGATGGAGGAGGACGTACATTATGGCCAACACGGTTGCGCTTCCGGATATGAATCAATCGACTTCTGCTCAGGGCGTGAATCCCTCGTGGGTCTGCCCGGAATTTAAGGTATCAGGCGTGTTTTCGTCGAACATGGTACTTCAAAGGGACGAGCCCATTCTGATCTGGGGCTTTTCGAATGCGCCGGGCACAAAGGTGACGGGCGAATTCATGGGCGAAAGCGCGGAGGGTATCGTCGGAGACGATAACAAATGGACGCTTACATTCTCTCAGCACGCGTATGAAAAAATCGGTCAGACGATGAAAATTGCAGACGAGCGCGGGAAATATGCTGAATTTACCGATATTCTGATTGGCGACGTGTGGTTTGTGGGTGGGCAGAGTAATGCCGAACTGACCCTTGCGCCCTGCGCACCGTTCACGCCTGAAATTGAGTTTGACGAAAACGACAACTTCCGCCTGTTTACCCAGACGCAGGCGTATCCTTACATGCATCCGGAAAAGTGCGAATTCCCCTACCCGGACGTGATCAACCCCGAATGGATGTGGAAAAAGCCGGACGAAAGCGCCAGCAAGGCGTTTTCTGCAATGGGCTGGTATTTTGCTAAGGAGCTAATAAGAAACATCGATATTCCCATCGGCATGATTATGACCGCAGCCGGCGGCGCCTGCATGAGGGAACTTTTGCCCGTCGAGCTGGCGCATGTATGCGGCTACACGTCCGGAAACCTTGTGCGCGAGGGCGGATATTTCAATTCCCTCATCCATCCGTTCATCCCGCTTCCGTTTAAAGCCATGCTGTTTTTCCAAGGCGAAAGCGAGGGCGGCTGGCGGGAATACGCCGAAAGGTACGACAAAGAGCTTAAGCTGCTTGTCGAGGATGAACGCGCGCGCTTTCATCGCAATTTCCCCTTCTACAATGTGCAATTGTCCGATTACGGCGACAATACCTTTGGCTTTTTCAAGTGGCTGGACATTGCGCGCGTCAAGCAGGTGGATGCGAAAAACATCATTGAGAATTATTCGTTGACGGTTGATATGGATCTGGGCGCGCCGGAAGGCTATGAGGACTGGGCGCATTCGCCGCTAAAAAAGCCGCTGGCTTTGCGCCTTGCCAACCTCGCCCTTTCAAAGGAATACGGCGTCGGAAACGAAACGGACGCGCTTTCAAGCATGCCCGTAAAGGCCGAAAAGCACGGAAACAACATCGAAATTACTTTCACGCCCGAAGAAAAAAGCCTGATTGTCCGCGGAAAAACATACGCTGAATCCATAAACCGCCCCTTGCCCGGCTTTTCCGTCGGCGCATACGACACGCGCGTGCCCGCCCCGGCAGCCATCACCGGCAAAAATAAAGTGACGGTTATCATCCCCGAGGGCGCGGACGACACCATGGTCAATTACGCCTATTCCATCCGCGTAACAAGAGAAACCGCCAATCTTGAAAACGAAAACGGCCTTCCCTGCCCGTCGTTTTCCATTTCCGTTCAAAAATAGCATAAGCAACGGGCTTAATGTCGTTTCATTAGCGCGGGCGATCAATGATCGCCCCTACGATATAGTCAATGTACTATCAAAAAATATAGGGGCGGTCGTTGACCGCCCACGCTGTTTCATATAAATTTATGCTTCATCCAAAGCTTCTATCGCCTTATAAAGCGCAAGAACCATCTTTTCAAGCGGCAGGGAAGGAGCATTCTGCTTTGCCTGCTCCGGTAAAAATGGTACATGGATAAACCCAACGCGCGTGTTCGTTCCGTCAAAGTTATGAAGAAGCGAATATAATACGTCGTTGCACACAAACGCGCCCGCAGAATAGGAAAGCGAAGCGGGAATGTCCGCGGCTTTGATCGCATCCACCATTTTTCGAACGGGCACGGTAGAAAAATACGCCGCCGGGCCGCCCTTGACAACAGGCGCATTCTGAATAAGATTCCCCTCGTTGTCCACAATCGCTGCTTCCCGAAGGTTGATTCCGATCACCTCCGGCGTAATGCCCTTTCTTCCGCCCGCCTGTCCGACCGAAAGAATAAAATCCGGCTGAAAATGTGCTGCTTCATCCAAAATACATGAAAACGCCTTTGCGTAAACCGTTGGAATCTAAAGCTTTTGAATTTGTATTTTACGAATTTCATCCGGCAGCCTTCTGACCGCCTCCCATGACGGATTGATCGTTTCTCCGCCAAAGGGATCAAACCCGGTAAGCAGCAGCTTTTTCATCTGCATATCCTGCTTTCTATTCTATTTCTGATGCCACACGGTGCGGTACTGCATGGGTGTCATGCCTTCGGCGGCATGGAAGAACTTGATAAAGTGGGAGGAATTGCAAAAGCCGCACCTTATGGCGATTTCCTCCACGGAGAACTCTGAGGTTCTGAGCATTTCCTTTGCGTGATTTATGCGGATATGGCTCAGGCACGCGGAGAAGGAGGTTCCGGTTTCGCTCATAAAAAGGCGGGACAAATAGCTTGAATTGATGTGCAGTTCGTCCGCTACGGTGGACAGACGAATGGGCTCGTTATAGCGCTGCTCGATGATTTCAAGGGCGCTTTTTACGTATTTATTTTCGACATATAAAATCGGCGCGGAATCCGTTTCCACGAAAAGGCGTGAGAAAATTTTGATCAGCAGCATGGAGGCGTAGGCGTCTCTTTTTTCGTTTGTCGGCTGCCGGTAGAGCTGAACCAGATTCTCGAAATAATCGATCAGGGTTGACAGGTAGTTGATGGTCGTCATAAACAGCTTTTCCCGCCCCAGAATCAACGCGCTGTATTTTTCCACAAGAAAACCGCCGCACTGTATGAAGTAATTGACATGCTTTCCCGTCTGTTCAATCACATATCCGGGTCGATTGTCAATCAGCACCACGCCCTGCTCGCAGGAGGCGGCGTCAATCAGATAGCTTTTGTCCTGAAAGGAAATTTTGACGGGAGCGTTTGATTGATTGCCGTCGCCCAGCGAAAAATTGATGGAAAAGGTGTTTTCGGGTCGCCTTTTCGTGTAGCAGTTGCCGTCCTGAAAAAAGTGACCCAGTTCCGTTACATAGATGCCCAGCGACTGGGCAAACTCGCTGGGCGTTACGAAGATCCAGCGGGATTTGGAATCGAGATAATCGTAATGCCAGATATGTTCGCGGGTAAAGGACATTTTGGCTTCCCCCCTTTTCCACGGAGTGATTTAATCCATATTGATTGCGCGGATTTGTTCGGGGTCGGCTTTCAGGTTTCTTTCCATATCGACCATGCCGTTGATCTCCTGCTGAACATCTGCAAATTGCGTATAGCAGAAGCCGGACACATAAGGAATTTCGCGGATGGCGCGGGTGATGGATGCATATCGATCCAAAAATTCATGCTTTTCTACGATATTGCCCCAGATTTGACCGGGCGTGTCGGGCCTTATTGCGATTCCGCCGTATTCGGATATAATCACGGGCTGACCCTGATAGGAATGTCCGTCTGCGAAGGCGGCGCGTATTGTATATGGCGTTGTGTTGGCGGACAAAATTTCATCCTTGTGCTCCATCCAGCGTTTTTTGAGGCCTTCTGCGTCTTGACTGTAATCGTGTATGGTGATGATGTCGGATATCGTATGCTCCCAGCCGTCGTTGGTGATGACCGGGCGGTACGGATCGTAGGCCTTCGTCATATAGTATACAGCCTTTGTAAAGTTCTGTTGGCGCACATTGTTTTTGATATTTGTGACGCCCCAAGATTCGTTAAAGGGCGTCCAGGTGATGATGGAGGGGTGATTGTAATACTGGCGGATGATTTCGCTCCACTCCGATACGAACGCATGGGCAGCGTCGTCCCGGTCAAAAAAGTAGGCGGGCGCTTCGCACCACGTGAGAAGCCCCATCGTGTCCGCGTAATAGAAAAATCGCTCGTCCTCCACCTTCTGATGCAACCGGACGCCGTTATAGCCCATACGCTTGATGAGAGAAATATCTTTTTGAAGCGCTTCATCGTCGGGCGGGGTCAGAAGGGAGTTTTTCCAGTAACCCTGATTTAATAAAAGCCGTTGATAAAGCGGGAAGCCGTTGAGCAGGATCCGGTCGCCCTCGATTCTGATTTCGCGCATAGCGAAATAGGAATACACTTCATCTATAACAGCGCCGTCCCTGATCAGGCGAAAACGGACGTCGTACAGATTCGGATTTTCAGGCGTCCAAGTTTTGACCAGCGGCTCTTCGAGATCGGAAGCAATGGATCTGACGTCGATATCAAACTGCGCATGCCCCCAGAGAAGGGATGTTGCAACCGTGCGGACAGGGCTTCCCTTAAAAGTAACCTGCGCTTCCAGAAGAAGGTTTTCTTCATCATTACAGCCTTCAATAAACGCTTCGACTTCCACTCTCTGCCTGCTTAAGTGAGGCGTCATTTTGACGGAGGAAAGACTGGTTTTGGGTACATATTCACCCCACACCTGTTTCCATATGCCTGTCGTCTGCGTATAAAAAACGCTGTAGTTTTCGTTTTTCCATCTTTGCTTTCCGCGCATCTGTAATACGGAGGCCCTGTCTTCGGCCTTTACGGTAACGGTGTTTTCGCCGCCCTTTACAAAGCGCGTAATGTCAAAGGAAAAACGGGTGTAGCCGCCTATGTGGATGCCCACATACATGCCGTTGACCCATATTTTTGATATGTAGTCGCAGGCTTCGAAGTGGATAATATAATTATGACATGAAAGCTTTTCTGCATCAACGGTGATCTTTTTCTGATACCAGACAAACGCATGAAGCTTTTCATCATGAATACCGCTCAATTCCGACTCATAGGAAAAAGGCACCATGATGGTGGTTTGAGAGGGCAAAGATCGATGCCACGTTTCTTCTTCGCCGATATTTTCATCGTCAAAGGCAAACATCCACGGGCCATTCAGCGATTCCCAATAGTGTCTGACAAACTGGGGTCTGGGATAACCGGGCTGATATCCTTTCATAAACAGCGCTCCTTTGCCTTTGATTCGTTAAGGATTGTGTATTGATTATAACACAGCGAGCATCCGAATGAAAGAATAAATCGATCAGAATGTCATAAATATGACATTAGAGGTCACGCGGATACAATGACATTGCGCTCTGGAATTGTTAAAATTTGAGTGGAGAATTACGTGGAGGAAATAAACATGACGAAGCTTTATTCAAATCCGTATATCAGGGGATTTGTACTGAGCCTCGAAGTGACGGCAAAGCCCTTCAAATCGCGCGATCCCAAGGAAGTTGAGAAAGTTTGCCGCGAGCTTTTCCGCATCTGGAAAAGACCCGTCATGCGCGCAGACGAAGTATGCATATGCATATCCATCGGAAACGGCGAGCACATCTTGAAGTGGTCGGGCAATATGGACGATCTCGTTATTTGGGATCAGTGGAAAGGCCACAACAACGCCAGATACGCCTTTGACATGGATTCCTTTGCCGGCATTCCGTTGGAAAACTATATTGATAACCCGCTGCCCATGAAATATTCGGATCTTCTGACCATCGGCGAAACCTTAAAGCGCGTATGCAAAGAAGAATGTTCAAAAAACTGCCGCCTGTTTACAAACTTTGAGCCCGGTCCGGAGTTTGCGGAGAGCTCGTTCAAATACGTGGAGCATCCTGAAATTCTGAACAAGCAGGGCGCGGCGCACGGCGCGTCGGTTGCATTCGACGCGCGCCTCCATAAGGACGATTATCACTACGCAGCGTATCCGGACGGAATTCCCGAGGGCGAGCTTTTCAGCCGCTTTTTGGGAAAACAGGTGAACCATTTTTTCAAAACCTTCGGATATGAGGGCATCAGCCTCTCAAACGGACTGGGTTTCGGCACCTTCCCGTGGACGCTCAACGGCAGAAACTTTGACGGAAAACAGTTCGGCCTTGTAGAGTTTAAGGAAGAGTCCGAGTCGATGGGCGAATTCTGGAAAATCTTCAAAAAAGAAGCGCCCTATCCCGCGGCTGCGCAGGGCACAAACTGGCCGGTTGCTTCCGACCTTGCGACAAAATGCATTCCGCTTAAGGATTATTACGACAAAAAATACCTGGATTTGCCTCTGGGCAACACGGTTTCTGTATTCTTTAATGATTCCGTCGGCTTTTCCATGCAGGCGCTTATGTCCCGTTCTTCCTATGCCGACGGCTTCCGCACGTATTTCTATCTGAACGACATGTGGTATCCACAGAATCCCTTTGAGGATTTTCCCTACGACGAAGAGGCGTATGATTTTTACATTCCTGCAAGCATGAGCCTGATCGACTCCAGGGGAAACCACGAAGCGTTAAGCGGAACCGCCATGAGCGTAGGCAATGAAAAAGGCGAGTTTGCGGAAGGCACTTTCATAAAATTCCTGCCGCATTACGAGCGTGCGCTTGATCATCTTCCCGACAGGGTCGGCCCGCTGACGCTCCTTTATCCGTTTGAGGAGTTCCACGAGGCGGCAGCGGCAGATAAAAAGCATCTTCCTATGCTGTATTTCACGGACTGCTTTGCAGCTACCGCCATCGACAGCGGCCTTCCCCTAAACAGCGTGTGCTCTACCGGGAATTTCGAAAAAGCGCTTGAAAAAGGCACGCTTGACGAAACGATTCTCATGACGGTTCTTCCCATGGAGGGCGCGGCATATGTGGATAAGCTCATTGCGTTTATCAAGGGCGGCGGACGCGTTCTTTTCTACGGTTCTGAAAGATATGCGGATAAACGCATAAAAGACCTTCTGGGCCTGAAAACCGATACGGCGATTGACGGCGAAATCACCCTGGAAGCTGCGAAGGATCTGGAAGATGTTTCCGATGAAACGCTTACCGGCCGAATCCTCCTGCACACGCCGGTCGACAGTGACGGCGGCGTATCGGCTGCAGCGGAAAATACAAGTGTTTTGTGTGAAGTGATAAAGGGAGATGTGCGCCGCGCATATATGACGGAAAAGGAAATCGGCGCAGGAAAAGCAGTCTGGGTGCGCGGAACACTTCCTTTCTCGATAGAAAACGGAGAAAATATTGTATATCACGACGATCGCTTTATTTCTGCGCCGCGTTTTCTGCGCTATGCGCTTTCGCGCTTCGGGTGGAAGATTCTCGAAAGCTTCTCTCAAAAGAGCAACCCCATGCAGCTTATGATGTTCAGACATGATAACGGTCTGTATTTCACCGGCTACGCGCCTGATAACACGCTTTCGCTCGGCCTTTCGACGCCCATGGGCGCGCCGCTTCTTCCGGGATTCACCACGGAAATCAAGGACGGAGCCGCGTGGTATCATGTGCCGACCACGCTTTGGAAGCCCTGCAACATCTTTGTTAAGCAAGCAGAAGGCAAAATCCGCTTAAGGCATGTGTACAACAGCCGAAAATTCAAAACCTGCGCTTATGCGGTAACAGGGCTTGACCATGCCGAGATTTTGATATCCGTGCCCGAAAAATACTGGGATTCGGTTGAAATTACCGTAAGCAACAAGGAATTCTCTGTAACGGACAACAAGCTTACCGATAAGGGCGATTACGGCATCCGATTGAATGATAAAAACCACACCATTCTTCTAAGCAACGTAACAGGCAAAATGCAGGTCAGCTGGTAAGAAAAGGAGGCAGATAAAATGCGCATTATAAAAGAGGAAATTCAGAAAAACCTGGATGTCAGCGTAGCGCTTATGATTCTGGACGACAGCATGCTCGAAAGAATCATTGAAGACCCCGCGCAGCCGCTGATCGGTGAAACGCTGGGCGGCTATTCCAGAGAAAAATTCAGCATGTACGACACCAAAACCTCGCTGATTGACCTCCTGGAAGCGGGAAAGGCCAGAGGCGCAAAGCGCATCGATGTGTCCTATGATTTCTTTTTCGGCGGCGACACGCGAAAGAATTTTCCGGATTCAGAGCTGACGGTCAAAGCTTATAAGGTTATTCACGATGTGGCGAAAAAATACGGCATCGGCTTTTCTGCCAGCATCGTTTCTCCCCTTGATACCGGCGGAGGATACGTGAAGACGCACGAGAATGCAGGCTTTACCATGCAGTACAAAGAGGGTCTTATCCGCGAGGACGGATCGTATGAAGTGGATATGGATCTTCAGACCCAGTGGACCAACAACAAAGGTCCCATGCATCTTGCGCTTCACGAAATTAAGGTGTATGCCTTCAATGAAGAAAGGATCGGGGACACGCCGTATTTTTATGTGAATCCGGATGAAATTGCCGATATATCTTCAACCGCTTCCTATGAAAAGGACGAGAAAACCGGCGTTGTTTCCCGCGATGCGTTCGGTCATGGGGACATCCATATTCACGGCAAAGCGGAAGGCATTCAGAAAGACCGCTGTTTTGTTGTCCTGATCTATAAAACCGTGGAAATCGACTATTTCGCTGAAGATGCGCTTTCCTATATGAAGTCCATCATCGATCTGCATCACGAAAAAGGCATCACCTATGAAGGCTTCTACGCGGATGAGATGCATATTCAGGCGGATTGGGACATGATCGAGCACTTTGCGGAAACCGAAGTCAATACCCGTTATATGACCAAGTCAATGGCAAAGGCTTTTGCGCAGATGTACGGCGCGGAATTTGAGGATTTTGCGAAGTATCTGATCTATTTTGCCTATAAGCACCATACCTTCCTGCCGGGCGAGGAGGGACAGATTCTTTCCCAGCACGTTTTCGGAAAAACCGAGGACGACATCGTCCGTACCTGGCAGTTCAGAAACCGCTATTATGAGCTTCTTCACAGGCAGGTTGTCAACCTTTGCATGCGCACAAAGGAGCACGCTGAAAAGCTGTATAACAACATCATCATGACCACCGGCCACTCCACATGGCAGGAGTGCCCGACGGCGGATCGCTTCTATGGAGAACAGAATTTTTCAACGCCTCACGAAGGCGAGCACTCTTTGTACGATTATACGCCGGAGTTTGTCTGGTCGGCTTCCATCCGCGAAAATATGGCGGCCTGTCACGATCATTTCAAGTGGAGCGAATATCTGTGCTGCATCGGAACCGATATTCCCGAGGGCGGCTTCCTCGACAGAAATTACTACGGCGCGGCGTTTACCAGCGGCCTTGCGGTTCTGAACCGCTTCCCCATGGCTTATTACTGCATCTGGGGCTCGCCCGTTCAGGTTAAACAGCTTGTTGGAGAGGTTGGCCTGACGTATGGTCATTATGCCAATTACTTCCATAATTATGAATACGGCCATCATCTGATTCAGGGCTTCACTACCCGTATTTCGGAGATTCTGACCGTTTGCCCGATGAACTTAAACAGCGTTGAGGAGCGGTTCGGCTCCTGGATGGTGCAGTACGGCTACACCGACTATATTACGGAAGAGAAACTCATTGAATTTACGCATAAGCCTGATGGGAAACAGCTGCGCGTAAAGGACAGAAAATACAACGCGCTCGTTGTAACGTATTCTCCCCTTATGTCAAAGGAAGCGCTCATGCTCATTTCCGATTACGTAAAGTGCGGAGGAATTGTCATTTGGTGTTCATCGCCCGCGCTTTTAAAGGATGAGGATGAACAGAAGCTGTTCAATGAGATCTTTGGCCTTGAATCAGTTTCAGTCCTTGGTAAAAAAGCGAAAAATGCCCTTGTGCGCTTTACCGGACTTGACGGCGTTTCAGATATGGAGATTCTGACTGATTTCCGCCCGGACTTCGTCTATCCCGTAAAGGTGAAGGGGGCAAAGGAAGCTGCGTTCATTGACGGAACATGCGTCGGCGCCATTTATGATTACGAGGGCGGCGGAAAGGCCGTGTATCTTGGCTTCCGTCCGAGGGATGATCAGTCCGCCTCCACCGGAAAAGACGTGGACACGCTGTACAGAGTTCTCATGGCCCTGGGCTGCTACGACAATAAAGGCCCGGAGGCCCTGTCAAGACCTGAAGAAAGCACGTATATTTTCAATCGCTTCCCCAACGGGACCGTTTCGATTGCCAACCACAGCCGCCATCTTCGCGAGCTTGGCTGGAACAGAGGTTTCTATCGCGACGAAGAAATGGACAATGAATTCCTGAAGGATGTGTCTCTTCCTTCGCGCAGGCTGAATCTTGCGGAAGATGAGATCCTGGGTCATAAAATCACCTATTCGGGCGACGGCACTGTAAGCTACCGCTATTCGAACGATGAAGGCTTAACAGGACTTGTCGGAAAAAACACAAACGGCATTACGGTTGACGGAAAAAACTATGCCTTTACCGATGAAAAATGCAATATTGTATGGCTCAAATTGGATAAGGAAAGCCTTGACAAGGATGTGCGCGAGGCCTATGCCGTCAAGTGCGACCAGGCGGTGAAAATGCGCCTTCCCTTTGGTTCAAACGGTATGAAGTGCGCAAAATGCGCTGATTTCTTCCTGAATCCGCTTAAGGCTTATCCCTTTACGCCGGGTGCGGACGAAACGGTTGTTGAGATTGCGCCGGATGCGTGCGAGACGTGGATTGTATTTTATCGTTAAGGCTGTTTAACAGATGAATATGTCATGAAAATATTATAAAAGTCCTCCTTTGCGTAGTGACGCACAGGGTTCACAGTGATATAATTTTTAACAATGAACGATAGAAAGGGTGCCATACGGATGAAAACGAGCATCAGCGAAAAAGCCCGCGTGGGCGTTATGACCGTTGGACACAGAGAATATTGGGAGTGGAACCAGTTTCCCGGAATGAGGGAAAATCTGATTCAGATCGGTAAGGAAATCGCAGACTGCATCGCCGAAACGGGCGTTGAAGTCTTTTTTGAATTTGTCGACAACCGCGAAGGCTCCTACGAAGCGGGCCTCCGATTAAAGGAAAAGAATATCGACCTTCTCTTCCTTCATGTGACGACCTACGCCGCCTCCGGCCGCTGGGTGCAGGGCGCACTCGCAGCGGGCTGCCCCATCGTCGTGGTCGGCTCTCAGCACTGGAAGGATACGTCCGGCGTTCGAAATATCGATGCGGACGAGGGCAACTCCGCAGGCGGACCCTGCGGCTTCCCCGAGGCCTATCATGCGCTGATGAGATGTGGAAAGACCCCGGCGGGCCTGATTTTCGGTATTCACATTGACGACCGTTTCCGCAACGACCTTCATGAGTGGGCAAAGGCTGCAAACGCCGTTCACGCCTTCAAGGGCGTTGCCTTCGGTTTCATGGGTCACACCTATGAGGGCATGCTCGACATGAACTTCGACCCCACCTCCATCACCCGCGTCATGGGCTCTCACGTCAAGATGGTTGAAATGTGCGAGCTGGTCGATTATGTTGAAAAATGCACGGAGGACGAGGTCAAGGCCAAGATCGAGGAGATCAAGGAAAACTTTGAGCTCAAGCCCCGAAGCTATGAGCGCATGACGGCGGACATCAAGGATGAAGACGTTGAATGGGCGGCAAAGGTCGCTGTCGGCCTTGACAAGCTGGTAGAAAACAACAATCTTTCCGGCCTTGTATACTACTACATGGGCGAAAACGACTCCATCTACGAAAGAACAGCCTCCAACCTCATTATCGGCAACTCCTTAATGACCACCAAGGGCATCTCCATGGCGGGCGAAGCGGACATGAAAACCTGCCTTGCCATGTACTTGACCAGCGCCCTCGGCTGCGGCGGCTCGTTCTCGGAGCTCTGCTTCATGGGCTTTGACTACAACCACATCTGCGTCGGCCACGACGGCCCGCACGATATCCGCATCGCTCAGGGCAAGCCCTGGATCCGCGGCCTCGGCTTTATGCATGGCAAAAAGGGCCACGGCATTTCCGTTGAATTCCCGCTCAAGTTTGGCCCCATCTCCATGGTTGCACTCACGCAGGACGCCAACTGCAATTTCAAGCTCGTTTACGCCGAGGGCGAATCGGTGGAGGGATGGATCGCACAGCAGGGCAATTCCCTCTCCCGCGCGGACTTCGGCATGGACATCCGCGACTTTATCGTCAAGTGGGTCAAAGCGGGCGTTACCCATCACGCGGCGCTGGCCATCGGTCACTGCGGCAGCATGATTGAAAAATTCGGCGCGATCATGAATATTCCCGTCGAAAAGATCTGTTAAGGCGCGTAAACAGATATCAAATCAGAAAATGTCATAATTATACTATTCTGTGTCATCTTCATGGAGTGACACAAAACCTAACAAGGTTTAAAATTTTAGATGTAATCAGGGGTGTTTTTGTTGAAACACTACAATAGGTTTCAAAAAGGCACTTCACACTATTTATTCTTTCAGGAGGCGGAATTCATGGCAAAGAAATTTTGGTCTATGATCCTTGCGATCGTAATGCTCGCATCCGTTTTCGCGATGTCGGGTATCGCAGAAGAACTCAGCGGCACCATCACCATCAGTACGCTGGCCCGTCCCGGCAGCGTTCAGGGCTGGACTGAAGTCATCAAGGCGTACACTGAAATGCATCCGAATGTAAACATTGTTCTCGACCTCAAGCCTGAAGACGGCTACGCCGAATGGATTACGAACATCACCCGCACCGAGAATCCTGTGCCCGACATTGGAGAATTCGATTGGGGCGATTACACCAGCGCCAAGATGATCGACTGGGCCGATTACCTCGATCTCGACAGCCCCTATTCCGACGGCACCTGGGGCGAGCAGTTCGATCCCTCCGGCGTCATTGCGACCATTTCCGGCAATCTTGAAAAAGTATCCTTCACCTCCACGCAGGTCATGTGGATGTACAATAAGGAAATTTTCGAAAAGGTCGGCGTTGAGCCGCCCAAGACCTGGGACGAGCTCGTCACTGTTTGCGAAAAGCTGTATGCTGCAGGCTATCAGCCCATTGCCATTGACGGCGACTATCACAGCTATTCCGCCCGCTGCATGAGCTGGCTGGTTCAGATCTACATCGATCAGGTCAATCGTCCTCTCATCAATGTCGTCCGTGCGCAGGAAGGCGATTACTGCTACGATCCGGACATCGACGGCGTATGGGAATATGATCCCACCGATCCCTGGAACGACGACGTTACCAAAGTTACCCAGAACCTCGTGCGCATTGCAAAGGCGCTGTACGAGGGCGAAGACTGGCGCATGGATACCGTTGGCGCCAAGACCATCTGGTCTAACTTTGCCAAGGTATTCCCCAAGTATGTCGGCGGCGAGGCCTGGTTTGCGACCGATGCCGACGGCATGAGCAACGCCTTCTATCAGGGCAAGGCTGCCATGATGGTCAACGGCGGCTGGGAAATCGTCACCTACATGAGAACCATGGAAGAGTTTGCAAAAACCGGCTACTATGAGAACGCAGAGGGCGAAAAGGTAGAGGGCAACGTATTCACCCTCGGCACCTTCCCCATGCCCACCATGGAAGGCGAAGGCATTGTAGCCAAAGTAAGAACCATCGAGGTTCCCACCATCGGCCTGATGGCCATTTCCAAGAGCCAGGAGCACAACGACCTGGTTGCAGACTTCATGATGTACTATTCCAGCAAGGAAGGCATGTCCAAGTACATGAACGCCATGCTTGAAAACGGCGGCTCCGTAGACGGCCCCTCCTATGTATACGGCGTTGAATATCCGGCCAATGTAGCCAGCGCATTTGAAAACGTTGAATACATTGGAAACGCACAGAAGGGCTACCTGAACGTATTCGCCAAGGGCGTTCCGCTGATTGATGAATCCTGCCGCGAATTCTATAACGATGCTTACGAATTCTTCATGGGTAAGATTACAGTCGACGAGCTGCTCGCCCGCTCTCAGGTGAACCTTGAGAAGTATCTCCCGTTCCTCCTGCCGGGTCTCGGTATCAGCGTACAGGACCTTGAAAATCCTGCCAACGCGCCGGTTGGATATTAATAGAGCAAGAAAAACGGATAGAATTGCTTTTCGGCAGTTGTAGCCGGTGTGGAGGGGTATAGGGTTCTATACCCCTCCCTCGTTTTAAAGGAAAAACGGCCTTACGCCGCTTAAGGGAAGTGTTCGGTGAAGTGAAGAAAAACAGCATCCGATTCATCGCAGCGCTGATCTCGCTGATTCTCGCATTTGCTTCCATTTACCTTGGCAACTATTTTGAGAGTCAGTCAGCGCTCGTTACAGATACCAATATCGTCACCGGGGGACGAAACCGCGCGATTACCGCCAACGAGGACGAAGGTGTTGTGTATATCGCTACGCATGACGGAACGCTTCAGGCTTTCAAGGACGAAGCGATGCTTTGGAGCGCCGAGGTTGTTCCGGGTCCGTATTGCAGATTGTATTTAAGTAAAGATAATACCAGGCTGTATGCGGCAAACGAAGGCCAGAAGGTCTATGTTTTTGATGCAGCCGACGGAAAAATGCTTCTGGAAATCCCCGTCGGAAGAAATGTCGTTGATATCGCCGTCAGCTCGGATGAGAAAAGAATCGCCGTGGCCACCAACACGGGAAGAAACAAGGCCAATGTTCTGATTTATTCCGACACAGGAGAGCTTCTTTTTAACAACGCCCTTAAAAACACCGTGCTTCGAGGCATTGAATACGGAAAGGCAGACGCGCTGATGATCGCCAACAAGCGCGGCGAGGTTACGCATATTACGCAGGAGGGCGAAAATATCAAAACCTACAAGGCGAACTATGACGTCGTTAAGACCATGATGCATGGCGAAACCTTATGGGTTTTGACCATTGACGGCACCTATCATGCGCTTGACAGCGATCTGGAAGTGGTTAGAAAAGGTCGCGTCGTTAACGAAATCAATGCCTATATTGAGTCCATTGGCGTCGATAAAAACGGCGAATATGTTTTTGTGGGAACGGAACAGGGCTATATTTTCGTTTTGAACGGCGATGATCAGCAGGTGTATATCGAAGATTTCGCATCTCAGATCACGGATATATTCGCACTGAAAGACAGCGTCTGTTTCACAGGGCTCAATGATTTTGTGAAGGTGTTCCATCCTGACAGAATAGAGAGCTTCCAGCTTCTTTCGAATGTAAAGATCATTACGAATATTGCCGCCATTGTATTTTTTGTGGCGTTCATCGTTTTTCTTATTCTCGCTGTCCCGAGCTTTAAAAGAAAAGTCGGCCGGATTCTGAAAGCAATCTGGAAATATAAAATGGCCTATATTCTTCTGCTCCCGACATTTGTGATTCTGTTCCTTTTCTCCTACAGAGGAATTTTCATAGGTCTTACGCGCGCGTTCACAAACTGGTCGAGCAGAAACTATTATCTTGCGGATATTGACTTTGTGGGGCTTGACAACTTTAAGGCCATCATCGATAACGGCTATTTCTTAATCGGCATTAAGAACCTTGCCTTGATTATTGTGACCAGCATCGTCAAAACCCTTACCGTGCCGCTTGCGGTTGCGTGGATGATCTGGGCGATGACGGGCGACAAGCGAAAGTACATCCATCGTTTCCTTGTCGTACTGCCCATTGTTATCCCCGGCGTTGTCAACATCATGGTATGGGAGCGCATCTACGATCCCACGGTAGGCTTAATCAATAACCTTCTGGAACTTTTCGGACGTCAGGAATGGCAGCGCGTCTGGCTGGGCGATTCAAGTATTGCCATGTGGGCGGTCGTCTTTGTCGGTTTCCCCTTTGTGGCGGCGCTTCCGATGCTGGTGTATTACGGGGCGCTGAGCAATATCGGTTCCGACGTCGTGGAATCCGCATCCATCGACGGCGCAGGCAGATGGAAAACGTTCTGGCTGATTCAGCTCCCGCTTTTAAAGCCTCAGATCGGCCTTCTGATCACCCTCACTTTCATCGGCTCCATGCAGGACTTCTACACCATCTTCCTTCTGACTTCGGGCGGACCGGGCACCAGCACCTATGTTCCCGCGCTTGAACTGTTCTTTAATGTATCCAAGTTCGGCAACTACGGCTATGCTTCCGCAATGGGCATTGTGCTCATGGTTTGCACGCTCGTTCCCGTGCTTCTGAGTCAGGTCATCTCTAAAAGGAAGGGGGATCTTAGATGAAGAAATTAGGTCGCAGAAAAGCGAAGGAGCTTCGCTTCCAGATCAGTATTGAAGCCATCCTGGTTATACTGCTCGTTTTGTCCTATATACCGATGCTTTTGATGCTGTTTTTGTCTTCCAAGACAAACTGGGAAATCTATAATGATTTCTTCGGACTTCCCAGAACGTTTATCTGGAGCAACTATACAAACGGCTTTAACTATCTGGTTGGGAATATGGGCAACACCCTTTTGGTGATTTTCTGCGCGGTTGCGGTTGTGCTTGTGCTTTCCGCCCTCAACGGGTATGTGTTTGGAACCATTTCCTTCCCCGGCAAGAATTTCCTGTATATGCTTATTCTTGTTCTTATGATGATTCCGGGTTCTTTGAGCCTTGCCGCAAACTATTCCCTGATCATCGATTACGGGCTTCTGGACACGCGCTGGGCGGTTATCTTCCCATGGATCTCGGGCGGACTGGTCATCGGAACCATACTTGCCCGAAATTCTGTGGAAGGACTTCCCAAGGAACTGTATGAGGCTGCGAAAATCGAGGGTGCGGGCCATTTCCGCCTGCTTGTGTCCATCACGGTCCCTCTGATCAAGCCCATTTTGTCCACCATCGCGATCATGAAAATCGTCGACTATTATAACGATTTCACCTGGCCGCTTCTGGTCATCTCCGAAAACAAAAAGCAGCTGGTCACGGTTATTCTTCGCGTATTTACCTCCGTCTATGCCGCCTCCGGCATGGGTATTGTGTACGCGGGCTATGTAATCGCATCGATTCCGCTTCTGATTCTGTTCTCCTTCGCTTCCAGACTCTACATGGAGGGCATGACGGCGGGCGCAGTCAAAGGATAATGTAAGAAGGTGTGTTTATGCCCTTTATCTGGTGTGAAACCCTGGAAATGATCAAAACCCGACCCCTGCCGATGATCCGGGATGCCGAATTTAAAAACGGATTTGCCATCTACGGTCCAAGGCATGAAGACGGCATGACCGCGCAGTACGCCGGAATATCCAAAACCACCGGCGTACAGGCGTGGAACATCGCCCAGTGGGCGAATTACAATCATCCGCTGGACGCTAATACCGCGCGCACGAATTTTGAAAACGGCGGCTTCGTCTATGAAACGCCGACCTGCAAGCTCTCCGTTCGCGACAGCGACGCGTATCTGATTCGAATGGAACTTCGAACGGACAGTGAATATCAGGGCCGCGTAAGAAAAAACGGCGAAGAATGGCCGCATCTTCTGCTTGAACAAAACGATGTGATCGACTTTTATCCTGCAATGGGCGAACTTAAGAAGCTTTCCTATAAAGTTTCCATCATGCCTGAATACCTGAAGTGCAATATGAAAGAGGAGGACGTCGATCCGTCTCTGCATGCGGCGCAGCTTTCGCACTATTTCGCCATGTTCGATACCATCGCGCAGGACGGCTTCTGGTTCGGAATCACTTTTTTGGACAATCGCCACGATATTTTCCCCGGTTATTTAAGCGAAGACGTGGGGAAGGCCGACTGCACGCACAAGATGATCGCGGTCGACCCGATTTTAACCTATACGGACAAGGCGCCTGCGCTTGGCGAGTGGACGGATATCGAATGCGACCTGCTTCCCCGCATAAAGCAGGCGGTTCAAAACGCCAAGGCGCGGGGATTTCTGAAGGACGCGCAGTTTGAACGGATGAAGATTGCGTCCACAAACATCGGCCTTGAGATTCCCGGGAATTACGACATGGCGTTTCAAATCCGATCATTATCATTGTTGGGGGAATAAAATATGCCGACGATCTGGAGCGAGCAGGCGTCCCTCTGGGATCCTTCCATCGCACTTAAAAAAACGAATCGTCCGCTTGAAATGATTTCGGATGCTTCTTTTCAAAACGGATTTGCCATCTACGGGCCAAGGCATGAGGACGGCATGATCGCCCAATATGCAGGCGCAAAGGAAACGACGGAAAAGCAGGTTTGGAACATCGCCCAGTGGGCGGTATACAGGCATCCTCTGACGGCTGAAACCAAGCGCACAGACCTGCCCGGAGGCGGATTTATCTATGAAACAGATACCGTGAAACTGTCGGTAGGAGACAGCGCCGATTACCTTATCCGCATGGAACAGCGCGCCGAGCAGGAATACCTCGGGCATGTCCGTACATTCGGCGAGGAATGGCCGCATTTTCTTTTGGAGCAGCACGCCGTAGCAGACTGCGAACCAGCGCTTGGCGAATTAAATGCGCTTGACTACGAGGTGTCCTTTCGCCTGGAATACGAAAAGTGCAACATGCGCAGGGAGGACATGAACTTTAACAATATGCACCACGCGCAGGTGACGCACTACTGGGCGATTGCGGATGTAAAGCGCATGGACTGGTTCTGGTTTGGTCTTAATTTCTACGATTCGAGATACGATTTATTCCCTGGGTATCTTCACGTGGATGAAGGTAAGGCCGACGCAAGCAATAAAATGATTTATGTCGAAAAGCAGGAAACGTTTTCAAAGCAAAGGGCGAAGGACGGAGAATGGATGGATATTTCCATTGACATTCTGCCGCTGATTCAGAAGGCGGTCAAAGCAGCCAAAGCGAAGGGTTGTTTGAAGGACGTCTGTGTTGAAGACATGAAAATCATCTCCACAAATCTGGGCTTTGAAATGATGGGCAATTTCGACGCGGCTTTTATGCTTAGAAAGCTTCATTTGACGGGAAAATAGAGGGACTTGAATGAAAATCGTTATTCTTTTCGCGGTATTTTTCGTTTGCAGAATTTTTCAGAACATCTTTACCAAGCGCACAAGCGGTCTTGTCAATGGCAGAACACAGCTTTTGACCTACACGTCGTATCAGTACCTCTTGTGCATGCTTTTGTCGCTCCCGGCGTTTCTTTCCGCGAAAGCTGCTTTCCCAACCACGCCGGCGCTCATCTGGGCCGTGATCGGTGGAATTGCGATGTTTTCCAGCTCCATGTGCTGCCTGATGGCGCTGAAAAGCGGCGTTTTGTTCATTCTGACCACACTTTTTTCCTCTATCAGCATCATGATTCCAAACACCGCCAGCATTTTCCTTTTTTCGGAAAAAATGAGCATAGCGCAGTGGATCGCGTCAGCCGCGCTCATTTATTCGGCGTATCTGCTGCTTGGCTGCTCGAAAGAGGCGTACAAAAGCTTTTCTTTTAAAAGCATTTTGTTCTTGATCGGTATTTTTCTGGCAGAGGGCTTTACCATGCTTTCCTCCAAGGCCTACGCCGCCTACGCCCCGAACGCAGACGCCGCCTTCTATACCTCCTTCGCTTTCGGAACCTCTTTCCTGTTAACGGGTCTGATGAGCTTCCTTGATATTCGTAAAACCAAGGCGGCTTTCTCGTCCGTCATGAATAAAAAGCTGTATCTGAGCGGCTTCGTGCTGTCCTCAATGCTTTTTATCATCATGTATCTGTCCACAATCGCGGCGGGCCTCGTTCCGGCTGTTATCCTGTATTCCGTTGTCTCCGGCGGCAGCCTGATTCTGTCTCTTTTGACAGCGCGCATCTTTTTCAAAGAGCCTGTCACCCAAAAGAACACTATCGGCCTCGCAATTGCAATTATTGCTCTTATCGTCATAAACACAATGACGGCTTAGATTCAATGCAAACGCCCATGGACGGGAAAAAGCAGACAGCATCTTCCGTCCATGGGCGTTTCTTTTGGAATATCATCCTGTATATTTCAGGCGCTGTGTTATTAAAAGCATAAACATAAAACGGGGCTGTTGCAGATTTTTTGCCTCTGCAACAGCCCCCAGTTCATGTTTTTAAGAAGTATTTCGTTAAAGCCAAAGGCAAAACATGTTTTGAGACAGCCTCTTTTTCAATTTGAGAAGAATAATATAATTAATGACGCTTGCTTAAATCTCCACTTCCTTGTGAAGCTTTGCGGACTTATAAATTCCATCCAAAATCCTCTGCATGGTTACGGCCTGCTCAAGATCGCTGCAAGGCTTTTCGCCGGTTCGGAGGCAATTGATGAAGTGGTCGATCTCCTGGTAGAACATATCGATATAGCCGGTTTCGGGTTTGTTGTCGGAGAGGTAGCCGCAGGTTTCGCCGTAGATGACGAGGGGATCGAGGCGCGCGCCGGCCTTGGAGCCGCAGATCTGGGTGATGTTTTCGCCGGGGGCGTTTAAGGCCCAGCTGACCTCGAAGACGAGGCTTGCGCCGTTTTCAAAGTGGATCACACCGCAGGCGCTGTCCTCGGTGTCGAATGCGGTGCACTCGCTTGCCTCGGCCTGCCAGCGGAGGATGCCCTTGGTCTGCCAGTCGCCGATGGCGTAGGAGGTGGACGCGCTTACGCGAACGGGCTTGGGGCAGCCCATCAGGAACCACGTTCTGTCGATGCAGTGAACGCCTAAGTCGATGACCGGGCCGCCGCCGGACTTGCTGGTGTCGGTAAACCAGCCGGTGGGGGTACCGCGCCTTCTTGTGTAGGCGGTTTTGCCGTAATAGATGTCGCCCAGTTCGCCCTTGTCCACCATCTCGCGAAGGAGCATGGCCTGGGAAGTGTATCTCGTGGGCACAGCCAGCATGAAGGGAACGCCTGCTTTTTCGATTTCCTTCTGCATTTCAAGCGCGTGCTCAAGATTTAATGCCATGGGTTTTTCGCAAAGAATCGCCTTGCCCGCTCTTGCGGCTGCAATGGCGCACGCGGCGTGGGAGCCGTTCCAGACGCAGATGTCCACATAGTCGCACTCGGCGTTTTCGAGCATTTCCTCGATGGAGGCGAAATATTTGGGAATGTCAAACGTTTCGGCGACCTTTTGGGCGCGCTCGATTTTGATGTCGGCGATGGCGGTGATTTCAACGTCGTCGCGCTTTTTGTAGTTGGGCAGATGATAGCTGCGGGCAATATTGCCTGCGCCTACAATGGCAACCTTGATTTTTTCCATGACGATACCTCCTCTGTTTACTGGTTCAGCATTTCTTTAAGGTTCGTAAGATTGTGGGTAAGGCCCAAAATGCAGTCCTCCATGCCCTCAAATTCCACGCTCAGCCAGCCGTCGTAGCCGGAGACTTTGATGATTTCAAGGCACTTTGGAACGTTTACAACGCCGTGGCCGATGATTGCGCCGCGAAGGGAATTACCGCCGATGGTGGGGAACCACCGCTGCTTTGGAATGTATTCGCCCTTTTCCTTATAGTGGAAGTCCTTCGCGTGCACATGCACGGCGTAGGGGGCGGCATTCTTTACGGCGTCTACGGATTTTTCATCCGCGCACATGAAGTTGCCCATGTCCACAAGCCAGCCGAAGTTTTTGTGATTTACTGCCTCCATCAGGCGTTTGACGCGCGAGGAATGCTGGAAGAAATAACCGTGGTTTTCGATCATGGTTTGTATGCCCATTGTCTCGGCATATTCGGTCACGCGCCGGTAGCCCTCGGCGACGATGGGCAGCGCTTCTTCAATGGTCATCAGCTTTCCGTCCTTGCCGTAGCCGGACGTGGAATCGTGCCGCATTTTGTTTACGCCGAAAACGGCGGCGATATCCAGATCTCGCTTTAATGCGTCCACCTGCTCGGTCATATCGTTTTTTAAAAAATCTGCGCCGGTCAGGTAGGCGATGATCGGAAGGCCCACGTCCTCCGATTGCTTTTTAAGCTCCTTTGCGGCCTGGAGCATTTTATCGTGTGGGTCGCCCCAGCTGACGATTTCGATGCCCTCATAGCCCATTTCCTTGGCTTTGGGAATGATGTCCATAAGCGTCATGCGACCGTCGCGGATGGCCTGATAATAGCAATAAAGGCTGACGGCAATTTTCATTTTTTCACGTCCTTTCAGGGGGAATGAAACCCCAAACACCTTCCTTATATCACAGCAATAATGATTCGTCAAGGTGTTTTTTTAAATTTTTCTGCCTTTTTTCAAGCGCAAAAATTGCGCATGACCTCAAAGTGTTAACGGATTGTTAAATTTCATTTTTGGTACAATTTCTACTTGCGCAAACGATTGCAATATTGTATATTTGTATCAAAGTTAGGTAAATTGTCTGATTTGTCGATTGCTTTAATGAGGAGTGGAGGCATGAGCAGCGTGAAGCTTAAGGATATTGCGGATCAGCTGGGGCTGTCTGTAACCACGGTTTCGCGCGCGCTGAGCGGAAACGGAAGAGTGAAGAAGGAAACGTGCGAAAAGGTGATTCAGCTGGCGCACGAATCCAACTATATGGTCAATTCCCTTGCCCGTTCCCTGCGCCTGTCCGACACCCGCTCCATCGGCATCGTCGTTCCCGACATTTCCAATAACTTTTTTTCGAACGTCATAAAGGGCGCGCAGGAGGTTTGCCACGAAAAGGGCTATATGCTCATGGTGTGTAACTCCGATGAAAATGCATATTACGAGGAAGAAGCCCTGAAAACCCTTCTCGAAAAACAGGTTTCGGGCCTCATTGTCGCCAGCGTCGGCAGCTGCCCCGAGGTGTTTTCAAGGTATTCCCACGGAAACCTTCCCGTTGTGTATATCGATAACGTTCCTGCGGGCGCAAAGGACTATGATCTTGTGTCGATCGATAATTATTCGGCGGCCTTGGAGCTGACGCAGGAAGTGATTAAGCGCGGCTACCGCGAAATCGGCATGATCGCGGGTCCCAGAAGGCAGTCTTCGGGACTTATGCGCTATAACGGTTTTCACGAGGCGCTGAATGATGCGGGTATTTCCGTTACGCCCGAATGGATTGTGGAGAGCGAGTTTACGCTTGAATCCGGCTACGAAAACATGAAAAAAATCCTCGCCGGGGAAAAAATGCCCCGGGCAATGGTGTTTGCCAACAACAAGCTGGCCTATGGCGCAGTGAAGGCGATATTGGAAAAAGGCCTGCGCATTCCCGAGGATATGGCGGTTGTTTCCTTCGACGCGTTCGATCATACGGGGCTTTTGACCCCGCAGATTGTATCGCTCAATCAGCCGGCGGAGGAAATCGGCAAGCGCGCATCGGAAATGATTGTGGAAAAATTGACAGGTACGGGCGATGAAAGCGCAAGGCATGTGTTTTTAAAGCCCTTCTACACAGACGGAAATTCCTGGTGAAGACGAGTTTTGACGCCCATAGAAAGGATTCCGTTTTTCTTTTTAAGACATGCGCAATCGATTGCGCAAGCAATATAGACACGACAGCAAAGGAGACTGCGATTATGGATTTCTCAACTACCTACGGAAAAGTGTACATTCCCGAGCATGAATATTTGGAACGAGTTCAGAAGGCCGCGGCGATTTTGAGACGCGATGGATTTGACGCATTGATCGTCAACGGCACCGAGTCCGACTATGCCAACCCACGCTACTTCTCCGGCTACTGGCCGCTGTTTGAGCGCGCGGGCGTTGCGATTTCGGCGGCAGGAGACGCGGCGCTCATGTGCGGCCCGGAATCCGGCATCTTTGCCAAAGACAGATCGAGACTTGACAAAGTTTTCGTTCTCAAAGAGTACAGAGAGGGCGCAAACCCCCAGTATCCCGAATTTGTGCCCGACACCTTCCACGATGTTTTCAAGGCCATCGGCGTGACCGGAAAGAAAATGAAAATCGGCGTTGCCAGCTTCCTGGATACCTCCGTCACCATTTATAACGGTATCCGTGACGCGTTCCCGGAGGCGGAGCTCGTTCAGGCTGACTACATCATGACCGAGCTTCGTCAGATCAAAAGCGCAAATGAGCTTGCGTGCCTTCGCGAGGGTTATAAAATCGCCGAAGCCGCGTCTCAGGAGGTTATCCGCCTGATCAAGCCCGGCATGACCGAGCTTCAGATGGTAGGCGCAGCGCAGAGGGTGGTTTACGATCTGGGCGCGGAATACGAGGGACTTCCCATGTACGTATTCTCCGAGGCTTCCACGCGTCACGCCATCAGCCGCTCCTCCTACAGAAAGTTTGAAAAGGGCGATATCGTACAGCTGAACCTTTCCGCGAAGATCGACGGCTATTCCGCAGCCATCGGCTATCCGATCGTGCTTGGTAAGCTCGAGGGCAGAAGACGCGAAATCGTGCTGTTCGGAAGAGACGCGCATTTCTGGACCCAGAACCAGCTGAAGGCCGGCGTTCCGGTGGCGGACGTTGCCAAAAATTTCTATAAGCACTATGTGGACAACGGCTTTAAGGACAATTATGTCTACGGCCCTTTGCACTCCACTGGCCTTATCGAGGTTGAAGCGCCGTGGGTTGAAACCTCGAGCAACTTCAATTTCGAGCCCAACATGACCTTCCAGATCGACACCTTCATCTCCTCCGACACCTTCGGCGTTCGCTGGGAAAAGGGCATCGCCATCACGAAGGACGGCTGCGAGGTATTAAGCCCCGAAATCGGCACCCTTTACGAGCTCGACCGATAAGGCATGTTCAAAAAACGGATAAGAAGGTGCGTTTATGAACCTTATCGATATGTTTTACAAGGAAATTGAGGATGCGAAGGCGAGAAAGGTGCCCCTGATTATTCCCATCGGCACCATGGAATACCATGCCCAGCACTTAAGCCTTGGCACCGACACCATGGTGATTACGGGCGTGATGAACCGCCTTTCCGAAAAAAAAGAAATCATCGTCGCCCCGCCCATCTGGTACGGCGTTGCAAGCTACGCCGTGTCAGGCCCCGAAAAGAACACGATTCAGGTGGACTGCGATCCGTACGAAGCGTATCTTACTGAAATTTTAAAATCCCTCGTATACGGTGGCTGGAAAAACATTTATCTGGTTTTCCACCACCAGAGCGAGGCCGATGGGCTTATGCCCATGTCCCTTGCCTGCATGAAGGCGGCCAAAAAGGTAACCCTTCGGTATCTCGAGGATACGCGCGGCCACGGCTGGTGGGGCTCCAACGACATGAAGGATTATTATGAGAACCTGGACACCTCCGATAATCCCATGACCTTCATAAAGACCATTCAATTGATGGATCATGAGACGCAGAAGAAAATCGGCGGCTTTGACCACGCGGGCAAGTATGAAACTTCGCTCCTTTCGGCGGTGTATCCTGAAAACGTGGATTTTTCCCGCACGAAGGACAACACCGAGTGGTTCGCCGTGCCGTCTCAGGAAGCCAGTCGTGAGCTTGGCGAAATGATGGTCAGATATACGCTTGAATACCTTGAAAGGACGATTCAGTGATGTTTGGAAAAAAACACTGGTTTTTCCCGGATGCGGAGCTTCCGCCCAGAGGCGATCACCCGGATCTGCCCGGACACGAATCGTTTATCCTGTTTAACCCGAACGGGGAGGACGCGCAGATTGAAATCGTCCTTCACTGGACGGACAGGGATCCGTCCGAGCCTTTAAAAACAGAGGTCAAGGCGGGACGGGTAAAGTGCGTAAGATGCATGGAGGACGGCATTTTGGGCCTTTCCGTGCCCGAGGGCGAACAGTACGCGGTTGCGATTCACTCAACAGTGCCCATTATCGCCCAGTACGGCCGCCTCGACATGCGAACGGGCAATATGGCGTTTTATACAACGCCCGGATATGCAGAATAATATCTTTCGTTTCTTTGATCAAAGGAGATGAACAAAATGGGTTTTAATATCGGCGTTGTCGGCGCGGGACAGTTTTCAAGATGCTTTATTCCGCTTTTTCAGATGCATCCGTTTGCGGGCGAGGTTTCGCTGGCGGAACTGATTCCGGAGCGTCTTAAAAAGGTTTCTGAAAAATTCGGCATCAAAAAAACATTTTCATCGCTTGACGAAATGCTTAAGGACCCCACGATTGATGCTGTGGCCATTTTCACCCAGCGCCATCTGCACGGCCCCCAGGTCGTTCAGGCCTTAAAGGCTGGAAAGCACGTATATTCCGCCGTGCCCATGGCGCAGAGCGAGGAAGAAATCGATATGATTTTAACCGAGGTCAAGCGCACGGGTCTTATGTACATGTGCGGCGAAACCAGCTTTTATTATCCTTCCACCGTCATCTGCCGCGACCGCTTTAACTCGGGCGTGATGGGCGATTTCCTCTATGGCGAGGCGCAGTATTATCACGACATGATGCACGGCTTCTACGACGCCTACCGCTATTCGGGCGGCGAGGACTGGACGAAGTTTGCGGGCATCCCGCCGATGCATTACCCGACGCACTCCATGAGCATGGTGCTCTCTGTCACCGGCGCGCACGCGACGTCCGTTTCGTGCCTTGGCTATAAGGACAGGCACATGGACGGCATTTTCCAAAAGGGCAAAAACCTTTGGGACAACCCGTTCAGCAATGAAACCGCGCTTCTTCGTACTTCCGACGGCGGCATCATGAGAAGTAACGAATACAGGCGCATCGGCTTTGGCGGCAAAAACTGCGTTTATATGTCGATGTATGGAACCACCGGATCCTTTGAAGAAAACGCCGGCGGCGCGTTCTGGACGAGCCTTAAGTGGGGCGATGTTGAAAACCTCACCGAGCAGATGGACTGCTATGACGCCTATGACATGGACGAGGAAGTCAGAAGCGAAGCGCTTCATTACGATTTCCACGGAAAGCTCGCCAAGGCGCACCACGGCTATCGCCTGCCGGAGGTCTATTTCAGCTTAAACAACGGCCATTTCGGCTCGCACCAGTTCTTGGTCGACGACTTTATGAAGGCCCTCAAGGTCAATAAGCTTCCGCCGAACCACGCGTGGCGTTCTGCCGAGTTTGTGCTGCCGGGCCTGATTGCCCATCAGTCGGCGCTCAGGGACGGCGAAACCATGGCGGTTCCGAAGATTGAGGATGTGCCGAAAAACTGGGAGCTTTTAAATCCCGACAGCTTTGTGGCCTACAGATTTGAATAAATTTTGCGCGCATTCATTCAAAGAGAGAAATTCAAAAAAGGAAGGATTTTTTCCATGAGTGAACTTAATTACGCGTTCAGAGAGCGGATGCTGAAGGCGCACACGCGCCATTTCAGAGACGACGACCACTGGGAAAAGGTTGCAGGCACGCTGGTGACGAATGCATGGGAAATCGTGTATCCCGAATGCGATGAAGAAGTGCTCGAGTATGCCGCGCGCGATCTTTGTGAATTTCTGTCGGTGTCCTTGGATGTTTTTGTGCGCGCAAGGCGTACAAATGACATCGAAAACGAATGCGCCCATAAAAAGAACAAAATTCTTCTGTATACAGGAAAAGTGGCGAGCGAAGAAAAGCTTGCCTACCGCATATGGGCGGACGACGACGCGATTATCGTCGTTGGAAAAACCCCGCGCGCGGTTGCGCAGGGCGTGTATTTCATCGAGGACAGAATGCGCGTGCATCTGGGCCCCGTGATCGAATACATGGACGAAGTGAGACAGCCCCTGTTTCACACCCGCATGATTCATTCGGGCTTCGGTCTTGACATGTTCCCGGATGAGCACATGCGCGCCATCGCCCGAAACGGCATCACGGCTATTTTGGTTTTCACCAAGGGCGTGGACAGAACCCCGCACGGGTATCTGGATTTCAATAATCTGATTTATAGAGCCAGCCGCTATGGCCTTGACGTGTATGCATACAGCTATATGAAAAGCGAAATGCATCCGTCAGCAGTCGGCGCGGAAGACTATTATGAAAGCACCTACGGCAATTTGTTTGAAAAGTGCCCGGGCTTAAAGGGCGTTGTGCTGGTGGGCGAATCGGTTGAATTTCCGAGCAAGGACGAGCACGTCTGCCCCTACGGCTGGGAATACCTGAAGGAGCATCCCGAGGCCAACCCCAATCATCTGCCCTCGCCCGGCTGGTATCCGTGCAAGGACTATCCCGAGTGGATCGACCTTGTCAAGGGCATCATCCGAAAGCACAAGCCTGACGCGGACTTCGTGTTCTGGTCGTACAACTGGGGATATGTGAACAGGGAGGCGAGGCTTAAGCTGATTAAGAGCCTGCCCACGGACATCAGCCTTCTTGTGACCTTTGAGATGTTTGAAAAATTCAATAAACCGGGCGGCGTCACCGTTTCGTGCGTAGACTACACGCTGTCCTTTGAAGGCCCGGGCGAGTATTTTAAAAGCGAGGCCGAGGAAGCCAAAAAACGCGGTATTCCGCTTTACGCCATGAGCAACACCGGCGGCCTTTCCTGGGACATCGGCGTGATTCCCTACGAGCCCTGCCCGGATCAGTGGAACCGGAGAAACGAAGCTCTTATAAAGGCGCACGACGACTGGGGTCTTTCGGGCCTTATGGATTCGCACCACTACGGCTTCTGGCCGTCCATCGTGTCGGAGCTTGCAAAAAACGCGTTCTGGTCGCCGAAGATGGATTATGAAACCGCGCTTTCAGAGCTCATCGAAAGGGATTACGGCGAAAAGAACGTTGAAACGGTTCGAGAGGTATTCAGAAACTATTCCGATGCGATCCGCGCCTATGTTTCCACCAATCCCGACCAGTACGGTCCGTTCAGAATCGGACCTTCGTATCCGCTATTATATAAAGAGGAAGCGATTCTCGATTCGCCCTTCTACGCGATGCACCACCACAACATGATCTGCGACACCATGTACAAATACGACATGGACAAGCTTCATTATCTCGACTATGAAATCAAGAGCCTGTCCGAGATGGAAGCGCTTCTGAAAAAGGGGTCGGACGCGCTATTGGCTGTGATTGATTCTCTTTGCGGAAGGCAAAAGGAAGCCGCGCTGGATCTTTACGGCATAGGCAGATTCATGCAGTACACCGCAAGATGCGCCGTCAACACAAAAATGTGGTATCTTTTAAAGCTCGAATTTATGAAAAACGGCGGGAACAAAAAAGATGTTGCAAACAAAATGATGGAAATCGCAAAAGACGAGATCGAAAACGCACGAAAGACGATTCCGCTCGTGGAGCGGGATTCCAGACTTGGCTTTGAGCCCAGCATGGAATACATGTGCGACAAAGCGCACCTTGAGTGGAAGATTTTCCATACGGAAAAGGCTGTTGAGGCCGTTATGAAGGAAGCGGAGGAGTAAGGCCCTCTCAGTCACCTTTGGTGACAGCTTTCCCGGAGGGAGAGCCAAGGGAAGGCTGGGCTTCCCGCTGCTAATCGAAATACACATTTGCTGAAAAAGGAGGGACTTTTTGCATGGCGACGGAAAATTTCGTTCTAAAAACCTGCTACATGGAATCCTTTGACGGCGAAAAATTGTACACCGAAGTGTACCTGCCGAACGAAAACGGCACCTTTCCCGTCATCTGCATCCGCGATCCCTATGTTCAAAAGCCCACGGGCACCGAACAGGAAAGAAAGGATCTTTTCGCCGCGCAGGCGGGACGCTTGGGCAAGGGCTTTGCCGTGGTTCATCAGCATTGCAGGGGCTATGGCGGATCGGGCGGCAGGACGCAGCCGTTCATTTACGAAAGGCGCGACGGCCTTGTGCTTCTTGACTGGATTCAGAAGCAGCCGTTTTTTGACGGCAGCATTTACCTTGAGGGCGGCAGCTACACGGCGTTTGTTCACCTTTGCTGCCTGGACGAGCTGCCGTCTTGTGTAAAGGCCGCGTCGCTTGCAATCTTTTCGTCGCACGCGCATTCCTTTGCCTATTTAAACGGCGAATACAAAATGCGTCTTGGGCCTTTGTGGTTTCCGATGGTGATGCATGGCGAAACGCCGGTTCTGAATGTTGACAATTGCGCCGATCCCAAGAGCGTAAACGCGTTTTATAAAAAGATCACCTATGAGTATCCGTTCTATGAATATGCCGAGCGCATGTACGGCCACGACGTTCCGTGTTATACCGAATGGCTGTTTATGAACAATGACGACGACGAGATGGCTACCCGTCCAAACGGCATCGGCGACACCTATGGCGTTATGAAGCGCGCGAAAATCCCCATTCTTTTAAGGGGCGGGTACTTCGATCCGTTCTATAACGGCATGGTTCCGATGTGGGACGAGCTCCCCGAGGAAACAAGAAAGAAATCCGCGTTTCTCGTAGGTCCATGGACGCACAGCATGACGCTTACAAACGTTGAAAAATGCCCGTTCATTCAGGAAGAGGGCGAAAGGGTTTTGGATCATGCGGGAGACTTCTTCCTGCATGTTCGCGATGGAAAGCCCTTCCCGCACGGCGGCATCGGAAAGGTCAATGCCTACGTTATGAACGAGGGCAAGTGGGAGGATCACGACGGATTCTACGATGTCAAGACCCGGCCCAGACGCCTGTATCCGGCGTCCGACAGCCTTCTTTCGTTCGAAAAGCCGGAAGACGGCGAAATCACATACCGTTACAATCCCTATGATCCGCCTTTCTTCAAGGGCGGCCCCAATGCGTTCTTTACCGAGTCCGACGGCGCGGCGCTTCAGGAGGGTATGAATTTCAGACCCGACGTCAAAAGCTTCATGACCGAGCCGCTGAAGGAGGATATGCAGATTCGCGGATCGACCAAGGTGCATTTTGCGGTCAAATCCGACTGCGAAGACACGGCGTTCCTCGCCCGAATTTCGCTGGTTTCCGAAAACGGCGAAGCATGGGTTCTTCAGGAGACGATTTCGCCCCTGTCCCGCGCAGCAGGTACGTATCAGCCCGATTCTCTTGTCCGGTTCGATCTTGATATCGAGCCGATGTTCTGGACGGCCAAGGCAGGTCAGCGCATCCGCGTGGACATCGCCTCCGCCAACGCATTTTCCTACTGGCCCCACTCGAATACGTGGGGGCATTGGGCGGTTCAGAGTCATCCGAAGGTTGCGATGAATACGATCGTGCTGGGAGAAACCTATCTGGAGCTTCCTGAGATTTCAAAATAGGAGGAAAGCGACATGGCCATCGCGCTCAACGGAAACAAAATCAGCCTTTCGTTTTCCGAAGAAAACGGCGCGCTTGAAAAGGTAAAGGCGGTTTCCACCGGCTGGCTGTTTTCAGGCGGCGGGGAAGGAATGTCGTTTGAACTCGGCATTCCGAAGGATCATTTTCCGGGCAACACGGTCAAAGGCTATAAAACAAAGCCCGCGTTGATCAAAAGATACAATCATGCAATTGAGATCATCTGGAACGGCGTGAAGGACGAGGACGGCGAGACACTTGACATTTCCTTCACTGCAAAAATCGCCCTGACCGAGCGCGGCTGCGAGTTTTCCGGCGAAATTGATAACAAATCGCCCTACATGATCGAGCACGTTGCCTTCCCGTGCTTTGGAAAGGTCAATCCCCCCGAAAACGCCCAAAGCATGAACCTCCTCTTTTCCGCCTACAGCGGCGCGTTCGATGTGCCCCTGTATCCGTCGTTTACCACGATGAGCGGCTATTGGAGCACGATTAATCCCGTGAAATTTACGATGAGTCCGGAAAGCGCGTATGCGCTGATCCGCACGGACGATCAGGGCATGTGCCTTTCAAGGCATGACGCCAATCCCGATTACCAGATTTCCTATTTCAGCTATTTAAAGCCCCATATGCGGGACACGCATAGCGGGCGATACGACAATGTCCTGGATAAGGACGGAAATCCGCCTTACCTCACACTTGCCGCTTATCACATGCTGTTTGTACCCGCCAACGGCAAAAAAGCGCTTTCATCCGTATCCATAGAGCCTTACGAGGGCTCCTGGCAGGCGGGGCTTAAGCAGTACGAGCGCTTTTATGAGGAAGCGTTTTCGCCCGCGCCTCCGCCCGAGTGGGCTCAGGAAATTCGCGGCTGGTATCAGCTTCAGATGGCTTCCTACGGCTACGGCGTGCGCTACCGCTATACGGATCTTCCCGAAATCGGGCGCGAGCTTGTGAAAAACGGCGTCAGCGTCTTCCAGCTCACCGGCTGGACGAAGGAGGGCATGGACGGTTCGCTTCCGTCACACGACGTCGATCCCCGCATGGGCACGTACGAGGAACTCAAGGACGCGATCCGTCAGCTCGAGGAAATGGGCGTCCGCGTGGTTCTGTACTGCAAGTTCGTCTTCGGCGACATGAGAAGCAGGTGGTACAGGGAAGAGCTTTACAGACACGCCAGCAAGGACATCTATGGTGTTGAACACTGCTTTAACGGCTATGCCTACGATCGTCCCGCGATGATCATGGGCGCGAACACGCACAGACTTGCCGTCATGTGCATGAACGACAAGCACTGGCGCGATATCTGCTTAAATGAAGTCAAAAAATTCATCGAGCTTGGCGCGTCCGGATTGCTGTTTGACGAAACGACCAACCACAATGGAAACGAATATTGCTTCGATGAAACGCACGGACATCCCATTCCCGCGGCGGAATATGTGGGAGACGTGCAGTTTGCAAAGGAAATGCGCGCCCTTGCAAAGGAAATGGGAAAGCCTGATTTCCTGCTTGCCGGCGAAGCGCTGCCCGCGCTTTATCGTCCCTATTACGATTTAAGCTATTTCCGCTTCTTTGGAAACACCATGGCGGATTACCGCTATGTTGATTCAAGATACCCAATGGTATGCGTGGCAAGAGGTTTGGAAGACAGATCGCCCCTCAATTTCTGCTTATTGTTCAGGTGTTTAATCAGCTACGAACCTTTGCAGTTCAAGGGCAGAATCGGCGAATTCCCCAGACTTCTTGAATACGGCCATAAGATTGACGCGCTCAGAAAGCGCTACTCGGACAGGCTGTGGGAGGTTGAGTTTATTCCTACAGAGAAAAACGCGCCGAAAAACGCGGCGGTGCTTATGTCTGAAATGAAATCCATTGTATCGGGTCTTAAAACGCTTGTTCTTGTGAATTTGACCGAGCAGGAACAGACGCTTGAAAATCCCGATCGGGCGGATTGGCGCGTTGTGTCGCCGGAGAATCCGGAAATGCAAGCGGCCACGGACGAGCTCCATCTTTTGCCGCTCAGCGCGATTGTGCTGTTGGAACCCGAAGCCTCTTAAGGTATATCAAAAAGGTAGCTTAGTAACTCCGACACTTACTCGACTGACTCACCCGACTGACTTACCCGACTCACTTACCCGACTTACCCAACGACCAGGCAAAAAGAAACATGGAGGTTATTCGTAATGAAAAAATTCCTCGTAGCTCTTTTGGCAATCATAATGCTTCTGCCCTGCTTCGCAGGCTTTGCAGAGGACGAAGTCGTTGAATGGGACATTCTGCTTTGCTGGGCTTCCGGCAGCTATGAGCAGCTCGACGGCGACATCACCAAGCACGAAGGTATCAAAGAGTACATCCGCCGCTATAAGGAAGCTTACGGCGTAGATGTCAAGCTCAACTTCGAAATCCTTTCCACCAATGACGTATACACCAAGTTCGCTCTGCGCGTAGCCGCAGCGGCTGACAAGAACAACGAGGATCTTTTCGACATGATCTGGTGGAACGTTGACAACTACGTCTATCCCGGCGCCCCCGAGACGCTGTACGACGACGGTCTGTGCATCGACGTAACCGACATGCTCCCCGAGTATGCGCCCAAGTTCATGGAGACCCTCAACAAGTGCCCCAAGTGGTACTCTGATCAGTACTACACCCCCAAGGGACGCCTGTTCCTCTTCGGCAGCCGCTTCGACGATATGGATCTCGAAACCGGCGCAGTTGAGCAGTACACCCTCACCGGCCCCCTGACCCCCACCTGGATGCTCGAGGCCACCGGCTTTGAGAAGGAAGACATCAACACTTACGACGACCTTACCGAGTATCTCTATGCCCTTAAGGATATCGGCGTTAAGTATCCCTTCCACGGCCTGTTCAACCTCTGGATGATGGAGTGGTACTACGGCGGATTCGGCACCGGCCAGAACTGGTATATGGAAGGCGACGAAGTAAAGTGGGGCCCCCTCACGCCCGAATGGCGCGAAGCTGTTGAGCAGCTCCATGCCTGGTATGCTGACGGCCTCCTCAACACCGACTTTGTTGCTTACGGCTACAACGAGACCATCGCCGGCTTCTGCGCCAACGAAGTTGGTATCGGCGGCTTCGACGCCCGTCTTGGCCCGATCTACTCCGGCATCCCTGGCAACGGCGCTGTAACTGCTCTGAACATGATGCAGACCACTGAGCGTTACCTCGAAGGCAAGGTTTCCACCCACCTGGGCGGCACCGGCTACAACTACAAGTACTATGCCACCTTCTTCACCAGAAGCTGCAACGATCTCGAAGAAGCCATCCGCTTCGTCGACTTCCGTTACGATGCTGACATGGCTCTACTCGCTCAGTTCGGTATCGAAGGCATCTCCTTCGAGTACAACGAGGAAGGCAGACCCGTCCGCACCGAAGAGTACAACAACAATCCCAAGATCGACGCCCAGTATGTTGCTGAGTTCATGAGCGGCTTCGCCATGACCGAAACCTCCCGTGAGACCCTGAAGGAGCAGACCTATCAGGAAACCGTATTCGGCTCCTGGTCTCAGCCCGTGAACTACTCCGAAGTATTCCCGGTTCAGTTCATCAAGAGAACTGCTGAAGAAACCGATATCTACAACAAGTACTATCCGGACTTCTCCAACTACATGTTCGAGTGCCTGTATGACTTCATCATCAACGGCGTAACCGACGAGAGCTGGGAACTCTACTACAACACCTCCGTTGAACTCGGCTACAACGAGCTCATGGAAATCCAGCAGGCTGCTTACGATCGCTTCATTGCCATCGAATAATTCCTGAAGGATGATTAAAATGTCCGGCGGGTTCGCACCCGCCGGGCATTCCCCGAAAAAACCAACAAAAGCCGGTCATGTAACCGTTGAAAGGCAGATGGCTTATGAATCAAATTAAAACGAAAAATTTCAGAGCGCGTTTCATTCGCGACTTTAAGCTGAACTGGATGTGCTATCTGATGTTTTTGCCCACGATCGCATATTACATCATTTTCAGCTATATGCCGATCTACGGTATTTGCATTGCATTTCTTGAATATCGCCCTGCAATTCCTTTTTTTGAGTCTGAATTTGTAGGCCTTGCGAACTTCACGTCGTATTTCGGCGGAATGTTCTTTTTAAGAAACCTGAAAAATACGCTCATGCTCACATCCCTGAGCCTGATTATCGAATTTCCGATTCCGATCATCTTTGCTTTGCTTTTGAATGAAATTACGAATGCACGCTTTAAGAAGGTTGTGCAGAATATAACTTATCTGCCGCACTTTGTATCTATTGTTGTTATCTGCGGTATTCTTCAGATTTTCGTCAAATCTGACGGCGTTTTCAACAAAATTTTCGCATTGTTCGATCCGAACTGGACGCCTGTAAACCTTCTTTCCAGAACCTCATGGTTCCGTCCGCTGTATATCGGTTCTGGTATCTGGCAGGGCTTTGGCTGGGGCTCCATTTTGTATCTTTCCGCTCTTTCCGGCATTGACGCGGAATTGTATGAAGCGGCGCTCATGGACGGCGCTTCCCGCTGGAAGCAGACCATCCACATCACCATTCCCGGCATCATGCCCACGATTTGCCTGATGCTCATTTTGAAATGCGGCGGCATGCTCTCTACGGGCTCTGAAAAAATCATTCTTCTGTATAACCCTGCGATTTACAGCGTGGCTGACACGCTGGATACCTATATCTTCCGCGAGGGTATTCAGGGCGCCGATTTCAGTGGCACGGCCGCAGTCGGTATGGCGATTCAGGCTGTAAGTCTTGCCATTATGATGTGCGTGAACAAGATTACCAAGAAGCTGTCCGGCAACGGACTGTTCTAAATGCAGGTTTATTGCGCATTAGCATACTGTTTTACAGAAAGGCGGACTTACAATGATGAAAAAGAATACCAAACCAAAGGCGCATTGGCTCAGACGTTCGCGCGGCGAAATCGCGTTCAGCATTTTTAATCATATCCTGATGATTCTGTTGTGCTTTATCACGCTGCTTCCCATGTGGCACGTTGTCATGGGTTCCCTAAGCGTTCCCCAAAAACTGTTTCTGCATGGCGGAATTGCGTGGTATCCCATCGGCGGATTGTCCCTTGATATGTATAAAACCGTATTCCAGAATCCGGATGTGCTCACGGGCTATGCCAATACCATCTTCTACGCAGCATCCGGCACGCTTTTATCTCTTTTCGTTAACGCCATGGCGGCCTACACGCTTTGCAAAAACCGCATGTGGAACAATGCGCTTATCACCTTCATGATGATTCCCATGTTCTTTGGCGGCGGCCTGATCCCCACGTATCTGGTCATGAAAAACCTGGGCCTTATTTACACCCGAACCATCATGATCATCACCGGTTGCGTCAGCATGTACAACATCATCGTTTTGAGAACCACGTTCTCGGGTCTTCCGGACGGCCTGATTGAAAGCGCAAAGATCGACGGCGCGAACGATTTCTGGGTGCTTTGGAGAATCGTTGTGCCGCTGTGCATGGCTACGGTTGCGGTTATTGCGCTTTTCTCCATCGTGGGCCACTGGAACAACTGGTATACGGCGTATATCTACTTGAAGGATGACGAAATGATGCCCCTTCAGATCTTCTTAAGAAGAATGCTGATGGAGGAAGGCGAAGCGGAAAAAGCTGTCAACAATATGAACTTCGATACCAGAATATTTGAAACGATGCAGTATATCGAAGCGATGCAGTATACCTTTGCCATCGTTGCAATGCTTCCGATTCTTCTGGCCTACCCCTTCCTGCAGCGCTATTTCGTAAAGGGCGTTATGGTCGGCGCGATCAAGGGCTAAACGCGTAAGGAGAGAAACACTATGGCCATTCATTTCACGCAGGATCAAATGAAAAAATGCCAGGAAAACCACGACCTGTGGTGGGAGGGAAAACTAAACCGCCCGCTTGTCAAAGTCGTTCTGACGGATGCGTACGAGGCTGACAGAGTCACGCGTGCGCCCTTCCTGTCACAGGCCAGCTGCGCGGACTTTTCCTATACGCCCGAAGAAATCGTGGATGCGATGGACGCGGAACTTTCCAAATGCGAATTTCTGGGCGATGCATTTCCCATGATCAATCTGGACTCCTTCGGCCCGGGCGTGCTTGCGGCCATGTGCGGAGCGAAGCTTGACAATTCCTCGGGCCGCGTATGGTTTTTCCCGGATGAGGAAAGGGAAATCGCCGACATCCACGTCAAATACGACCCCGACAACAAGTGGTCCAGGCGCATAAAGGACATCTACTCAGCGGGTCTCAATCGTTGGAATGGCCTTGTTAAAATGGGCTTTCCGGATCTGGGCGGCGTGCTCGATGTTGCGGCCACATTCCGCGGCAGCGAAAACCTCTTAATCGACATGATCGATGAACCGGATGAGGTTATTCGCCTCGCCAAAGAGATCGAAAAAGCATGGCGCGAAGCGTATGTGGATTTTGCCTCCGTCCTCGCGCCGCAGGGCGGCTACACCCATTGGTCCGGCCTTTTGAGCACCGAAAAAAGCTATATCGTGCAGTGCGATGTAAGCTATATGATCGGAAAGAAAATGTTCGATCAGTTCGTCCTTGATACCATCAGAAACGACTCGAAGACCCTTCGCCACACCATCTATCACCTGGACGGCGTGGGCGAGCTTAATCATCTGGACAGCATCCTCGCCCTTCCTGACTTGAACGCCGTCCAGTGGCAGTTCGGCGATGGAAAGCCCGGCCCCATGCACTGGCTGGACGTTTACAGAAAAATTCTGGATGCGGGCAAGCTCATCATGATCGAGGGCAAGCCGGAGGACTATTTAGAGGTTATAAACGTCCTCCACGGCACGCCCTACGCAACCCATGCAATGTCCGTAAAGAATAAGGAGCTTGCTCTTCGAATGATTGAGGCGAGATAAAAAGCATACACGCCCGATCGCAATAAACCTGCGACCCGATGAAACATGTTTTCGAGGGTCGCAGGTTTTTTTGCGATCGGCTTTTCTCATCCCGGTTGCCGATTCGCCGGCAAAAACACGCCGTATGAACCCGCAGAGCAATTCTTTGATTATTTTATTATGACAATTTTAATATATTATTGATGAGTAGAAACGGTGAAAACGCTTGAAGGGGAAACAACTGTGTGATAAAATATAAGTTAAAAGAAATTGCGAGACAGCGTCAGTGCATTCCGAGCGCCAGGGAAGGGAAGAATACAGTTGAACAGCGACAAAAAATATTGCTTTTCGTGCATGGGGGAGCTTGTTGGAGACGAACAGCAGGTGTGCCCCCGATGCGGTCACGATAATCGCTTCCGAAGAAATGGGGCAGGGTTGCTGAACGGCTGTCTTTTGCATGGTCAATATCTGACGGGCAGATGCCTGGGTCGGGGCGGCTTTGGCGCGACCTATATTGGAAAGGATTTGGTGCTGGATCGAACCATCGCCATAAAGGAATACCTTCCAAAGGAAACAACGACAAGGCAGGGCGATACCGCAAACGTTCAGCCGCTGAGCGGAAGCCTTATGGAGGACTTTGAAAAGGGACGCGCAAGCGCGCTTCATGAAGGCAGGACGATGCTGGATCTTGGCGCAATGCCAAAGGTGGTTCGCCTGTTCAATGCGTTTCTTGAAAACAATACGGTATATATTGTCATGGAATACATACCGGGTGAAACGCTGACCAAATATTTGGAAAGATATGAAAATAAACGGCTGCCGTGGACGGAAGCATACAGGCTACTGGGTTCGCTGCTGCCGGTTTTGCATGCCATTCATCAGAGGGGCATTATTCACAGAGATATCAGTCCCGACAATATCATGATTCGTTCCGACGACGGAGAAGCCGTGCTGTTGGATTTTGGCATCTCGCAGGCAATTAAGGACGGAGAAAAAAAGTCGACGAGTTCCGCAACGACAACGCTGCGTTCCGGATACGCGCCGATTGAGCAGTACAGCCATAACGGTCAGCAGGATGCGCGCACAGATGAATATGCGTATTGTGCGACGATGTATTATGCGCTCACAGGCGTAACTCCGCCGGATGCGACCGACTTTATCGCCTATAACGAAGTGCTTACGCCGCCCAGTAAGCTGGGCTCCGATATACCGGCCAGCCAGGAAGCGGTATTATTAAAGGGCATGAGTCTCAGGTGCGATGATCGCTTTAGCGACATGAAGCAGCTGGAAAAAGCGTTTGCCACAGTCAAAGAGGAGAAGGTAAAACCCAAGGGACAGGGACGAAAGAAGGTTGTCGGCATGATATGCCTGGCAATCGCCGTCTCGGCAGGATTATTTTTTTTGAAGCCCAAGGATATCATACCGAATCAGACGCAAACGCAGGAACGGTTTTCTTACATCTCAATCCCGGATAATCAGAGGGAAATAGAGTATGTAGACGGGCTAACCTCGGATACAATCATTAAAGGCAATCATGAAAATCCTTTCGTACTCTATCTGATGGATGAATTTGGCGCAAAGCTTGAGGATACAAACGTTCGTCCCATGCCGACTAACGCGCCTGCGCCTGATCAGAGGGTGGCGATGGACGAAGCCCAAACGTATGATATGAGGTTTTTCACCAGCGAGGAAAAGGAATATTCGCTGATCATTACCGGTATGGATGAGAATTTTAAAACAAGGGAGGCTGTTAAAGTACCGGAAGGCGTGACGCATATTGGGAAAGGCGCTTTTTACGCAGAAACGGAAATCGACATGGACGGCGTTACGATCTCAGGTGAAAACAGTTATCTACGCCTGATAGAGCTTCCCAGTACGCTTTATACAATTGATGATTACGCATTCCATAACTGCTACCGTCTTTTACACATCGAGGTTCCCGAGCGCGTGACCAGTATTGGAAAATACGCGTTTTCCGGCTGTAAAGAGCTGAATGCCGTAACGCTGCCGGATGGATTAACCTTCATTCGGAAAGGCACATTTGAACAGTGCAGCTTACTTAAAGAAGTAAAAATGCCCAAAAGCCTGTACTATATTGGAGAAAAAGCGTTTTATAACTGCAGCAGTTTGGAAGAAATTACGATTCCCGACAATGTGGTCGCGATGGGCGCGTCCGCCTTTTCCGGCTGCAATATAAAAACCATCTATGGAAACCAAAATAACCCGGTAGTCCTTCAGCTGTGCGAGCAGTTCCCTGGCGCCAGCGTGGTAAGCCCGGATCGTTAGAATTCTTGATTCCGGCGACATTCCGATAAGGAAATGCGGCTTGGCAGGAAGCCGGACGAAGGGGTTAAGTAATGTCGATAGGAGGCGATATCAGAACGTGTCTCGTTATAAATGCACAGTAAGAATGGCTCAACTCATAGGAGATCGAAGCCGTCAGGAGGACGCTATCAGCGTGTCGTCGAACAGTGTGTTTGCAGAAAGGGGACTGTTGCTGGTTTTGTCTGACGGCATGGGCGGCATGGCGAATGGGGATGTATTCAGCCAGCTGGTGGCGGATGAGATGCAATATGCTTTCTTATCCGTTGATCCCGAACTGTCAATGAAGGAAACCCTGATCAGCTGCTTCGACTCAGCGCAGAAAAAAGCCGCAGCCTTGAACGAGGAAGCGGAGGAGGGCGGGGGAACGACTCTGGTAGCCGTACTGATCCGCAAAAGAAAATGCGCCTTTCTTTCCGTTGGAGACAGCCGTCTTGCCTTGGTCAGAAGCGACGGATTGATTTGGCTCAATCGTCCGCAGGTAATGGGCGCAAAGATAGATGAAAATGTTGCTTTGGGATACTTGGGAAAGGAGGATGCACAGGGCAATTTGCTGCGCGATGCAGTAACTATGTTTATGGGATCAAACTCACCGATTTCATTGGACATATGCACAGCGCCTTTTACGCTTGCAAAGGGCGACAGAATCGCCCTGATGAGCGACGGTATTTCCGGTACCCTGGACGATAAGGAGTTGCTTTCACTGCTGACGGCGAAAAAGAGCCGCGTTGCGGATGAAGTTATTCAGGCTGTGGAAACGAAAAAAAAGTCCGGACAGGACAATGGTAGTATAATCGTAGCAGTTGTTGAATAGCAGCCGAAAGCTTGTGTTTAGAAGATGAAATGCAACGAATGAACGAGATGGGAGGTGTTTTAAACTTTGAAGATTTTCATTGGAGTAGCAGTTGTTTTAGTCATTGCGGCAGTTGCCTGGTATGTTGTGTATTGGAGAAAACGTTCTCAGGAACAGGCGTCGGATGATGCTACGCAAGCGTCAAACGAGGACACGCAGCCCATTGTTCGGGCGTCTGCGAGCAATGGGGACGAAAAAACAGTAATCGATGACAATGAGGCGGACGGGGATGATCAGATACCCGATGACGGCTGGCCTGTAATCAGAGTTGGTACCAGTTCGATTTGCGGCTCGAGAAAAAACCAGCAGGATTCCCTGTATTGCTCTGAGTGGAAGAACCGCAGCAGTCTGACGATGCGCGGCCTGCTTGCCGCAGTTGCCGACGGCATCGGCGGTTTGAGCAACGGCGATCTGGCCAGCATGACGGTTGCGCAGAGCATACGCGCGTCGTTCCTTTCCGAAGACGGCCTTCGAAAGCCTGCCGAAGAAATCCTTTATGCTGCGGCGAACGCGCAGAAAAAGGTGCTGGAATTGAATCGAAACGGAAAAATGTGCGGCTCGACGCTGGTTTCCGTATTGATCAAGAAATGGTCGATGTGGCTTTTGTCCATCGGCGACAGCCGCATCGCGCTGTACCGTGCAGGCGTTCTCCTTACGCTGAACCGCGAGCACATCATGCTCAGGGACAACGATGAGGAGCGGGCGATCAACGGCATGACCGTTCCTTCGGACGCTCACAAGAACAAAGCGCTTACTTCATTTGTGGGCAAAGAAAATCTCAGGCAGATCGATCGCACGCTTGAACCGATGCGCCTTTTGCCGGGAGACAAAATCGTTCTCATGAGCGACGGCGTTTTCGGTACCGTGAATGAAGACGAAATGTGCGCTGCGCTGGCTTGCCCGCCCGAGGAAGCGGCGCTGAGAATTACGGCGCTCATAGAGGCCAAAAACAAACCTGCGCAGGACAATGCTACGATCATTGTAATAGGTTTATCCATCGCATAACATAAGAAAGAGGAGAGAAACTCATGAAGAAAAGACTTTTACTGCTGGTCATGGTAGTCATGATGCTGGTTTCCCTGACGGCCTGCGGAAAGGATCCGATTCAGGAAGCAAAGGAAAGCGTAGTGCGCATTTATGCGGAGTATGCGTATTATGATGCACAGGGAAACAGAATTACTAATTTTTACCTCTATGAAGGTGGATCTCTGACCCCGGTTACCAATACCTCAGGTTACATCGGCAGCGGCTTTGCAGTTGGCGACAATCCCAAAGAAGTCAGATATTTCGTTACGAATCGTCATGTAGTTGAAGATTCTGAAATCGAATATGTTACGGTAGAGGATTATAATGCAGGTCAGAGCACAGGTTCCGTCATAACGCGCCGCGGATTTGCCATTTTGTCCAGCGCCTATATCGTTTACGAAACCAGCCAGAACATGATCCCCGCCAAAGTACAATATGTCAGCGAAGACGCAGACATTGCTCTTTTGTACATCCATACTCCCACGAATGTTAGAAAACCTGCGAAACTTCGCCCCTTCGAAGATGGCGAATTGGCTAACCGTCATGAAGATGTATATGTGCTGGGCTTCCCGGCAGCGGCAACGAGAGTTGTTGATATGGCGGACAGCTTAACCTCGACGCTTGACCACATGACCGTTAATAATGGTATTATCAGCAATGTAACCAGCAGAGCGGAATCCGGCTACAGCGAGGGCGAACTGATTCAGCACAATGTAGATACAAACGGCGGCAACTCCGGCGGTCCGCTTGTTGACGCTAAGGGTTATGTACTGGGCGTACATACAATGTCCGCAGCCAATGCCAAGGGTATTGCTTATGCAACAAGCATCAATGAAGTAGTCCGCATGCTGGATTCCGAGCGCGTACCCTATCTGGTAGGCGGAGGCCTGGAGACTGCTCAGCTCATCGGCATCATCGTCCTTGCGGTTCTGATTATTGCCGTAGTAGCAGTGATTGTAATGTCCTCGCTTAAGCAGCAGAAAAAGCCCGGATCGAAGCGCACCATTACCGGCGTCAATGGCGTTCTGAGCGGCAGGAGCTTCGATTTAAAGCCCGGCACTGTTTGCGTATTGGGTTCGGATGTATCCTGCAATGTTCAGCTGAGCGGCGCTCAGGGCGTCAGCCGCAGACACTGCAGCGTGAAGTTTGATGGAAAGACCGTAGTCGTAAGGGACGAAAATTCGACCTACGGCACCTTCATCGAGGGCGTTAAGATTGAAAAGGGACAGACTGCAACGTGGCATCGCGGCCAGAAGCTGTCGCTTGGTTCTGAGAACGAGAGCGTCAAACTGAGCTAATAAAAGAAGTACAGAGAAAAACATATATTGAGAGGAGAACATAAACTATGTCACGCAGAAATGAATTTTTCGATAATGACTTCGGTTCTACGGTTGCCCCCATCAGCGACAAGGTTACCCAGGCGCCCATTGGCTACGAGAGAGGCTTAAATCCGATTGCTGACGAAACCGCCGGCGCAACGCAGCTTGACTCTGATGTTTCCACCAATGAAGATCAGGGCGAGACGATCATCGACGCTGGTGAGAACGTTGAAAACACCCATGCTACGGTTGGCTGGCTGATCTGCGTTCATGGCGACCTTAAGGGTCAGGACTTCAGACTCCACAGCGGACACAATTACATTGGACGCAACGTTAAGGGCGGCGTTCAGTGGGACATCAACATTCCCGACCGCAAGGTCAGCAGCAAGGGTATGGCCCGCGTAACCTACGACACCAGAAATCGTCGCTTTACGACCGCTTCGCATGGCACGGCTGAAAACATTGCTTATTGCAATGACGAACCGCTGGACGCCGTATCCCGTCCTCTGGTAGCTTACGACAGAATTTCCATTGGCGATACGGATCTGGTGTTCATCCCCCTGTGCGGCGAAAAGTTCAGCTGGGAGGAATAATCCATGGAGCCTAACACGGGCAGTATCATTCTCCCGCCGGGAACATTACTCGATGACGGCAATATCGTATTAAAGGAGTGCATGGGCCAAGGCGGATTCGGTATCACCTACAAAGCCTTTGACAAAACGCGCAATGAGCATATTGTCGTCAAGGAGTTTTTTCCGTCGAAAATGGTTACCAGAGCGGCGGACAACAGCGTTTTGGTTCCGTATGAGAAGCAAGAGATTTATCAAAACCATCTCAGAAGCTTTTGCAGGGAAGCGAAGATCATTCATGCGCTGAAGGCTCATCCGAACATTGTAAAGGTTTACTTTACGCTGGAAGAGAACAACACTGCGTATTACGGGATGGAACTTCTGCAGGGTATGGATTTGGCCCGATATCTGAACAAAAACAAAAAGCTGAGTTTCGAAGATGCATACCATTTGCTGCTTCCCGTGTTGGATGCTCTTAAGTACGTACATAGCCAGAACGTGCTCCACCGCGATATTTCGCCCAACAATATCTATATGGCTCGCAAGGATGGATCGGCTGATTATGTGCCGATACTGATTGACTTCGGCGCGGCGCACGTTGCGCGGTCCGGATTCACAAAAACATTCCCGAAGGCGTATAAATTGGGCTATTCGCCGTATGAACAGGTGAGCGGCAATACGGAAAGGCAGGGTACATGGACGGATGTGTACTCCATGTGCGCCACAATGTATTATGCCATTACGCACACCATTCCCCCTTCATCCTCCGTGAGAGTATTGAACGGCGAGCAGATTGCCCGTCCGTGCGATATGGGAGTCAAGATTTCAGAGCCGCAGGAGTTTGTGCTTTTGCGCGGAATGAGTCTGAATACCAAGGATCGACAGCAGACCATAGAGCAGCTGATGATGGAAATCCAGCAAACCCTGATCGGCGATACGCACAAAAAACGGCGTTCCGACTGGGAAATCAGGTCTGAATCCGTCGGGTTTGAATCCGTAGTGGATGATTCTCTGGGGCCTGAATCCTTCATAGAGTCCAAACCCGTGATTCCCCCCGTACCTAATCCGGATCCCATTATAAAAGAAGGGCTGCCGAATCAGGGCCTTGCAGTTGGAGTGCTATTTCTGGAAACGGTGTTGTTCTATGGCCTTGCGCTCCTTCTGTCCCCTGTCTGGTTTGCGCCGATCGGCTATGCCGTGATGATGCTTCTCAACACGGCGTTCAGCTTCGCGGGGCTGCACGGATCGCTTTTAATGCCCTTAGCCAGGATGTGGGTCTCTGTGGAGGACGACAATCGGATGCGGCTTGTGGTCTATCATTTGCTCCGCTCGATTCTCGTTTTGTCCCTGCTGGACGCTTTGATCGCATGGATACGCAAGGATCTTTCACTCTGTGAGAAAATTGCAAAAGTAAAGGTTGTGCCCTTTGAGCAGGTTCAGCACACGCAAACGACTGCCGTTACCCATGTGAATTCGGCCCGGCTGGTCTGCAACGCCGGCAACCTGGCCGGAAAAACGATGGATTTGCTTTCGGGGTCGTCCCTTGGACGCGAAGCGAGCATGGTGACATACGTCCTGCCGGGCGATGCGCATGTCAGCAAAAGGCATTGCGAGTTCGTGTTTGTCAACAATTGTTGGTATCTGAAGGACACGAAGTCCAAAAACGGCACGGTTGTTGATGGCGTCAAAGTGGAAAACGAGAATTCCGTTCGATTGAAATCGGGCTCCCGAATTTATATCGGGCATTATGAGTTTACTTTTGTCAGCGAAATGAGGTAAGTGACGATGAAAAAGAAGATTACTATTGTACTTCTGATAATGATGATGCTTTTCACAGGCGTTTTGGGTGCAAGCGCTGAAGGCAAGCTGACTTTACAGAATGTTGTTTTTCAGGATGACGGTACCCTGGATCTGATTGTATCCGTTCCGACGATCGATAATCTGCAGCCCGCTGATTTTTCGGTATCGGCAAACACGGAAGCAATTGAAGTAAAATCCGTATCCTCCATCGGACGATCCGACGTTGTGACGCATTGGGTGTTCTTAGTCGATCTTTCGATGAGCGCTGCTTCCTTTGAAACGGCAATGAAAACGCTGCCTGAGCTGATCAATCTGCTGCCTGAAAAGGATATGGCTGCTGTGATGACGACGGAGATGTCCGCCTATAACCTTCAGTGGACAAACGATAAAGCGGCGTTAAATGCGCAGGCCGGTCTTAAGAGAAATGGCAATGCAAAACAGCTGAACGCTGCGGTTGCAAGCGCCGTAACGTTGTTTGAAGATCAGACGACATATGAGCGCGCGTGCATCGTAATCCTCTCCGATGGTGAGAACGATGATGTCGAGAAGTCTTCTAACCTGATCTCTCAGATTACCTCTTCCAATGTCACTGTTTACGCCTACGCGTTTGAGCTCACTGCCGGCAACAGGGACAATGACAAGATCGAAAACTACGGCGCATACGCCACTTCGAGTGCAGGCGGCGCGATGATCAGCGTAGAATACGGCGAAAGAAACAACGCTCAGGCCAACGCCAAAAAGCTGGAACAGAACGAACAGTATTTCCGCGTTGTGAAGCTTGCCAAATCCAGCCTGCCGGAGTCGGTCAGCAGCTTTGAGGTTATTTTCAGATTAGACAATAACACCCTGCTTGCAGACGACTTTGCGCTTTCCTCCGCCCGTCAGCTGGCTTATAAAGATTGGATGAACGCACAGAGCGTAATCATCATTTCGGAGCCCACGCCGGGTCCCACGGATATGATCTCGGGTCCCACGACGCAGCCCACGCCGGACCCCACCAATATGCCTACGCCGGATCCCACGGATCCGGTGCCCGATCCTACCCTCTTTGATAAGATTATCGAATTTGTCGAAGAGAATCCGATCGTGATTCTGGGCGTCGTGCTGGTTGCGCTGCTGGTTGTATTGCTGGTTGTGCTGACGCGCAAAAAGCCTGTTGAAGAACAAAAGACGGAAATCCGCGTGGATCGGACGGTAATCCACGATAATAGAGATAACGGCGCGACGGTTGTAGACATGGAACCGGCGAAGATGATGATCAGGCTGATTCGAACCGATGACCGCAGCGTATATACGATGGCGATGAACGAAACGCTGATCATCGGACGCAAAGCGCCCGAGGCGGATATGGTCATCTCCGGCGATGAAAAGCTGTCCCGCGTGCATGCCAGAATCTCTTTTGCCAACGGCGTCGTCGTGCTGGAAAACCTGGGCGCGAACGGTACTTATGTCAACGGCAAGAAGATCGACCGACCCGTTCAGCTGCATCAGCAGGATATTCTGAAGATGGGTGAAAAGCTTTATCAGATCAGCTGGCATATGCAGTAACTGATCGCATATTGGCAGCCGCCGATGGATAGATCAGGCGTTGCATCAGTAAAAACAACGGCGCTGTCTCATGAAGTACAACAGCGCAAATAACATCCATTCAGGACGGGAAACCCGTTCCCTACGGAAAGAAATCATCGTATTTCTGAGGTGGGGAACGGGTTTTCCGTCCTGTGATTTTGTTTTTCTGCTTGACGGAAGCAAGCGTAAACGGTATACTATTAAATGGAATGTTATAAAATGTAAGAGGTGTGCATATGGCGAGATATATTCTTTCTGCTTTTGCAGATGAAGCGGACAACAATCTGGTTGGACAAATCGAAGCTTTGAAAAAAGCGGGCATCGCCTGCATAGAACTTCGAGGCGTGAATGGCAAAAACGTGAAGGACCTGACGCTTGAAGAAGCAAAGGAAATCCGCGCTGCGCTGAATAACGAAGGCATTTCCGTTTCCTCCATGGGTTCTCCGTTCGGAAAGATTTCCGTGAACGACGAATTTGACGGACACTTTGATCAGTTCAAGCATGCGCTTGAGCTTTGCGAGGTTCTCGGCTGCAAATACATGCGCATGTTCTCCTTCTATTATCCGAAGGATGAAGACCCCGCCCAGTACAGAGATATTGTCATTGACAGACTTGAAAAAATGCTCATAGCCGCCGAGGAGAAGGGCGTATATCTTTGCCACGAAAACGAGAAGGGCATTTACGGCGACACGGCAGAAAGATGCCTGGATCTCATCAGGCATTTCGGCGGCCGCTTAAAGTGCATCTTTGACCCGGCCAACTTCATCCAGTGCGGCGAAAAGCCGATTGAAAATTTCGCGCTTTTGAAGGATCATATCTTCTATATGCACATTAAGGACGCGCTTATGGACGGCGGCGCGGTGGTTCCCTCCGGCTGCGGCGACGGAAACGTAGAGGAAATCCTAAAAGGCCTTTGCGCAAACGAAAGCGATATGCTTTTAACGATCGAACCTCACCTTCGCGTATTTTCCGGCCTTGAAAACCTTCAGGGGGAGGAAGTCAAGCACAAGTATTCCTATCCCGACAGCCAGACCGCTTTTGCGGCTGCTGCGGACGCGCTTAAAAAGATTCTTGGAAACATCGGCTATCAGACCAACGAGACAGGAGTGTGGACGAAAATGGATCAGGTAAGAGTCGGCATCATCGGTATCGGCAACATGGGTTCCGGTCACGCAAAAAACATCATTGCAGGCAAGGTAAACGGCATGGTTCTTTGCGCCGTAGCAGACGTTAAGGAAGAAAGACAGAAGTGGGCCAGCGAGAATCTGGAAGGCGTAAAAGTCTTTGCCACCGCTTCTGAAATGATGGACAGCGGCCTTGTCGACGCCGTCATCATCGCCACCCCCCACTACGACCATCCCGGCCTTGTCAAAGAGGCGCTTTCCAAGGGCCTTCACGCGATGAGCGAAAAGCCCGCCGGCGTTTACACCAAGGCTGTCAGAGAGCTCAATGAATATGCCGCAAAGTGCGACAAGGTTTTCGCCATCATGTTCAACCAGCGCACCAACTGCGTATACAGAAAGATGAAGGAAATCGTGGACAGCGGAGAAATGGGCCAGATTCGCCGCACCAACTGGCTGATCACCGACTGGTTCCGCTCCCAGAGCTATTATGATTCCGGCGCATGGCGCGCAACCTGGGGCGGAGAAGGCGGCGGCGTGCTTCTCAATCAGTGCCCGCACAACCTTGACCTGTGGCAGTGGATCTGCGGCATGCCCAAAAAGGTTCGCGCCTTTACCCACAACGGCAAATGGCACGATATCGAGGTTGAAGACGACGTAACCGCATATGTCGAATATGAAAACGGCGCGACCGGCGTATTCATCACCACCACCTCCGACTGCCCCGGCACCAACCGCCTGGAGATCGACCTTGACGGCGGCCAGCTCATCTGCGACGGCAAGACCCTCATCAAGAAAAAGCTCGCCGTTGACATCAACGAATTCCACAAGACCTATAAGGGCGGCTTCGGCTCCCCCGAGGTTGAAGTAACCGAAGTAGAAACCGACGGCCTCAATCCCCAGCATGTTGGCGTTCTTCAGCAGTTCACCGATAAGATCTTAGGCCGCGGCGAACTCGTTGCGGGCGGCGAAGAGGGCATCAACGGCCTCACCATCTCCAACGCCATGCATCTTTCCAGTTGGCTTGACCAGACCATCGAGCTGCCCCTCGACGAGGACAAGTTCTTGGAAGAGCTCAACAAGCGCCGCGCGACCTCCCGCTTAAAGACCGGAGACGGCGTTACCCTCGACACTGAAGGCACCTACGGCAACAAGTAATCAAAAAAAGGGGGCAATAAGCCATGATCCGCCTCGGCATTTGCACCGATGTTACCAATATAAACGAAATCGCCGAAATCGGCTTTGATTATCTGGAATTCAACCTTGCAAAGCTTTACGCTATGACGGAAGAGGAATTCGCCTCCGTCTGCGCGCTCGTGGACGCGGCCCCCATCAAGGTGGAAGCCTGCAACTGCATGCTGCCGGGCGACATCAAGGTGGTCGGCGAAAATGTAAACGCGCAGGCCATCCATGATTATCTCGACAAAGCCTTTGCCCGCGCAAGACGCTTAGGCGTTAAGGTTGTCGTGTTCGGCAGCGGCAATTCCCGCCGCGTGCCGGACGGCTTTGATACCGCTGTTGCATGGCGTCAGATCGGAAACTATCTGCGCCTGGTCGAGCGCCACGCCATGGAAAACGACATTACCGTCGTCATCGAGCCCCTCAGAGCAGGTGAGTGCAACATCATGAACTTCGTCTCCGAAGCCACGCTCATGGCCTCGCTTATTCAGATGCCCCATATCGCGGTTCTTGCAGACACCTATCACATGGCGCTGGGCAGCGAGCCCTTAAGCGCGCTCACCATGGCGGGCGGGCTGCTTAAGCATGTCCACATCGCAAACGCCATCGGCAGAAAGTTCCCCAAAGAGGGCGACGGCGAACGCTATGCAGACATTTTCGAAACCCTTAAGGAAATGGGCTACGAAGGCCGCGTGAGCGTTGAAGCCGGCTGCGACGATTTTTCCAGGGACGCGCGCGAAGCGTTCAAGGTATTAAGCGCCTTAAGAGCGTAAAAGAAGTGAATCCTTCCCGGGCGGGAAGCGCTTTTGCGCCTCCCGCCCGCGGTATGTCGGTTATTTCCCCATTCCCCACAAAAGGAGCTCATCCATGGTTTTTTCAAGCAACGCATTTCTGTTTTTCTTTCTGCCGATCGTACTTGGCGTCTATTATCTTTTCCGCAAAAACAGAACCGCCGCCAACGCGATTCTGACCGTATTCAGCCTACTTTTCTACGCGTGGGGCGAGCCCGCGTTTGTATTTGTGATGCTGGCCAGTATTTTTATGAACTGGCTTTTTGCGCTTGGAATCGACCGCTATCGCGCCCACAAACGCGCGGCAAAGACGCTTCTTGCCATCAGCTGCGTAATGAACGTAGGCCTTCTGGGCGTGTTTAAATATACAACCTTTATCGTATCCAACTTAAACAAAGCCTTTTCAATCAATCTCCCCGATCCCGGCCTTGCCCTGCCCATCGGCATTTCCTTTTTCACCTTTCAGGCGATGAGCTATGTGATCGATGTATACAGGCAAAAGGGCGAGGTTCAGAAAAACTTCATGGGCGTTTGCCTTTATATTTCCTTCTTCCCCCAGCTGATCGCAGGCCCGATTGTCCGGTATCAGACCGTTGCGGACGAGATCAAAAACCGAAAGGAAACGCTGGACGATTTCTGTTCGGGCTTAAGGCGTTTTCTGGTCGGCTTTGCCAAAAAGGCGATTCTCGCCAACAACCTTGCGCTGATTGTCGACAAGGTTTTTGCCTACAGCCAAAGTGAAATCTCGGTCGCGCTCATGTGGTACGCCGCGATTGCTTACCTCATTCAGGTATATTACGATTTTTCCGGCTATTCCGACATGGCCATCGGCCTTGGCAGAATGTTCGGTTTCCATTTCCTTGAAAACTTCGATTATCCCTTCCTTTCAAAGTCGGTCGCCGAATTCTGGCGCAGATGGCACATTTCGCTCACCTCGTGGTTTCGCGATTACGTGTTTTTCCCGCTGGGCGGAAGCAGGGTCAAAACCGGGCGGCTCATATTCAATATGTTTGTCGTATGGTCATTGACCGGCCTTTGGCACGGCGCGCAGTGGACGTATGTTTTGTGGGGCGTTGGCTTTTTCCTCGTTCAGGTGATCGAAAGGCTCACCGGCATCGGAAAGCACATGGAGAAAAAGTGGTATGGACACATCTACGCCATGTTCTTTGTGGTCGTGGTCACGGTGCTCATTCGCTCAGAAAGCGTACTTCACGCGCTTAACCACTATAAAACCATGTTCTTTTTAAACGGCGCGCCTGTCTGGAACACGCTAACCGGCATCTTTGCCCACGAATACGGCATTTTCTTTGTGCTGTCCATCATCGTTTCTCTGCCCGTCGGGCCGTTTATCGAGAAAAAGCTGCGGATTCCCAAACCCGTCAGCGAGATTGTCCGCTTTGCTGGCCTTATTGTAATTACCGTCATCTCGATTTCCTATGTAATTGTCGGAAGCTACAACCCCTTTATCTACTTTAATTTCTGAGGATTCGCCTTATGAGAAAATGGTTAAACCGCGCTTTGGCTGTTTTGTTTATCGCTTTTCTGTGCACCGTCTTTTGCGTGACCATGGTTCAGCACGGCCGCATGTACGCCTACGGCTTTTTCAAAAGCTATAAGGAAAAACTGCCCAAGAACCCCACGATTCTGGACAACATCGAAGCGCGCATCTATAAACTGAACGGAAACGCCAACGAGCGGCTGTTTTTAAGGGACGAAATGCGCGTGCTGAATGCGCGTTTCCAGTCTCTTCTTGGAAAAGATATCTACGACGTCGGCGGAAAGGACACCGTGCGCCTTGCAAACGGTGCGTATTACGACATGTTCACCCAGAAATCCACCTACGAAAAGATGGAGGAGCTGATCGACTTTTCGATCCGCCTGGAAGAGGAAATGAACATCCCCACCGCCTTTGTCTACTGCCACGGCGGCGTGTATGAGGAATCTCTTCTGCCCGAAAAATACCGCCCGATGGACGACAACAATGCTTTCGCCGACGAATTCATTGAAGCCTTCAAAAAAGCAGGCATTTCCGTAACTGACAGCCGCGTCGCCTACCGCACAGCCGGCCTTACGCCCGATCAGGCGATTTTCAATTCCGACATCCACTGGACGCACAGAATGGCGCTTGAAACTGCTGCTGAAGCCGTCCGGAACCTAAACCGCGATTTTGATCTGGGCCTTGACGAAACTGCGCTTGATTACGAAAGATTCGTCGACGAAGTGCACAAGGACATCTTTAAAGGCGAAATCGCCCAGCGTCTTGGCCTTGGCATTGTGGATGTGGACGACATTCACCTTCTTTACCCCGCGTACGATACGCACATCGAATACACATCCGAAAAAACGGGCGTGAAAATCGAAAAATCCGGATCGTTTTCCGAAACCGTGGTCGACCGCGAAAAGATGAATATCGATTCTGACGATGGCTACTCAACCACCGCTTACTACATTTACGGCGACTATCTTGCGCGGCTTCATACGATCAACAAAGACGCAGCTGATAAAAAGATACTCATTTTCAAGGACAGCTACGGAACGCCGGTTTCCGCGTATTTTACGCTCGTTGCGGGCGAACTTATCGCAATTGATTTAAGAAGCACCAACGAGAGCATAGAAGCCATCGTTCGCGAAATTCAGCCCGATGTTGTGATCTTTGCATACAGTCAGCAGATGCTGCGTAAGTTCGACTATGTAATCGCCGAATGAGGAGGGAAACAGATATGTCCCCTGCCGAAATGATGAAAACCCAATTGCCCCATGTACGCTTTCTGATCAATGAGCCGCTTTCAAAGCACACCACTTTTCGGGTGGGCGGCCCGGCGGACGTGATGGCGTTTCCGAAAAACGAAGAGGAGTTCGTTTCCCTTTTCGCCCTTGCCAAAAAAGAAGCTATACCCGTAACCGTCATCGGTAACGGCAGCAACTTAATTGTTAAGGACAAAGGTATAAGAGGCCTCACCATCGTCCTGGGCGAGGATTTTTCGGGCATCGCGGTAAACGATACCGAAATCACCGCCTCGTCAGGCGAGCTTTTGTCCAAAATCGCCCGCACCGCCTACAATCATTCGCTCACCGGCCTCGAATTCGCCTCCGGCATTCCCGGAAGCCTCGGCGGCGGCATGGCGATGAACGCGGGCGCATACGGCGGTCAATTGTCCGACGTGTGCGTAAGTGCGCGCGTTTTCGATCCCGAAACGGGGGAGATAAAAGAATATCCGGCCTGCGAACTGGAATTGGGCTACCGAACCAGCATGCCCCTGAAAACCGGACGCATCGTAACCAGCGCAAAATTCCGCCTGAAAGAAGGCGACAAAGAAGTAATCCTCAAAACCATGGAGGACTTAAACGCCAAGAGACGTGAAAAACAGCCCCTCGCCTATCCGAGCGCAGGCAGCACCTTCAAGCGCCCCGAAGGCTATTTTGCAGGCGCGCTCATTGAAAGCGCGAACTTAAAAGGCGCATCCATAGGCGGGGCGCAGGTAAGCGCTCTTCACGCGGGCTTTATCATAAACACCGGAAACGCCACCGCAAAGGACATCCTCGACCTCATCCATCATGTCCAGAAAACCGTATTTGAAAAACACGGCGTGCATCTCGAAACCGAAGTGCGAATTTTGGGCGAATAAAGCTGCGAAAATCCGCACCCAAAAGGCTCCCTTGTGTAAAGGGAGCTGTCAAAGTCTTTGATTTTGACGGAGGGATTGCCGCTGACTTCTCAAATACAATTACCTGTTTCTCATTCTTCCCACCTTCAGAAAGGAAAAATACCCCCTATGACATTTTCCGAAAGCGTAAAAAACGAGCTTTCCAATAAAGAATGCGCGTGGGACTGCTGCGCCCGCGCAGAGCTGGCCACCGCGCTTTTGTTATCCGGCGGCGTGGCGTTTCGCGGCTTCGGCAAATACGGCCTTTCGATTTCCACCGAGCACATGGCCGCCGCGAAATACTATTTCGGCATGATCCGCCATTTTTTCGGCGTGGTGTGCGAAATCAGAACGCTGAAAACCACGCGCCTGGGCGAGCGCACGCGATATCTCTTGACCTTTCCCGACGACAGTGTGGACAGGATGCTGACAGAGCTTAAGCTCAAGGATGAAAACGGCCTGTTCGGCATTACCTCCGCGCCTAAGGGCGAGATTTATGAAAAAAGCTGTTGCGCACAGGCGCTTTTAAAAAGTGCGTTTCTCACATCCGGCACGCTCTCAAGCCCCGAACGCGGGTATGATTTTTCAATCACCGCCGGCAATGAAGAAATCGCCGGCGCTATTGAGGGCGTGATGAAGGGTTTTGACTTAAACGCGGGCGTGAGCAAGCGAAAAGCGCAGTATGCCGTGTACCTTAAAAACGCCGAGGACATCAGCGAAATGCTGACCCGAATCGGCGCACACGCCGCCGTTTTGTCGCTTGAAAACACGCGTATTTTAAAAGAGCTTCGAAACAACGTAAACCGCCTCGCCAACTGCGACAGCAATAACATCGACAGAACCGTCAAAACCGCGCAGACCCAGATTGAGGACATCGAGTTCATCGACGAGCATCTGGGCATCGAAAAATTGCCGCCGCCGATCAAGGAAATAGCAAACCTTCGCCTGATGGAGCCGAATGCGTCGCTTGTCGAGCTTGGCGAAATGTGCTCGCCGCCCATCGGCAAATCGGGCGTGAACAACCGCCTAAGAAGGCTTACCGAAATTGCACGAACGCTAAGGGAGGGGAAACCGTAATGATTTTAAAATCCATTCTCGTATCGTCTCTTGAAAAAGTATTTCCGGATGAAGAGCCTCGCGCATTCGACGGGCGCGTGGAGGGCTTAAAAAACGAAATCGCATCCTTTCAGATCGCATGGAAAATGGAAGGCGAGCCCAACGGGCGCGACTATTTCAATCTCCACATCGAGTCTCCTGTTTCCGCGTTTGTGCGCGTAAGAAGGGTGCGCTTTGTGCCGGTTCTTTTCCCGACCATGCCCGGCGCGGACGACAATTATTTAAGAAAAACCCCGGGCCTTTATCCTGATCCCATCACGGACGAGATGGACGCACGCTATCCCGCCTTTTCCGATCACTATGAAAGCGCTTGGCTGGACGTGGAATGCCCCGAGGAAATCCCCGCGGGCGAATACCCGATCAGCATCATTTTAGAGCCGCTCGACGGATCGGAAAAAACAACCCTCACCGCTCATTACACGCGCTTTGACGCGTCCCTTCCCGAGCAAACCCTCATCCACACCAAGTGGTTTCACTACGACGGCCTGTGCGACCGGTATGAAACCGAAATGTTCTCGGACAAGTGGTGGGAAATCCTTGAAAATTACATAACCGTGTTTGCAAAGCGCACCATGAACTGCCTGTTAACGCCCATCCACACCCCGCCCCTCGATACGGCGGTTGGCGGCGAAAGGCGCACCTGCCAGCTGATTGACATCACAAAAACCGAATCCGGCTACGAATTCGGCTTTGAAAAATTTGAAAAATTTATCCGCCTTGCGACCGAATGCGGCGTAAAATACTTTGAAATGGCCCACCTGTTCACCCAGTGGGGCGCGGCGCATGCGCCGAAGATCGTGGCAAAGGTAAACGGCGAAGAGAAGAAAATTTTCGGCTGGGAAACCGAGGCTACGGGCGAAGACTATAAAGCGTTTTTAAAGGAATATCTGACGGCGCTGGTCAGGAAAATCGATGAAATGGGCATCCGCGAAAAATGCATTTTCCATATTTCGGACGAGCCCAACAGAGACGTTCTCGACAACTACATGAACGCCCGCCTTGCGGTCAAGGACTATTTAAAAGGCTTCCCGATTGTGGATGCGCTTAGCGATCTTGAGCTTTTCAAGTCCGGCGCTGTGGAAAAGCCCGTTCCTTCAAACAATCACATCAAGCCCTTCCTGAATGAAAACATCCCCGACCTCTGGACGTATTACTGCATCGGCCAGTTTAAAGATGTTGCCAACACCTTTATCGCCATGCCCGGTCAGAGAACGCGCATCCTCGGCCTTCAGATGTTCAAATACGATATCAAGGGCTTTTTGCAGTGGGGCTTCAATTTCTACAACAGCCAGTTTTCCACCCACCCGGTAAACCCCTTCCTGTCCAACGACGGCGATGGCTTCTCCCCGGCGGGCGACTGCTTCCAGGTGTACCCGGGCGATAAGGGCATGCCGATTGAATCCGTGCGTATGATGCACATGCAGGAAGCCGTTGACGATATGCGCGCGCTTGAAATGCTTTCCTCCCTCATCGGAAAGGAAGAAGCGGTCAGGCTCATTGAGGAAAACATCGAGCCTATTGAGTTTGACGTATACCCGAAGAGCGCTTCCTATCTCCTTGAAACCCGAAAGAAGATCAACAGAGCGATTATGAATAACCTCAAATAATAAGGACTGAAAAACAAAAAATGTCGTATTTACTTCGTGAAATCAAGAAAATTACCTTAAAACAGCTTCTTCTAAACGCGCTCGGCGGCGCGATCCTCGGATTTGGCCTTATGGAGGTTCATTCCATAGCCCACGTGACCGAGGGCGGCGCGCTGGGGCTTACGCTTCTGCTCGACATCTGGTTCGGCTTTTCGCCCGCATGGACGAGCATTGTTTTAAACGTCGCCTTCTACGCCTTCGGAATCAGAATGTTCGGCATTCCCTTTGTCGCTTATTCCCTAACCGCCGCCGGCGCGTTTTCCGGCGCATACGCCATCTGCGAGCTGTTCCCGCCCATCTATCCCGCGATTGCCAACCTTCCCTTCCTGGCCGCCATCATTGGCGCGGTCTTCGTGGGCGTGGGCGTGGGCGTGTGCGTAAAGGCGGGCGGTGCGCCTACGGGCGACGACGCGCTGGCCATGTCGCTTTCCAAAATCTCCAAAATCGACATCCAGTGGATGTATATGATTACGGACCTTCTGGTTCTCGCCCTGTCCTTAACCTGCATTCCTGTTAAAAACGTGCTCTGCTCTCTGGTTACCGTAACCCTGTCGGGCCAGATCATCGGTCTGATTCAGAAAATCGGGAAGAAAAAGGCGGCGTAACGAGGGCTGTTTGTCGATTGGAAAAAATTGGCGCGTCCCCAAAGGGCGCGCTGATTCTATATACATCTTGACGGGCGCAAGATTCTTATTTTATAATGGAATTACGCATACATGGGAGGAATTGTCATGAATACGGAGAGAAAGATTCTTGTAACCGGTGCGAAGGGCTTTGTCGGTGCGCGCGTTATGGAGTACTTTAAGGATGCAATCGCGTTTCCAAGCGAAATACTGCGCGCTTCTTCGCCGGAGAAGGGCGTTGTCGAATATGTAAAGCGCGTTCAGCCTGCCGCCATTATCCATACAGCCGCCATCAGCGACATCGGCGCGTGCGAAAAGGATCCGGATGCGTCGTATCTGGCGAACGTGATTTTGCCGGACGCGCTTAATAAGGCTGCAATGGAGGAGAAAATCAAGCTTCTCATGTTTTCCTCTGATCAGGTGTATACCGGTATGACCGAGGAAGGGCCGTTTTCGGATGAAACGGAGCTGCCCGAGCCCACCAACACCTATGCCCGCCATAAACTTTTGTCCGAAAAGCGGACGCTCGACAAAAACTCCGACTGCGTGCATCTTCGCGCCACATGGATGTACGATATGCCGCTTTATAACCACAAAAACCGCGCAAATTTTCTGACCATTGCCTTAAAGGCTGCACAGACCGGCATGCCCATGGACGCCTCCGTAAACCAGCATCGAGCCGTGACCTATGTGCGCCAGGTGGCTGAAAACCTTGAAAAAATGCTGTCCGTTCCGGGCGGCGCATACAACTACGGAAGCGCCAACGGCGAAAACATGTATGATACAACGATTGCGTTTTTTAGGGCGCTGGGCCTGAACGAAAAGGCTTTGGCCCTTGTCAGAAAAACCGAAAACCCCGGAAGCCTTTGGATGAAGCCTGATAAGCTTAACCGAAACGGCGTGTATTTCGACACGACCATAGAGGGCTTTGACCGGGTGATCAAAGATTACGCGCTTAAGGGGTAGCGGTATTTCTTAAGAATTCTTAAACATCCTCTAAAATACGGCGGATGTTTATTTTTTCACGGAAACGCGCTTGTTTTGTGTGCTATAATAGAATCAGCCTTGCGGCTAACATGGGAAAGGAGGGAACTTACGATGAAACAGCGCAAAATCGCTTTGGCGCTTATTCTGCTTCTGTGCGTATCTGCGTTGTCGTCCGGAGCCCTTCTGATTCTCCATGCAGAACATGTCTGTCAATCGGCAACGTGCTCTGTATGCATGATGCTGACGCGCAATTCGGAAACGTTTTTGTGCCTCATGCTTGCATGCGCAGGAATCTGTCTTATCGCGAACGGCGATAAGCGATATCTGAATTCCGCACAGGAGAATCGGCTCATTTCGGACTGGACGCTTGTCCGTCGGAAGATCAGAATGCAGAATTGATCCGACTGTTTTGACGAAAGACATTGTCGAAACAGGAGGACAACCGAATATGATTTACGCTTTTTATCCTTCTGTTTTGAAAGGACATCATCAAAACAAAAGGAGAAAAGGACATGATTTCAATTACCAATCTTCGCAAACGCTTTACGGATGAATCCGACATTTACTATAAGGACCTCACTTTTGAAGACGGAAAATCTTACGTGCTTTTGGGCGCGTCGGGCTGCGGAAAATCCACGCTCCTTCATATGATTTCGGGCGTTTTATCGCCCACCGAAGGCAGCATTCAAATCGGCGGCTGCGACATGACCAAAGCCTCACAGAAGGAGAAGGATGCATTCCGCATTGCAAAAATCGGCTATATTTTTCAGGATTTCAAGCTTATTGACGATATGACCGTTAAGGACAATATCGATGTACTGAAACTTGAAAAGGTGGATGTTTCCGGGATCGACGAGATTTTGGAAAAGCTTGGTATACTGAAGCTTAAAAACCGCAGGGTCAACCGCTTGTCCGGCGGCGAACGCCAGCGCGTGGCGATTGCAAGGGCGCTGGTTAAAAAGCCCGAAATCATTCTTGCGGACGAGCCCACCGGAAATCTGAACTATGCCATCGGCCGCGCCATCACGGAAGCTTTGTTAAACGCAGCCAAGGGCAAGACGCTCATTTGCGTAACGCATGATGAACGCTTATGCGAGCTTTTTGACGAAGTGATCGATATGAATACAGTCGCCTCCGCCGTGAAGGGAGGTGAGGCGCGTGCTTAAGTTTGCGCTTAAAAACATGTTTGTGCGCCGTGCGCGCGTTTTACTGGTTATTTTGTCCATCATTCTGTCCGCATCGGTTGCGCTTCTGGCCTTCAATATTTCCCAGCAGGTGAACGAAGGCATTATCTCAACCGCAGGTTATTACGACATGATCATCGGCCCCGCCGGAAGCTCCACGCAGCTGGCGATGAACACCATGTTCTTTACGGACGAACCGCTGGGTACGATTTCATATGAATATGTGGAGGAATTAAAGGCAAGTCCGCTCACCAATGCCGTCGTTCCCTTCACCATGGGCGACAGCTTCAACGGTGCCCGGATTGTGGGTACCACGCCCGAATATTTAAACGGAAAAACGATCAAAAGCGGCGAAATGTTTTCTGAGCCCTTTGAAGCCGTCGTGGGCAGCGCGGTTGCCCAGCGCTATGGCCTGACCCTCGGAAGCGCCATGGTCACCTCTCACGGTCTGACCGGCACGGGCCACGCGCACGAAGCCAATCCCCTGACCGTCGTCGGCATTCTTTCCAAAACCGGAACGGCCTATGACAACGTCGTCTTTACGGCCTGCGAAACGGTGTGGGCAGTTCATGATCATTCAGAAGAAACGGATGCGCATGAAGAGGATGAGCATCATGGGGAGGAAGAGCATCACGAGGAAAGCGCGCCCGAAACCGCCTCTGATGCAGCCATGGGTCATTTCCTGCCCGGAAGCGCAAACGCGCCCAAGCAGGATGAGACCGGCAATCAGGCGCAGAAAACCCAGGATACCGAAGACAAGCACGAGCATCACCACGGCGACGTGTGCGCCATTTTAGTGAAGAGCAAGAGCTTTAACGACTACTTCAAGCTCATGGAAATCTATGGGACAAACGCGTCGCTTCTGTGCATCAACCCCTCCACCGTGCTTCGCGAGGTGCTTGAACAGGTGGATCTTTCGACCCAGATTGTGTATGTGCTTTGCGCTGTCATCCTGCTTATGAACATCGTGGTCATCTCGGTCATCACGCTTCTGAATATGTATGATGCGCAGAAGGAAATCGCGCTCATGCGCTTAATCGGCATCAGCATGAAGAAAATCGGCCAGCTGTACCTGATTCAAAACGGCATAATCGGCCTGATTTCCACGATTCTTGCGCTCATTCTGTCGCACGCCTGTCTCGGCCTTATGGGTTCCTTCGTCGCCTCCATGGGCATTGTTTTGAACGTTACCAACATCTATGCCCTTGAATGGGGAATCATGGCGCTGGTGTTTGTGTTGAGCATACTGCCCACGATGATCAGAATTCTGACCATGTCCAGAAAGGACAGCCTGAGCGTGTGAGGTATATGAGATGAAAAGAATGATTGCTGTTTGCCTGCTCGTCGCGCTTTCGGTCTTCATGACCGCCTGCACAGACAAACAGGAAAAAGAAAAAACGGTAACGGAAATCAGTTTTAAAGACGCCGTTACGTTTGAAACCATCGAAAAGCTGAACGGACAATCCGTTTCCATCATTGGCTACATGGCCACCATGTCGCCCATCAGCGGCAAATACATGTATCTGATGAACATGCCTTATCAGTCCTGTCCGTTCTGCCTGCCCAACACCACCCAGCTTTCCAACACCATGGCGGTCTATGCGCCCGAGGGAAAAACCTTTGAGTACACCGATCAGGCCATCAGGATTACCGGTACCATGGTCGTAAAGGACACGATTGATGACTTTGGTTATACATACAACTACTTAATCGGCGACGCGACGTATGAAGTGGTCGACCTCTCCACGATTTCGGACAAGTATGCCCTGTGGCAGGCCATCGCCACCGACGGTATTGTGAATGAATTGAACGCCATGTTCGATTACCTTCATTTCCTGTGCCAGTGGACGGAATATCAGGGCGCATATGTTGACGAAAACGGAAACACCGTTGAGTTTTACATGTACCCTGGAGACGTAACCCACTACTTGAACGATGACAGCGCCTACGGCTATGCGGATAAATACGCGGAAAGCTATTTCCCGTCCCTCATAAACCGCATCCGCGCGATCAGCCCGACCGAGCTTGAGGATCTGGTTTCCATTGTCGAAGCTTCAAAGCAAAAGGCGGATATCGCTCTGAACGAGCTCAATACCGCTCAGTACACCTACGACGAAGCAGCCGACCGCTTCACGCTCAACAATAACGAAGCGCTCTACAACCACTTCTACGAGGTTTACTACCAATTCTCCGACTGGATGGCCAGATGGGAGCTGTAAAATAAAAACAAGCTGCTGCAGATAAATGCTTCTGCAACAGCTTGTTTTTAAATATCAAAGCGCTTTTGATTTATGCAGGCTCTTCATATACGCAATTACCCTTAGATACTGATCCATGTTTTCAAGATGCTCGATGATCATGGGCATTTCGGGGTTGTATTTTTCCGCCTGTTCGATGTAAAGGCCCAGATCCACGCCGCCTTTGCCCACTTCCGTTTCGCGGATGCATACGGTCAGATCATGCGTCAGAATCGCGTCCTTCACATGGCAGGACAAAATTCGGTCGCCCAGAAGGTCGAACGCATTCTGGATCAGCTTGCGATTATCATAGTACACGCGCGGACTGACCAGCATGTTTACGATATCCATATGAACGCCAAAGGACGGCCTGTCGATGGCCTTTATAAATTCCAGATAGCTTTTTGGCGAATCCGGAAGCGCGTGCGGCATGGTTTCAAGTGTATATTTGGCGCGCACGGGCTTTACCGCGTCCAGAATTTCCTGCATGTATGAAACGATCTCGTCAAAGGTTTCCTGATCGTAGTTGCCTTTGTAGCTTCCGTCCCAGAGCTCGCCCTTTGCGCCTGTTATGTTCACGCAGCATTTTGCGCCGACGTATTCCGCAAGCTCCAGCTGGCGAACGCAGCGGATTCTGTTTTCCTTTCGTTTGACGGGGTCGGGGTCGAGCGGATTGTTCCAGATGCCCACCCCCGCGATCACAAGGTCGTTTTCCTTCGCGGCCAGAGCATACGCGTCGATCGTTTTTACATCCGCCGTCCAGTCAACGGGAAACACGACCGCGCCAAGCCCCGCTTCCCGGTGCTTTTTTTCCCACTCCTCAGGGGTTTTGTGCGCAAACTGATAAGAAATTCCAAGCCTCATGAAAAACCGCCCTTCCGATCAAAATCCCCGTTCGTTTTATCCCTATATTTATTATACAACGAAAACGAGTTTCAAACAAGCGCATATGAAAGGACAATGTGAGCTTGTCACGGAAAAAACGATCATTTATGTGCTATTTTATTTTTGAAATTGGAAACAATAGAAACTGCGAAAGCTTAAAACATATAGAGGTGAACCATTCATGAAAAATGATTTTCTGATTCAGAATGTGATCGGCCGGGAAATCCTCGATTCCAGAGGCAATCCCACCATCGAAGTGGACGTTCTTTTATCCGGCGGCGTCATGGGCCGCGCGTCCGTACCCTCCGGCGCGTCCACCGGCACATTCGAAGCCTATGAGATGCGGGATACATCCGATAAGCGGTATCTGGGAAAAGGCGTGCTTAAGGCCGTTCAAAACATCAAAAATGAAATCGCGCCCGCGCTGATTGGAAAATCCGTTCTCAATCAAGCTGAAATCGACCGCATCATGATCGATCTGGACGGCACGCCCTACAAAAAACGCCTCGGCGCAAACGCCATTCTGGGCGTGTCGCTGGCCTGCGCAAAAGCCGCCGCAGCCTGCCTGGATATGAGCCTGTTTTGCTATGTGGGCGGAATCAGCGCGGGCGTTCTGCCCGTGCCGATGATGAATATCCTAAACGGCGGCGCACACGCCGGCAACAATGTGGATATTCAGGAGTTTATGATCGTTCCCGTGTCCGCGCCGTCGTTCAAAGAGGCGCTTCGCCAATCGACGGAGGTTTTTCACACGCTGAAGGCCGTTATGAAGGAAAACGGCGTTCCGGTAACGGGCGTGGGCGACGAGGGCGGCTACGCGCCGGTGATTGAAAGGGACGAGGACGCGCTTTCCTATATCGTTTCGGCCATCGACCGCGCAGGCTACAGACCCGGCGAGGATTTCATGATCGCCATCGACGCCGCTTCCTCCGAATGGTACGATCCCGACGCCGGGGTCTATCGCCTGCCCAAGTCGGGCGAGGTTTTCACCAGAGAACAGATGGTCCAAAGATGGAAAGCGCTTCGGGATCAATACCCCATTATTTCCCTTGAGGACGGCATGGCCGAAACGGACTGGGAGGGCTGGGACGCGCTCACCAGGACACTGGGTGGGCGCATGCAGCTGGTGGGCGACGATCTGTTCGTCACCAATGTGGGGCGCCTCATGGAGGGCATCGAAAAGGGCGCGGCAAACGCCATTCTGATCAAGGTCAATCAGATCGGAACGCTCACAGAAACGCTGGACGCCGTATTGACGGCGCAGCGCGCGGGCTATGCCGCCATCCTCTCCCACCGCTCCGGCGAAACGGAGGACACTTCCATTGCCGACCTTGCCGTCGCCGTCAACGCAGGCCAGATCAAAACCGGTGCGCCCAGCAGAAGCGACCGCACCGCCAAATACAACCAGCTTCTCAGAATCGAAGAGGCGCTGGGCGAAAGGGCGGTCTATCCGGGCAAAAAAGCGTTTCGGATGTTATAAAACAAAAGGCTCTGCTTTGTTCAGGCCCTGTTTTCAGGTGATACTGTCAAAGTCGTTTGCTGACGCCCTTATGCATGGTGCTGTCTCATTAAAAGCATAAAACACGAAACCGGGACGAGAAACTGTATAGTGTAGTAACATAGTTTACAGATTGTGCAAGGACATGGTTTACAGTTTTGATATACTCAAGCCAAACCAAAAGAGAAAGGAACCAAGGGTATGGCATGGGAAGAAAGGACTGTAGA
>SVGP01000032.1 GCA_015056255.1 Clostridiales bacterium | reverse complement strand
CCTTTCTTCCCATGCCATACCCTTGGTTCCTTTCTCTTTTGGTTTGGCTTGAGTATATCAAAACTGTAAACCATGTCCTTGCACAATCTGTAAACTATGTTACTACACTATACAGTTTCCCGTCCCGTAGTTCATGTTTTTAAGAAGCATTTCATTAAAGCCTAAGGCAGAACATGTTTTGAGACAGCGCCTTGCTTTTTAGTTAGGATATTCGATTTCAAGACGCGCGATCATATCCTCCAGTATAAATCTCGAATCCACACTCGTGCAAACGCGGATTTGCGGACGGCCTTCGATGTGCTTCCACGTGGTATCCGGGTTGAAAAGCGGCGCTTCGACATATTGAAAGGACGCAATATTCTCATCCATCGCGATTCCAACCGCCGGGCTGTCGCCGAGCGTCCAGCTTTCGCCGAGCGTCCAGCTTTCGCCTGCGGTCCATTTGGCCCACGGCTGCATATTATAGGCAATCATATTTTCAAAAAGGTGCTTTCCGATCTCGCCCAGCGGATAAATACGCCTCTGAATCTCCGCCAGCGATATGCGAACCGAGCCATACACATTGTTCGGAACCAGCGTCAGGTTTGCGCCTGAGCCGATGATGAAATTCGCCGCGTCAATATCGTTTCCGGAATTGAACTCGCGAATCTCCTTTTTATCGTTTCCGATTTCCTGCCCGCCGATCCAGATGATTTTGATTTTGTGCTTGATGTGCGGACATTCCAATACCGCTCGCGCGACGTTCGTAATCGCGCCAAGGCACAGCACATACAGCGGATGCTCGTCTTCGCGCATGGCTTCTTCAATCAGAAACCTGGCCGCCGGAGACAGATCCTTTGACCGAACCTCTTTTAACGGTCCGTCCTCGCCTTCAAATACGGGTACGTTTTTTGCCATTGCGCCGAGAATTGCATGAATCTCGTCAAAGCTTCTTTTCATTGACCCGCTTTTTGCGAAATGCGTCGCCGTAATACCCTTCACGATGAATTTTTTGACCATCAGCGCATGCGCGATTGCAAATGGATCATCCGCCTCGCAGGCTGCGTCCGTATCGATAATGACCCGGATTTTCCGATCCTCGGGCACTTCATACAAATAATCCACAGTCCTCACCTCCGCTGATTTGATTATAGCACATTTTTTTTCGCTGTTCCATCATTTTATGAAGATTGGCAGTGAAGAAGGCTGTTTTCCTTTTGAACGGGCAGAGAGAAATATTAAGATGATGAAAAAATACAGTTGCGGTTTATTGATAAATATAGTATGATATATTTGCAAGACATCAGATTTCCTCGGAGGACGGAAAATGAAAAAAATTCTTTATTCTTTATTGATACTGATCCTTTGTGCGTTCTCGTTTACGGCGTTTTCGCAAGAAAATGTGCTGAGGCTTCCGGAAAATCTCAATTCCGTTGAAGCGGGTGCGTTTTATGGGGACAAGGCGATTTCCGAAGTGATCGTTCCTGTGGGCGCGCGCAGCATAGGCGAGCGCGCCTTCGCCTATACGGGGCTTACACGCATCACCATTCCCGCATCCGTTTCCCATATTGCGGACAATGCGTTTGAAGGCGTTTCGGCGTTTACCGTGTATGTGGAGGAGGAAAGCTACGCCCTTGCGTGGTGCATCGAAAACGGCGTGAACTGGTCTTATATCTATACGACGCCGGTTTCGGATTTCACCTATGAAACGCTTGACGATGGAACGATTGCAATTGTTAAGTACACAGGAACCGACGGAGCGGTGGTCATTCCCGCTTTCATCGACGGAAAGCCTGTTGCCAGAATCGGCGATCGGGCTTTTATCCAGAACACGCAGGTTTACTCCGTGACCTTGCCCCACACGCTCAAGGAGATTGGAGAGAGGGCGTTTTATCTCAATATGATGCTGGAAGGCATCCGGATTCCAAATGGCGTTACGCATATCGGAAGCGAGGCCTTCCGCGCCTGCTCAAGCATGGAGTATATCGTCCTTCCTGACAGCGTGAAGTCCATCGGCGCAGGCGCGTTCCAATCGTGCTCAATGGTTACGGAATTCAGGATTCCAAACGGGCTTACGCACATTTCTGACAATATGCTCGATGGCATGCGCTTTACGCAGATCGTGATTCCCAAATCCGTTGTGTCCATCGGAAATTCTGCGTTTTCAAACTGCATAAGCCTTGAGCAGATTGTGATTCCTGACAGCGTTACGGAGATTGGCGAGCGCGCGTTTGCATATTGCAGGGGGCTTGAAAGCGCGGTTTTGCCGGAGTCCATCAAGGTTCTTTCCAAGGAAATGTTCTTTTACTGCGAAAAGCTGGCTTCCGTCCGGTGCGCTTCGGATCTGGTTAAGTTTGGCAACAGCTGCTTTTATGAGTGCCGGAGTCTTCAGGAAATTACCATCCCCGAAACGGTTGAAAGCATCGAAAGCTATGCATTTTATTCCTGCAAAAATCTTCCCAATGTGGTTTTGCCCTCCGGCCTTAAGAAGCTTGGAGACAGCGCGTTTTCGGGCTGCAGCTCCTTTACATCCATTGTGATTCCCGATCAGGTTGAAGAATTGGGCGCCGCCGTCATTTCAGGCTGCACAAATCTTACCTATGTGAAGCTGCCGCAAGACCTTAAGCAGATTCCGGACAGCTTCTTTTACGGAAACAGAAGCCTTGAAACCATCGACCTGCCCGAAACAGTCACGGATATCGGGCAATATGCCTTCGGCGCCTGCCACGGACTTCGGGAAATTACGCTTCCCAAAGCTTTGACAGCCGTTGGTGAAAGACTGTTTTATGGCTGCGAGGCGCTTGAAAGGGTCGTGATGCAGGAAAATGTCACGTCGATTGGAATCGGCGCGTTCTGGAAGTGCCCGAAGCTTAAGGAAGTGGTGTTCCCGGACAGCCTGACCGCCATCGGCGATTGGGCGTTTAGCGAGTGCCCGTCGCTTACGCATGTTACGATGCCTGTCAACCTGAGTTCGCTTGGATATAATGTGTTCAAGGACTGCGAGAACCTTGTGTCCGTGGAGTTTTACGATGGCCTGACCACGCTTTCGAACAGTACGTTTGAAAACTGCACGAATTTGTCCTATGTGCGATTGCCCGCGGACCTTGTGACCATCGGAAGCAATGCGTTTGGCAATTGCCCAAGCCTTGTTGAAATCGAGCTGCCCGAAACCATCAATCGGCTTGCGCCCTTCGCGTTCAGAAGATCCGGCCTTATGTATGTGGCGTTCCCGTCCAGCATCCGTTCGGTTGACGTCGAAGCATTTGCTATGTGCGAAAATCTGACGTTTGTCACATTTGATGAGGGTATCACTTATATCGGGCAGAACGCATTCAATAACTGCAAAAACCTGCTGGTGATGAACCTGCCGGACAGTCTGACGAGAGTAGCCAGCGACGCCTTTACAGGCTGCACAAGTCTCACGCTCGTGTGCAATATCGGAACCAACGCGGCGGCGTCTGCGTCGCGCGCAGAAGTTCCTTATGCGGACCCCGATTGCGAGGACTATCTGCTTTATCAGGTTTCAAACAGCAAAAACGAAGTGCTGGGCCTGTATATATGGATGTATATCGGCGAAAGCAGCCAGGCGCAGGTGCCGGCCGATATCGACGGCTATTCGGTTACGGGCATTTTGGACTACGCGTTTTACATGGATCCGATTGTTGAAAGCGTAGTGATTTCAAACGGCATTGAATATGTGGGGCCGTATGCTTTCTCTGAATGTCCGAACCTTACCAAGGTTCAGTTCCCAAGAAGCGTTACGGAAATCGGCGAAAATGTGTTTTCCGGAAGTGAAAACGTGACGGCATATGTAAAAGTCAACAGCACAGCGCACACTTACATGAAGGGAAAGAAGATACCGTACAAAATCTATTAAAGCAGAAAAAGACTTAAACAAATCAGGAGGATTTCGAGCGAATCGAAATCCTCCTGATGTTTTATTTGGTTCGCTTTATGCCACCTTTTCGGGCAGGGTGAAGATTGCGGAGAAGAGCTTGTACTTGTCGTTGAAGTATTCGTTTTCGCCGCTCTTCATTTCGCCCAGATAGCTGTGCATGTCCATGCTGTTTTGCTTGATTTCGATGACGCAGCCTGCGATGTTGGAGCAGTGGTCGCTGACGCGCTCAAGAGCGGTTAAGATATCGGACAATACGAAGCCCTGTTCGATGGAGCAAAGGCCGCGGGTTAAACGGTCGATGTGGCGGGCGCGAATCTGCTTTTGCAGCTTGTCTACCACCTGTTCGAGAGGCTCGACCTGCATGGCGGATTCAAGGTTGTCGTTTACGAATGCATCAAGCGCGAGGCGCATGGTTTCGCGAACGGCGTCGGTCATGATGCTGAGCTCGCGAATCGCGCCTTCGGAGAAGGAAAGCTTCTTTTCAAACATTTCAAGGCTGGCCTTGGCGATATCGTTTGCGTGGTCGCTGATGCGCTCAAAGTCGCCGATCATGTGAAGGAGCTTGGACTGCTCATGGCTGTCCTCGCTGGATAAGCTCTGCTCGGCCAGCTTTACAAGGTAGGTTCCCAGCATATCCTCGAATTTGTCGCCGCGGTCTTCGTCCTTTTCAACGCTTTCGGCGATCTTTTCGTCATAGGCGGAAATCAGGCTGATGGCGTTGTTGATGGAAGCGGAGGCAACCTCGGCCATGGTGTTGGTAACGCTGCGGGCGCGGGCCAACGCGATGGGCGGCGTGACGAAGAGGCGCTCGTCCAGAAGTTCTTTTTCTTCGTTTTTGCCCTTTTCGCGAACAAGGAGCATGGAAAGCTCAACCAGCTTTTTATGGAAGGGCATCAAAAGCGCGGTGGACAGGAGCTTAAAGATGGTATGAACCATCGCGATGCCCATGGGGTTGATCGCGGTTTCAAGGAATGCAAAATTGATAAACGCGTTGATCAGATAGAAGACGCTCAGCCATACGATCATACCAAGAACGTTGAACAGAAGGTGAATCATAGAAGCCCGGCGCGCGTCCGTGGATGCGCCGGCGGAGGAGATCATCGCGGTTACGCAGGTACCGATGTTCTGACCCATGATAATCGGGATGGCTGCTTCATAGGAGATTGCGCCCGATTTGGACAACGCCTGAAGAACGCCGACCGATGCGGAGGAGGACTGAACGATTGCAGTAAATACCGTACCGACAATGACGCCCAGAATGGGGTTGGTGAACGCAGTCAAAACGCTCTGGAAGCCCGGAAGCTCGGTAATAGGATCTACGGAGTCGGACATCATTTCCATGCCGAACATGAGGACGGCAAAGCCCAGAAGAATGCTTCCGGTGTCCTTCGTCTTGGACTTTTTGCCCATCATGTGGAGGATAATACCGATGAGGGCGACGACAGGGGTAAAGGTGGAAGGCTTGAAGATCTGAATATACCAGACGTTTCCTTCGATGCCGGCAAGCGATAAAATCCAGCTGGTGGCAGCGGTTCCGATGTTGGCGCCGATGATGATGCCGACGGACTGCGCCAGCTTCATAAGGCCGGAGTTTACAAAACCGACGACCATAACGGTGGTCGCGGAGGAAGACTGAATGACAGCTGTGACTGCAAGGCCAAGGAGAAGGCCGCGCATGGGACTGGAAGAAAGCTTATACAGAATGGTTTTTAACTGATTACCGGCGCGCCTTTCAAGACCGTCGGACATCAGACTCATGCCGTAAAGGAACAACGCAAGGCCGCCCAAGAGACCGAGAATGCTTAAAATGAGATCAAAGGGTGCAATACCTGTCTGTGCTGTCGTAGCCGCTTCCTGCACTGCTGCAACGGCTTCCATGGGAGTAGCAGCATCTAAAGTAGGAGCCATGATATCCCTCCTGTATTTCTTCTTTTCTCTTCTTTATCTTTCTCTACAAATATATCATACCATATTTGCAGATTGTTTCATGTCAATGTTGGTAAACGGGCGGTAAAATTTCGCCGAGAAAACGCCTTTGAAATCAATGGCCCTCACGATCAAAACCGCTTGCATCCGAACGTAAAATCGCGTACAATATAAGGGCAATCTGATTGAAAGAGGTGAATGAAATGGCTGTACTCTGGCAGGACAAAAAGCGGATCTGCGGCATGCCCATCAGCTTTACCAGATACATACTGGAAGAGGACCGGCTGATTCTAAACGAAGGCCTGATCAAATCGGTGGAAAATGAGATTATGCTCTATCGGATTCAGGACATCACCTTGGTGCGCACGCTTTCTGCGAAGCTCTTCGGCGTGGGCACGCTCGAGGTTCGTTCAAGCGATAAAACGCATCCTGTACTTCTGATTCAAAACATCAAAAATGCGACTCAGGTCAAGCGCACGCTGTCCGAGTATGTGGAAAAGGAGCGCGACAGACGGCGCGTGGGTACCCATGAATTCATCGGAGACGAAGGTTTCGAAGAGGGCCTTGACGAAGCCTGAGGTTATAGAAGATACGAAAGGCATATCAGAAGCAATATGCCGGGCACGCCCAGAAAGCCCGCCGTGAGCGCGGAAAAGGGATTGAGCGGCAGGGAAAAGCCGGTGAAGCCCGACAAAAGGTTGATGCCTAAAAGCAACAGCGCGCCGGCAACGCCGTTGGCGAGAATGCGCCAGATGAATTTGCCGGGGATCAGTAAAAGCCGCCCGACCAGGGCGACGAGCACAATTCCAATTACAAACATAAGCGCAACCGGCCACGGAATCGGCATAGAAAACCACCCTCCTTCACATGCAAAAAAGCATATGACGGAGGGCGGTTTCATTATGTCCAGTCCGAAAGTCTTCTTGGAATGTAGCCGTTTTGGTAATAATAGGAAAGGGAATAGATGCCCGTTGATACGGTGTTGATGCCGGGCTCGTTTCCGCCCTGCTCGATGACGACAATTTTGGATTTCTGATTGTCTGCGTAATACAGAAACATCACCACGTGCCGCCCGTTTCGAACCAGAATGTCGCCGGGCATGAGCGTTTCGGAGGAAGAGAGGGTTTTAAAAAGGGACGATGAATAAAATGAGCGCGTATTGAAGTCAGCCGTCTGGCTTGTAAAGCCGAAAAAGCTGATAGACAGCATGGAGGAGCAGTCGTTTCCGACATATTTTCCGTTTAAGAGGTTATTCTGATTGAGATAATAGCCCTTGGCGGCTCTTGTGTAGCGGTTTTCGGAAACGGCCTTTTGAACATTGTACTGCCGGTTCTGATAATCGGATATGTAGGGAAGTCCGTAATACACAATGCCGGGCTTAAAGTCCTTTGCGCCGTTTTCGCTGTTTTCCGCCTTCCAGTACGGCTGATAGTTTTTTGTCATCCACGGAAAAGCGTACATGGAAAACGCGTTTTCGATCACGGCTTTTCGCTTGTTCATAATGGAATAGGAAACCCTGCCCTTTGCATACAGATTTTCAAGCTCGTAAAAGGCGGATACCTTCACGTTTTCTATCCGGGCAAGGTTTGCGCTCACTTCATTTACGCCCGTTTGTCGAAGGGGCATGGTGAGCGTTTTATTGTCGTTCAGTACCGTGATTTTGCATCTGGCATATACGCCCGGATTTAAATCGGACTTTAAATAAATATAGCACGTTCCGCTCGCTTTCGCAGTCACAACGCCCGATGCGTTCACACTGGCAACGGACGAATTGTCCGAATACCATGAAGCGTCGCCTGCCGCGTCATCGGGCGATATGGAATAAGAAAGCGCCTGCTTTTCGCCGATGGAAAGAGTGAGGGACGATTTTGAAAGCGAGATAAATTCAATACCCTTAAGCACATTGACCGTATAATGCGCGTATACGCCGCTTTTGTCCTTTGAAAAGCACAGAATTTCAGCCGTTCCCGCATTTATGCCCGAAACGACGCCGCCTGCATCCACTTGTGCGATATCCGGATTCATCGATATGAAATGGAAAGAAGAATTGTCATATGCCTCGGGCTTTGAAATCGCGGTGAGATGGAGGGACTCATTTTGGATAATCGTGTTTCCCATGTCGCTTAAAAGCATGATGGAGGAAACAGGCGCAAAATAATCCTCCGTTTCAGGAACGGAAATAGCTACAAACGCGCGGCCTGTTTTTTGCGCAAAAACTTCAGCGGCTGATCCCGAATAGCCGTAAACAACCGAAACCCGATCAGAAAACGCATTTTCGTCAATAACCTTTACGGATTTGGGCAGAAACGCTGCGTCAAATGTGGGAAGATCCCAAAACGCTTCTTCCTCAATTTCCCGTATGCCGTTTGGAATAAAAAGCGCATCCGCAAGACAGGAAAACGCACAAACAGAAAGAGCGCACGCAAACAGAAATGCAAAAACGGTTTTCTTCAAGCGGCGCACTTCCTTTCTTAAAACATCCAAAGGGCTTCCCTGTTAAGAGAAAGTCGACGGAGGAACTGACATTCCTTTTTACACTCCCCAGTATACCACACTTTGCATCTGATTTGTATCAAAATCTTCCTTTTCTTTTCACTTTGGACGCGCAAAATGCCAAAAAGTTGCAATTTGCCAATTCCCATGATATAATTATAGAGATTATCCATTCGGAGGCAAGCATGGCAAAAGAGTACAAAGCAAAAGATATAACAATCCTTGAAGGCCTTGACGCGGTGCGCATGCGTCCCGGCATGTACATCGGTTCAACCGGCGTAAGAGGACTTCATCATCTGGTCTGGGAAATCGTGGACAACGCGATTGACGAGGCCGCAAACGGATATGCAAACGAAATCACCGTCACGCTTAAAAACGACGGCTCGTGCGAGGTTTCAGATAACGGACGCGGTATTCCCGTGGACATTCATCCGCAGCTTGGCGTAAGCGCAGTTGAGGTCGTGTACACTCAGCTGCACGCGGGCGGAAAGTTTGACGACAAAAACTACGCATATTCGGGCGGCCTGCACGGCGTGGGCGCGGCAGTTGTCAACGCGCTTAGCGAGTGGTGTCAGGTCGACGTATATCAGGATTTTTCGCATTACCAGATCAAATTTGCCTCCATCGAGGACAAAAAGACCGGAAAAATCATTTCCGGCCATCCGCTTGCGCCGCTGGCCAAAATTTCCAACACCCGAAAGCGCGGCTCCGTCATCACCTTTAAGCCCGATCCCCGCGTGTTTGAGGAAACAAGTTTCAATTACGACACTGTAAGAAGAAGAATCCGTGAGCTTGCCTACTTAAACAAGGGCGTGAAGTTCGTCTTTACTGACGAGCGCGTGAAAGAAGAAGGCAAGCGCAGAATCGAATACCTCTTTGAAGGGGGACTGACCGATTTCGTCCAGTATTTAAACCACGATAAAAACGTTATGGGCGAAACCATTACCTTCGAAGGCGAAAACAGCGGCGTTCGCATCAGAGCCGCGATCCAGTATACGGATTCGTACACGGAAAATATATTCTCCTTTGTAAACAACATTCCGACCGCCGAGGGCGGTACGCACGAAACCGGCTTCAAGGCCGCAATCACGCGCGTTTTCAACGACTACGCAAGAAAAATCGGCGTACTGAAGGATAAGGACAACAACTTATCCGGCGACGACTTCAGAGAAGGCATGACGGCGGTTCTGGCTGTCAACGTCAAAAACCCCCAGTTCGAAGGCCAGACCAAGGGCAGGCTTGGAAACACTGAGGTTCGCCCCGCGGTCGAAGCGTTCTCTGCGGAAAAGCTGGCTATCTATCTTGAGGACTTAAAACATCAGGAAGCAGCGCAGATGATTCTTGACAAGGCGGTCAAGGCCGCAAAGGTCAGGGAAGCCGCGAGAAAAGCAAGGGATGTAGCCAGACAAAAAAACGAACTCGAAGCCGCGCCCCTGGTCGGCAAGCTTTCCTCCTGCACGGGCCGCGACGCAAAGGCCAATGAGCTTTTTATCGTCGAGGGCGATTCTGCCGGCGGCAGCGCAAAGCAAGGCCGCGACCGCCGTTTCCAGGCGATTCTGCCCCTTCGCGGAAAACCTCTGAACGCTGAAAAAAAGCGCCTCGATCAGGTGCTTGCCAATGAAGAAATCCGCTCCATGATCACAGCCCTTGGAACGGGCATCGGCGAGGACTTTGACATTTCGCACCTGAAATATCACAAGGTCATCATTTTATCCGATGCTGACCAGGACGGCGCGCATATCCGTGCCATCCTCTTGACCTTCTTCTACCGCTATATGCGCGAGCTCATTACAAACGGTCACGTCTATATCGGCATGCCGCCGCTTTACAAGGTACAAAAGGGCGCGGAAGCCATTTACTGCTACGATGATAAGGAGCTGCCCGCCGCCATCAAACAGGTTGGCAAGGGCTATACGCTTCAAAGATACAAAGGTCTTGGCGAAATGAACCCTGAACAGCTTTGGGAAACCACCATGAACCCCAACGGACGAAAGCTGATGCAGGTTACGATCGAAGACAACACCGAGGCCGACAGAATGGTTACCGTGCTCATGGGCGACAAGGTTGAGCCGCGCAAGGAATACATTTTCCAGTACGCCGACTTCAACAAAAAGGACGACTTTGAGCCGGTCACGCAGGAAGGAGGGAAATAAGGCATGGCGCGAAAGAGCGCGGGCGGCCCGGTCGAACCGGTAAAGCCCGAAATCATCCTTCAGAAAACCATGGAAAGCGTAATGCACGCCTCCATGATGCCTTATTCCGAGCATGTCATTCTGGAGCGCGCCCTTCCGAGGGTCGAGGACGGATTAAAGCCTGTTCAGAGGCGCATCCTGTTCACCATGTACGAGCTCTCCCTCTCTCCCGATAAGCCCCACAGAAAATGCGCCCGCATCGTCGGCGATTGTTTGGGTAAATATCATCCCCATGGCGACTCGTCTGTTTACGGCGCGCTGGCCCGCATGGCGCAGCCCTTTGCGCTTCGTGCAACGCTCGTCGACGGCCACGGAAACTTCGGCTCCATCGACGGAGACAGTCCCGCCGCCATGCGATACACTGAGGCCCGAATGACCAATCTCGCCATGGAAATGCTGCGCGATATCGATAAGGATACCGTGGGCTTCCACTTAAACTTTGATGATACGCAAAAAGAGCCGGATCTTCTGCCCGGAAGATTTCCGAACCTTCTCGTAAACGGCGCGGACGGCATCGCCGTCGGCCTTGCAACCAACATTCCGCCCCACAATTTATCCGAAACCATCGACGGCGTAATCGCCCAGATGGAAAACCCGGACATCACCACCCGTGAGCTTATGAAATACATCCCCGGCCCGGATTTTCCGACCGGCGGCGTACTCGCGTGCACGGAGGAACTTTTCCAGGCCTACGAGACCGGGCGCGGCAAGGTTCAGCTTCGCGCAAAGGTGGATATTGAAAGCGGCTCCTCCGGCAGAAAGCTCATCGTCATCACCGAAATGACCTACGGCAAAAACAAAGCCGCCGTGCTTGAAAAGATTTTAAAGCTCTCAGAAGAAAAGAAGAATCTCTTCTCCGGCATCTACGACATCCGCGACGAGTCCGACCGCATGGGTATGCGCGCGGTTATCGAGGTTAAAAAGGACGCGGACGTGGACAGAATTCTGGCGGGTCTATATAAATACAGCGAGCTTCAGGACACGGTCGGCGTAAACATGGTCGCCATTGCAGACGGAAAGCCCATGCAGATGGGCTTAAAGGCCATCATCGGCCACTACATCCGCCATCAGAAGGAGGTAGTGACAAGAAGAACGCAGTACGAGCTTGAACAGGCGCGCGCCCGCGCACACATTTTAGAGGGCCTCATCATCGCCGTTGACAATCTGGACGAAGTCATCGCGCTCATTCGGTCCAGCAAAAACCCGAAGGAAGCCCGCGAAAAGCTCGTAAAGCACTTTGACTTAACCGAAATTCAGGCGCAGGCGATTCTGGATATGCGCCTTCAGAGACTGACCAACCTTGAAATTCTGTCGCTCAGAAACGAGCATGCCGAGATTTTAAAGCGCATTCATACGCTTGAAGGCATCTTAAAGAGCGAAAAGAAGCTGATTGGCGTTATCAAGACCGAGCTTACCGAAATCAAGGAAAAATACGCCGACGAAAGGCGCACAAAGCTGGTCGAGGCATTTGAGGAAAACGAAATCAAACCCGAAGCGCCCGTTGCGGACGAAGCGGTTGTGTATGTGACGGCAAACGACTTTATCAAGCGCATGCCGCCCAAGACCTACGAAAAGGCCGTGCAGGCCGGCGAACTGGCCGATCCGCCCAAGACCGTTTTCAAACTTGAAACGTGCGATAAGCTTCTGTTCTTTACGGATCAGGGCAACTGCTTCCCGATCACCGTTTCCCAGATTCCGGAATGCAGAGCAAAGGACAGAGGTCTCCCTCCGGGCGGACTTCTGGCGGGGCTTGAAAAGAATGAAGCGGTCGTGTCGATTGTGCATGTAAAGCCCGGCGACTTCAAGGGAGAATTCCTGTTCATCACAACCGGCGGTCTTGTCAAGCGCGTGGAAGCGGCGGAGTACGACATCAACCGCGCAAAATTCCAGGGAACCGGCATCAAAGCGGGCGATAAACTCAAATACGTGTTCCGTTTGAGCGGCGAAAAGAACATCCTCTTGATCTCGAAATTCGGCATGGCCATCCACTTTACCGTTGAAGAAATTTCCCTAATCGGCAGAACCGCCGCAGGCGTTAAGGGCATGACGCTTTCGCCGGAGGATGAAATCGGCTTTGCGATTTTAAACGACGAAGAGGGAGAAGCGCTCATTATCAGCGACAAGGGCTATATGAAGCGCTGTCTCTTAATCGATTTCGACCTTCAGGCCAGAGCCGGAAAGGGCGTTAAGTGCTTTAACTTCCAGAAAAACGGCGCAAACGGATCGATGATTGCGTCCGCGCTTTTGGTCAAAACGCCGTTTGATTTTACCGTCAAACAAAAATCCGGCGAAAAGGCGGTGTTCTCCGCCGAAAGCATCCGCATCGAACGCAAGGATTCCCGTGGAACAATGTACGCCATGTGCGTACTGGATGATATTGTAGAAAGCGTACTGATCAATGCGTAAGGAGGGTTTTTCTATGGAATACGGTCTTCAGCTTTACTCGATCAGGGACATCACCGGAAGCGACCTCGAAGGCGCGCTCAGGAAGGTTTCCGAGCTCGGCTACAAATTCGTAGAATTTGCGGGCTTTTTCGGACACAGCGCCGAAACCGTAAAGGGCTGGCTGGACGCGTACGGCCTCAAGGTTTCCGGCACCCACACCGGCCTTAACGAGCTCGTAAACGATCTTGAAGGCACCATTTGCTATCATAAGACAATTGGCAACAAAAACATCATCATCCCCGGCCACGATCTCTCCGATCAGGCCAAGATTGACGACTTCGTTGAGAAAGTCAACAAAATCCAGACCATCTTAAAGGAAAACGGCATTAATCTCGGCTATCACAACCATTCTCATGAATTCCTTCCCAATAAGGATGGCAGCCAGATCGAGGATCAGCTGATTTACAGAACCAATATGGACATCGAAATCGATACCTTCTGGTTCTTTAACGCAACCGGCGAATCCGCTGTTCAAATGATGGAGCGCATCAAGGACAGACTCACCGTCATCCACATCAAGGACGGCTTCAAGGGCGGCGAAGGCATGCCGCTTGGAAAGGGCGAAGCTCCCGTTCGCGCGGTCTACGACAAGGCTGTCGAAATGGGCATCCCCATGGTCGTCGAGAGCGAAAGCCTCACGCCCGACGGAATCACCGAAGCCAAAATCTGCATCGAGTATTTAAAGGCGCAGGAAAACTGAAAATAAAGACGCACAGGCGGCTTATCGGTATGAAAAAGCTGCCGCCTTCATACAGACAAACAAAAAGCGCAGGCGATCCATGCGCTCGCCCCTACAGATCATTATGGCATCATAGCTATACTGTAGGGGCGATCATCGATCGCCCGCGCTTTTTTATCTGAAATCAGCCCATTAAAAGTTTCTCGGCTTTTTCCCTGTCTTCCTTTGTGAGCTTCGGCATCAGCCACTCGATATATGCATTCAGCCCCGATTCGCTTAAAGCCTTCGGGGTCTTTCCAGCCCGTTTTTCGAAGTTTTCCGCAAAAATCTTCTGAACAACTTCCTTTTTAAGGCCCAATCCCGTGCCCTTTGCGCCTGCGCCCTCGAAATATTTGTCACCGATCAGCGTGTTTACGACAAGGCCGTAAATTGCTTCCTGACTTCCGAAGACGATGTCCTTCATGTCGTCCTCCATGTCGGTTCCAAACACGATCTTGTCCTGCCACTTTTCAAAGAACTTTGTCCAGCCCTCGGGATCGGCAAGGAATGCATAGTACATTTCACTGCCGGGCGTGATGTCCATAAAGAAGTTTTCGTAATTTTCGAGCATCCTTTCCGCGTGCGGACGGTCATCGGAGGTGAAATACAGGTGCGCAAGGGACGCGCGCAGCTTTGGGTGCTTTTTGAATACGTTTTCAACTTGCGTATAAAGTTCATGAAGCTTTGGGAATCCCTCGCCCACGCACAGCCACTTGTTGCGAACCGCAAATTCCGGCGCAGTATCCGCGCTCCAGAACGTCGCCGGGTCGCCTGCATGCCACGTTACGGGAATGCCTTCCGCCTCCGCCATCGAGAACGCGCCGTCGAATACGTCGCTGTCCAAGGGAATCTGAAGGTTTCTGTACACGGAGGGCTTGCTTTCCAAAAGCTTCCATCCATCGCAGCCTGCGTTCATCATAAGCTCAAGCTGTTTCACATGGCTTTCCTTCGTTGCGGGCGCGTTTTTGAAATACGCCATGCCGCCGTAGACATACACCCTTTCGGGCGCGAGCCGCTTCATCAGCATGCATTCAAGGGTATTGAGTGGATTTCTTTCCATGGGAATCGCCATAACGGCGATTTTTTCAAAACCAAAAAAATCCGCCATTTCGATGAGCTTTCCGGGATTTCCATAGGATAAATGCGAATGACTGTCTACGATACGCATGGATATTTCCTCCCGTTTTTTTTCTTCATTTTACCACATTTATTCCGTCGCCGCCACAGGAAATTTGCCGAAAACACAATTGTGTGGTATACTTGTGTCATACCAATTCATCTGTGTCAAGGAAAGGAAGCGAAAAAAATGGATCAGAAATACTCCGCGCTTTTTACCCCGTGGAAAATCGGAAACGTTGAAATCAAAAACAGAATCGTACTCTGCCCCATGGGCGGCACGTCGCTTTTTGGCTGGATGGAATTCACCGGCTGCCATTTTGACAAGGAAGCAGCCAATTTCTTCCTTGAAAGAGCGAAAAACAATGTCGGCCTCATTATCCCCGGCATCGCTCCCGTCAGGGACACGATTTTTGGAAAATGGCTCTGGCAGAACGAGGGTATGTTCAAGGAACTCAAGGTTTTTATGGACGAAATCCATAAAACCGGCGCAAGATTATTCATTCAGCTGACCGCCGGCATGGGCAGAAGCTGGGCCATCACCGATCACATTGCCCCTATGCACAAAAATAAGCTCCTTAGAAAAATCGTAAAGCCGATTATCGATACCTCCTATCAGCTTGCCAGCCCCAGCGAATGTAAGGCCAGATGGGACGAGGAAATCACCTGCCCCGAAATGACGATCGCCGAAATCAAGGAGATTATCGAGGCCTTCGCCAAAACCGCAAAGCTCTGCAAAGACGCGGGCGTGGACGGCGTTGAAGTGCACGCGGTTCACGAAAGCTATCTTCTTGACCAGTTCACCATGGAATACTTTAACAAGAGAAACGACGAGTACGGCGGATCGTTTGAAAACCGCTATCGCTTTGCAACCGACATCCTGCATGCCATAAAAGATGCCTGCGGAAAGGATTTCCCCGTGTCGCTTCGCTACAGCGCCGTATCCAAAATGAAGGGCTACTGCAAAGGCGCGATGCCCGGCGAAAACTACAAGGAAGTCGGCCGCGATATGGCTGAATCCGAAAAGGCTGTAAAATATCTTGAGGATGCAGGCTATGATATGCTTAACGCCGACAACGGCACCTATGACAGCTGGTACTGGGCGCACCCGCCGGTATATATGCCCGAAAACTGCAACTTAAGCGACGTTTCCCACATCAAAAAGTTCGTTTCCATTCCCGTCGTGTGTGCAGGCCGCATGGATCCCGAAGTCGGCGCAAAGGCGATTTCGGACGGCCTCATCGACGCTATGGGCGTTGCCCGTCAGTTCTTAGCCGATCCTGAATGGATCACGAAGCTCATTGAGGAGCGTCTGGAGGATATCCGCCCCTGCATCTGCTGCCACGCAGGCTGCTTTAACTTTGCCAAGCACAAGGGCCACGCCAATGATCAGTCGCTTACCGATACCCGCGGCCTTGCAAGATGCGCGCTTAACCCCGAAACCATGCAGTCCAAAAAGTACTACATCAAGCCCGCAAGAAAGATAAAGACCATCGCGGTCATCGGCGGCGGCATCGGCGGCATGGAAGCGGCGCTGGTTGCATCCAAGCGCGGTCACAAGGTGACGCTTTATGAAAAGGGCGCGTCCCTCGGTGGCGTATTCGTCGCGGCGGCGGCTCCGTCTTTCAAGGAAAAGGACAAAGCGCTGTTAAAGTGGTATGCGCGTGAAATTCAAAAGAGCAATATCGAAGTCAAGCTGAACACGGAAGTTAAGGACGTTGCATCCTTAAAAGCCGATGAAATCATCGTGGCGACCGGCGCAAAGCCCGTCAAAATCCCCGTCAAGGGCTTTGAAAAGGGCATTGAGGCCATCGATTATCTCATGGGCAACAAGGAAGTTGGCAACAAGGTCGCGGTTATCGGCGGCGGTCTCACCGGATGCGAAATCGCGTACGATCTGTACCTTAAGGGCAAAACCCCCGTGATCATCGAAATGAAGGAAGACCTCATCGCCATGACCGGCGTCTGCCTTGCAAACTCCAGCTATCTGCGCGATTTCTTTGAGACCAACAAGGTCGAGGTGCATCTTGAAACCGCGCTGACTGAAATCACAGACAAGGGCGTTTCTGTCAAGGGCAAGGACGGAAAGGTTTTCAATATCCCCGCCGACAGCGTGATTCTGTCCGTGGGCTACAAGTCCGCACCCATTTCTGAAAAGGCGAAAAACATCCACATCATTGGCGACGCATGCAAGGTGGGCAACCTCCGCTCCGTCATCTGGCAGGCATGGGACGTTGCCATGAAGCTGTAAAAAAGGAGGAATACCCGATATGGCCATGTATTTAACAGACGAACAGCAGGCAATTCTGGACGGCAAAAAGGGCGAGGTCATGCAGAAGGTCATGAAAACCCTCGTTCAGTACGGCGAAATTTTCGGCGCAGATAAAATGGTGCCGGTGACCAGCAAATATAATCACCTCGTAACCAGCTTCGGCTTAAAAGCGCTGGGCCCGGTATACGAGCTCATGGATAAGCTGATCGACGCAGGCGCAATCTCCAAGCAGCAGTTTTCCATGGACCCCCGCCCGCTGGATAAAAACGTGCCCAGCAACCTCATCATGGATCTGGTGTTTAAAAAATTCATGTATTCCCGCCAGGATTTTTATGAGGGACAGCTTGAAAAGTTAGGTCTTCTGGATAAAGACGCGTTCACCTGCGCCTGCTATCTCGATCAGGTGGGCAACAAGCCCCAGAAGGGCGAAATTCTCTCTTGGGCGGAATCCTCCGCGGTCGTGTATGCAAACTCCGTTCTCGGCGCGAGATGCAACCGAAACAGCGGCATCGTCGACCTGATGGGCAGTATCTTAGGCTTTGTTCCCTCCTTCGGCCTTTTGACCGACGAGGGCCGAAAAGCCAAATGGATTATCAAAATCGAAACCACGAAAAAGCCCGAAGCGCAGCTGCTCGGAAGCGCCATCGGCATGAAGGTCATGGAGGACGTTCCCTATATCGAGGGTCTTGACAAGTGGCTCGGAAGCGAGCTTACGGACGAAGCGTGCACCTATTTAAAGGACTTCGGCGCAGCCACGGCGTCGAACGGCGCAGTGGGCCTATATCATATCGAAAACCTCACGCCCGAGGCCAAGGACATGGGCAAAGCGCTCATCATGGAAGACGCGAAGGTTTACGTCATTGACGATAAGGAGCTCAAGCGCGTTTACGACAGCTATCCCGTCATCTGGAAAAACAAGGACGCAAAGCCGAAACTGTGCTTTATGGGCTGTCCGCACATGAGCCTTCAGCAGCTTAAGGACTGGACGGAGAAGGTCGAAGCGGGCCTTAAAGCCGCAGGCAACAAAAAGGTTCAGATTCCGACCGTGTTCACAGCCGCCCCGGGCGTACTCAAGGAATTTGAAAAAACGCCCTATGCCGCGCGCCTTAAGGCAACTGGCATTGTGACCAGCTACATCTGCCCGCTTATGTATATGAATAACCCTCTGGCAGGCAAAATGCCCGTTATCACCTCTTCCAACAAGCTTCGCACTTATACCACCGCCCGCTACTATACGGACGATGAAATCTTGGTCAAGATCACGAAGGGAGACAAATAACATGAAGGAATTTATTGGACGCGTTGTTGCTCCCGGCACGGTTAAAGCAGAAGCGCTGGTTTCCCATGGCGGATTGAATACGCTGGCTTCCTTTCAGAAGGCGCTTCAGTTCGGCGATAAGGAAGCCACCTGCGGCGATCAGAACAACCCCGACCTTTACGGCAAAAAAATGAAGGGAAAGGCGCTGTGCCTTCCCCAGACCATCGGCTCCACCACGGGCGGCATGGTTTTATACTGCGCCTGCTCCATGAAGCGCCAGCCCGCGTGCCTTCTCTTCTCAAAGCCCATCGATTCCCTGGCGGCAGCCGGCGCGATTTTAGCCGACGTTTGGCTGGACGATGTGAAAATGCCTGTTGTCGATTCGCTTGGCGACGAATTCCTTTCCTATGTCAAGGACGGCATGACGATTACGGTGCTTGAAAACGGAAAAGTGGTCGTCGAATAAACAGATGGGCAAGTTCGAAGGCTATCTATTCTACACCGATTTTGACAACACCTTTACGCTCCCAGGCGGCAAAGAGATTTCCAAAGCCAACTGCGACGCGGTAAAATATTTTCAGTCGGAGGGCGGCCTGTTTTCAGTCGCAACCGGCAGATCTCCGAATTTCATTCAGAATTACGCGTCCTTTTTCACGCCCAATGCGCCTCTGATCACCTTAAACGGCACCATGATCACATCCCCGACGGCGAAACGATTCTGAAAGAATACTTGCTGGATGATAGGGCTTTGGACGTAGTAAAATTTCTTCTTCCGATGCCCTGCATGCAGTGCGTGTATTTCGGAAACGCAATTACGCAGTATAACCGAATGACAGAGGGTACATTGGAAGAAAAAATGGCCTATTACGCCGCTCTTCCAAAGCCGTGGTACAAGGTGGTCACGCGTCAGGAAGAAAAATACGCAAAGGAAGTTCACGACGCGCTTTACGAAAGATTCCCCGACCTCTATGAATTCGACCGAAGCTACGCCGAGGGTATCGAAATCCACCAAAAAGGCAGCGGCAAAGGCGCATGCATGGAATGGGTTGTACAAAACAGTAATACGCCTATCCGCACAACCATCGCGGCGGGCGACTACGAAAACGACATCAGTATGATCCGGTATGCACAGATTGGCTGCGCCGTTGAAAACGCGATCGACGCGGTCAAGCAGGCGGCTGATAAAATTACTTCCGCCAACACCGATGACGCCATCGCGCGGATCATCGAGGATATGGATAAAGCGCGATAAAAAAGCAGTTGTCTCATATTTTTGGGACAACTGCTTTTTTGAATCATTCAATTTTCTTGTTATTTGCTTTTCAAGTCGCTTTTCATCCTGCGCATCGCGATATAATAGCTCGGAATCAGTATAACATCCGCGCCGAACCACGCGAGGGCTTCGGCCCAGAAAACGCCGGAATAGCCGATGAGCGATGGCAAAAGTAAGGCCGCCAGCGTTCGCATGACACATTCGGCAAGGCCGCTCAGCATGGGCATCAGAGTGTTTCCCATACCCTGAAGCGCAGCGCGATAGACGTAGAGAAGATACAGTATCGGAAGCGCGCCACTCATGATATACAGAAATTCACAGCCGATTGCAACGCTTCTTTCAACCGCAGCCGTGTCTTCGCCCGAAATAAAGCTGGCGATAATCGGCTTTCCAAACAGGAACATGCATGCGGCAATCAAAAGCGCTGTGATCACGCCCATCACTGCGCCCACATGCACGCCCTTCCAGATGCGTTCGCGCTTGCCCGCGCCAAAGTTTTGACCCGCATAGGCGCTGACGGCGTAGCCGAAGGAAACGGCGGCGATTTCAAGAATGCCGTAGAGCTTGGTGCTTGAGGTATAGCCCGCCATGAACGCCGCGCCCATGGGATTGACCACGCGAAGGATGATCATGCCGCCGATGGCGATAATCATGTTCTGCGCCGCCACGGGAACGCCGAGAGAAATGAGCTTTTTGCTCATATCGGCCTCAAGACGAAAATCCGCCTTTTCCGGGCGAACCATGGAAAAGCCCTTGAGCTTTATAAAGCAGAATATGCACGACGCAACCTGCGCAATGATTGTAGCCACCGCCGCGCCCACAACGCCTAAGTGAAAGCCCATGACAAACAGATAGTCAAGCGCAATATTGATGATGCTCGCAATCGCCATGGCGTAAAGCGGCGTTTTGCCGTCGCCCATGCTTCTTAAAACGCCCGCCAGGAGGTTATACGCCATCACCACGGGCAGCGCGGCAAACAAAACACGCACATAACTCGTGGCGATGGGTCGAAGCTCCGGCTCGATCTTCAAAAGAGTCAAAATGGGATTCACGCACGTGAGCGCGACAACCGCAAGAGCGACGGAAATAATAAGGCCCCAAATTACGGAATTGCCGACGGCTTTCTTTAAGGTCTTTTCGTCGTTTGCGCCGAACGCCTGTGCAATCGGAATAGCAAAGCCCATCGTGAGACCCTGAATGAGGCCGAAAAACAGCCAGTTGAGCCAGTCGCACGTGCCCAGCGCCGCCAGCGTTTCATATCCCTCCGCGCGGCCCAGTACCTGCGCGTCGATCACGGTGTACATCTGCTGAAACACGTTTCCAATCATCAGGGGAAAGGCCACATAAAGCAAAAGCTTTAAAGGGCTGCCTTCAGTCATGTTGCGTACTTTCATGAAAAACTCTCCTAAAAAACATATGGCGAATATGATATTATCACATCCGCCATACGCGCGTAAAGGGTATTTATGCTAACTTATTTTTCCTGTTCAAGCTTAAGGATATGCCTGTTTTTCCGAAACGCCAGACACACAAAAATGCCCGTCAGCCACAAAACGAAGAAAAACAGCTTTGCGCCCGAGCCCTTTCCGCTCATAAAAAGCGTTTGAAGTACGCGGTTATGTCCAAACGCTGCCATGAACGGCTCAAACACATGGTCAACCAGCGCGCCTCCAAGGAGATAGCCAAGCGGAATCGTGAAAAACTGAAACGAGTTTCTCGCGGCAAACACGCGCCCCTGAATCTCCTTTGGAATTTTAAGACGCATGATGGCGTCCAGATTCGCGTTCATGAGCGGAATCATGATCCAACCCAAAAATGCGCCGATTGACCACACATATACGTTTCTGCCAAGCGCCAGAAACAGATTTTCCGTGCACATCGACGCCATCAGGCACAGCCAAATTGCCTTCACCCGGCTTTTGGGCGCTTTCATGAACGAGGCCATAATGCTGCCCAAAAGCGTCGTAACGCCCACAACTGCGTTGACCGCGCCCATTTCTGTTTCGCCAGCCTTTGACAAAACCATCGCGGGAAACGCCGCGTTGTACATACTGGCTACAAAATTGATCGCCGCCAAAAACAGCATGAGCGCAAAAACGCCCTTTTCGCGCTTTAAAAAATCAAGCCCCGTCTTCGCACTTTCGAAAAACGATTCTTTCTTTGTCTCTTTCCCGCTTTCTTCGGGAACGTCAATGAAAAACAGAAGAACAAAAAACGCGATGACAAACGTAGCAAGATCAAACGCGATCACCCATTCCACGCCGAACAATCCCATAACCGCCGCAGCCAGTATGGGCGTTAAGATGGACGATAGCGAGCTTGACAGATACCTGAGGCTCCCAACGCGCTGATAATGCTTTTTGGGCAGAATCAGCGTCGTCACAACCTCGCTCGCCGGCTGCTGAATGGTGTTCATGAGGCCGGATACGGCGTTCAATATGTAAAGGTGATAAAGCCGCAATTGATCCGTCCTGATCAGAACAAGCACGATCACCGTCGTAATCGCCGAAAGCGTGTCCGACGCAAGGAGAATCCGTTTCTTGTTCCACTTGTCGCTGATCGCGCCCGCAAAGACGCTGAAAAGCACATACGGCGTGTATGAACAGACCATCAAAAGCGCGGTCTTTAAAGCCGAGCCCTCAAACGAGTACGACCAGACCACCAGCGCAAAGGCTGTCATCGCGCTTCCAAGCCCGGACAGCATCTGCGTAAACCACAAAATGAGATAAAGGCGCATTTCGCCTATCGTTTTTAAAAACCGATTCATATTGCTTTGCTCCTTTTAATGATTTTTAAAACGAACAAAGCCGACGGGTCAACGTGAAAATTTATCTCCATGCAGCCTTCCCGTCAGCCTCTGCACAGAGCTCCATCAATCGCTAAAAGCATATTTTTTCTCCTGTCACCTAAAAATTATATTCGTGATAGCCCAATTGCGGGCGATACACCAAAGAGGGCTCAAAACCCATTTCTTCAAGAAACGGAATCCGGTCGGGCGTATTCTGCGTCTTAATTTTTAGACTTGCAATACTGAAATCATCGATGAACCGATCAATTGCAAGACTGACAAGCTGTTTTGTATATTTTTCCTTATCATAATCGGAGCGGATATCCATTCTTAAAACTCCGTCGCCTCCGCCGAAGATTTCAACTGTGCCGATGGGGTCGTTCGTTTTTTTCAGCACAATTGAAAACCTTACATAATATCCAAGCGCATATTCGCCAAGCCAGAACGATATGCAATTTTCCATTTCTCGCAAAGTTTCATAGTAAAAATCGCTCGTGCAAAAATCGGCATTCATGCGCGAAACCGCGTTTTTATCTGAATATACCTTCAAAAGCGCCGGCGCATCTTCTTCGCGAACCTGTCTTAGGATAAAGGATTCTGTTTCGTAAGTCGGGCATGATTGATAGACGTTCATTTTTCTACACCTCATGTTTTTTTGAAAATTCCAATATCAATTCGACAGCTTCATCGATACTCTGCGGATGCGTGTGCCAATGCATATTCTCGCACCCATCTTTTTCATACGAAAATACAAAATAACCGTCCGTATATAGCCAGAATACCCGCCCGTTGGCTCTTCCAGCAATGATTGGAAAATTCGATGTGAAGCCGTCGTCTTCCTTCATGCTTTCTGACCATCGAACAGTTACAAGATATCTGACCCGGTCGTAAACACATTTGAGATCATATTCCGTGTCAAATGCCGTTTCACGGATGATATACTCCTCTGCCTCTTTCCATTTGCCGTCTGAAATATTCAAAACATGCGTATCAGTATTGAGTTTTTGAAGTATTTTTCTGTCAAAATCATGTCTCTTTTTCCAGAAGGCAATCTGCTCTTGCGTCGGAGGTTTTTGTCCGCGGTCAGCATGTACTTTCTTAAGAAGCGCAGGATGATCATCTGTTTCCAGATAGAACACATAGGTTCGTGTGTTTCCCAAGGACTCAAGCAGCATTCTTACGTGCGCGTTTGCCTGCTCAAACGAAACCGAATAGTTTCTCATCATATCGTTGATCGGATGATGAATAAGACTGCCATCAAAAATCAAAAAATCATATTCATCGGACAGAGTTTCGGCAAAATGTTTCCAAACATTCAAATATGCACGCGAATACATCTCAAATGGTACGGGATGAGTGGGGTTATAACAGAATTCATGTTCAGAAAGACAGGCAAGCAGCTCTCCTTTAAACAGAGGCGTATCTTCATCATAATAACGGACCAACCGAGCGTCATCCGCCCAATGCGTGTATCTGAGGATTCTTTCTTTTTGATCAGGATATTTAAAGAGGATTTCAGCATACTCATCCAATGACAGATATGCTGTGCAATAAAAGTCAATAGGATTGGTGAAATCAAACTCCAGATAAGTGCGCACACGACAATAGTGCTTCTCGAAATATTTTCTGATAGATTCACACATCGTGCTTTTCCCTACGCCTGACACGCCCTCGAGAAAGATAATCTCTGCCATTTACGCCTCCACTGCTGAAAATTCTTATTTATCTCCCTTAAGTTCAAATGCTCCAATTTCCCTTTTCGGCCAGAAGGCGCAAAGGTGCAATCGGGTCACGGCTCCAAGGATCGGATGGAAGGATTGTAAAAGCACGGGAATTGCCTTTACGATATTTTCCGTTTCGTCCATCAGTATCGTCGCATGCGGCGTCCACGGGCGATGAGGGTTCGGGAAAACATCCGTCGTCTTGTGTAGTGCATCAAGTTTTGCGTCACGCTCAGGAGATGCAAACAGCACCTTTCCGGGCGCAAAGATCCCAATATGGCTCAAATGCACGGGAAAGGGTGAAAATTCCTTCGCAGCCTTTTCCATGATTTCAATGGCATATTGCTCTTTGTCAAGCGGAAACACACCAAGGCTTATGTGATAAGGGAGATTGGGCGTCTGCGTTCCGGTAAAACCCGCATCCTTAAGGAAGGTGTACCATTTTTCCATTTCCCTTTGCGTGTTGTCATCGAAATCCGCCATCAGGGTCAGAAATTGTTCAGCCATGGAAAGGTCGCCTCCTTTTGATTTGCGAGTTTAATGATCCATCTATTTGTATCATACATCTTCATAAAGCAATCGTCAAGACCGACCTTCCCATAGACGGTTGATCTTTTCGGTCAATTTGAGTATAATATAATTAGATAAGGAGGTGCTTCTATGTGTGATAAAGTTTATACGCTGGATGAGATCAAGGCTTTATCCATGCCCATTGCAATGCGTCATGGTGTGGCAAAGCTTTATCTTTTTGGCTCTTACGCCCGCGGTGAAGCCACTCCCGAAAGCGATCTTGATTTTCGGATTGAAAAGGGGCGCATCCGTAATGTCCTTCAGCTTGGAAGCTTTTTAAATGATATAGAAGACGCTTTTCAAAAAAATGCCGATGTCTTGACCACCCAGATGCTCTCAAAGGATTTTCTTGAAAGCATCCGCCCGGAGGAGGTTTTGATCTATGCCCAGAATTGAGGATTCCGAGCGAGATATAAACATTATTTCGCATATTCTTGATTACTGTCGCGATATCGAAACAACCCACGCCGAATTCAGTCGATCGAAGGAAAAGTTTTTTCTGACGCGAACCTATCAGAACGCTGTTGGCATGTGCGTACTTCAAATCGGCGAATTGGTTAAGCATCTTTCCCCTGCGTTCACAAAAGCGCATCCCTCCATCGACTGGCGTTCAGCTGCCCGCGCCCGCGACATCTACGCGCACCACTATGGGCGAATGGATTTTGAAATCGCTTGGGAAACAGCAACGACAGTAATTGACGAGCTGACCGCATTTTGTGAGGAGTATCTTTCATAAAAAACATGGCCGCACACCTTTTTCTGGATGTGCGGCTTTGTTATGCCGTTTATTAGGAATCTAAGCATCCTTATTACTATACGGCTTATTCCATGAGCCGATCTCAATCAGATTTCCTTCGGGGTCTGCGATATAGGAGGTTCTTTGTCCCCAGCGTTCAAGTTCAGGTTCAAGAACAGGCGTCGCTCCGTTTTGAACGGCCATCCTGAATACGGAATCGACTTCTTCAAAGGTGTCAACGTATAAAGCGATTTCAAAATGTCCGTTCAAGCCCTTTATGTATTCGTATTTCCGGCTGGTCATTTTCTCAAAATCATTTCTGCCATATAGAAGAAACAAGGTCCCGTCTTTTACAAGATAAACATTGGATGTATTTTCATCCTCTTTGATCTCAAAGCCAAGGACATCCCTGTAAAAACGAATCATCTTCGCCATGTCGTTTACAAACAATCCGAAACCGTCTAATCTCATTTGTTCCTCCGTAAATCGCGAATTGCTGCTTACATGATTCAGTTGCGGCAGAAGTGTCTTCTTCATTTTGAGATGCTGATATGCATCTCCCGGATTTGAAGCGGGTTCTTCTCATCCAGCAAAAGGTTTCTTAAAAACAGCTCCAAAAATTCTGTCGTCTCATGAACGCCGTTTTTTAAGTGGTTATAATTCGCCCGCACGAGGGCGTTTCTGAAATACCACGCGTTTTCAGCAAAGATATCGTTCGTAACGTCAAAACCGAGCGTGCGAAGATATTTGATGAAAAACACAGCCGTGGTTCGGGTGTTGCCTTCGGAAAATACGTGGATTTGCCAAAGCCGTGCAACGAATTTTGCCAGATGCCGGATCGTCTGATCCATGGTCAGATTTCGATAAGAAAACTCTTTTTCTACAGACAAATCGTATTCAAGTGTAGCAAATAGTTCGCTTGCGCTGCCATAAACCACAGTGTCGCCGTCCAGCACCCATTCCTTTTTGGTGATGTTGTATGTGCGCGGACAGCCTGCGTTTGCAAAGATACCTTCAAACAGCTTTCTGTGAATGGAAAGATATTCGTTGGGCGTGAAACTGAACCCCTTTTCCGAAAGAAGCGCGGCGATTCTGAGGGAAACCTTATCCGCTTCCTCGGTGCGGTCGCTTTTGTCATGAATGGGGTTTTCTTCATAATACGACTGAAGAAGCGCGTTTGCTTCTTCCATCGAAATCTCACCCTCAATATTCCGAATGGCGGTGCGCATCAGATATTCGGACGGCTTAATTCCATCCACGTCCTGAAGCCCGATGGCTGTGTGCCACGCATAGCCTTTGCTTCTTTTGTCGGGTTCAGTTTCTTTAAAGTATTCCTTGAAGGGATCTGAATTCATTTTGCGTCACCTCAATTGCTGGAAGATGGGTTTGATTCATGAAACACTTCAACATCGCCAATCCGCTTGACTTCTCCATTGTCCACGACAATCGCGCCGGATTGCAGATGCGTTGCGTAGACGGGTTTTCCGCGCTCGGAAATAACGCGCTGAATGGACGCTTTCTGTATATCCGTTCCTTCGTAGTGGACTTCCAGATAAAAATCATTCAGATAAGAAAGCCCCTCATAATACTGAAATTCCGGGTAATCGTCATCGGGCGACAAATGATATTCCGAAAGCTGAATCACTGCGCCTGCGCTGTAGCCCATGACGATTCCTTTATGCTTTATCAGTGTATCATGCAGACCAACCGCTTTGATCCGCTCCATCATTTTGTCAGGTAATCCGCCGGGCAAATAAAGAATGTCTGCCTGCTGGATTTTGAGAATAGTAGATTCTCTGGTATCCTCAAAGTAGTTGATAAAGCAGATGTTTTCTTCCGGAATCCCGTACGCTGTAAAGCCGCCGACGATTCCGCCATAGTATTTTCCGCATTCTTTGCTGTATAAATGATTCCAATCATCCAAAGAGCGAACGCGGCTGTCTCTGAAAGAAAACGCCAGAACAGCAACGGAAAATTCCGGCTTTATGTAGTTTTTTAGTTCTTTATAGAGCCAAGGGGCGTCTATGTCATATCCTTCAAGCAGAATGTTGATCACGGGAGCATCTTCTCCTTATGAACTGCTATGCGTTGAGTCCGGTCAGCAGGCACACCGTCTCCACTGATGTCCCTTCAGGCAGGGAGTCTGCCGGAGCGAGTGCTCTATTGGGATTTGTTAAGCTTCGTTCCATTTGCTTAGTCTATTGGCCATGTATGGAAGATAGCGTCTAATCCATATTGCAAAGCATTGTCATAGCATTCCAAAGAATCGGGTTCATCAATATATTGTTCTCTTTGCGCGGTAAAAATTTCTTCTGTTTTTATAAAAACCCAATTTTGTTCGTGAATATACTCTTTCACCTTGCGCAATGCGTCAGTTGGATCATCAGCTTTTACCCAGCAGCTTATGTAGGCGCCGCCATATTCTTTGCTTTCGGGACTATTGCGGTGCGGCACAGCTTCAACCACCAGACAATAGATAATCATACTGTACCTCCCTTTCCGTCACATTTGCGTCAGCCGGTCAGTTCGCTTTTGTTTGCAAATCCTTCGTATGACCGGATGTACGGATATAATCATCGGCCTTTTCCCTACGCAAAAGAACAACTGTCTCGTCTGTAATGCCCTTAGGTGGGATATCCACCGCAGAAATTTGATAGCGTTTCATTGATTATAACCCTAAAATATAAAAGCCGGTATATGCTTCTGCTTTATTTAGCCATTCAACCAATATTTCATAATCCTTGGGTTTCACTTTGATGAGTTTC
>SVGP01000031.1 GCA_015056255.1 Clostridiales bacterium | reverse complement strand
AAAAGTAGTCGTCCTCTCAACGTAACCCCGTGCTGCATCTGCTTCCGTGACAGTCGGAGCCCAGAAGTACACACCGTAACTCGTACCAGGCAACAGAACTTTGGAATATAAGCTATCATCCTTTTCCTTGATACCATCGCCACAGATTTCGAAAAAATGCTGGTGATCCATCGTCATCGTTACATCGCGAGAGTTGTTGGAAATCCTATGATAAACGTTAATCTTTTCTCCGGGAACATAGTGCGTACCATTGTCAGGCTCGCTCCATTCGATCAACGTAAGCCTCACAGAACCGGGGTCTTGGTAGTCATCAGGCAGCTCGCCGGGGCCGCAGGGCAGGATGAGGGTATTGGAATACACGGTATCTTCCTTGCCGGTGTTCTGATAGGTGAAGGTCGCATAGCCGGTATTCTCAATGTAGCCGCGCTGCGCATCCGCTTCAGTAACAGTATAATCGAATCCCGCGCCAAGCACCCAGGAATCTGCCGGGCCAAAGACAATCTGATCGCCGCCCTTGAGGGGATCATAGATCACAATGTTCTCAAGCGGGTTATTCTCATCAGAACGGACGGTCAGACCATACTTGATCGTTTCGCCAGGGACATAATATTCACCATTCGCCGGACCGCGCATATCAATCTTCTCAAGAATAACAGCGCTATTGTCATCTTCGCCCGTTAAAACCGTAACTTCATTGGAGGAAACGCTTACCCATGCATCTCCCTCGGGATCGAAGAAATAGGCGGTAGCGATATTGGAAACAAAGCCGTTTTCGATATCCGTTTCCGTTACCACATGGGACACGGAATAGGTGTATTCGCCGCCGTCGGCCTCGGGAATAATGTCAAGAACCGCGTCTTCATTGTTGCCCTTGATGGGATCGGTGATTTCAACATCAAGAAGCGTAAGGCCTTCGGGCACGGTGAAAATGACAGAATACAAAACGGTTTCGCCGAGGGTATAGCATTCGCCGTTTGCGGGAGCGGACGCCTCGCGCTTGGAAAGCGACGCAAAGGCGTATTCAATATCACCGTAATTATAGGGAATTTCTTCCTGCTCGGTGTAATCGCAGCGGACGCATTTTCTTTCCTTTAAGCCGTTCTCATCGGCGGTGGGCTGCTTGATGGTGATCCACTCGCCCATTTCGTGACCGAGCGCGTCCATTTCTCTCGTCCAGTACTGGCCGCAAATGGAGCACTGGCGATGCTCAACGCCCTTTTCAAGGCAGGTGGGCGCTTCATACACCTTCCACTCGCCCCAATTGTGGTTGCCGCCGGCAACTTCCCTTTCCTCCGTCATGCCGCACTTGGTGCAGATGCGAACCTGTATGCCGGTTTTTTCGCAGGAGGGAACGCCGCCCTGCCATTTCCACTCGCTCCAGCTGTGCTTACCGCCCGGAGCCGGTCTTTCTTCCGTCGCGCCGCACTGGGAGCAGGTGCGAACCTCGGTGCCCTCATCTGTGCAGAAGGCGCCGCCGCTCTGCCATTTCCACTCGCCCCAGCTGTGCGCACCGGGCCCTATCCAGCGGTCTTCCTGTGCGCTGCATCTTTTGCAGTCGCGCACCTGCCACGCGCCCTGTGCGCAGTTGGCTTCATAGCCGTGCGCCCAATGCCAGGCGCCCCAGTCGTGGCCAAGCTCTGGAATCTCTTCAAAAGGCGTATTGGATTCCGATCCGCATACGGAGCAGATGGTTTCCTTGAGGCCGGGCCATGTGCAGCCGGGCTCCTGTATAACTCTGGTTACCCACTTGTGAGGGCCGGCCTCTTCCCTTCCATCCAGCCATTCGCCGCAGTGTTTGCAGGCAATTTCCCACACGCCGAATTCCATGCAGTTGGTTGCCTGCGGGCGTATCCATGTCTTGCTGCCGGGTACGCAGGGTCCGCACTGCTCAGTTTCATAATACGCGCCGCACAGCGAGCAGAAGTACAGACCGGTTTTCCAGTCCTGACAATTCTTGGGCTTGCCATTGGGCCAGAGCAGCTCATAATCATGGTTGCAGTTGATTTCTCCCGTAATTTCCGCAGACGCGGAAACCATCATGCCCAAAAGCATGACGAGGGACAGCATTAGACTCAGGATTCGCTTTGTCTTCATCATGGTGATTCCTCCAATTAAAATGACGTCGCTTAAGGCCGGAGGGCATAAGGGAATTATGCCTGCTTTATTCCATCTTTTATTTTAACCTTTTCTACACAATTTCGGAACTACACGAAAGTATCATTTTGGAGCGCAAAATTCAAAAACTATACTTTCGTACAGTGGTCAACTTTCACAAATATTGATATAATACATATTGGGTTTATATAGCCATGCTAGATTTATTGTGTTTTATTTCAAAACGATTGGAGCAAATGTTCATGTCCAAAAAACGTTCCATCGCGTATCTCATGATAATCGCGGCGGCTTTGATGTTTGCCTATCTTTTGCGGTTTGTGTTTCACCATAAGACCGATAACGCGCTTTTTGCCATTTCCATGATGACGCTCAGATGGCTGATTCAGGTTCCGATGACGGTTTTATGGATGATCTCCATCCGTCGCCGGATTCTGAACCCATCCATACGAAAAATGCTTCTGACTGTAGGCGGCCTTCTTCTGTTTTGGCAGGTGGTGCGCGTGATCAAATACGACTATATCATCATCACAGAGCCCATCGGTCGGTATCTTTGGTACTGCTTCTATATTCCGATGGTGCTGGTGCCCTTAATCGGCGTGTTCGTGGTCAGCCATATCGGAAAGGGCGAGGGGTATCGTTCGCCCAAATGGATGTATCTTTTGCTTGTGCCCGCGTTTTCCTTAATCGCAATCGTGTTTACAAACGACATCCACCAAAAGGTTTTCACCTTCAACCCGCACTTTTACAACTACAATTATGATTACGGCTATGGATTTATGTATATCGCCGTAATGGCGTGGTTTGTGTGCCTTGCGCTTTTCTTTGTCATCGGCCTCATGGTCAAAAGCCGCGTGCCGGGCAGCAAGCGCTTTCAGGCGCTGCCCTTGGTGATTGCGGTATTGGGCATCCTGTTTTGGGGCAGCTACAGCGCAGGCCTCATCGAGTGCGACCTGACGGCAGTGGACTGCATTATCATCATCATGCTCCTTGAAAGCGCCATTCAAAGCGGCCTTATTCCCTCCAATATGAATTACCGGCACCTATTCGACGCCTCCACCATCTCTGCGGAAATTACGGATAAGAATCTCTCCGTCCGATATAAAACGCAGGGCGCGGATGATACGCCTAAAGCGCTTTTGCAAAAGGCGCTTTCCGACCCCGAGCAGATTGGCGATTACGTGCTTCACAGTCAGCCGATTCATGCGGGCTATGTGTTCTGGAAGGACGACATCCGCCCGGTCAACCGCCTGATGGAAAGCATCTCGGAAGCCAACGACGTTTTGAGTGAAAACAACGAGCTTTTGCGGGCGGAAATTGCGCTTCGCGAAAAGCGCGTTCAGGCAGATGAAAAAACGCGTCTGTACGACAATATTGCCCGCGCGCTCTCGCCGCAGTTAAACAAGGTGGAAAGCCTGATTGCGTCCGCACGAAATGGCAGCATGGATGAAAAGCGCGCGCTCAGCGAAATCTGCGTCATCAGCGCCTATATAAAAAGGAAGGCAAATCTCATCCTTTTAAGCGATGAAACCGCCTTCCTACCGACGGGCGAAATGCTTTATTCCCTCAAGGAATCCATTAAAAACCTTACCCTTCTGGGCATAAACGGAAGCGCCAACGATTTAGTCAATGAAGAAACGGACGCTGATTCGATTTTTGCCCTCTACGACTTTTTCGAAACGATTGTCGAAGCCCACCTTGGCAGCATAAACAAAGTGGACGTGAAAATCGTAAAGCACGAAAACGCGCTTGCGCTTCGGATGGAGCTTTCCTCTGCAAGCGCCGATTTCCATCCGATTTTTCCCGATTCTCCGAAGCTTTCTGTAAAAGTCCTTCAGAAAAACGCATTTTTTGAATGCATCGCAAGCGTAAGCAGGGGAGGAAATCAGAAATGACGGCGTTTATTTCTCTTCCGATGATAATCAAAACCCTCCTCCTCACCCTTCTGCTTTTAACCAGCGTGTGCGGCATCTGCGCCGTATTCTTAATCGGTAAAAAACAGGGAAAAGCTTCCCTTGCGCTTCTGACTCTTTCAACCGCCCTCATAACGGCAATGCTCCTTTTATACGCATCGGTTATTCCGGCGGAGCGCGCAAAGCCGAATATTCCGGGTGTTTCCCGGTGGTTCTCTGATCTTCCCCTCATGATTCCGATAAGCGTATATGTCCTTTGCTTTACTTTCCTTATCATCATGATTGCAAGGGAAGTCAAACGCCAGAAAATGTCCATCGGACCTACCAGCATCAAGGAAAGCCTTGACCGGCTGGGCAGCGGGCTTTGCTTTTCCTATCCCAACGGCCTCGTGGTTCTGACCAACCACAAAATGAACCTTTTGTCAGACGCTATTTTTCAAAAGCCCATTCAGAACGCGCGCCTTTTCTGGGACGCGCTCGAACGCGGCGAAACAGCCGAGGGCGTTACGCGCTTATCAGGCGGCGATCAGCCCGCTTTCAAGCTTCCGGACGGCACGGTATATTCCTTTAAGCGCGAAAAAACGGGCGGTTTTTACGAAATCACCGCCGCCGACGTCACGCGCCAGCATGCGCTTGTAAACGAGCTTCGGGAAAGAAATATCGAGCTTGAAAAACGAAACACGCGCATCATGGAATACGGAAGCAATGTGGACGAATATGTGTCCGCACGCGAAAGGCTGGAAACGCGCGTCAATGTACACGGCTTTTTAGGCCAGGCGCTTTTGATGACGCAAAGCAGACTCTCAGGCGGAGAGACTGACCTTACAGATCTTCTTGACATCTGGCAAAGAAACATCGAGGTTCTTAAAATGCAATCCAAGCCCGAAAAGCCTGCCGATTCCTTTAAATCCCTGACAAGCGCGGCAAACGCCATCGGAATTACCGTTTCCGTCCACGGAAAAATACCCCAAAGCGCGCCCATTCAAAAGCTTTTCGCCGCCATCGGCGCGGAAGCCCTTACAAACGCCGTGCGTCACGCAGGCGCAAAGCGCCTTGAAATCCATCTTTCGGAAACAGACACCGATTATATTTCCGTCTATACAAACGACGGACTTCTGCCCCCCGCCCCCATCGCGGAAGGCGGCGGCCTTACAAGCGCGCGCAGGAAGGTCGAATCCGCAGGCGGCGAAATGACCGTTGCCCACGCGCCGCGATTTACCCTTACCGTTTCCATCAGAAAAGAGGTGAATGAGGATGTATAACGTTTTAATTGTCGAGGACGACCCCATGGCCAGAAAGCTCATGGAAATTTTCGTCAGCGCTTCCAGCCGCTACCGCCTCGTTCCCTCCATCGACAGCGCCGCCATGGCCGAGCTGTACTGCATGACCAACCCCGTCGACCTCATCCTCATGGACGTTCAGACGGCTCTGGACGCAAACGGCATCGAGTTTTCTGAAAAGATCAAAAAGCGCTTCCCAAACACCAAAATCATCATCATCACCAGCCAGCCGGAATTCAGCTATATCAAAAGAGCCAAAAAGATCGGCGTGGACAGCTTCTGGTATAAAGAGCCCACGGCGGACGCGCTCATTCGCCTGATGGACAGAACCATGCAGGGCGAATCCGTCTACCCGGACGCGCCGCCCAAAACCCGCCTGGGCGCAGCCTATAACAGCGACTTCACTACCCGCGAGCTCGAAGTTTTACGCGAACTCGTCACCGGCAAAACCGACGCCGCCATCGCCGAAACCCTCTGCATATCCGTAACCCGCGTAAAACAGCACATCCAAAGCCTGCGCGAAAAAACCCAGTTCTCCAACCGCACAGAGCTTGCCGTAAAAGCAAGGGAAAGCGGAATCGTGATCGGGAATTACGGAGACTCTTAAACAAAAAACGCATGCGAGAACAAGCTTCCCGCATGCGTTTTTTGTTTAAGGAGCAATTTCAATGAGCTTTTCTTTCAAGTTGTAATATAAGATGGTCTTGGGAGCAAGTTTTCTGATCTCGCATTCGGTGAGATAGGCGTCCATGAGGTCCATGAGCATTGTGTTGTCTACCATAGCAAAATACCTCCGATTTACACGCACAGGTGCAAAATCGGAGGTAACTTGTTTATCCAAGTATGAACTTGGAATTTTGTTCGTCTACCGAAGTTTGACGATTCAAAATCTTCAAAACCCGGCTTTCAAACGGCTTTTAAAGCTTATTCCGCGTGGTCTACGCTCGCCATGTACTTGATGAGCTCGACAACCTTGTTGGAATAGCCCCACTCGTTGTCATACCAGGATACGACCTTGACGAATTTGTCGGTCAGGGCGATGCCGGCCTTGGCGTCGAAGATGGAGGTGCGGGGATCATGGATGAAGTCGGAAGAAACGACTGCGTCCTCGGTGTAGCCCAGGATGCCCTTGAGTTCGCCTTCGGAGGCGGCCTTCATGGCAGCGCAGATCTCTTCGTAGGTGGCGGACTTGGCGAGGTTGACGGTGAGGTCAACAACGGAAACGTCAGCGGTGGGTACGCGGAAAGCCATACCGGTGAGCTTGCCGTTCAGCTCGGGGATAACCTTGCCAACAGCCTTGGCAGCGCCGGTGGAGGAGGGGATGATGTTGAAAGCCGCGCCGCGGCCGCCGCGCCAATCCTTCATGGAGGGGCCGTCAACGGTCTTCTGGGTAGCGGTGGTGGCGTGTACGGTGGTCATGAGGCCATCGGTGATGCCGAAGGTGTCATGGAGAACCTTGGCGATGGGGGCGAGGCAGTTGGTGGTGCAGGAAGCGTTGGAAACGAACTGCATGTCCTTGGTGTAGGTCTTGTTGTTAACGCCCATTACGAACATGGGGGTCGCATCCTTGGAGGGAGCGGACATAACAACCTTCTTCGCGCCAGCGGCGATGTGGCCGGCAGCCTTTTCCTGGGTGAGGAACAGGCCGGTGGACTCTACGATGTACTCAGCGCCTACTTCGTCCCACTTGAGGTCAGCGGGGTTCTTTTCGCAGGTTACGCGGATTTCTTTGCCGTTTACGATGATGGAGTGGTCAGTATAGTCTACGGTGCCTTCGAAGCGGCCGTGTACGGTGTCGTACTTGAGCATATAAGCCATATAGTCGGGGGTGATGAGGTCGTTGATGGAAACGACTTCAACCTCGGGGTGGCTCAGGGAAGCACGGAAAACGAGACGGCCGATGCGGCCAAAACCGTTGATACCAATCTTAATCATGATAGCATTACCTCCATATGATTTTTACGTCTATTATTTTACCGCAATTGACGTGATTTTACAAGCGGTTGATTAGGGTGGGATTGTTCAAATATGGCAACGTAAAAGTTAAATATTGCGCATCGGGCGAGTTTTAACCGATTTTTTATCATAACGGTTTCAAAACTTTGGCCGGTGGGTGTTGTAATTCTCGGCGGCGCGTGGTATAATGTGGCTGAAAGGTGTACGGAAAACGTGCATCTTAAAGGAAAGCAAGTTGGTCCACAGCGCGTTCTGTTTGAATGAGGAACGTTTTTCGCGCCGCGCTTCTTTTACCGGAAAGCGCGGTTCGTTGTTGAGTGGGCTGATTTTTTGCTAACAAGATTTCGGAGGAACATATTTTTGCCTAATCAATCCAATACACTTGTAAGCGTTGAACGCATCGCCATCCGACTGGCCGAAGAGCTTGGGTTTGAATGGATCGACCTTGAGCTCGTGAAGGAGCCCGCCGGACGCTTTTTGCGCTTTTACATCGATAAAGAGGGCGGCATTTCCTTAAACGACGTGGAAACCTTCCACAGAGCCGTCCAGCCCCATGCGGAGAATATCGACTACGATTACATGGAGGTTTCTTCCCCCGGCGTCGACAGGCCGCTTAAAAAGCCGCGCGATTTCGAACGAGCCCAGGGCAAGGAAATCGAGGTAAAGCTCTATAAGCCCTTAGACGGCGCAAAGCTTTATACCGGCGTTCTTGTAGGTCTCATTGATAACAAAATCGTGATCGAAACAAATGGCGAAAGACGCGAGTTCGACCAGAAGGCCGTCGCGCTTGCAAGATGCGTTTTGAACGTAGACGAAGAACTTTTAAACGATATTGAAATCTAACAAACAACGGAGAAGACTGGAGGGTTTAATATGGCAATAGGATTTGCGGATCCGATGGAGGTCATCTCCGCAATTGATATGCTGGCCAAGGAAAAGAAGATCAACAAGGAAGTGCTCTATTCCAAGATCGAAAGCGCGCTGGTTTCGGCCTACAAGCGCTCCTTTGGCAAGGTGGACAACGTTCGCGCGTCCATCGACAGAAACACGGGCGTGATCGAAGTGCTTGCGCACAAGAAGATCGTGTCCTTCGTTGAAGATCCCACGATCGAAATTTCGCTGGACGAGGTTCGCGAGAAGTATCCTTCTTATGCCAGCTACGGCATTGAGGACGTCATCGAAGTGCCCACCATGCCCAGCCAGTTTGGACGCATTGCCGCCCAGACCGCAAAGCAGGTCATCGTTCAGCATATCCGCGAAGCCGAGCGCGGCGTGATCTATGACGAATACATCGAAAAGGAAAACGAAATCCTGACCGCGATCGTTCAGAGAGTTGAAAACGGCCGCGCGTTTGTGGAGCTCGGAAGAACCGAAGGCGTACTCGAAACCGCGCAGCAGATGCCGGGCGAGGAAGTAAACGTAGGCGACCGCTTAAAGGTATACGTCCTTGAAGTCACCAAGATTACCCGCGGCCCGCAGGTCATGGTATCAAGAACCCATCCGGGTCTTGTCAAGCGCCTGTTTGAAATCGAAGTGCCCGAAATCAGAAGCGGCGTTGTTCAGATCAAGTCCATCGCCCGCGAAGCCGGCTTCCGCACCAAGATGGCCGTGTTCTCTACCGACCAGAACATCGATCCCGTAGGAAGCTGCGTAGGTCCTCGCGGCCTTCGCGTTGAAAACGTGGTCAACGAGCTTAAAACCGAGAAGATCGACATCGTAAAATGGTCTTCCGATCCCAAGGAATATATCGCTTCCGCTCTGTCTCCCGCCCGCGTGCACGCGGTGTTCGCCTCCGATAAGGAAAAGAGCGCCCGCGTGATTGTTCCGGACAACCAGCTTTCACTGGCCATCGGCAAGGAAGGCCAGAACGCTCGTCTGGCTGCCAAGCTCACCGGATGGAAGATCGATATCAAGTCCTTAAGCCAGATGAACGCCGCTATCGCCGAGGAAGATGAAGCGGCGAACGCCGAAGAAAAACAGGAAGGCGAAAACGAGAATGCTTAAGCAGCGCAAAATTCCAATGCGCATGTGCGTGGGCTGTCATGAAATGAAGCCGAAAAAGGAGCTTCAGCGCATTGTGCGCTCTCCTGAAGGCGAAGTTTCGATCGATCCTGTGGGCAAAAAGCCGGGCAGGGGCGCATATGTGTGCAGGAATGTGGAATGCCTTAAAAAGGCCAGAAAAACGAAGTCTCTGGAAAGAAAGTTCGAGGCCGCCGTATCAAACGAGATCTACGATTCTCTTGAAGAGGCGTTTGCCGCTCTTCCGCCCGTAAGCGAGGATGAAGATGAATAAGCTTCTTTCCATGGTTGGCTTGGCCGCGCGCGCAGGCCGCCTGGTTTCCGGTGTTCAGGCGGTGGATATTGCGCTTAGAAAGGGTCAGTGCAAGCTCGTCGTCATCGACGAGGACGCGTCTATAAATGCGAAAAAGCAAATGGAAGACGCCTGCGTCCACAGAAAAACACCGCTTATCACGGTTTCAGCCTCTTCGCTCGGAGACGCCATCGGCAAGCCCGGGCGAATGATCGCGGCGGTAACGGATGATTCCTTTGCAGGCCGCATTCATCAGCTTTATAAAGAAATCGGCTGATTTTTAAAACTTATCGGGGGTGTATTTAGTCCATGGCGAAAGTCGCAACCAAAGATCTCAGTCAGAAAGCGTCGGAGCTTTTAAAGAGCGTATCGGAGTCGCGCAAGAAGGCGCTTGGCGCGATCGATTCTTTGAAAGAAATTTCCGGCAAGATTGCAAAGGCGGAAGCGGAAAGAATCAGACTGGAGGAGAACGAAGCCAGACAGCGCACGCTGGAGGCCGCAATCAAATCCATCAATGAAACCGCGCAGCAGCAGGCAATCGCAAAGGCGGCGGCAGAAAAGGCTAAGAATGCGCCCGCTCCCGAGCAGAAGGTAGAAAAGGCCGAAAATACACCTGCCGAGAAGCCGCAGGCTGCGCCTGTAAAGGCGGAAGCCGCGGAAAATGAGAAAAAGCCTGCTGAAAAACCGCAGGCTGCGCCCCGCGCCCAGCAGCCGCAGCAGCGTGCCCAGCAGCCTTATGGCCGTCCCGCGAATTCCCAGGGTCAGGCTGCAGCGCCCGGACAGGCGCCCAGAGGCCCCTATGGCCGTCCCGCGAACCCGCAGGGTCAATCTGCAGCGCCCGGACAGGCGCCCAGAGGCCCCTATGGCCGTCCCGCGAATCCGCAGGGTCAATCCGGCGCGCCCGGACAGGCGCCCAGAGGCCCCTATGGCCGTCCCGCGAATCCGCAGGGTCAATCCGGCGCGCCCGGACAGGCGCCCCGTGGCCCCTATGGCCGTCCTGCCAATCCCCAGGGTCAGGCAGGCGCTGCCCCCATGGGCAATCGCGCACCCGGCGGACGTCCTCCCATGGGCGGCGCAGGCGCAGGTGCGCCCAGACCCGCTGGCGGATTTGCACCCCGCCGTCCCGCTGCGCCCGATCTCACGCCTTCGGTTGAGAAGGAGCGCGTCAGCAATTACGATCCCAACAAAAAGCAGTATGTGCGTCAGGTCGACCCCGAGCGCAATACGCAGAAGAATAAGCGTCAGCAGACCCGCTCTGCCGCGCCCTCCGTTCAGATGGACGACGAGTATGTCCGCGGCGGAAAGCGCAAGCGCAAGGTCGCTGCGCCCGTAGCCAAGCCCGAGCCTGTAAAGATCGAAAAGGCCGTCATGACCGCCGAAAAGATCACCGTAAAGGATCTTTCCGAGCGCATCGGAAAGCCCGTCAGCGAAATTATCAAAAAGCTCCTCATGCTTGGCATCTTTGCCAACATCAATAACGAACTCGACTTCGATACCGCGCAGCTCATTTGCACCGAGTTTGAAATCGAGCTTGAGTTGAAGCTCGCCGAGACTGCGGAAGATGCGCTCGAGGCCGAGGACGTTGAGGACAAGGAAGAGGATCTTGTCCATCGTCCGCCGGTCGTCACCATCATGGGTCACGTCGACCACGGCAAGACTTCGCTGCTTGACTATATCCGTAAAACCCGCGTGACCGCAGGCGAAGCCGGCGGCATCACCCAGCACATCGGCGCATACACCGTGGATCTTCACGGCGAAAAGATCACCTTCCTCGATACTCCCGGCCACGAGGCGTTCACCGCCATGCGCGCCCGCGGCGCACAGGCCACCGATATCGCCATTCTGGTTGTAGCGGCGGACGACGGCGTTATGCCCCAGACCATCGAGGCCATCAACCACGCAAAGGCCGCCGGCGTTCAGACGATTGTCGCCATCAACAAGATGGATAAGCCGACCGCCGATCCCGACCGCATCCGCCAGGAGCTCACCAAGTACGAGCTCATCGACGAAGAGTGGGGCGGCGACACGATCATCGTGCCCGTTTCCGCGCATACCGGTCAGGGCGTGGATCAGCTTCTGGAAATGATCCTCCTGGTTGCCGAGGTTCAGGATTACAAGGCCAACCCCAACAGAAAAGCGCGCGGCGTTATCGTCGAGGCGAGACTGGACAAGGGCCGCGGCCCCGTTGCCAATGTTCTTATTAAAAACGGCACGCTCAATGTCGGCGATACCATCATCGCCGGTACCGCCTATGGCCGCGTCCGCGCCATGGTCAACGATCGCGGCGAGCGCGTCAAGCAGGCCTTCCCAAGCGATCCGGTCGAGGTTATCGGCTTTAACGATGTTCCCGAAGCCGGCGACATTCTCTCCGCCGTTGACGACGACAGCTTAAGCCGCAAGGTTGCCGAGGAGCGCAAGGACAAGGCGAAGGCCGCGCTCATCAAGGCGCAGAGCAAGACCACCTTGGACGATCTTTTCAACCAGATCTCCGAAGGCCAGCTCAAAGAGCTCAACATCATCATTAAAGCCGACGTACAGGGCTCTGTCGAGGCCGTCAAGCAGTCGCTGGAGCGTTTGTCCAACAATGAAGTCAAGGTAAGAGCCATCCACGGCGGCGTAGGCGCGATCACCGAGACCGACGTTCTGCTTGCTTCCGCTTCCAATGCCATCATCATCGGCTTCAATGTCCGCCACGACAATTCCGTTCGCGACGTTGCCGACCGCGAGAAGGTGGATATCCGCCTGTACCGCGTCATCTACAACGCCATCGAAGACATCGAGGCTGCCATGAAGGGTATGCTCGCGCCCAAGTTCAAGGAGAACGTGCTGGGCCGCTGCCGCGTACGCCAGACCTTCAAGGTCTCCGGTGTGGGCACCGTTGCGGGCTGCTATGTCACCGACGGTAAGATTCAGCGCAACGCGTCCGTTCGCCTGCTTCGCGACAACGTCGTTATCCATGAGGGCAAGATCGATTCCCTCAAGCGCTTCAAGGACGACGTTAAGGAAGTTGCCACGGGCTACGAGTGCGGTCTCGGCATCGAAGGCTACAACGACGTCAAGGAAAACGACGAAATCGAATGCTTCATCATGGAAGAGGTTCAGAGATAATCGACCATTTTTCACGCGGTCGGCGGACACATTTTGCCGCCGACCGCGTTTTCGGTAAGGAGGATATATTATATGGGTTTTGACCGGATTGACCGGATTTCAGAAGAAGTCAGACGCGCCCTCGACCAGATCATCAGAGACGAGGTGTCAGACCCCAGAGTGGGCGGCACTTGGTCGATTCTGCGCGCAGATGTGACGCGCGACTTAAGATACTGCAAGGTACGCGTAACGGTTCTTGAAGAGGACAAAAGAAAAGACATGATGGCGGCTTTGAAAAGCGCCTCCGGCTTTATCCGCCGCGAGCTCGGCAGAAAAGTCGACCTTCGCTATACCCCGGAGCTCATATTTGAACTGGATGTGAACATCGAATACGCCGCGCACATTCAGGAGGTTTTGAGAGAAGACGAAAAGCGCAGAAGCGCGGAGGACACCCAAGAATGATCGGGTCCGCAAAGGCAATTGCCGATTTTATAAAAGCGAATGACGATATCGCGGTCATCACGCACATCCGTCCCGACGGCGACGCGTATGGAACGGCCTTGTGCATCACAGAGGCCATCCGCGCCCTCGGAAAGCGCGCGTTTCCCGCGTGCAGCGACAGGGTGGATGCAAAATACCGCTTTCTTCCGGACAGCTGTGATTTTGTGTGCGCGGATAACCTGCCGTTTGCGCCGAAAGCCGTTTTGTCCGTGGATGTTTCGGACATTAAGCGCATGGGCGATTTTGAAAGCGTGTTTTTCGCGTGCGAAAACAGGGCATGCCTTGACCATCATGCGACAAACATGGGCTTTTGCGATGTAAACTATATCGACGGAAAAGCCGCGGCGGCGGGTGAAATGGCGCTTGAAGTGATCAGGGAACTCGGCGTTTCGCTCACCAAGGACATGGCGCTGAATGCCTATACCGCGATTTCCACCGATACGGGCAATTTTTCGTTTTCCTCGACCACGGGAAACACGTATCGCTATGCCGCTATGTGCGTGGATGCGGGCGTGGACATTGAAAACACCACGCGCACACTCTACAGAACGCGCTCCGTTCAAAAGACGCAGCTTCTGGGCTACGCGCTTGACCGAATCGAGCTTTTTGAAAACGGACGCGTCGCGGCGATCCGCTTAAATGACGAGGCGTTTGATAAATTCGGTGCAACCCGTGCGGATGCGGACGGAATTGTGAATTATTTAAATGAAATTGCAGGCGTTCGCGTTGGCATTTTGGCCGATCAGATCAAGGACAGCGTGAAGTTCTCCTTCCGAGCCGGTGTGGGCGCAGATGTTGCCAAGATTGCCGCACAGTTCGGCGGCGGCGGACATATTGCCGCAGCCGGTGCAACGGTTTCGGGCGCAGCGATGGAGGAGATTTTCCCGAAGGTGATTGAGTGCGCGTGCGAAGCCGCAAGGAAAATGTGATGATATGGATGGATTTATCAATATTTTAAAGCCGCCGGGAATGACGAGCTCGGACGCCGTGCTCGCCGTAAGGCGGCTTCTGCCCCGGAAAACCGCCGTTGGACACGGAGGCACGCTCGACCCGGACGCGGCGGGCGTTCTGCCCGTGTGCGTCGGAAAGGCGACGAGGCTTTTTGACTATATAATCGACAAGAAAAAGGTGTATGTGGGCGAACTTTTCTTAGGCGCAAGCACGGACACCTGCGATGCATCGGGCAAGGTGCTGGAGACGAGTGATAACATCCCGACTGCGGAGGACGTAAAAGGCGTGCTTTCCGATTTTATCGGCGACATCATGCAGACGCCGCCTGTGTACAGTGCGCTCAAGCGAGGCGGCAAAAAGCTTTATGAGCTTGCGCGGGTAGGGGAAGCAGTTGAAATCGAACCCAGACAGGTCACGGTTCACAATTTGTCTTATGTTGCTCAGACTGCACCCAACCGACACCTGATTCGGATCGAATGCGGAAAGGGCGTTTACATCAGATCTCTAATGCGCGATATCGGGGAAAAGCTTTCCTGCCCTTCTCATATGAGCTTCCTTTTAAGGGAAGCGGCGGGCGCGTTTACGACCGAAACCGGGTTTTCGATTGAAGAAATCAGGCGACCCGGCGCGATTGAGCGCGCGCTTCAGCCGATGGACGCGCTTTTGGGCGCGTATCCGAGAATCGATGTAAAGAGCGAATACAGAAAACGCATCGCGTGCGGAAATCCCGTGAAGGAAAGCTGGCTTTTAACGCCCTTAAGCGAGGATAACAGGATTGTGCGCGTATATGTGGAAAATGAATTCTGCGGCATGGCAGAAAGGCGCGAAGACACGCATGATTTTGCGTTCCGCGCGATGCTTTTAAATCTTTAACGAAAGAAGCGTGCGTTTTGACATGAGCGTTACGTTTTACACCGGGCGTAAGGCGCTTTTAAGGCCCAGACTCCTTCAGGAGATTGAAAAGGTCTTAAACATCAGGGATGACAAAAACGTGATCGTGATCGTTCCTGAGCAGCTGACGTTGGAAACCGAAATGCTGACGCTGGAGGGCCTTAAGCTTTCCGGCTCGTTCCGCTTGTCCGTTTTGTCGCCCAAGCGGCTTGCCAGCCTCATTTTTGACGAGGCGGGCAAGCCCCAGCGCGTGCTCGTGGACGAGCGGGGACGCGCCATGCTGATGGGCAAAACGCTTCGGAATCTCAACAAAAAGCTTAAGTGGTATCAGGGCGCGAAGGAAAAACGCGGCTTTGAAATGCGCATTGTGGAGGAGATTATGCGCCTGAAACAGGCGGGAGTGACCCCCGATGCGCTTTTTTCGATGTCTGAGGAAAAGGAAGATGGTGCGCTTAAGTGGAAAATGCACGACGTTGCGCTCCTTTTTAAGGCCTACGAAGCGGAAATCGAAGGCAAATTCCAGGACGGAGAGGACGAAATGGAAGAGGCCATCAGAAGAATGGCCGATGCGCCCTCGATCAGAAACGCGCGCATTTTTGCCTTCGGCTTCGACCTGACCACGCCCATCTGGAATCGGTTGTTTGCCGCTGCTGCCAGCGTTTCAATTGAAGCAGGCGTGTTTCTTCCGCTTGAGAACGACGGCATGGCGCGGGATTTCACCCTTTATCAGCCGCTTCAGGCGTCGTATGAACGTATTTTAAAGCGCTTAAGGGAAAAAGGCGTTTCTTATAAAAGGGAATATCTGAGCGATACGTCTCCGATGAAAAGCGCGCACAGCCATTTTGCGCGGGAGGTTTACTGTTCGCCTGCCACCGTATTTGACGGAAAAAACACTTCCTTCCAGATGGCGCTTTTATTAAATCCCCTTGAGGAGGCTCGCTTTGCAGCAGCCCTGATTCGAAGGCTTGTCTCCAAAAACAACTGGAAGTATTCTGATGTAGCGGTGCTTATAAACGACGCTTCCGCCTATTCCGATGCACTTGAAAGCGCGTTTGAAGCCTATGAGGTTCCGGTTTTCCTCCCCGAAAGCCGGCCGGCCGACAGGCATCCGCTGCCCCGATTTTTGCTGGAAACCATGAAAATCCTATCCGGCGCGGACGGAGATCTTGCCGCGCTTGTGACGACGGGATATACCGACCTGACGGACGATGAAGCGGAGAGGCTTTTAACTTATGCTGCCCGCTTTGGCTTAACCGCCCGCGGTATTTTTAAGCCGATCAAGCGTGCGCCGGAGGGTGAAATTGAAACCATCGAAGAAATCAGGCGGAAAATCGCCGAGCCCATGCTGAAGCTGGACGAAGCGCTGTCGCGGGCAGATACGCTGACGGAGCAATTGGCAAGCGTATTTTTGTATCTAAATGAGCTAAACTGCGCAAGGAAGGGCGAACTTTCAAGAAGTCGCCTGATCGACCTTGGCGAAAGACTGCTGGCTGCCGAGGATGCGCAGGTATGGAACCGGGTTGTGGGAACGCTTGATCAGATGAACGAGCTGATGGGCGAAAAAAAGCTTTCAAAGGCGATGTTTACGGATCTCCTCGCCCGCGCATTTTTAAACGCCGAAATCAAGCCCCTTCCGCAGTCTCAGGACGCGGTCAACGCCTTGTCCGCAGCGCGAATGGGCTTTAAGCCCGTAAAGGCGCTGATCGTGATGGGGCAGTCCGCCGGGGGAGCGATGGGGGATGAAGGCCTTTTCGACGCGAACGAAACGGGCGAGCTTTCGGAAAAACTCGACGTATTTTTAGGTCATGACGCGCTTTCCAGAGTACGAACGGAACGGATGTATGTAAAGGACGCTTTGTCTTTAGCAGAAGATTACATCTGCATCACCTATCCCATGAGCGCGCTGGATGGATCGTCTTTGGCTCCGGGCGTACTGGTTTCCGAGGCTTCACGCATTTTCCCGAATCTCAGATTGAGAGGCGGCGTGACGGACGACGAGGCGATTTTGTCCATGAAATATGCCGCGCCCGTTGCTGCCGAGCAAACGGCCTCAGTGGAGCTGAGTGCAGGCGGTCTTTCCTTGCCCGGAAAAGCCGCGCTGGCTTCCGTTTCCAAGGCTGGTGGCAGCGCGCTTGACAGAATCCGCCGTGCGCTTACCCATAAAACCGAAAGCGAGAATATCGGTACAGGCCTTTCAAGGCAGGTGTACGGTGCGCTTGACAAGGTTTCGGTCACGCGCCTTGAAGTATACGCAGGCTGCCCGTTCAAGCATTTTGTGAAATACGCGCTGCGCCCAGAAAAGGACGAGCCGTTCGGGCTGAACGCGCGGGACGAGGGCAGCTTCCTTCATGAAGCGGTGTGTGCGTTTTTAAGCGAAAGCAAGGTGGATTTAAACGATATTTCCTCCGAAGAAGCGGCAAGGCGCATGAACCGGATTTCGGATAACATCATCGAAAGCGCGCTTAAAGATGCGATGGACGATACCTCCGTTGCAAAGGCCAGTGCGAAAAAACTAAGGCGCGTGGCGACGAGAGCCGCCAAAACGCTCACCGAGCAGCTTCGAAACGGCGCATTTACGCCGATGGAGCTTGAAATGGAGTTTGGCGAGGTCGGGCCGGTTTTAAGGCTCAACGACGGGGCAAAATCCAGAATCGCCGGGCGCATCGACCGAGTCGATCAGATGCACGTCGCAAACGAAAGCTATCTTCGCGTGATCGACTATAAAAGAGGAAGCAAAAAGCCCGATGCGGGCGAAATGTATTACGGACTTCAGCTGCAATTGATTTTGTACCTTGCCTCCGCCCTTAAAAAGTACGGCGGCAAATCGGCGGGCGCGTTCTATTTCAGGGTCGACGATCCGATCATTGCAACCGACAGCCGTGACGAGGACGAAATCGAAAGAATGCGTCTGGACAGGATGCGCATGGAGGGCATCTTGCCAAGCGATCCCGATCTGATCCGCCTGATGGCGGACGAGCCGGAGCGCGTTTTCAAGATCCGCTTTTTGAAGGATGGAACGCCCGATTCGAGGGCGCTCACGGCGTCGGATGAGGAATTTGAGCTATTGATGGAGCACGCCATGATGGTCGCAAGCCATATCGCGGTTGACATTGAAAAGGGCGAAACGCGGATTGAGCCCGTTCAAAGTGAAAAAACGGACGCGTGCGCCTATTGCGAATACAAGGGCATCTGTATGCTCGATAAGTACATTCCCGGCTCCCGCGCGAAACGGATCAAAAAGCTCACCTTCCGGGGAATGTGCGAACGCATCCGGCTTAACAAAAATGCAGAAAATGGTGAAAGTGAGCAACAAATGTGAATAAAAGGTTGCAGATGCAATTGATTATTAAGAAATTCTGTGCTATAATCTGAATAAATCTATGTGATTATATAAGGAGGATCCCTCATGGCAGAAAACAGATATATCGGTTCTTATCCTGTAATCGGCATCCGTCCCTGCATCGACGGCCGCCGCGGCCCGCAGATGATGCGCGAATCTCTGGAGCCCACCGTATGGGCCATGGCCAACGCAGCCAAGAAGCTGTTTGAAGAAAATCTGTACTATTCCAACGGCGAGCCGGTCAAGGTTGTCATTGCAGACACCTGTATCGGCCGCGTGCATGAAGCCGCTGCCTGCGCGGACAAGTTCCGCAAGGAAGGCGTCGCCATCACTCTTTCCGTCACCTCCTGCTGGTGCTACGGCTCCGAGACCATGGACATGGATCCGAATACCATCAAAGGCGTTTGGGGCTTTAACGGCACCGAGCGTCCGGGCGCTGTGTATCTTGCGGCAGTGCTTGCGGGACATGCCCAGAAGGGCCTTCCGGCGTTCGGCATCTATGGACACGAGGTTCAGGACAGAGAGCAGGTCAGCGAAGTTCCCGAAGACGTTAAAGAAAAGCTCTTAAGATTCGGCCGTGCCGCCGTTGCGGTTGCGACGATGAAGGGCAAGAGCTATCTGCAGATCGGCTCTCAGTGCATGGGCATTGCCGGCTCCATCATCGATCAGGAAATGATGGAAAGCTATTTCGGCATGCGCGTTGAATCCGTGGACGAGGTCGAAATCCTCCGCCGTATGGAAGAGGGCATCTATAACGAAGAAGAATTCCAGAAGGCGCTTGCATGGACCAAGGAACACTGCAAGGAAGGCCGCGACGACAATCCTGATCAGGTCGAGTTCTTAGGCGAAAAGGTTCGCATCAAGTTCACCCCCGAAGAGAAGGAAAAGCAGTGGGAGTTTACCGTCAAGATGTATCTGATCATCAAGGATCTCATGGCGGGCAACCAGAACCTTCCCGACGCCTTCGTCGAGGAAAAGGGCGGTCACAACGCCATCGCCGGCGGCTTCCAGGGCCAGAGACAGTGGACCGACCATTGGCCGAACTGCGACTATCCCGAGGCGCTCCTTTCTTCCACCTTCGACTATCAGGGCGCGCGCGAACCCTATACGCTGGCTACTGAAAACGACGTGTTGAACGGCATGTGCATGCTGATGATGCGCCTTCTGACCCATAGAGCGCAGATCTTTGCCGACGTTCGCACCTACTGGTCCGGCGAAGCTACCGAGCGCGTAACCGGCTACAAGCTCGAAGGAAAAGCCAAGGAATCCAACGGCATTATCCACCTGCTCAATTCCGGCGCAGCCTGCTTAGACGCTTCCGGCGTATGCCAGGACGAAAACGGCAACCCCGTCATGAAGAAGTGGTGGGAAGTCACCGATGAAGACATCAAGAAGATGACTGAAGCCACCGTATGGTGCGAAGCTGGTCAGGACAACTTCCGCGGCGGCGGATTCTCCAGCCACTTTACCACCCAGTGCGAGATGCCCGCTACCATGATCCGCTTAAACCTCGTCAAGGGTCTTGGCCCGGTTCTTCAGATCGCTGAAGGCTGGACGGTCAACCTGCCCGAGGACGTTTCCGACAAGCTCATGGAGCGCACCAACCCCACCTGGCCCTGCACGTGGTTTGCCCCGCGCTGCGACGGCAAGGACGGAAGCGCTTTCAAGACCGCATACGAAGTCATGATGAACTGGGGCGCGAACCACGGCGCGATCAGCTACGGCCATATCGGCGCGGACCTGATCACCATGTGCTCCATGCTGAGAATCCCTGTCTGCATGCACAACGTGCCCGAAGAGGACATCTATCGCCCCGCCTGCTGGAATGCATTCGGCATGGACAAAGAGGGCCAGGACTACCGCGCCTGCCAGGTATACGGCCCGATGTACAAGAAATAATTTTTAATGTCAATGCTTTGCCGCTCCGTTTTTCGGGGCGGCAGTATTTTTGCATACCACGCGCGAAATATTCTTGACATGGCGCAAGAAATTTAATACAATATAATATGAAATTGGATTCTATTCCGCCTAAGGAGGATTACAAAATGTATAAAGCGAAAATTGACGAAGCAAAAGTCAAGATGGAAAAAACCGTCGCCGCGCTGACCAAGGAGTATTCTACGCTGCGCGCAGGCCGCGCCAATCCCCAGATTCTGGACAAGATCGTAGTTGACTATTACGGAACGCCCACCCCGCTGTCCGGCGTTGCCAACATCTCTTCTCCCGAACCGCGCATGCTGGTCATCGCGCCGTGGGAAGCCAAAATGATCGGCCCCATCGAAAAGGAAATTCAGAAGTCCGACCTCGGCATCAACCCTTCCAACGACGGCCGCGTCGTTCGTCTGATCATCCCCGAGCTCAATGAAGAGCGCCGTAAGGAGCTGTGCAAGCAGGTCAAGAAGGCAGCTGAAGAGAGCAAGGTCGCCATCCGCAACATCAGACGTGATGCGATGGAAGCCTTCAAGAAGATGAAGAAGGACAACCAGATCACCGAGGACGATCAGAAGACCGCTGAAACCCAGCTTCAGAAGGCTGTTGACGAGTGCATCAAGAACGTAGACAAGATTTCCGCCGACAAAGAAAAAGAGATCATGTCTGTATGATGAATCTGTTGGGTTTGCCTTTGGATGTGGCGGTACAAAAGCTTCATGAGGCAGACATTCATGATATTGACATCAAAGAAATCAGTTCGCCGCGGGGATATACGCCCCGCGGCACTTTGCGTGTTGTGAGGATTGAAAACGGCGGAAAAATCGTCACCTGCGCGCGATTTCCGGACACAATAAGGGGGACGGACGATGAATGCTGACGCAATGAATATCTTTAAATTCTTAAGAAAAAAACATACGTCCGCCTTGGCGGTCCCGCCGCTTGAAAAGCGTCCGCGCCACATCGCCTTTATCATGGATGGAAACGGCCGCTGGGCGCAGAAAAGATCGCTTCCAAGAAGCGCGGGCCATGCTGCGGGCACGGAGGCGCTTCGCGAGATCATTAAGGCATGCGATGAATTCAAGATCGAGGTCATGAGCATATACGCGTTTTCAACCGAAAATTGGAACCGGCCTCAGGAAGAAGTCAGCGCGCTTATGAAGCTCATTACCAAATACTTTGTATCCGAAATTGACGAGCTTCATGAAAAGGGCGTAAAAATCAAAATCCTTGGTGAGCTTGAAAAATTTCCCGAGGAACAAAGGCTTGCGCTTGAAAAGGCCATGGAAAAAACCAAGGATAATAAGGGACTTAAGCTCAATATTGCTTTAAATTACGGCGGCAGGGCCGAAATCGTCCGCGCAGCCAAGGCCATTTCGGGAAAATGCGTTTCAGGCGAAATGGATGTTGATAAAATCGATTATGACGCACTTTCCAATGAAATGTATACATCCGGCGACCCGGATGTGGATCTTCTGATCCGAACCAGCGGCGACAAACGCCTTTCAAACTTCCTTTTGTGGCAGACGTGGTATGCCGAAATCATCTTTAATCCCGTTTTCTGGCCGGACTACAACCGGGCGGAACTGATTAAGGATCTGAACGAATACGCCGCTCGCGACAGGCGTTTTGGACGGGTGAAAACAAAGTGAGAAAAATTGCAGTGCTCGGAGCCACGGGCTCCATCGGAACGCAAACGCTGGATGTGATTAAGAAGCATCCCGATAAATTCCGCGCGTGCCTTCTGTCCGCAAGCTCGGACGCGGAGGGACTTTTTCAGCTTGCGCGCATTCATAAGCCGGACGTGTGCTCCTTAATAAAGGAGCCCGAAAGCATTCCGGACGATTTAAAAAACATCCAGTGGTTCTTTGGCCCGACGGCCACGGAGGATGCGCTTAAGGCGAGCAAGGCCGACGACGCGCTGTGCGCAGTTGTGGGCATTGCGGGGTTGAGCGCGGTCATGTGTGCGCTTGACGCATGCGAAAGGGTGCTTCTTGCCAATAAGGAGGCGCTTGTCACCGGCGGAAGCCTCGTAATGGAAAAGGCGAAGCGGCTCCATAAACTGCTTCTTCCCGTCGACAGTGAGCACAGCGCGATTTTCCAGTGCCTCGAGGCGTCAAACGGAAACGCTGCCGAAAGGATCATTCTGACCTGTTCGGGCGGTGCGCTTCGCTTGTTTTCTAAAGAAGAAATTGAAAATGCGTCGGTTACGGATGTACTTAAGCACCCCACCTGGCGCATGGGCGGCAAGATCACGGTGGACTGCGCATCCCTTATGAACAAGGGTCTTGAGGTTATCGAAGCGCACCATCTGTTTTCCATGCCTGCAGATAAAATCGATGTGGTCATCCACCCGCAGAGCGTGATTCACTCGATGGTGGAATTCGAAGACGGCGCATGCCTTGCCCAATTGGGTCAGCCCGACATGCGCGGCCCCATCGGATACGCCATGGGGTATCCTGAAAGAATCGAATACGGGGGAAAGAGGCTCGATTTCAAAACGCTTTCCTCACTTACCTTCGATACGCCCGACGCCGACCGCTTCCCGTGCCTTTCCTATGCCTATGAAGCGCTCAAACACGGAAACGGCGCGCCGGTTGTATTGAACGGCGCAAATGAAGAGGTCGTGGGCGAGTTTTTAAGGGGCAATGTGAAATTTGGCGAGATTCCGCGCGCGGTCAGATATGCGCTGGATCACGCAAAATATATCGAACCTGAATCCATTGAGGACGTATATGCGCTGGACAAAGAGGCGAGAAGACTCGCCCGATGCGCGTTTTCCATGTAATATTTTCGGAGGCAACAAATGCTCAATATCGTTTCCATTTTAGCAGCGCTTATCATTCTGGGCGTTGTCGTAACCATTCATGAATTCGGTCACTTTATCGTTGGAAAATTAAGCGGCATCGCGGTCACCGAGTTTGCCGTGGGCATGGGTCCAAAGCTCATTTCGTGGAAGGGCAAGGAGACGGTGTATTCCATCCGTGCTTTGCCCCTTGGCGGCTTCTGCGCGTTTGTGGGAGAGGATGAAGACAATCCCGACCCCAGAGCCATGAACAATCAACCTGTCTGGAAGCGGTTTTTGACCGTCTTTGCAGGCCCGTTTATGAATTTCCTTCTGGCGTTCATTATGGCGGTTGTTCTGATTGCGTCAAGCGCGATTCCGAATCCCTATTCGGTTGTGACGCTTCCCGTTTTGTATTCCGTTGACGAAAATATGCCGGCAGGCCGCGCGGGTCTTCAGGCGGGCGACACCGTTTTGATGGTGGACGGCGAAGAAATTACGCCGAATGACGCGGGCGTTGAGGTTTTGAGAAAAAGAATTTCGGAGGTGGGCGACGGAAATGCGCTTACGCTTACCATCGACCGAAACGGCGAACAGCTGGAGGTTTCCCTTGCGCCGGAGTTCAATGAAGAAGAGGGCAGAGTGTTGATCGGCATTGTGTTTTCCGCGCAGTATGAGGAATATGACGCAAATCTGATTACCGCCGTCCCCGAGGCTTTTGAACTTCTCGGAAAGACCGTTGTCAATACCGTTGCATTTTTAAAGGACATGGTGTCCGGTCTTCTTCGCGGCATGGGCGTTCAGGAGGGCTCGGTATCGGGCGTGGTCGGCATTGTGTCGAGCGTGTCCACCGATATGCAGATGAGCTTTTCCGCAGGCTTTGCCACGGGCGTTTATTCGATTCTTTTCTGGCTTTTGAATATCTCTTTATCCCTTGGCATCATGAACCTTCTGCCGATTCCGGCGCTGGACGGCGGAAGACTGGTGTTCCTTGCTGTTGAGGGCATCAGAAGAAAGCCCTTAAACCGCGAAAGGGAAGCGATTGTGCACCTGATCGGCTTTGCGATCCTGATTCTTTTAATGATCGTCGTGACGGTTTCGGACGTAAGGGGACTTCTCAAATAACGAAAGGGCGATTTTGCCATGCAGACGTTTAATTTCCATACGCATACCACTCGCTGCCGCCATGCAGAGGGCGAGGACAGGGAATATGTGGAAAATGCGATTAAGGGCGGCCTCAAGACGCTGGGCTTTTCTGATCATTCGCCGTATGTTTTTAAAGACGGCTACTATTCCGGCTTCCGCATGATGCCGGAGGAGCTTGACGGATATGTGAAAAGCGTCCTTGATCTGAAAAAAGAATACGAAAAGGATATCGATATTTTTGTCGGCCTTGAAGCGGAGTATTATCCCGAATTTTTCGTCGATTTTCTCTCGCTCATCCGTCCCTATCCCATCGACTATATGATTCTGGGACAGCATTTTCTGGGAAATGAAATCGACGGTCAGAGGGGCGCGGCGAGAAGAGGGCAGAATGAAAATTCGCTGATGGAATACGCAAACCAGGTTCTTGAAGCCATGAAGACGGGCGTGTTTACCTATCTTGCGCACCCGGATATGATTCGCTATCGCGAAAATGAGGAAATTGAGAATCAGGCATGGAAAATGATTTGCGAGGGCGCGAAGAAATACAATGTTCCCCTTGAAATCAATCTGCTTGGCATCCGCGACCATCGCCATTATCCGTATGCAGGATTTTGGAAAGTCGCGGGCGAAATTCAGCCGCCCGTGACCATCGGGTCGGACGCGCATTCGCCGGATGTCGCAGCAGACAACGCGTCGTTTGAACAGGCGATGCTGATCATCAAAAAGTATAACCTTAATTATATCGGCATGCCGCGCCTGATCAATCCCTTCGGGAGGAAAGATAAATGAAAACCAGAAAAATGACGGTCGGAAACGTGCCCCTCGGCGGGGGCGCGCCCGTGACCATTCAGAGTATGACCAATACCGATACGAGGGACGCGGAAAAGACGCTCGAACAGATCAATGCGCTTTACCGGGCGGGCTGTGAAATCGTGCGTGTGAGCGTGTATGATGAAAAATGCGTAGAGGCCGTCAGAACGCTTGTGGACAAAAGCCCTGTGCCCCTCGTTGCCGACATTCATTTTGACCATAAGCTCGCCATTGGCGCGCTTGAAAACGGAATTCACAAAGTTCGCATCAATCCCGGAAACATCGGGGGCGAGAAAAACGTCAAAGAACTGGCGGATTGCTTAAAGATGCACCCTGTGCCCGTTCGAATCGGCGTAAACAGCGGAAGCGTTGAAAAGGAAATCCTTCGAAAATACGGCGGCCCTACGCCCAGAGGTATGGTGGAAAGCGCAATAAACCACGCGCGTCTGCTTGAAAAATACGGCTATACCGACCTTGTTTTGTCGATGAAGTCGTCCTCCGTTCCGGGCACGGTCGAGGCGTACAGAATCGCGTCCCGTGAAACGGATTATCCTCTGCACATCGGCGTAACCGAGGCGGGCACGCCTGGTATGGGCACGATTAAGAGCGCCATCGGCATTGGCAGCCTGCTTCTGGACGGTATCGGCGACACCCTGCGCGTGTCGTTAACGGGCGACCCGGTAAATGAGGTTTATGCCGCAAAAGAAATTCTGAAGGCGACCGGCATCCGCAAAGAGGGCATCAACATCGTTTCCTGTCCCACCTGCGGGCGCACATGCATTCCCGTAGGCGAAATCGCCGAGCGCGTGAAAAAGGAAACCATGGACATCAAAACGCCCCTCACCGTCGCCGTCATGGGCTGCATTGTAAACGGCCCGGGCGAGGCCAGGGAAGCGGACATGGGCGTAGCCGGCGGCAAAGACGGCGGCGCGCTGTTTGTAAAGGGCGAAAAGCCCAGAAGCATAAAGGGCGATTTGGCCGAAGCGCTGATTATGGAAATCCGAAAGCGCGTGAACGGGTAAAAAAACGGCAATTAGAAAAAACAGTAACAATTGGCAACCAAAAGGCTCCCTTGTGCAAAGGGAGCTGTCAAAACCGCAGGTTTTGACTGAGGGATTGCATCTAACGTATCGATTCATGCATACGTTTTATGAAACCAAATATTCGCACAATCCCTCCGTCTGCGCTTCGCGCAGCCACCTCCCTTTGCACAAGGGAGGCAGATAACACCGGTACTTTGAAGAACATTTCGAAAGGAACACCATGAGCGAAGTCTGGACGCAGCTATTAAAAAATGTAGATCAGGGCCTGACAAAGGCGCTAACGCTTGAGAGAGTGACGGTTTCGCGCTCGACCGGCGGCATGCGCGCCTTTTTTGCGTCGTCCAGAGTTCTGACCGAGCGCGAAATCAAGACTGTGGAGCGCGCTATGCGTGCGGGCTTTCCCGGACAGGTCATGGATGTTTCCGTTCGCTATCCCGCGCTTAGGGCGGAGGTTTTTTCGGACATCAATTCGTTTAAAAACGTGATCCTTCGAAAAATCACCAAGGAAAGCCCGGGCTCGATGCCCTATCTTACGTGGAACGCCGGCGACTGGCGGATGGATGAAAATGTGGTTCGCATTTCCGTCAGCGCCAAGGAGGGCGTTGATTTTCTGCGGCTTCGCGGCGTTGACAAGATGATCGAAAGGGAAATGAAGGAGCTTTTTGACATCGAGGCCAAAACCGCTTTTGAGATGGTCGGCGACGAGGCTAAGCGCATTCAGAGAATCGAAGAAAAGCGGCGCGAGGAGGATATCCGCCTTGCGCAGGCTGTGATTGAAAGCCAGTCGGCAAATACTACAGAAGAAGATACGATGCCCGAGGGCGTCATCAAGGGACAGGAATTTTCCGATCCCATCATTTCCATGAAGGAGCTCACCGAGGATGCGGGCCGCGTCTGCCTGATGGGCGAAGTGGTCAACATGGAAATGCGCGACACGAAAAACACCAACACAAAAATTCTCACATTCACCATGACGGATTACGACGGAAGCGTTTCCTGTAAATCCTTTCTGCAGCCCAAGAGGGGCAAAACCGGCGTGTCGCTTGAAAAGCAGATTGAAGGTGCGCGGGAATATGTCAAGGAGGGCAAGTGGCTGAAGGTTCGCGGCGAATACAAATACGACGAATTCAATCACGCCTATATGCTCTTTGCAGACGATATTGTTTCCGCAAAGAAACCTGTTCGGAAGGACAATGCCAAGGAAAAGCGCGTGGAGCTTCATCTGCACACCCAGATGAGCGCGATGGACGCGTGCGCTTCGCCTACCGACCTCATTAAGCAGGCCGCGGCGTGGGGGCATACCGCCATCGCCATCACCGACCACGGCGTTGTGCAGGCCTATCCCGAAGCGTTCGGCGCAGCCAAGAAAGCGGGCATCAAGCTCATTCCCGGCTGCGAAGGCTATCTTATCGAGGATAGCCCCGAAATCGTTCAGTACGCAGACGACAGAAGCATGAAGGATATTACCTATGTCGTGCTGGACGTTGAAACCACGGGCTTAAATACCGGAAAAGATAAGATTACGGAAATCGGCGCTGTAAAAATCAAAAATGGCGTAGAAGTGGAGGAGTACTCCCAGCTCATCAATCCCGAATGCGCCATTCCCGATAAGGTTACGGAAATTACCGGCATCAATGCCGCCATGCTTCGCGATCAGCCGACCATCGAGCAGGTCATTCACGGCTTTGCGGCCTTCTGCGAGGGTGCAGTGCTGGTTGCGCACAACGCTTCCTTTGACATGGCGTTTTTCCGCCGCGCGTTCAGGGATGCGTCCATTCCCTTTAATTTCCCGATTCTGGACACGCTCGCGCTTTCCAGAAACTACTATCGACAATTAAAATCCCACAAGCTGGGCCAGATCTGTAAGGCCTTGGGCGTCAACCTGACCAACGCCCACCGCGCCGTGCACGACGCGCGCGCAACGGGCGAGGTGCTTGTAAAGACGCTTGAAAGCATGCAGGCGGATAAACCTTTTGCCCACTTAAGCGACCTGAACAGCTATTTTGGAACCGATGCGGGCGGCGAAAGCAGGCATATTATACTCCTTGCCACCTCCCGCGAGGGCATGACGAACCTAAACCGCATGGTGTCCGAAGCGCATTTAAAATACTTCCACAGAACCCCGCGCATGCCAAGAAGTCTGATCGCCAAAAACCGAAAGGATATCCTTGTCGGAAGCGCGTGCGAGGCGGGCGAGCTGTACAGGGCCGTGCTCGCCGGAAAGAGCGAGAAGGAGCTGGACGAAATCGCCTCCTTCTACGATTATCTTGAAATTCAGCCGCTGGGCAACAATGAATTCATGATCCGTGAAGGCCTTGTGCCCGATGAAGAGGCGCTTAAAGACATCAACCGCCACATTGTCGAAATCGGAAGACGATTAAATAAACCCGTCGTTGCCACGGGCGACGTTCACTTTAAAGACCCGAAGGACGCGATTTACCGCGCGATTCTCATGGCCACCAAGGGCTTTGAGGACGCCGATCAGCAGGCGCCATTGTATTTCAGAACCACCGACGACATGCTGAAGGAATTTGAATACCTCGGAAAAGAGGAGGCCTACAACGTCGTCATCAAAGCACCCAACGAGATTGCAGACAAGGTTGAGCACATCAAGGATCTTTTTATGAAGGCACCCGACGGCGGCGACACATTCCAGCCCCTGTGGGAGGACGCGGAGCAGAACCTTCGCGACATGTGCGAAAAGAAAGCCCGCGACATCTTCGGCGACCCACTTCCGGAGCTGGTCAGAAAGCGCCTCGATAAGGAGTTGGGATCCATCTGCGGCTACGGCTTTTCGACGCTTTACATGATCGCGGTAAAGCTCGTCGCCAAATCTCTGTCAGACGGCTACATCGTTGGTTCGCGCGGCTCGGTCGGCTCGTCCTTTGTCGCAAAGCTTGCCGGCATTACCGAGGTGGACGCGCTGCCGCCGTATACGCATGCCCCAAATGCAAGCACTACGAATTTGACGTACCCA
>SVGP01000006.1 GCA_015056255.1 Clostridiales bacterium | reverse complement strand
TTGATAACCGCGTCTATACTCTTAGAAAAGCCTTTCTCTTAGAGGGCGACCCAAGAGCTAATGTGTAAACCATGTTGTTGCACATTCTGTAAACCATGTTGCTCTTGACACAAGCCCCCACCCTACGATTTGAAATGAAAGATAAGGTGATTTCCTACGGATTGACAACAATGGTTGCGTATCTTGCGATCAGGTGCGGGCAATAGCCGGACTTGTAGAACAGGCGGCCTGCCACGTCTGCGTAGACCTCGTAATACGCGCCGATGTTCAAAGAACCCACGTCGGACTGGTTTTCGAGGATGATCAGCTGTTCTTCGTCCTTGCCCACATTGATGACGGAGAACTGGGTGTCGCCCTCGTAATACATATCCACGATCTTGCCCTTGCACAGGAATACGCGGCCGTGCCACTGCTCGTAGATGAGGCGCAATTGCTGATAGTCCATGGCCCAGGCGTTACGGGAGTATTCAGCCTTGGCGGGGAGGTAGCTTACATAGAAGGAAATTTCACTGTCGGGCTTTCCTTCCTTGGTGGCGCGGAAGCGGACCAGGTTGTCTCCGAAGGTGGAGAAGCGGGCGCGGAATGAGAATTCGCCGGTTTCCTGATCGATTCTGACGGACTGGGCATCGTGGCTTGTGTCGACCTCGATCCATGCGCCGGGCTCGGTTTTGCCGGAAACGGTCATGTAGGCCAATTGGCTGGTGGTGGAAACGGAGGGATCAAGCTCGAGGTTGATTTCCATTTCGCTTCTGTAGAAGACCAGGTCGCGTCTGGCTTCCTTGTGCTGATCTTTTCGGACGATGATGGAGATATTGTTTTCACCGATGGGGTAAACATTCAGGTTGAGATTGAGGCCGCCGTTTCTGTCCACGCGGTCGGAAACGTCCTCGCCGTTGATGATGACCTGGCTTCCGTAGACGACCTCAAGGTCGATGCCGACAATCGAGGTAACGACGACGTTGTAGGGCTGGGCGGGAGAATTGACCTTGATCGGCGCTTCGGGCACGGCGACGTTCATGGAAAAGGCGGGCAGCTTGATCTTTTCGCCGTTTTCCTTGATGAGGATGGGGGAGAGCTTGATCTTTGCGCTTTCGATGTTGCTGGGGTCGATGTCAAACCACACGTAATCGGGGAATTCCACGCGGGCGACGCCGCCGACCACCATGTAGCTTTCGCGAAGCTCTTCGATGTAGATCGTGTCGCCGTCCTCGGCAAAAAAAGAGATGGCGTGGCCGATCATGCCGTTGTCATAGGTGATCTCTTCGATGGTGTGGTTGTCGTATTTTTTCTCGATACGCTTGGCCTCGCGATTATAATGAATGCGAACGCCGATGTACGTGGCGAGGCACACGGTTACAAGAAAGCCCAGAAACACAAGAAACGCCCTCAAAATCAGCGTTTTCATGGGAACGATGGTTTCTGCGCCCGTGTTGTCCGTAACTAAGGTTCCAAGCCCGCATTTTGGGCAGCGGTCCATATCTTTTCTTAATTTAGCTCCGCACTTGGGACAATTCAAGGTGTGTATCCTCCGAGTTAAAATGTTTCTATTCCATATTGTATCACGAACGGGCATATGAGTCAAAGCAACAATCCATTAAAACTGTGAATCAAATCAAAAATACATTGAACAGAATGATAAAATCATGTATAATACAATCAGCCACTATTAAACAGGAGGAATATCATTATGACGCTCAGCGTATTTGCCGTTCTGCTTCAGGACAGGCCCTTTGAAGAGGCTTGTCAGTATCTCGCTTCCAAAGGCGTTCAGGCCGTGGAAATCGGCTGCGGCGGTTTTCCCGGAAAAGCGCATTGCGACGCGAAGGATTTTTTGGAGCATCCCGAGAAGATCGAAAAGATGCTTGAAACCCTGAAAAAATATAATCTCAAAATCGCCGCCCTCTCCACCCATGGAAACGCGGTGCACCCGAATAAGGAAATCGCGCGTCAGTTCCATGAGGACTTTGAAAACGCGGTTCTGCTCGCCGAAAAGATGGGCGTAGACACCGTTGTCACCTTCTCCGGCTGCCCCGGCGGCTCCCCTGAGGATAAAACGCCCAACTGGGTCACTTGCCCCTGGCCGGACGACTTTACCGAGATTCTGAGCTACCAGTGGAACGAAGTGCTCATTCCCTACTGGAAGAAGGAAGTCGAATTCGTGCGCGCCCACGGCATCAAGAAGATCGCCTTTGAAATGCATCCGGGCTTCTGCGTATACAACCCCGAAACCATGATGAAGCTGCGCAACGCCGTCGGACCTGAAATCGGCGCGAACTTCGATCCCAGCCACCTGTTCTGGCAGGGCATCGATCCCGTTGCCGCCATCCGTTATCTCGGCGACGCCATCTTCTTCTTCCATGCCAAGGACACCAAGATTGACAAGCTGAACACCGACGTAAACGGCGTTCTGGACACCAAGCACTACGGCGACGAGATTCACAGAAGCTGGATCTTCCGCTCTGTAGGCTTTGGCCACGACGAGCAGACCTGGAAGGACATGATGAGCGCCCTTCGCATGGTCGGCTACGACGGAATGATTTCCATCGAGCACGAGGACAGCCTGATGAGCGTTCCCGAGGGACTCGGAAAGGCCATCGATATGCTTAAGCGCGTGATGATGTTCGAATCGAACGGCGGCATGTGGTGGGCATAATTTCATAAACCGATAAAGCTTTATAAAGCGGGCGGTCTAAGGATTGCCCGCTTTTTCTTTGAGACTTTTCCTAAGAAAACAAAAAATACACAAAATGATGGATGAAAATATTTATAGTCTGTATGAACTATGCAATTTATGACGTGAAACTCTTGACAATATCACAACTAAAACGTTATAATAAAACATAAGGTAAAATAAAAGTGCCGGAACGATTAAAAGCAATCTGCCGAACGACGAGTATTAACCTGTTTCGCGTTCGGCATGTTTTGTATTTTGAAGTTCTGTTCAACCATTTTCGACCTATCAGAAGGAGGAAACGATATGAGTGATAAGGTGCACGCGCCCAAGTCCATTCATGATGCGCGCAAAGAGTATTTGCGCCGCCTGACGGCCGACATTCTGCGCGACAGGTGGCTGTATATGCTTCTGATTCCGGGCTTCCTCTATTTCGTTGTTTTCAAATATCTGCCCATGTGGGGCATCGTGATCTCCTTCCAGAATTACGTTCCCTATTCCGGCATCGCCGGCAGCGAATGGCTGGGTCTTCAGTGGTTTGCGTACTTCTTCCAGTTCCCCTCGTGGACGCGGTATCTGAAAAATACGCTGCTATTGTCCTTCATGAACCTCATTTTCTATTTCCCGGCACCGATTATTCTGGCGCTGATGCTCAATGAAATGCGCTCTTTGCGCTATAAAAAGATTTTGCAAACCTTTTTGTATGTGCCGCATTTTATTTCCATCGTCATCGTCGTATCCATCACTATGATCCTCTTTGGGCCTACCGGTATTATTTTTAAGTTGACCGAAAACCTTTTGGGAACGCAGATCAACTATCTGGGTTCGCCTACGGCCTTCCGATGGATGATCATCGGTCAGTCCATCTGGAAGGAAACCGGTTGGGGCACCATTATTTTCCTGGCTGCCCTTACCAATGTCGATACCCAGCTGTACGAAGCGGCGATGGTTGACGGCGCGGGCCGATTCCGCCGCCTGTGGCACATAACGCTCCCCGCCATCCGCTCCACCATCGTTCTTATGCTTATTCTTCGCATGGGCTCCATGCTCGATACAGGCCACGATCACCTGATTCTGATGGCAAACTCCTTAAACCGCTCCACCTCGCAGACCCTTGACGTGTTCGTCTATCAGCAGGGTCTTCAGGAAGGCCAGTTCTCCTATGCTTCCGCCATCGGCCTTATGAAGTCCGTGGTCAGCATTATCTTGGTTGTTTCGTCCAACAAGATCGCGCACGCCCTCGGCGAGTCGGGTCTTTACTAAGGAAGGAGGACGGAAAGAATGAATAAGAATGTAAAAAAGTCCTCCGAAGCGAACGGCAAGAAGAAAATTTCCATGGGTTCCTCCGGCGCTGTCGGACAGGGAAACACCCTTGCAGGCCGCTTCTTCGACGTGTTTAACTATGTGTTTTTATCCTTGGTCGCCCTGACCACCATCGCGCCCTTCATTTACATTATCGGCGCGTCCTTTGCAACCGAGCTTGAGCTTGCGCAGCGCCCGCTTCTGATCATCCCCCACGATATCTCCTTTAACGCCTACGAATACATTTTCTCAACCAACAAAATCGTTTCCGGCTTTAAAAACTCCATCTTCATTACCGTAGCCGGAACGCTGATCAACCTCTTTTTCACCGTCACCATGGCCTACGCCATCTCCAAACCCCGCCTTCGCGGCAGAAACTTTGTCCTCAACATGGTCATTTTCTCCATGTTCTTCGGCGGCGGCATGATCCCCAGCTACATCGTCGTTGCCAATATGCTGAACATGAAAAACACCTTCTGGTCCGTGCTTCTGCCCGGCGCGATCAGCGCATACAACATGATGATCGTCAAAAACTTCTTCCAGGGCATCCCGCAGGAGCTGGAAGAATCCGCCTCCATGGACGGCTGCACGGACATCGGCGTTCTTTGGAAGATCGTTCTGCCGCTGTCGCTTCCCGTGCTTGCAACCTTCGGCCTTTTCTACGCCGTCGGTCATTGGAACGCCTATTTCGGCGCAATGATCTACATGCCCGGCGCAAGAGAAAAGTGGCCGCTTCAGGTTCTGCTTCGTGAAATCATCATTCTTTCCAATGCCACCGTTGCCGATTCGTCGGTACTCGATCCGGAATTCGTCCAGCCTCCGGAACAGTCCGTCAAGATGGCCGTTATCGTTGTTTCTACCATCCCGATCATGTGCGTCTATCCGTTCCTTCAGAAGTATTTCGTAAAGGGCGTTATGGTCGGCGCGCTCAAGGGCTAAATTCAAGGCTTTGTTTATGGATGTTTTTCGCGTTTCAGACGCGTGAACAAAATAAAAAAGGAGGACCAACCCATGAAGAAACTCGTAGCTCTTCTTATGGCTCTTGCAATGCTGCTTTCTTTTGCCAGCTTTGCAGAATCCGAGGAACCCTTCGTCATCACCGTTATGCTGCCTGACCACAATGTAGACGTGGACTTCCAGCATGAGGACAACCCCGTTCTTAAGGCCATCGAAGAGGCATCCGGCGTTCGCCTTCAGATCATCTTCGCTGCCAACTCCACCTATGGCGACACTCTGAACACCACCATGACCGATCCCTCCGAAAAGCAGCCCATGATCGTCCGCATGACCGACGCTCGCGGCACCACCATGATCAACAATGCCCGCGCCGGCGCTTTCTGGGATCTGACCGAGTATGTAAACGACCCCGTCAATTACCCGAATCTCGTTGGTAATGCCGGCGTTTACTCCAACATCTCCATCGACGGCTCCATCTACGGCATCTACTGCAGCCGCGCATATCCCCGCGCTGGTATCTACTATCGCAAGGACATCGCTGCTGAGTGCGGCATCACCGAGATCCCCGAGACCATCGAAGAGCTCACCGAGCTGACCATGGCTCTTGCCGAGTACAAGGATGACTGCTACGCCATCAACATGTGCTCCTACACCGCAGGCACCATCTCCATCGCCACCGTTATGCACGGCGCGCCCAACGAGTGGGGCGTTGACGAGAACGGCGAAATCTATCCCGCTCACAAGGATCCCGCATACCTCGAAGGCCTGAAGTGGCTGCGCGCGGTATACGAGGCCGGCGGCATCGATCCCAACTTCGCCACCATCGACTCCTCCACCTGGAACAACCCCGAGCGCAACGGCACTGCTTTCATGCGCTTTGACTGCCTCGACAACGCCTATCGTCAGCAGGAGTGGTTCGAGACCAACGCCGGCATCACCGAGCAGATCTGGGAGTATGTAGGCCCCGTTGCTCAGGATGATGGCGAAATCACCGTATGGCCCCAGAACCCCGGCTTTGCCGGCGAACTGGTTGTAACCAAGGCCGTTAAGGAAGAAGACCTGCCCAAGGTCATGAAGTTCCTCGACTGGTGCAACACTGCCGAAGGTCAGATGCTGCTCAACTGCGGCGTTGAAGGCGTAACCTACTGGATCACCGAGGATGGCTATCGCACCACCACCCATCCCGAAGGACTGACTGTTGAATCCGGCAAGATCAATGGCTCCATCAACCAGCTGGGCATGGGCGTCATGGGCGATTTGACTGTGCCGCTTGAGACCACCAGCATGCGCGCCAGATACAACGAGCTCAATGAGATCCTCGCTCCCTACGCGGTTGCCAACCCCTGCTATCCCTTCGTTTCCGAAACCAACGTAGCTTTCGGAACCCAGCTCGCCACCATCCTCTCTGACGCTGCGACCCAGTACATCGCCGGCATCATCGATGAGGACGGCCTCATGGCTGCCTGGGATCAGTGGGAAGCCGAAGGCGGCGCCAAGATCACCGAAGAGTACAACGACGCTTATCAGGCTTCTCTCAACTAATCTTCCTCTTTGAATTCAGGGGGGCTGTCAGAAATGGCAGCCCCTTTTCTGTTGCCGGAATTTTGAAAGAATCTTGAAAGATGCGTTTTTCGCGCATGTGAAACTGAAATTGAGTTGCGAAAGGCAGCGGGTTTTGATATAATTAAAATAGAAAAGTATTTCTTTTGCTATAGGGTGATTGGATGCGCATTTACGGCTTTGCGCCGGTGGAAGAAAAGGACGCGGTGCTCTTAATCGTCGGCAGCATGCCGAGCGTCATGTCCTTAAAGGACGATTTTTACTACGCGCACAGGCAAAACGCCTTCTGGCCGATGATGGCGAAAATCTTCTCCGCGCCCGTTCCTGAAACGAAGGAAGCGAAAAAGTGCCTTCTTCTTGATCATAAGATCGCGCTCTGGGACGTATATGCGTCCTGCGTACGCGAAGGCTCGTTGGACAGCGCCATCCGGGCGGGGGAGAAGAACGATTTTGATGTCTTTTTCAAAGCCCATCCCCATATCCGCGCCGTGCTCTGCAACGGAAAGGCGGCCTACGACGCATTTGACAAAAATGCCCCCGTGCCCGTTCTGCGCCTGCCTTCAACGAGTCCGGCCTACACCATGAAATTTGAAAGCAAGCTTGCCCTCTGGCAGGAAGCGATAAAAAACTATCTGTAAGGAGATTTTGTATATGAACATCATTGATCTGCTTACCAAAAAACGCTTTGGAAAAGAACTCACGCAGGAGGAAATCCGCTTTTTCGTAAAAGGCGTGACCACCGGCGAAATTGCCGAATATCAGGCCAGCGCCATGCTCATGGCCATCTGCATAAACGGAATGACCGCAAACGAAACTTTATACCTCACTATGGAAATGGCGGCCTCCGGCGACATGCTGGATTTGAGCGAAATCAAGGGTATCAAGTGCGACAAGCACTCAACCGGCGGCGTGGGCGACACAACCAGCCTTGTGCTGGTCCCCTTGGTTGCCGCATGCGGCGTGAAGTTTGCCAAGATGTCTGGCCGCGGCCTTGGCTTTACCGGCGGAACACTTGACAAGCTGGAATCCGTTCCGGGCTTAAGCGTTTCGATGAGCGCTGAAAAGTTCATCGATACCGTAAACGACGTGGGCCTTGCCATCATCGGCCAGACTCAATCCCTCGCGCCGGCGGACAAGGTTTTGTATTCCCTTCGCGACGTGACCGCGACGGTGGACTGTCTGCCGCTGGTTACGTCCTCCATTCTTTCCAAAAAAATCGCGTCCGGCGCGGATGTGATTGTGCTGGACGTAAAGACTGGCTCTGGCGCGGTCATGGACACGTATGAAAAGAGCGTGGAGCTTGCCAAAACGATGGTGGACATCGGAAACCGGACCGGCAGAAAATTTTCCGCGCTGGTTACCGACATGAATCAGCCGCTTGGCAACTATGTCGGAAACGCGCTTGAGGTTTACGAGGCCATTGAGATTCTGTCCGGCAGAGCGGAGGGCGATTTAAAGGACGTTGCATTGGCTCTTGGCGCGCACATTCTGCGTTTGTCCGGCGTTCGGGAAACGTATGACGAATGCTTAAAGCTCATGCACGAAAAGCTTGAAAGCGGCGAAGGCCTTAAAAAGCTTAGTCAGCTTTTCAAAGCCCAGGGCGGCGACGAGCGCGTGCCTTACCATCCCGAGCTTCTGCCCAAGGCCCCCGAAACCATGGACGTTTGCCTTGAAAAGGGCGGCTACATCAAGAGCATTCAGACCGACATGATCGGCTATGCCGCCAAAGCCCTCGGCGCGGGCCGCGACAAAAAGGAAGACGAGATCGACCTTTCCGTGGGTCTTGTGATGAAAAAGCGCGTAGGCGACAGAATCGAAGCGGGCGAGGCGTTTGCAACCATGCACATTTCACCCATTTCCAATGTTGCGCGTGCAAAGCAGCTGATTCTGGATTCGGTTGCGCTTTCCGATACGCCGGTAGAAAAGCCCGTTCTGATCAGAGGCGTTATTGAATGAAGCCGATTGTAAAGAAGAGAATGACTGCGCTTTTCATCTATCCATTCAGCCTTTTATCGGCCTTTGGCGCAAGAATTCTGTGCTTGCATGTATTGGGTGCGCTTTTCAAGGCGTGGAACCTGACGGAAACAACTTTGCCCTATGCGCCTTTGTGGGCGCAGAGACTAACGCTTATTTCCGGCGAAATTGCGGATGGCTGCTTTCTCGTTTTTCTGCTTGCGCCCCTTGTGGTGTATGCGGGAAGGGCGAGCGGCGGAAAAAGGAAAACGCTGTTTCTCTATCCGCTCGCAGGCGCGTGTCTGAGTATTTTAACGGTAGGGGCGTTTCTTCTTTTTGGGAGCGCAAGGATGCCGAAAATCCGCACTTTTCCGTTTGCGGGCGCGTCTTTCCTGTATGCGTTTATGGATTTATGCGCGGTGACGGCTTGCGCGTATGTTTGCAGAAGTACCCCTTATAAAATGTTTCCTCGAAAAACACATCTCAGGCTTGTTGTGTCCGTTGCTTTACAGGTAGTTTGTATGATTGTATCAAGAGGCTCTTTGTCGCCTGTTTTTATCATAAACGCTTGCCTTTCCGGACTAATTCTGTTTGTTTTGTTTGAAAGAAACGGAAGCGTGGTGAATGAAATTCTGCTCCTTTTCTCGTTTCGGTTTTTCTCGCGCTTTGTCTTTGGTTATCCCGATCTTGGCGGTGCGTATCCTGTGTCAGAGCCGCTTTTAACCGGCGCGATGAGCGGCGTTTCGCATTCGCTTCTTCTTACCTTATATTTATCTGTCGTCTGTGTGCTGATTGCGGTGCGTTTGTTTCGCCAGCGCCCGATTCTGAAAGGAGACAGGCATGTTTCAGCATAAACTGCTTATTATCGTAAACCTCACTGCGGGTCAAAAACGAATCGCCAGAAAGCTTCCGGATGTTTTGCAGCTTTTTTGCAAGAACGGCTATCTGCCGACCGTTATGACCACGCTTTATCAGGGTCATGCGCGCGAACTTGCGCGCACTTATGCGCATGAATTCGATCTTGTGGTGTGCGCGGGCGGCGACGGAACGCTTTCCGAAACGATTGCGGGCCTGATGGATGCGCATCTCGATCTGCCGCTTGGCTACATTCCCTGTGGAACGACCAATGACCTTGCATCTACCCTTGGCCTTTCCTCCGACATCGATCAGGCTGCATTGGACATTCTCGGCGGCAAAGCCACGGAATTGGACGTGGGCATTTTTAACGGCAAAACCTTTGCCTACACCGCCTCCTTCGGCGCGTTTACCCGTGCGTCCTACGCAACGCCCCAGACGCTGAAGAACACGCTCGGGCATCTTGCGTATCTGCTGGAGGGTCTTAAGGATCTGACCAACATCCGTCCGATCGCTGCGCACATCAAAACAGACGAGAGCGAATTTGACGGAAAATACGTGTTCGGCTCAATCAGCAATTCCACTTCCTTAGGCGGCGTTCTGACGCTCGACAAGGAGCAGGTGATGCTGGATGACGGCAAATTCGAATTGGTGCTGATGGAGTCGCCTGAAAACGCATACGAGCTCAGCCAGCTGCTTTTGAACCTTACGCAGCGGAAATTCGAGCCGCCCATCCTTCTGATCAATTCCAGCAGCATCGAAATTACTACCGCCCAGCCGATGGACTGGACGCTGGACGGCGAATACGTGAAGGGCGACACGGAGTTTGCCATCAAGAATCTCCACGCCGCAGCAAAAATCATCGTCCCGGATTCTATTGGAAACGATGTGGAAGAGGATGAGGAAGGATAAAAGGGCATTGAAAGGCCCTCTCGGTCGGCTGCACCGCCAGCTTTCCCAAAAGGAGAGCCAAGGATGTGAACATGAATATGCATCTTAAATAAAAGCTGTCTCATTAAGATATGAAAGCATCATAACGGGACGGGAAACCCGTCCCCTACTGGATGAAACCATCGTGTTTTCATTGTAGGGGACGGGTTTCCCGTCCCGTGACTGTGTTTTTTTGGAGAAGCTTTCGCAAAACTCGAAGTTAATCTTTGTTTTGAGAAAACGCCATTTAATCTGCATTCTTCTCCTGTCTGCTCTTTACATACTCGCCCGGCGTCATGCCGTACAATTCCTTAAACGCCACATAGAACGTATGCGTATTATTAAATCCTGCGTTGATGGCAACGTCCACAACCGGAAGATCGGTTTCCATCAGCGCTTTTACTGCATCCCGGCACCTTAAAATATTGACAAACCTTGGAATGCTCACGCCGATGTTGGCCTTGAAAAGATGGGAAAAACGGCTTCTGGAATATCCGAAATGCGTTGCAATGGATTCCACATTGATGTTCTGGGTGTAGTTTTCGCTCAGATACCTTAAAACGTCCGACATCATGCCGGATTTGATACCGCTTCCGGCGGGAGCAAAGCCTGCTTTTTTCATGACATAGCCGAGAATCGAATAGCTGAGCCCCTTTCTGATGATGGCGTCGTCCTGATTTTGAAGAAGCATTCCCATAAGCGTTTTTATGGTGCCGTCCTCATCTGTAAGAACCGGCGTTTGAAAGATGCCGGTTAAAAGCTTTTTTTGAATGGAGGGCGTTTCGACAGGGGGAATGATGGCGACAATTGCAGTCATGTTGTCGTCGTGATAGGAATGAACGGTGTAAGAGCCGCTGATCAGCACCTGTCCCGCTTCGGCCTTCACGCTTTTTCCGCCAATGACTGCGTTTGTGCTTCCATCTACAAGATACGCGAGTTCCACGCCCGAATGATAGTGGGGGAGGTAGCGCAGAAGATTCGAACGCCATACCGCCGTATGCGTCATATCGTCCCTGTGTTTTTCAAATAAATCCGGCATAGAATCACCTCAATATAGCACAAAACGTCACAAAACTTGCGTCAAATCACATACATATCATAGGTTTTGTATGCTAAAATGTCAATACCTGAATAGGATTCAATTTTTATAAAATATTGGAGGTATACGTTTATGGCAGGCGATTCCGTACTCAGCCAGACCACGCAGAGCGTGAAAGAAGAAAAAAAGACCTTTGACAAGAAAATCAAGGTCGGCATCATCGGCACCGGCTGGATTGCCGAAGCGCACATCGAAAGCTATCTTCAGATGGAAGACGTTGAAATCGTCGCCGCTGCGGATCTGATCCCCGGAAAGGCCGAGGCGTTCATGGAGAACTACGGCGTGAAGGGTGTTCGCTTCTATCCCAGCCATAAGGAACTGATCGACAACGAAAAAGACCTTGACGCGGTCAGCATCTGCACCTATAATACCGCTCATGCCGAGCCCACCATTTATGCCCTCGAGCATGGCGTGAGCGTGCTTCTCGAAAAGCCCTTCACCGTAACGCTTGATGAGGCTGTTGCAGTTTGCAAGGCCGAGAAAAAGAGCGGAAAGCTCCTTTCCATCGGTTTCCAGCCGAGATGCGATGTCAACATGCAGATGATCAAGAAGATCGTTGAGTCCGGCGTCCTTGGCAAAATCTATTACATCCAGACCGGCGGCGGACGCCGTCGCGGCATCCCGAACTCCACCTTCATTGAAAAGTCCACCGGCGGCATCGGCGCGCTGGGCGACATCGGCTGCTATTCTCTGGACATGGTCTTAAACGCCATCGGCTATCCCAAGCCCCTGACCGTTACCGGCTACAAGTCCGCTTTCTTCGGAACCAACCCCGAATATCAGTATGCCGACCGCTTCCACACCGCCGAAGAGAACGCTGCCCGCTTCTCTGTTGACGATTTCGCCGCCGGCTTTATCCGCCTGGAAGGCGACATCGTGCTCGACTTCCGCATTGCATGGGCCATGCATCTGGACACCCCCGGCGACACCATCATCATGGGCACCAAGGGCGGTCTGCGCATTCCCTCCACCGAGTGCTGGAACGGCACTGTCGGCGGCGAGATGACCATCTATCACGACCTAGCCGGCGTTCAGATGGAAGAAAAGGTGCCGATCCTGAAGGACGACGGAAAGGGCCTGTTCTACAAGAAGGTTCGCTCCTTCCTGGATGCCGTAGTCAACGGCGATCCCGCGCCCGTTCCCACCAGCCAGATTCTTTACAACCAGGCGATTATCGACGGTATTTGCAAGTCCGCCGAGCTCGGCCACGAGATCGAAATCAACATTCCCGAAATCTAACCATTCATTAACAGAGCAAGGAGGGAGAACCCATCCCTCTTTGCTCTATAATTTTGCCTGTAAACAGTGCAGAATTTATCTTTAAGGAGAAAATACACTATGAAGACAGGTCAATATCTGTGGGATGCGGCCAGAAAAGAAAACCGTCGTGCGCTCCCGATTTTATCATTTCCTGCCGTTCAAAAAATGGAAAACACCGTTCGCGAGCTGACAAGCGACAGCGCTCTTCAGGCTGAAGCAATGAAGATCGTTCACGATTTAACGCCGGATTCCCTTGCGTCCGTCAGTTTTATGGATCTGTCCGTCGAGGCGGAGGCTTTCGGCGCGCAGGCCAGATTTTCGGACGATGAGGTTCCGACCATCACGGGACAGCTGATTTCGGGCGAGGAGGAAGCCGACGCGCTTAAAGTTCCTCCTGTAGGCGCGGGCAGAACAGGGGTATATGTAGAGGCGATCCGTCAGGCCAAACAGCTCATTACCGACAAACCCGTTTTCGCCGGCTGCATCGGTCCCTATTCGCTGGCCGGAAGGCTCATGGACGTAACGGAAATCATGTATCTTCTCTATGACGAGCCGGACGCCGTGCACACCGTGCTTGAAAAGGCGACTGAGTTTTTAATCGGCTATATTTCCGCATTCAAGGATGCGGGCGCAGACGGCGTTGTGATCGCTGAGCCGCTTGCGGGCCTTTTGTCGCCCAAGATGAACCGGGAGTTTTCCGCGCCTTACTTTAAGAAAATTGTGGACAGTGTTCAGACAGAGGAATTTTCCGTCATCTACCACAACTGCGGAAATACGGTTATGGATCTTTTGGACGACATTTTTGCCCTCAATGCCGCGGCCTACTCCTTCGGCGATTGCCTCGATATGGCAAAGGTGCTTGAAAAGGCGCCCAAAGATGCGCTTTGCCTTGGGAACATCAGCCCCGCAGGACAGTTTGCAGGCGGAACGCCTGAAAGCATCCATAAAGAAACCACCGCCCTTTTAAAGGCGGCGGCTGGTTACGACAACTTTATCATTTCCTCCGGCTGCGACATTCCGCCGCACGCCAAGTGGGAGAACATTTTGTCGTTCTTTGAAGCGGTTAAGGAATTTAAGGCCTAAAGCTTTTTACAAATCAATAAAAATCTGTGCGTGCGCCCGGAGACGGAGGAATGTTCCTCGATCTGTCTTTGGGCGCATTCAATTTGTGGCAGAAATTCATCTACCGTAAAGGCGGGAAACTCCCATTCGATGATGCGTGCAAACCACACAAGCGCGCCGATTTCAAAAAAGCGGATGGAGCCGAAATGCTCCATGGCGTTTTCGATTGAAAAGCCCGCCTTTTCAAATTTTTCCCGCGCTTTTTCAAGCGTTTGATCAGGGAATGGGACGGGCGCGTTTTCGCCGTAAAACAGATTTACAAGCTCGCGGTCGTTGTACGCGCCCACCTGCTGGGTGATAAAAACGCCGCCCTTTTTTAGTACGCGAGAAATCTCTTTCTCGCTAAAATCGCCGTGGCGGTTGATAACCATATCGAAGGATTCATCTGCAAACGGGATTTTATCCGCGTTTCCGGCTCTGAAATCGATGCCCAGAGGAGGAAGCGTCTTTTTGCAAAGCTCCGCGTTCGGTGGGTAGCCTTCCATGCAGGACGTGTTTTCATAAGGGTGCCCGAGCGATAAAAGAAATTCGCCGCCGCCCGTGTCGATGTCGAGAATTCTCATATCGGGCGAAAGCCGGGAAAGAATTTCTGTTTTGTAATCCCACGGAAGGTCGTTTTCTTCCTCGTATCGGCCTTCGATGTGCGAAAAATCCCAGCCGTGGATCCGGGCGCAGGATTCTTCCTGCTTGATGTGCTGATAGAGATCAGTATTCATAAGGGGCTCCTGTTAATCGCTGGTGTGACAGGGGGGAGGATATAGTTGGCGCGGGCGATCGATGATCGCCCCTACTACAATGTAATAACGAATACTTGATGATTCGCATTCAGCCAAACGGCTCCCTTATGCAAAGGGAGCTGTCAAAACCGCAGGTTTTGACTGAGGGATTGCAGCTAACGTTTCATTAAAAAACAAACGCTATCAAGAAACTAAGCGTTTTTGCAATCCCTCCGTCTCGGCTTGCGCCGATCCACCTCCCTTTGCACAAGGGAGGCAGAATTCGTGCGTTTATAAACTGACATCTGTGTTTCAGAGAAAGGTTTTGTTGTTCATTTCAGTCATCAAGTCCATGATGTTATACGGTAGTAGGGGCGTTCACTGAACGTGCGAGTATTCATTTTCTTAATCGTGATGATGGCACGGAACGGTCATGTATCTGTGCACCGCGTCCATGAACAGTTCGAAAATGCGCAGGGAGATATTGTCGTCGTCCTGTGTGGACTCGGGATGCCACTGAACGGCGAAAATGAAATGCTCCGTCTCCTTCGGGGCCTCGAAGGCCTCGATGATGCCTTCCTCTGAGTAGGCGGTGGGGATGAGGCCGGGCGCGAGAACGTCTATGGCCTGATGATGATAGCTGTTGGTCAGAATTTCGGTCGCCTGAACCGTTTCGTAAAGCATGTTGTCTTCCTTGACGGTCAACTTGTGGTGAAATTTCGCTTCGGAGCCCGAAAAACGGTGATTGGTTCCATATTTTACGGGAATATCCTGCGTGAGGGTGCCGCCGAGGGCGACGTTTATGGACTGCATGCCGCGGCAGATGCCGAGCACGGGAAGCTTTCGGGTCAGAATGAGGGGGAACATATTAAGCTCGACAGCGTCCCGCTTCGGGTTGGCTTCGCCGCACTCGGGAATGCGCTCCTGACCGTAGCATCTTGGATCCATGTCGCCGCCACCTGCGTAGATCACGCCGTCCAATTGAACGGTCATGCCAATGAGCTCATACGTCTTGATCTTATCGTAGTCGATCATGAACACTTCGCCGCCCAAGCGTTCGACAGCCCGGGTGACGTTTTCGGGGATGTATAATTTGCTCGGGTCTTCCGAACTTCTGGTGGGGATGACGCCGATGACCGGTTTTTTCATTTCCATTTTTTTATTCCTCCATTTTTTGAAGCCGTCCGCAGCTGAGCCTGCCCTCGGGACAGAAGCCGTTTACCGCGCAGCTGGGGCCGAAATATCTGAAAAGCGCGGGGAAAGATTCCATGAGGCCGGAAAGCATGTCGCTTGCCGCATCTCTGATTTCCCACTGTGCGCGGGTGCAGGTTCGAAGCTTCATAAAGTGTAAAAGCTCTCTTGCGTTCATTGTGAACAGGATGTCCACCGTGTTTCCGGACAGGGCGAAATAGGCAAGAAGCGCCTTGTCCGCGCCCAGCGCGTGAAGCTTTTTCGCATTTTCAAGGTTGTTTTTGAATGCGTTTTCATAAACCGCAAGGGCTTCTTTGTTGTTTTTAACGCTCTTTGGAAGCACATAGCCGCCGCCCAGCAGCGCCTCTTCCACATACGGCACGATCAGGGACTGCATCCTGTGGCGCGTAAAGTGCGTGACGCAGGAAAGGGACACGTTTTTGACCGTGAAGCCGTAGGAGAGCATCTCAAGCTCGCGGGGACGCGCGTCCCTGACGAGCTGTCTGATTGCATTTTCGCTTTCGAAGCGGTCGGTCAGTCTGAGTGCAAAATCAAGCGCTTTTTCGGGATTCTCCGGGGCAATTACCACTTCAGCCTCCGGCGCGCATACGTGAAGGGAAGAAAAAATGAAGTCCTTATCTTTATGCGCATATTTCGCCTGCGACGGCTTTTCGCTGATATCGGTATCTCCCATGATTTCTTTAAGCTGCGCTTCAAGGCTTACGCCGATGCGCTGAAATTCTTCATAGCGGCTGAGCCTTCCGTATTTCATGGAAGCAATCACGTGCGCAAGTTCGCGGGCATTTAAGGTCATGTAGAAATTGCTCTTAAAGCAGTAGGGAAGGACAAAGCGCGCGTCTTCTCTTGCAATGCCAAGTTCCAGAAGCTTTTTGTAGTCCTCAAAGCGAGCATCCATGTTTTCCTTATAGATTTGGGACATCTCTTCCGTGAGATTGGTCGGCGTTACATACCCTGCGCCTGAAAAATCCACATATCGTCTGGATTTTACCGTGTAGGAGGCAAGGCGGAATTCGATCAGGCCCTGTTCAGCCAAAACGGAAACGTCCTGAAAGGCAATGGTGAACACCAGATGCTCCAAAATGGTTTTGTGCCCGGAAGCAATGACCTTTCCGATGAGCTTTAAATCCTTTTTATCGCCGTCTCCGCGCTCGATCGCCTTTTGCGCGCCGCCGTCGGTGGTGGAAATCCTGGCCGCCGCTGCGCACATTCTGACGCCGTTGTTGCTCACGGAAACGATTTTGGCTCCGCCTGTATTCATTAAGGACAGACTCCCTTCCAAGATTACTTACATATATTATTCATTTTGCCCCAGTTATATACATTTGTCAAGCAAAATTTGCCGTCGATATCCCTCGAAAAACAGTTGTCCGCAATAGACGGACACGATCAAAAATGTCCGCATCACATGGAAAAAATTAACTTATGACATAATGCGACAGACTTCGGTCGGATATGACGCGCGTCTGCGATTAAGCCTACCTTAGCGCATGTTTTTGGGCAAGAAAGGGCATTTGTGTGAAATATTCATGAAACATTCTTAATATGAAAAGCGGCGTTACAAGCTTGATTTTGCGTGTTAAGTCCTATATAATGATCATACTCAAATTATTGTCGGACTTGGAAAAAGTCCGACAGTGATCGGGTTTTACAGGATGTTTTTATACAGTAAGATGTAGCTGAATGTTGCCTGCGTACCATATACGGTATGGGACGCGGACTTTTTTTCCGCTGAATGGTTCAAGGCATTTATGCCGACAAAATTTGGAACGGAGTAAAAACCACCATGATCGAATACATCATCAAACGTGACGGCCGCAAGGTTGAATTCAATCAGGATAAAATCGCCGACGCCATCGCCAAGGCGTTTGTAGCCGTTGGAAGCCCTAAGTCCAGAAAGATTTCCGAGGAGCTTGCGCATCAGGTTGCTATGCGTGTCTGTTCCGACGAGACCATCGGCGTGCCCACCGTTGAAGAAGTTCAGGATATGGTAGAGCGCGTGCTTCTGGACAACGGCTATGTCCATACCGCGAAGAGCTATATTCTCTATCGCGCCGAGCGCTCCCGCGTTCGCCAGATGAACAGCCGCTTAATGCGCATCTATGACGACATCACCTTCAAAGCCGCCCGCGACAGCGATATCAAGAGGGAAAACGCCAACATCAACGGCGACACCGCCATGGGCGCGATGCTGAAGTACGGCTCCGAAGGCGCAAAGCAGTTCAACACCATGTTCGTTTTAAAGCCCGAGCATGCCAACGCGCACAACGAGGGCGACATCCATATCCACGATATGGATTTTTACACCCTGACCACCACCTGCACCCAGATCGACCTTCTTTCCCTTTTCCATAACGGCTTCTCCACCGGCCACGGCGTTCTTCGCGAGCCCAACGACATCGCCAGTTATTCCGCCCTTGCCTGCATCGCCATTCAGGCCAACCAGAACGATCAGCACGGCGGCCAGAGCGTTGTCAATTTCGACTACTCCATGGCGGAAGGCGTAAAGAAGACGTTTGCCAAGCGCTACAGCCAGAACATGATCCGCGCGCTGGAGCTCAAAATGGACGTCGAAAACGCGAAGGACATGGTGGATGCATACGTCGAGCCTTTGAAAGCCGAAGGCGTCGTAGCCACGCTCGTTCAGAACGCCGAGTATCAGGAAAAAGAGGCTGAAGCGCTTAAAAAGCTGGGTCTCTCCGAAGAAAACGTAAAGACCGTGCAGGCCTTTGCCCACAAAAAGGCCGTTGAAGAGACCGACCGAGCAACCTATCAGGCGATGGAAGCTCTGGTTCATAACTTAAACACCATGAACTCCCGCGCCGGCGCGCAGGTGCCCTTCTCCTCCATCAACTACGGCATGGATATGTCCCCGGAAGGACGCATGGCCGTTAAAAACCTTCTTCTCGCCACCGAATCCGGCCTGGGCGGCGGTGAAACTCCGATTTTCCCCATCCAGATTTTCCGCGTGAAGGAAGGCGTCAACTATAATCCGGAAGATCCGAACTACGATCTTTTCAAGCTCGCCATCCGCGTAAGCGCAAAGCGTCTTTTCCCGAACTTCTCCTTCCAGGATGCGCCTTTTAACCTCAAATACTACAAGCCCGGCCATCCGGAGACGGAAATCGCTTACATGGGCTGCAGAACCCGTGTTATCGGCAACACCTTTGATCCCACCCGCGAGATTTCCAACGGCCGCGGAAACCTGTCCTTTACATCCATCAACCTTCCGCGCCTTGCGATCAAAGCCAATAAGAATATCGACATGTTTTTCAGTGAGCTTACCCGCATGATGGATCTGGCCGCCGATCAGCTGACGGAGAGATTCCACATCCAGTGCAAAAAGCGCGTGCGAAACTTCCCCTTCCTCATGGGTCAGGGCGTTTGGATCGATTCCGACAAGCTCGACTGGGACGACGAAGTGGGCGAGGTGCTCAAGCACGGCACGCTGTCCGTAGGCTTTATCGGCCTTGCCGAAACCCTTAAGGCCCTGATTGGCGAACACCATGGCGAGAGCGAGCGCGCGCAGAATCTGGGCATTGAAATCGTGACCTTCATGCGCCATCATATGGACGAGCTTTCCAGAAAGACCGGCCTCAACTATACCCTGCTCGCAACGCCCGCCGAGGGTCTTTCCGGTCGCTTCGTGCGCATTGACCGTGAAAAGTTCGGCGTAATCCCCGGCGTTACCGACAGAGAATATTACACCAACTCCTTCCATGTGCCGGTTTATTTCAACACTGGCGCAGCCAAGAAGATCCGCCTCGAAGCGCCTTATCACGAGCTGACCAACGCCGGTCACATCTCCTATGTGGAGCTGGACGGCGACACCACGCAGAACCTTGAGGCGTTTGAGAAGATCGTTCGCCTGATGAAGGAAGCCGGCATCGGCTACGGCTCCATCAACCATCCCGTCGACCGCGACCCCGTTTGCGGCTACAACGGCATTATCGGCGACACCTGCCCGAATTGCGGAAGAAGCGAAGAAAACGTTCAGTTTGAGCGCATCCGCAGAATCACCGGCTATTTAGTCGGAACGCTGGATAAGTGGAACAACGCCAAGCGCGCCGAGGAAAAGGACAGAACCAAGCACAAGGTGACGGAAGAATGATCATTCGCATCGCCGGAATTGAAAATGACTCTATCGTAGACGGGCCGGGCTTTCGCCTGGCCGTCTTTACGCAGGGCTGTCCGCACCATTGCCCGGGCTGCCATAATCCCGAAACGCATCCCTTTGACGGCGGGAAAGAAGTGGACACGGAAAAAATTGTACGCATGATGGAGGACAATCCGCTGCTTGACGGCATCACCTTATCAGGCGGCGACCCCTTCTGCCAACCGAAGGCCTGCGCGGAACTTTCAAAAGCCGCCAAGGGCATGGGCTTAAACGTCTGGGCGTATTCGGGCTGGACGTTTGAAGAGCTTTTGAAAATGTCCGAAACCAATGGGGACATCATGGAGTTTCTCGAAAACACCGACGTTCTCATCGACGGCCCGTTTATTTTGGCGCAAAGGACGCTGGAATTAAGGTTCAGAGGCTCCAAAAATCAAAGACAGATCGATGTAAAAAAATCGCTCGCCGAAGGCAAAGCGGTTGAGTGGATCTAGACCGGCAGGATAAAAAGATATCTCAAACGGGCTGAGTCATTATATTATAAACAGAATCATTGAAATGCGCGGGCGTGCAATGCACGCCCCTACGTTTTTTGATGGGCTATCACCATCATGTAGGGGCGATCATTGATCGCCCGCGCTGTTTTTAATGGTTCTGCCGGAATTTGCACATTCCCTTGTTTATGAGGATGCTCCTAAGAAATGTCTCTTCGAATCTACAAACGACTCTTTCTATGAAATATCATCATGATCACCCGTAGGGCGGGGGCTTGCTCCCGCCGAAAACGCGAGCAGCTGCTCACAAGCCGCCTCGCCATCCACCCTTAAAACAGCCACTTTCCCCACGTCTTTCTCCACGCATCCGAAAACCGTTCCCGGTCAACGGACGCCGATGTCACCACGGGAATCTTTGCAATCGTTCGCCCGTTTCTGACGACGTCCACGCTGCCGATCTCATGCCCCTTTTCAAACGGAGCGCGGATGGAATCGGGGAGAGATGGAATGAGCTCGATATCCGCATTTTCCGATTTGTTCATCAATAGATGAAGGTCTCCGTTGAGTTCCAGGGGAACGCTTTGCTCGCGTCCGCCTGTTACCTTCATGCCGCCCTTGATGCGCGTGCCCTTTTCAGCGACTGCTGTCACCCTGTAGTTGGCAAAGCCGTAATCGAGCATATCCTCCGCCACGGAAAAACGCGTTTTTCCTGCGTCACACCCTAAAACGACTGCGATTAAGCGCATACCGCTTCTTTTGGCGGTTGCTGATATGCAGTAGCCGGCTTCGTTCGTAGAGCCGGTTTTTCCGCCGTCGCAGCCGTCGTAGAGGCGGATTAAGCGGTTGGTATTGGTCAATTGTGTAACACGCCCGTCGTGATGATCGAGATTGTCCATCCAGACGGTGGAATATTGATAGTATTCATCCTTTGAAAATAGCGCCTGAGACATGGCGGCCACGTCCCTTGCAGTTGTGTGCTGTCCGCTTTCGGGAAGCCCTGTGCAGTTTTTAAACACGGTATCCATCATCTGAAGCTCTTTGGCGCGCCTGTTCATTTCCTGAACGAAAAGGTCTTCGCTTCCGTAGATGTGCTCCGCGATGGCGACGGCCGCGTCGTTTGCGCTGGCTACGATGGCGCTTTTTAAAAGGATATCAAGCGTTTGCACCTCGCCTGTATCCAGCAAAGCCTGCGATCCGCCCATACCGGATGCGTTTTTGGAGATGTTTACGCTGTCCGATAAGGAAACGCGACCGCTTTCGACGGCCTCTATGCACATGAGGATCGTCATCATTTTGACAATGGAAGCTACGGGCCGCTTTTCATCTGCGTTTTTTTCAAAGATAACCTGTCCGCTGGACGCTTCCATTAACAGCGCGCTTTTGCAGTTTACGCTGATAGGCGTGCCTTCCACAAGCGGCGACATGGATAAAGCGGCCTGCGCGCCCATCGTGCCTGTTAGGCAAACGATCAGCGCGCAGGCCAGAAAAAATTTGATATTACGCATCTGTGCACCCTCCCGAACGGTTTTGATGCATCATACGCGTCTGATTCTCAAATCATGCAAAAAACTATGTAAGTTCAGGGATATCTTTTTCATATCCATCCGCACCCAGATAGCTGCAGAAATCCTCGAGCATTTTGATGACCGCCTTTTTCATACTCTCTGTGATTTTAACGCCTTCCTCCCACCACCACGATTTGATTTTGAGCGTTCCGCCGCGAAAGGGCTCGGGCTCAAAACGGGCGATAAACCTGTCTTTATAGAATACGGGAAGCACATAATAGCCGTATTTGCGCTTCTCCTTGGGTGTGTAAACCTCCCATGTGTAGTCGAAATCAAAAAGCCTCTTAATCAGCTTTCTGTCCCACAGAAGATTGTCAAGCGGCGCAATGGCGCGCGCGGCGGAGGAAACCGGCGAACGGGATTCCAAAAGTGACAGATTTTCGCTTGGAATAAAATATTCGTCGCCCGAAACACTGATTTTTGTAATCGCGCCCTTTTGCAAAAGCGCGTCAAAAGCCTGATTCCGTTCCGTTGCCTTGAAGTTTTCAATTCCCAAAAACGCGTCGCTCGGCCCTTTCCTGAGCATGCCCACCGCGCGGATTCTTCGTAGGGTTTGCCATTCAAAATAGGCCGGATCGGTTGTGTTGGGGTCTTCGGCTGTGAGTATGTCAACGGGCAGATATTTATCTGCAAAATCGTAATACCGCCTTGCGCCGTCTTTGTGGTGGATGGTGAGCTCGCCCATCATCCACATGCTTTCAAGCGCGGCGCGTGAAAGCCTTGTTGCGCCCCAGGGCCACGCGACCTTCTGATCCATTCCGATATCGTCTGAGGAAACAGGGCCTTTTTCGCGGATGATTTTGCGCACATCTTCAAACGCGTCCGTGATTTCCGGGTTTTCCCTGTACCACCATACGGTGGTTCTGCGAAGACGCGCAAGATACGGATAGTCCTGCGCCGGATAGATGCAGAGCATTTTATCAAAGCCGTCCACAAGCGTGCGCTTTTCATAAAGCTCCTTTTGAAGCATGCCGCTTTTGTAGCGCTTGATCCTGCTTTGCAAAACCAGATCGGGATTGCGCCCCACTACGTTTAAAGGGTCGTACTGGATGGCCTGAAGCTTTCTTACGACCTCATATACGTTTTTATTTCCGGAAAAATGCAGGCGCGCAAGATACTTACGCGCCTCGTTTACAGTATACGCTTTATCCATTCTGTTTCTCCGCTTTGGTGAGTTCTTTTAGAATCGCAATCAGCGCTTTTTTGCCGCCCTGCGCGTTTGCGCCCACGCAGCTGGGGCAGCCGTTTTCGCAGGGGCAGGAGAGGAGCATTTGAAGCGCTTCTTCAAAAAGCTGCATGTCCATTTCGTATACGCGGTCGGACAGGCCCACGCCGCCGGGGATGTGGTCGTACAGGTACACGGTGGGCTGCTCGCTGAAGGGATCTTTTACGTGGTAGACGACGGAAATGTCGGTGGTCGCGCACATTAGGTGCATGGGCGCGATGTGGCGGATGAGGTAGGCGAGGGCTACCATTGCGGTCTTCATTTCGTCTTTTCCGTATTTGTTTTCAAGTCCCTCCGGCAGCGTCCACCAACAGGCGGAAGTCTGCATTTCAAGCTCGGGCAGCGTGACCGGGCCCCAACCTAAGTTTTCATGGGTGTCGAAGCGGATTTTCTTAAAGAGAGTGACGATGGAGGAAACGAGCACTTCGCCCCGGTGCTTGGTTAATGAGCCTGCGGGCGCGTCCTCAAATTCGTCAAGAACCTTAAGGCTGGTTGTGAGATCTGCGTCCGTATAATAGCCAACGTCCACCTGACGGATGTAGGCCTTTTTGTCGTCAAAGTCGAGATCCTCGACCTGATACTGCCTGCCTTCGTGCATGTAGATGGCGTATTTGTGAAGCAGCATGGGCACGGTAAAGCGGTCCATTTCGCCGATCACCTTGTGCTTTTTGGGATCGGTGATGTCGACAATCAGGAAGTTCTGATCGCTTGTGCTTCGAAGATTAATGCCCGCCTGCGGAAATTCCTCGGCCATCCAGTACCACTTGCCGCCGACAAAGCGAAGGATGTTCTGATCGGTGAGATACGATAAAAGCTCTTCGGTTTCTTCGACGCCTCCGAACGTTTCGCCCTCCATGAAGGGCAGCTCGTAGGAGGCGCACTTTAAATGATTTAAGAGGATAAAAAGGTTGTCGGGGTTGATGTACGCTCTTTCCGGCGACTGGCCGAAGAAGTATTCGGGGTGGGAGATGATGTATTGGTCAAGCGGATTGGAGCTTGCGACCAGAATCATTAAAGCCTCGTTGCTTCTTCGCCCGGCTCTGCCTGCCTGCTGCCACGTGCTTGCAATGGTTCCGGGATAGCCGCACATGACGCATGCATCGAGCTGGCCGATGTCGATGCCCAGCTCCAGCGCGTTTGTGGAAACGACCATATCGACATTGCCTGCGCGAAGCTCCTTTTCGATTTCGCGCCGTAATGTGGGGAGATATCCGCCTCTGTAGCCGCGAACGCGCGCGGCGTTTCCAAGGGGATCGCGCACGAGGTCCTTTCCGTAGCGCAGAAGCACTTCAACGGCCAGGCGCGAACGGGCAAATACGATGGACTGTATGCCGGACAATATAAGTTTTTGAGAAATGTCGCGCGTGGCCGGTATGCTGCCTGCGCGGATGCCCAGCTGCTTATTGATGACGGGGGGATTATAGAAAACCACGTGCTTTCTGCCGGCGGGCGCACCGTTGTCGTCGATCATCTCCATGGGCTTTCCGACCATGTTTTCGGCAAGCTCCTTAGGATTCTGAATTGTGGCCGAGCAGCAGATGAAAGTGGGGTTCGCGCCGTAAAAGGCGCAGATTCTCCTTAAGCGGCGAAGCACATTTGCAAGGTTTGAGCCGAAAACGCCCCTGTAGGCGTGGATTTCGTCGATGACGACATATTTCAGGTTTTCAAACAAGTGCACCCATTTGGTGTGGTGGGGCAAAATGCCCTGGTGCAGCATATCGGGATTTGTGACCACGACATGCCCCGCCTGACGGATGGCGGTGCGCGCGCTTGCGGGCGTGTCGCCGTCGTAGGTGTAGGCCTTGATTTCTTCGCCCATGGCTTCAATGAGGCTGTAAAGTTCGCTCACCTGATCGCTCGACAACGCTTTGGTTGGGAAAAGATAGAGGGCGCGCGCGGCGCTGTCTTTGAGGATCGCGTTTAATACGGGGAGGTTATAGCACATGGTTTTGCCGCTGGCGGTGGGGGTGACGACGACAAAATCGCGCCCCGCGCTTGCCAGATCCACGGCTTTTCTTTGGTGTACATACAGCTTATCGATTCCGCGCGCGCAAAGGACGCTTCTGACCCTCTCGTCCATGTCGTCAGGGAAGGAAGCGTATCTGGCTGCCCTTGGCGGAATCTCCTGCCAATGGGTGACGTTTTCCATAAAATGCGCGTCGTTTTTAAGGGACGAAATGAAATCGGTAAGCTTCATAAGATGTTAGTCCTTCAAAAATAGAATTTCGGTGTTCTGAATCGCTTCCTCGATGAGATTTTCAAGGTCGAGTCTGGCTTCTTCCTTTTCCACTTTATCGATTTTGGGCTTGGTCACGGGGTGGCGCGGGGTGAACACGGTGCAGCAGTCCTCGTAGGGGAGGATGGAGGTTTCGTAGGTGTCGATGCCCTCGGCGATTCGGATGATGGAAAGCTTGTCCATGCCGATCAAGGGCCTGAAAACGGGCATGGTTGCAACAGCGTCCGTGCAGGCGAGGGCTTCCATGGTCTGGGAAGCGACCTGACCGATGGATTCGCCGGTAATGAGGCCCAGACAGTTGTTTTCGTGAGCAAGGCGGTCGGCGATTCGCATCATGGCTCTGCGCATGATGACGGTTCCAAGGCCGTCTTCGCATTTTTCGTGGATTTCCATCTGGATTTTTGTAAAGGGCACCATGTGAACGCGCATGCCGTATTCATATTCGCCGATTTTCTTGGCAAGGGTCAGGACCTTTTCGCGGGCGCGCTCTGAGGTATAGGGGGGAGAGGCAAAGTGCACGGACTGAACGTGTACGCCGCGGCGCATGATCTGATAGCCTGCGACGGGCGAGTCGATGCCGCCGGATAAAAGCAGCATGGCGCGTCCGCTCGTGCCCATGGGCAGACCGCCCACAGCCATGGTTTCGGTGTTGCACAGATACGCATGGTCGCGGATGTCGATTTTCATTTTGATTTCGGGATTGTGAACGTCGACAACCAGCTTATCGTTCACTTCAAGAATGCTTTCGCCGACCTTTGCGGCCAACTCTTGAGAATTCAGGGGGAATTTTTTGTCGCTTCTTTTGCAGAGCACCTTAAAGGATCCTCTCATGCCCTTCATCATTTCGGCGGCCTGACGGCAGATGGCGTCCAGGTCCTTTTCCATTTCAATGGCGGGGCTGACGGAATAGATGCCGAACACCTTTCTCACGCGCTCGGCGCATTCGTCCATATCGGTGGCGTTGGCTACATAAATGCGGCTTTCCGCCATCCAAACGTGGCCGCCGATGTCCTCAACGGCCTTCCTCACATTGTCCACCAGCGTCCTCAAGAAATAGGGACGGTTGTTGCCTTTTAAATGAACTTCGCCGAATCGGGCGAGAAGAACTCTTCGCATAAAAAATTATCTCCTTTGAAAACGCTTTAAAATGTCGTATTTTACTTTTACGACTTCAGCGGCGTAGTTGATTTCATCAATCGTTGTGTAGGGGGAAAGGCTGAAGCGGAGCGCCCATTCCGCTGTCTTTGCGGGAACACCCATCTCGGTAAGCACCCGGCTTACCTTCAGCTTTTTGCTCGAGCAGGCGCTGCCGGTGGAGGCGAAAACGTTATTCTCTTCAAGCGCGTGCAGCATAACCTCGCCTCTGACGTTTGGAAAACCAAAATTCACAATGTGGGGCGCGGCTTTTTCGGGGTCGGGGCCGTTTATGAGAAGGCCGGGAACGGCGGCTTTAAAGCTTTCGATCAGATGAAGCTTTTTCTTCATAAGCTCATTTTGAAAATCGCCCATTGCCTTCATTTCTTTGATCGCCTGCATAAGGCCGAAAATGCCGGGCGTATTTTCCGTTCCGCTTCGTAAGCCCTCCTCCTGCCCGCCGCCGATGTGCGTGGGACTCAAGCGCACGCCCTTTTTCACGACGAGCGCGCCCACGCCCTTGGGGCCGTGGATTTTATGGGCGGAAAGCGTGTAAAGATCGCACAGGGAAAAGTCCATGGGGCACCGCAAAAAACCCTGAACGCCGTCGATGTGAATGAGCGTCTTTGCGCTTCTTTCGCGGACGGTTTCGGAAAGTTTTTTTACGTCCGTAATCGCGCCGGTTTCATTGTTGACCTGCATGACACTTACAAGCGTCAGGCCCTTTTCGAGCTCCTCGGAAAGCTGATCAAAATCAAGACTGCCCTTTTCGTCCACGCTGATTTTCACAATTTCCGCGCCCATTTTGGTAAGCGCGTCTGCAGCGTCCAGAATGCTCGGATGCTCGACGGCGGACACTGCAATCCGGACGGGCGGCCTTGAAACGCCGAACACGCCGAAGAGCGCAAGGTTATTGCCTTCCGTGCCGCCGGATGTGAAGATGACGCGCGCGTCCTTGGCGTTTATGGCGCGGCGGATTTCATCCCTCACATTGTTTATCTCTTTTTCAACGGAAAAGGCCTCCTTATAAAGAGAGGAGGGGTTATAGTACATTTCTTCCATCTGCCGGGCCATTTCCTTTATGACGCCGACAGAGGGCTTGGTGGTTGCGCTGTTGTCCAGATACGCGTGCATGCGTGTTTCGCCTTCCTGCAAGAAAAGCGGAACGCCCCTTCGAAAAAGCGAAGAAGCATCCCGTTTTCATATATTCTTTTTCGTTTTTCTTAGCCCTGCCAAACGCCGAAGCCCAGATAGCCGCGGCTGTTGATCATGGAAACCATTTCGGGGCTGGGCTCGATGATGGCAAGATGCCTCGCGCCGTTTTTGGTGAAGTAGATGTAGATGAGATTGGCGTCGCGGTTTAAGAACCAATTGTGGCGCTTGATGGCCTTATCATTCAGGTAGCGGTTGAACGAAGGATGAGTCACCGGGCCGATGCTTTCGACGATCTTCATGTTGATTTCGCTTAGATATCTGCGCTTGGTGTTGTTGAGCACCATCGAGATATCTAAAACGCCGTTGGTAAAGGTGTATTCGTATTCCACGCGAAGGCCGTCCTTTTTGATCCAAAGGAGCGCCGCCAGCGCGATCATGATAATCGCCACGATCAGGCTGCCCCACGCAAACGCGCCGGAGCCGATGGTGTTCAGGGTTGCCTGCAGGGTGAAAATGCCGATCACGCCGAACAGAACGATCATCGTCCAGGCGAGGTAATAGGTGAAATTTGCAAAGCCGTTATGTCTTCTTACGACGATTTCTTCCTTGAAGTTGTCCATTGCCATTGAGAATTGCCCTCCAATATGTTAAGTTAAACCATACTGGATCTATTATAGCACATTTTTCTGATCTTTCATAGCGAAAAAACAATTTTCATGTTTTTTTCACGTTGCGTTCTGTTTTTCTTCTTCCCAAAGGCCTAAAAACCTTTGAACACGCTCATTTTTGGAGGAAAACAGCTTCTTTGGCGGCGCGTCCTGAATGATTTTGCCGTTTTCCATGAACACCACGCGGTCGGAAACGTCGCGCGCGAATTCCATTTCATGCGTAACCACGATCATGGTCATCTTTTCGCGAGCGAGATCCCGCATGACGGATAAAACTTCTTTGGTCAGCATGGGGTCGAGCGCGCTGGTCGGCTCGTCAAAGCACATGATGTCCGGCTGCATGCAAAGTGCGCGAGCAATGGCGACTCTTTGCGCCTGACCGCCGGAGAGCTGGTAGGGGTAGGCGTTTTCCTTATCGGAAAGGCCGACCTTATTGAGCATTTCACGCGCTTTTTGGATCGCTTCGTCCTTTGAAATTTTTTTTACGTGTATGGGTGCGTCGATCAGATTTTTAAGAACGGACATATGCGGAAAGAGATTAAACGACTGAAATACCATGCCCATTTTGAGCGTGATTTCCCGAAGCGTTTTTGCATTTGCGTATTCGATTTTCCCGTTTTTCATTTCGCACATTTTCATGTTGTCCAGTGCGATTTCGCCCGCGTCCACCTTTTCAAGCTGGTTCATGCACCGTAAAAACGTGCTCTTGCCCGATCCGCTCTGGCCGATCAGGGCGACGGTTTCGCCTGCGTTTACTGTGAGAGACACGCCTTTTAAAACTTCCGTCTGGCCGAATTTTTTATAGATGTCTTTCGCTGACAGCATTTTCTTGTTTTCTCCTTAGCGGTAATAGTTCATTTTGCGCTCAATCCACTTACAGCCCTGTTCGACGATGCCGTTAAACAGAAGGAAGAAGACGAGAACCAGTATGTACGGCTCAATCGACGCAAGGGCGCTGACCTGCTTTTCGGCAAGATGCAGAATTGTGCGGTTGTCAAGCGACACCGCGATGACCTTGGCAATTGAGGTATCTTTAACCAGCGTTACAAGCTCGTTGGTCAAGGATGGCATAACGGTTTTAAAAATCTGCGGCAGCTGAATTCTGAAAAACGATTGTGCGCGGCTCATGCCAAGCACCTTTGCCGCTTCCTTTTGACCCACCGGAATCGCCTGAATGCCGCCTCTGAAAATTTCTGCAAAGTATGCGGCGTAGTTCAGAGAAAACATGTAAATGATGCATCGCATCGGAAAATCCGCGCGCTTGTCGCCGAAGATGAACTGAAGAAGGGGCGACCAGGTGAGCTGGCTTACCAAAAAATAGGCGAACAGAAGCTGGAGCATAAGGGGCGTGGAACGGATGATGTAAATGTAGAGGCTGATGGGGGCTTTGATAATTTTAAGCTTTGAAACGCGACCGGCGGCAAGGAGAATACCAAGCGGCACGGATAAAAGAATGGTGAACACAAAAATGCGGACCGTGGGCAGTATGCCGCCGGCTAAAGTGAGAAGGAGCTTCTGAAGCGCGACGGGATCCGTAAAAATGCGAAATTCCAAAGGGGATTCCTCCTGTAAGTCATTTGTTGTTTTGAGTGACAAGGCGCGCCTCTTTCGAGAGAGAATGAACAAAAAACGCGCGGGCGTGCAATGCACGCCCCTACATTTTGCTTCTGTATCATAATGATCTGTAGGGGCGATCATTGATCGCCCGCGCTGTTTTGAATGCGAACGCGCTTTAAATCAGGCGTTGTTATTCCGCTTCTCCCGCCAGAAGAACCGGCGTTACGATGTCGGAAGAGAACCAGTTGGCCGCGATCTGCGCTGCGGTTCCGTCCTTGGCCATGTCGATGAGGGCAGAGTATACAGCATTCATCAGGGCGACGTCCGCCTTTCTGAAGCCAATGCCGTACAGGTCATCGCAGAGATTTCCAACGCAGACGAGGGATTCGTCGTTCAGCTTGGAAAGCTCGTACTGGGCAACCACTTCGTCGATCAATACCGCGTCGACCATGCCGTTTTTAAGGTTCATGATGGCGTAGAGGTAATCGGCCTCGGTGATCACTTCAGCGATGGAGGCGTATACATCCTGATAGCCGTAGTCAGCGATGGTCAGAACTTCTTCTGCGAACGATCCGCCCTGAACGGCCACGTATTTGCCGGCGAGATCTTCTACCTTTTCAATGCCGCTGTCCTTTGTGGTCAGAATCACGATGCAGTTGTTGAGGTAGGCTTCCGTCATGCACATGGCTTCCTGACGCGCGGGGGTGATGGACATGCCGTTCCAGATGCAGTCGATGTTGCCGGCGTCCAAAAGCGCTTCCTTGGCCGCCCAGTCGATGGGCTGCGCTTTGAGCTCAACGCCCAGGCGCTTGCAAACTTCGGTCGCAAGGTCGATGTCAAAGCCTACGATGTTGCCGTTTTCGTCGTTGAAGCCCATCGGGGGGAAGCTGTCGTCAAGACCTAAAATCAGATAGCCCTTGTCCTTGATAGCCTGAAGGGAATTGTCGGCTTCTGCCATTGCGGCAAAGGAAAATGCAAGAATGAGAGCCAAAGCAAGTGTAAACAGTTTTTTCATATCGGGTTCCTCCATTAAAATACTTTATTTTGCTAACGTGGTGCTATATTAACATGATATATGCGCTGTGTCAATCCTTTTTCTTGTAAATTTCTTGTGTTTTCGTAAAAAATACGCTATACTAAATCCATATACTGAAAGGAGTGTGTCGCATGATTCTTACACGTTCAACGCCGGGCGCTTTAGGCATATTGCCAAAAGCTGTCTCTTCCTTTATAAAGGCTGTCAATGAGAAAAAATTAGGGCTCCATTCGTTTATGCTCGTTCGCCACGGGCAGGTGGCTGCAGAGGGCTGGTGGAAGCCATATTCGCCCTCCTTTGTGCACATGCTTTTTTCCCTGAGCAAATCCTTCACCTCGACCGCCGTCGGCTTTGCGTGTCAGGAAGGGCTTTTGTCCATTGAGGATGATGTGGTTTCCTTCTTTAAGGACGAGCTGCCCGCAGATCCTTGCGCAAACATGATGAAAATGAAGGTTAAAAACCTTCTCACCATGGGCACCGGTCACAGCCGCGAGCCGAACGCACTGAACGGCGAAAAATGGGCCTACAACTTCCTGACCTCCTATGTGGACAAGGAGCCCGGCAGCATCTTTACCTATAATACGCCCGCCACCTACATGCTGAGCAGAATCGTTCAGAAGGTGACGGGTGAAAAGGTGTTTGACTATTTAATGCCGCGCCTTTTTGAGCCTTTGGGCATTCAGAACATCTGGTGGGAGGAATCGCCCGAGGGCGCAAACACCGGAGGGTTTGGCCTCAACCTGCACACCGAGGACATCGCAAAATTCGGCCAGTTCCTTTTAAATAAGGGCGCGGTTGACGGAAAACAGCTTCTAAACCCCGAATGGATTGAAATGGCAACGTCCAAACAGATTTCAAACGGCGACCCCAACGAGGACAGCGACTGGTCGCAGGGCTACGGCTTTCAGTTCTGGCGGTGTAAGCGCGAGGGCGTGTACAGAGGCGACGGCGCATTCGGTCAATACTGTGTGGTGATGCCGAAGCAGGATGCAGTGCTCGCCATCACCAGTGGCTCAAACGACATTGGGCAGATTTTGAACGAAGCATGGGCGCACCTTTTGCCGGGTATGGGCGACAAATGCGAGGACGACGGACTTGAAGAAATGAATGCGCTCATTGAAAACCTGAAGATTGATCTTCCCGGAGGCAGCGCAAACGTCGCGGGTGAAAGCGCCGAATACGAAATGTCCGCAAATCCCCTTGGAATCAAGTCGCTGAAATTTACCTTTGAAGAAGATAAAGCGAAAATCGCCTTTACCTATCTATACGAAACGCCCTATCAGAAAAACGAAGTAATCCCCTTCGGATATGGAAAATGGATTGAAAACGGCGAGCGCCTCGGGCACACCTTCGCCGCTTGCGCCCAAGTGGAAGAGGGGAGCATCCATTTTAAATTCATACTCGCCGAGACGCCGTTTATCAGAGAAGTAACCCTTACGCAAAAGAAAGAATTTGCAGAAATGAAGGTTAAACAGAACGTGGGCTTTGATTCTGTGGATATGACGCTCTACGGGAAGAAAATCGGGTAAGGACACCATTTTTTGAAAATAATCGTCCATCTGCTCATATGACCCTGATGAGGTAGGGGCGATTCAGGAATCGCACGAAAATGCACTTGGATCGATGAGGTCTTGTTCCCCGTTTTCCTTTGTAAGATATATAAAATCATCGATGACTTCAAGGGAAATGTATTCGCATGCGGCGATTGTATTTCCGTATTGATCCACCAATCCGACACGGAAGGTCCTGTCGTTTTCATAGCCTGAAAACGGCAGGCCTTTTTCGTAATAGGGAAGGAAAAAGTACTTTTCGGCGTATTCGCGGTCGTAGGTGATGCTTATAAAAATGCCTGTTCCTTCATTCCATATAAAGGGAATGAGGCGCATAAAATCGGGCGAAAGCCGATTTCCGTTTAAATCGCTTACCCACATGCGGTCCGGGGTATAGCCGTTCGTTTGTTTAAACAATACGAGACACTCAGGATAACCTGCAGTTCCATGGGCAAAGACTGCCGAATAATGGAGATTGTTTTCGTAATTCCCGTCTTTTCCATATAAAAACGACAGAAGGCGCTCTCCATTCCGGTTCAAAAGATATACGCCGTCGTCGCGCCGAAGCGCATATATTCCAGGGGTTTCGACGCTGATGGTATTACGCGTGGAGCGGGGAAGCGCAATCCCCGCGCTGTTTTCGCCGCTCAGAGCGTACCACGCGATGCGTTCAAGGGTTTCACCGTCATGGATATAAATTGTATCCTCATAGTCCTTAAGGAAAATTGGGCCAATGGTATTTTGGGCGTTCATACCGCTCAGATCCTGATACGACCATGCGTCCTTGTACTCGGCGGCAATTACGAACTGACCGCTTTTGTTGATCACACCGTGACTGCCCGTGCCGTACCGAACGGGCGTATAGGCAAACGGGCTTTCACGGGCAATCTTTTCAAAATCTATGGTTTCAATGGAAATGCCCGCGCCGTTTTTGATGGACGCCGCTTCCTGATCGGTCAGAACAAACGCGTATTTTGCCTGCCTTTTGTCAGATTCATCCGACTGCTCGCTTTCGGCCATAAAACCGTTTATCGAATATGTGCTATCGCCAATTCTGAGGGTGACATTTTTAAGAAGAAACGGATCGGCGTCGGCCTGTTTGACGACAAGCACGTGCTCGTTTCCTGTGTGATAGAGAGAATAGGTGAAGCTGCCTGAGACGGATGCGTAGTATGCGCCGGATTCGTCAATTCTGCGCACATCGAAAACATGAATATTTGTAATGCTTTCAAGGGTAAATGCGCTTGTCATTGAGTCTTTACCATTCTGGATTGAAAAGCCGATTTCATAGCCGTTGATTCTTGAAAATACATCGATGGTATCGGTTAGGTTGAAATCAGGATAGTAAATGGCGTAGTGCGATGAACCAATGTAACGTGCGCTCAGCTTTTCCTGATTGGGGTATTTAAGTGATTCGTCGTAATAATCAAAACTGCCGGATAGAATGCCGTGCGGATACAGATGAAGCACCTCGGGCGCTCGCGCGACGCACTCCGCGCTTCTGTTTTTATTCGCTTCGGTCAGAAAATCAATATATCGCTTTGCGTGAAGTTTATCGGCAAGCTCTGCATGCGCAATTTCGGCTTTGTATTCGTCAGGCCAGTCATAGCCGAATACGCTTGTCAGCTGAGGTTCATACAGATATTCGTCTTCATATCTTAAGATCAATATATCTCCGATTGCCATCGCCTCAATGTGGGGCTGCTTTGTTTCAAACTCGCAGCACACGGGGCAGGGGTAGAGGCCGTTCAGCCTTGCCGCGCGCTCCATCATTGGCTCCGTACTGCCCTTAATACTTGCACATTTTTGAAATGCATGATAATAGGGGTCAGCCTTGCCAACAAAGACCGTTTCTGTCTCTGGCGGCTCGGGTGAAGAAGCGGGGGAAGGAGCTGGAGAGGCTAAAAAGTCTTCCGACGGTGGCTGAATACCCTTTGGCAGCATGAGAAAAGCAATCGTGATTGCGCAGGCAAGGGGAAGGAGAACACAGGCGACTTTACGGATGATTTCCCGCTTATGAATGCGCTGAAACGCGTGGTTTATGGCGGCCTGGGCAAGGGGGGAAGGGGCAGGCAGGGATTCACGGATGCATTCGGAAACAAAATCAGTTTTTGCCATCTTCCATCAGCCTCCTTATTTTTTCTCTGCCTGCGCGCATGCGTTCGCGAAGCCGTCCCTCGGGAATTTGAAGCATTTCGGCAATTTCACGCGTGGAGTAGCCTTCCATATAAAATAAAATTAGTGGAACACGGTATTTTTCGGGAATGGCAAACAGCGCTTCCCGAACAGAACCATTCGGCCCAGACGCCGAAATGAGCGGTATTCTCTTCTGCCGCATTGCTTTTCTTTGGATATTTTTGGCTTCCGTCATCGTGATCCGACCCATCCATGCGCGAAAGCTTTCTGGATTTTTAAGCTGCCGGCGCTTGATCCAGCCGCGGAAAACCGCTTCCTGCAGGCAATCGGCCGCGTCCTGCTCGTTATGCAGAATGCCAAGGGCGATTCTGTAAAGCGCGGGATAAAGGCTTTCGATCTTCTCCCTGTATTCCTTCTCGTTCATTCGATAACTCCCCTTTGAAATGGGCTCCTATATAATAGACGCTTGAAAGGGACAAAATGTCAGAAATCATTCTTATTTTTATCATATCATTGAAAATCTGCTTAGGTCAATGACAAAATAAGAGGAAATAAATCTTGACAGTTGTTTACACCGTGTTATAATTATAATATGTTGGTAACTTAGGCGTGCCAACTGCATGCCCTTTATAATGAAAATAATTACGCGGAGGAGATTTATCATGATCAATTTACCCGAAGTCAAAATTGGTATTGTCGCCGTCAGCCGCGACTGTTTCCCCATTGAGCTTGCCGAGCGCAGAAGAGTTGCCGTTGTAAAGGCGCTTAAGAAAAAGGGCCTGAAGGTTGCTGAAATCAAGACCATCATTGAAGGCGGCATCGATGCAAACGTAGCCGAAGCCTATGAAGAGATCAAAAAGGCGAAGGTCAACGCTCTCGTCGTTTACCTTGGAAACTTCGGCCCCGAAGGCCCCGAGACCCTGATTGCCAAGATGTTTGGCGGCCCCTGTATGTATGTTGCCGCTGCGGAAGAGAACATTGCCGTTCTTTCCAGCGAGCGCGGCGACGCATACTGCGGGATGCTGAACGCTTCCTATAACTTAAAGCTCAACGGCATTTCCGCCTACATCCCCGAGTATCCTGTAGGCACCGCCGACGAGTGCGCCGATATGATTATCGAGTGGGCGCCCGTGGCCAGAGCCCTGATCGCTGTTAAGGATCTTAAGATCATCACCTTCGGCCCCCGTCCCTTCGACTTCTTGGCCTGCAACGCGCCCATCGCGCCGCTTTTCGGCCTTGGCATCAACGTTCAGGAAAACAGCGAACTCGACCTTCTCGCTGCCTACAAAGCCCATGCCAACGATCCCCGCATCCCCGCGAAGATCAAGGAAATGGAAGACGAGCTGGGCGAAGGCAACAAGATGCCCGGTATCCTCCCGCGCCTTGCGCAGTATGAACTGACCCTGCTCGACTGGATCGAGGCCAATAAGGGCACCGCGAAGTACGTCGCCATGGCCAACAAGTGCTGGCCCGCGTTCCAGACGGAATTCGGCTTTGTTCCCTGCTATGTCAACAGCCGCTTGACCGCCATGGGCATTCCGGTAGCCTGCGAAGTTGATATCTACGGCGCGCTGTCCGAATTCATCGGCACCTGCATCACCGGCGAACCCGTAACCCTGCTTGACATCAACAACTCCGTTCCCGCTGATATGTACAAAGAATCCATCTGCGGAAAATATGACTATCGCGCAAACGAAGTATTCATGGGCTTCCACTGCGGAAATACGCCCATCTGCCGCCTGACCAAGGGCACCATGAAGTATCAGCTGATCATGAACCGCGGCCTTGAAAACGGCGGCGAGCCCGACATCACCCGCGGCACCCTCGAAGGCGATATCATCCCCGGCGACATCACCTTCTTCCGCCTGCAGGCCAATAAGGACTCTAAGCTTCAGGCCTACGTTGCCCAGGGCGAAGTTCTGCCCGTAGCCACCCAGTCCTTCGGCGGCATCGGCGTATTTGCCATTCCCGAGATGAACCGTTTCTACCGCTACGTCTTAATCGGCGACGGATATCCGCATCACGGCGCAGTTGCCTTCGGCCATGTCGGAAAGCAGATCTTTAATGTTCTTTCTCTCCTCGGCGTTGAGAAGATCAACTATAACCAGCCCGCATCCCTGCCCTATCCCAAGGAGAATCCCTTCAAATAATTAATCATTGCTCATCACGGATAAAAGGGGAATATGAATATGACCATCGAATTACAACGCATGATCATTCCCGGCCCCGAGGGCGTTTATGAAAATCCGCTGCCGCGCTTTCGCGACGCCGAAAAAAACCGCGTCGTAAAGAGCAACGGCTCGCTCCTTCCGCATGAAGACAACGAAACGCTGGGCCGCGACTGCGGAACGCGCGTTTTGCCCTATCGCATGCAGGATGTATACACCCGCGCGAGGGACGAAATCGAGCGCGATGTCATCGTTATGGAAAACGAATACATCAAAGCCGTGTTCCTTCCGTGGCTGGGCGGAAAGCTTTATTCGCTCACCGATAAAAAGTTAGGTCGCCCCATCCTTTTCACAAACCCCGTCTTCCAGCCCGCAAACCTCGCCATCCGCGATGCGTGGACCAGCGGCGGCGTGGAATGGAATGTCAGCCAGCTTGGCCACACCTTCTCCACCTGCAGCCCCATGTTCTTTGCAAAGGTTGAAAAAGAGGGTGAAGCGCCGTTTTTGCGCATGTATGATTACGAAAGACAGAAAAACCTCTTCTGGTCGATCGACTTCCATCTGCCGGACGGCGCAAAGGCGCTGGTTGCCCACGTTCGCATCGTGAACGACGACGACTTTGTAAAGCCCATGTACTGGTGGACGAACACCGCCGTCATCGAAACCGAGGAAGCGCGCGTGTTCAGCGAGACGGACGAAGTGTTCTATCAGGACTGGATCAAGGACGATTCCGATCCCGACAGAATCAAGTACGTCGCAAACGGCTTCGGTCACGCCAAAATGCCGTACTATACGGATGTAAACGGCGTAGAGCATGCCGATTTCGACGCGTCCTACTCCATGCGCATCCCGCGCTCCAGCGAATATTTCTTCCAGACCAGCGAAAAGACCACCTGCCCCTGGGAAGCCATTTCCTATAAGGACGGCTATATGTTCTTTGAAAAGAGCACCCAGCCCTTAAGATACAGAAAAATGTTCTGCTGGGGCAAGGGCAGAGGCGGCCGCTTCTGGTGCGATTTCTTAAGCGAGCCGGGCCAGGGCGACTATATCGAGCTTCAGGCGGGTCTCGCCCCGTCTCAGGTGCACGGCTACGAAATCGGCGCCAACAGCACCATCTCCTTTACGCAGGCCTTCTCCTGTGCGCAGGCCGAAAAGCCTGAATTGCTTTTCGAAGAGTGGCACGATTCCCGCGATCTCGCCCGCGAAATCACCATGAGCGTGCTTTCCGACGATGAACTTCTTGCCATTGAGAAAAAGGCCAACGACCTTTTCGACGGCAAAATGGAAATCATCTATAAGGGCACCGGCTGGGGCGCGCTTGAAAGAAACCGCCGCGAAAAGATGGGCGCAAAGCCCGTTCCCGCGGGCTACGAATTCCCGGATAACTCCATGACGGACGAACAGAAGCCGTGGATGAGCCTTCTTAAGAAAGGCAAGCTCGCATGCTTCAAGGGAGACAGCTTCATGGTAGCCGAGGAATGGCGCGAGATGCTCGAAAACGACACCTCCTGCGCGGCCAAGCTCATGCTGGGCGTTATGGCGTTTGAAAACGGCGACCTTGAAAAGGCCGAAAAGTGCTTTAAGGGCGTTAAAAACGCAAAGCTCCGTCCCCAGGCCATCCGTAACCGCAGCCAGATCGCGTTAAGACAAGGCAATGAGGACGAAGCCATTGCCCTCATGAAAAAAGCCTGCGAAGCCGGCGGAGACGAATTGGACGCCGCCTACAAGCGCGAACTTCTCCAGCTTCTCAATAAAGCCAAACGCTTCCAGGAGAGTTGGGACGCCTTCGAAGCCGCTTCCGAAATCACCAAAAAGGACGACAGAAGCCGCTTATTCGCCGGCATGGCCGCCTACGAAATCGGAAACTACGACTTCTTAGAGGAGCTGTTCACAGAGCAGCACGCAACCATCCGCGAAGGCGAAACCTCTTTGACCGACCTCTGGTTCGGCATGGAAGCCAACCGTGAAGCCAAAAAGAGAGGCGTAACCGTAACCCCCGAGCTTCTTGAAGAAATCCGCTTGACCAAGATTCCGCCCAGAGAGATCGACTTTAGAATGAGCTAATCCACCAAAGGAGCTGCGAAAAAGCAGCTCCTTTTTCCATATTCATTTTCATCATATCGTAGGGCGGGGGCTTGCTCCCGCCGCATTTTATGTGTGTTTTATCCCTAAATTCAACATTTATCCTTATATGACCCAAACTTTAATCTAATTTTCGGAAAATTATGTTGATTTTCTTGTTGTGTGCGTGTATTATGATATCGGATAAAATGCGAAAGAAGGGGCTTTGACGGATTGGGTCAGGGCAAAGACATTTTTCGCGTTTTGCATTATGGGTTTTCATTTTAGAAAATATATATGGAAAGAGGTTGCATGCAACATGGCTGAACTCAATCTTGCTAAGTACGGCATTACCGGCGTTACTGAGATCGTCCACAATCCTTCTTACGAAAAGCTGTTCGAAGAAGAGATGAATCCCGCGCTTGAAGGCTTTGACAAGGGCCAGGTTACTGAACTGGGCGCCGTTAACGTTATGACCGGCATCTACACCGGCCGCTCCCCCAAAGACAAGTTCTTTGTAATGGACGAAGTTTCCAAGGACACCCTGTGGTGGACCTCTGACGAATTCAAAAACGACAACAAGCCCGCTTCTCCCGAAGCATGGGCGTCCTGCAAGGAAAAGGCCATCGCTCAGCTTTCCAACAAGAAGCTCTATGTTATGGACGTTTTCTGCGGCGCCAACAAGGACACCCGCATGTCCATCCGCTTTATCATGGAAGTTGCATGGCAGGCCCACTTCGTAAAGAACATGTTCATCAACCCCACCGAAGAAGAGCTCGCCAACTTTGAGCCCGATTTCGTTTCCTTCAACGCTTCCAAGGCGAAGGTTGACAACTACAAGGAGCTCGGCCTGAACTCCGAAACCGTTTCCTTCTTCAACCTCAAGGATCGCGAGCAGGTTATCCTCAACACCTGGTACGGCGGCGAAATGAAGAAGGGCATGTTCTCCCTCATGAACTACTACCTGCCCCTCAAGGGCATGGCTTCCATGCACTGCTCTGCCAACACCGATATGAACGGCGAAAACACCGCCCTGTTCTTCGGCCTCTCCGGCACCGGCAAGACCACCCTGTCCACTGACCCCAAGCGTCTGCTCATCGGCGATGACGAGCACGGCTGGGACGACAACGGCGTTTTCAACTTCGAAGGCGGCTGCTATGCCAAGGTTATCAACCTTGACAAGGAATCCGAGCCCGACATCTACAACGCCATCAAGAGAAACGCTCTGCTCGAGAACGTAACCGTAGACGAGAACGGCAAGATCGACTTTGCCGACAAGTCCGTTACCGAGAACACCCGCGTTTCCTATCCCATCGAGTTCATCGAGAAGATCGTTAAGAACGTCCGCCCCGTATCCGCCGGCCCCGACGCCAAGAACGTTATCTTCCTCTCTGCCGACGCTTTCGGCGTTCTGCCCCCCGTATCCATCCTGGATCCCGAGCAGACCCAGTACTACTTCCTCTCCGGCTTCACCTCCAAGCTCGCCGGCACTGAGCGCGGCATCACTGAGCCTACTCCCACCTTCTCCGCTTGCTTCGGCCAGGCGTTCCTCGAGCTCCATCCCACCAAGTACGGTGAGGAACTCGTAAAGAAGATGCAGAAGTCCGGCGCCAAGGCGTACCTCGTAAACACCGGCTGGAACGGAACCGGCAAGCGCATCTCCATCAAGGATACCCGCGGCATCATCGACGCGATCCTCGACGGCTCCATCCTGAAGGCCGAAACCAAGACCATTCCCTACTTCAACCTCTCCGTTCCCACGGAGCTCCCCGGCGTCGACACCAAGATCCTCGACCCGCGCGACACCTACGCCGATCCCTCCGAGTGGGAGAAGAAGGCGAAGGACCTCGCCAGCCGCTTCGAGAAGAACTTCGTGAAGTACACCGGCAACGACGCGGGCAAGGCCCTCGTAGCTGCTGGCCCCAAGGCTGAATAAGAAATACAAAAAAGTGCTGTTGCGTATGCAACGGCACTTTTTTTGTGAAGAGTCAAGGGCAACGGGAAGAGCGGCATTGCTGCGTGGCGGATAGACGGGGAGAGGAAAATATTTTAAAAATCTGTTTGAGGGGTATTGACTGTCACCTTGGGCATTGGTGTATGATGAAATCGAGGTGATGAATATGTTGATTCATGAGGCATCAAAAAAGTGTGGACTGACCAGAAAGGCGATTGAATATTATGTGGATCAAAAGCTGGTACTGCCACAGGTCCTCGAAAACGGATACAGGGATTTTGATGAGGCGAATGTTGAGAGGCTTAAAAAGATCGCATCTCTCAGGCGGCTGGGCGTGCCTGTTCAGAGCATAAGGGAGATTCTGGATGGGGAAGGGCTGGCGGTGCTTTGCAAAGTGAACGAGAGAAAGAAAATGGAGATTGAAGCCGAAACAGCAAAGCAGGCATTGCTTGATCGGCTTTACGAAACGCAGGATTGGGATGATGTTTATGCACGGCTGGACGCCCTTGAGAAGAATCAGACGGTTTTAAGAAGGCTTCTTGACGTTTTTCCGGGTTATTATGGAAAATACATCAAGCTGCATTTCGGCAGATTTTTGAATGAACCCGTACTGAATGCCGAACAGCAGGAGGCGTATAATGAGGTCGTTGCTTTCCTTGATAATATGAGATTTGATCTTCCAAAGGAGCTTGTTCAATATCTGGATGAGATTACAAAAGATGTGGATGAAACCTTTTTCAGCAATGTCTCTTCCAATATGGATGAAATGATTTCGAATCCACAGGCGTTCCTGACGAAACATCGCGAATGCATGGAAGAGTACAAAAAGGTTACGGCCTCCGATGAATTCAGGACTTCAACCGCATTTAGACTCCGGGAGGCTCTGACAAAACTGAACAGTGAAAATGGATACAACGATGTATTTATTCCGGCTATGAAAAAGCTCAGCCCTGCTTACCGGGCATATCATGAAGGAATACAAAAGGCGAATGAGCTGTTTTTACACGAAATGTAAGCGAAAAAAGAAGCCAAATTGCGGCTTCTTTTTTTAATGCCTTTACGGCTGATACAGGGAAAGCAGCTTTTCAGCTTCTTTCCTCCATTGGCACATAGGCGGTTTTATGCATGACGGCTTTGTATCCGGGCCGGATGATTTTGCCGCCGGAGATGAGCTCTTCAAGCCTATGGGCACACCAGCCGGAAACGCGGGCGATGGCGAACAGGGGCGTGAACATTTCCTCAGGAATGCCCAGCATTTTGTACACGAGGCCGGAATACATATCGACGTTGGAGCAGACGGTTTTTCTGTCTTTAAGCTTCTCGTTTAAAAGCGCTTTTCCGATTTCTTCTATGCGTTCCATAAGGTTAAAGTCGTCGCCTGCGCCGTTTTTGACCGCGAGATCCCGGGCATATTGCTTAAGAAGCAGGCTTCTGGGGTCGCTTTCGGTGTAGACGGCGTGGCCGAGTCCGTAGATTTTTCCGCGCCCGTCGTAGGCTTCGCCGTTTAGGATTTTTATGAGGTAATCGCGAAGCCGGTTATCGTCTGTCGGATCGGAAACGTTTTCCTTGATGTCTTTGAACATACCGATTACCTTTGTGTTTGCGCCGCCGTGCAGAGGGCCTTTTAAGGAATTGATTGCGCCGGTGATGGTGGCGTAGGTGTCGGTGCCGGTTGAGGTTAATACGCGGCAGGTGAAGGTGGAGTTGTTGCCGCCGCCGTGCTCTGCGTGAAGGGTCAGCATGAGATCCAGAAGGTGCGCTTCCTCCGGAGTGTATTTTTTATCGTCCCTGAGCATGCGAAGGATGTTTTCTGCAATAGACAGCTCCGCAAGCGGCATGTGAAGATAGAGCGAATCGTGGTCATAATAGTGCCTTTTAACATTGTAGGCGTTGAGCACAATGATCGGAAGGCGGGCGATCAGCTCAATCGATTGCCTGAGCACGTTTTCGGGCGAGGTGTCGTCCGGATTATCGTCATAGGAATACAGGCTCATCACGCCGGAGGCGAGCTTGTTCATGATGCTCTGGTTGGGCGCTTTGAACAGGATGTTCTCGTTGAAGCCCTCCGGCATTTTCCGCGCTTCGGCAATGACGCAGTTAAAGGCATTGAGCTCGGCCTGCGTAGGCAGCTTTCCGAGTAAAAGAAGATAACAGACCTCTTCAAAGCCAAAGATGCCCCTTTCCACATGGCTTTTCACAATATCGCTCACATCCAGCCCGCGATAAAACAATTTGCCCGGCATCGGAATCGGGTCGCCGTCCAGCATCATATAGCCCTGAACGCTTCCGATATTGGTTACGCCCGCAAGTACGCCCGTGCCGTCGGAATTTCGAAGACCGCGCTTGATGTTATAGGAGCGGAACTGGCTCGGTTCGATTTTATAGGAAGATCGGATGTTTTCGCTCAGAAACTGAACGTAACCGGGATTAACTTCGTCTCTTGCAAACTTCTGCATAGGCTCCTCCCGTATCATAAGGATGATTCATTATATACGAATGCAGATCAAAATGCAAGTGAGAAATGAATATAAAGTCAAAATTCGTGAAAAAGTAGCAAAAATATAGAGATTATGAATATTATAATTTTGACCGCTTGCAAAATTAACAAAGTGTGATATAATGAAGAGTAAATGAAGAACGGCGGAGAAGCGATATTGACATTTTCCGCCGAAGCGGGAGGCGAAAGGGAATGAAGTATACGTCGGGTCCGGTGTATTTTGAAAAGGGAAATTTCACGTTTGAAATGAAAGCGGTTTCGGGCAAAACCATGGCGCAGGCTGTGATTGATGCGCACGGAGGAGGCAGAATCCGCTTTGACGCGCTGATTTCGCACGACATTACCTATGTCGGCATCATTCAGACAGCGCGCGCCAGCGGCATGACGGAGTTTCCCGTGCCTTACGCCTTTACCAACTGCCACAACAGTCTCTGCGCCGTGGGTGGAACAATCAATGCAGACGATCACGCCTTCGGTTTGTCGGCGGCAAAAAAATACGGCGGCATATATGTTCCGAGAAATCTTGCGGTCATTCATCAGTATGCCAGAGAGCAGATGGCGTTTTGCGGCGGCATGATTCTGGGTTCGGACAGCCACACGCGCTACGGCGCGCTGGGCACGCTGGGCATCGGCGAGGGCGGGCCGGAGCTGGTCAAGCAGCTTCTTAAAAACACATATAACTTTGCGAAAAGACCTGAAATCGTACTTGTGTATCTGGCGGGAAAGCCGAAAAAAGGCGTTGGCCCGCACGATATGGCGCTCAAAATGTGCAGGGAAGTATATGATAAAGGCCTTTTCAAGAACAAAATTCTGGAATTCGTCGGTCCCGGCATCCAAAATCTTTCGATGGATTTCAGAATCGGCGTGGACGTGATGACCACGGAGACGGCGTGTCTTTCTTCCATATGGGAGACGGATGATAAAACGCAGGCGTATTATGAAGCGCACAACCGCCCTGACAAATTTAGAAAAATGTCGCCCGAAGACGGATGCGTATACGACGCTGTGATGGAGATCGACTTAAGCGAAATTGAGCCCATGATCGCTTTTCCCTTCCATCCGTCAAACGCTTTTTCCATCCGCGAGCTGAACGAAAAGCCGATGGAGATTTTGAAAGCGGCTGAAAAGGCGGCGGGATTGGACGGCGAACTGATTTCCAAATGGACGGACAAGGGCCTGCACGCGGATCAGTTTGTGATTGCGGGCTGCGCAGGCGGACTCTATGAAAACCTGACGAGCGCGGCAGCCATACTGGACGGCGCAAGCGCCATGGATATGACGGTATATCCTGCAAGCGTTCCCGTGGAAACGGCGCTGATTGAAAGCGGCGCGCTGACAAAGCTGATTTCCTCGGGCGCGATTCTCAAGCCGTGCTTCTGCGGCCCGTGCTTCGGTGCGGGCGACGTTCCTCGGAATATGGGGCTTTCGCTCCGGCACACCACGCGGAATTTCCCCTTCCGGGAAGGCGCAAAACCGAACGAAGGCCAGAGGGCGTTTGTTGCGCTGATGGACGCGCGATCCATTGCCGCAAGCGCGAAAAACGGCGGGTTGGTAACGGGCGCGGATACGATGGACTTTGAAGATGAATTTGAGAAAGCGTATGCGTTCAACGATTCAAGCTATCAAAAGCGCGTTATAAACGCATATGGAAAAGCGAACCCCGATGAACCGCTCGTTTTCGGCCCGAACATTGCGGATTGGCCGGAGTTTGCCACGATGGAGGAGGATTTGCGTTTCACTGTCGCCTCCGTGCTTCTGGACGCAGTGACTACGACCGACGAGCTGATTCCCTCCGGCGAAACGTCTTCTTATCGCTCCAATCCCCATCGCCTGAGCGAGTTTGCGCTTTCAAGGCGCGATCCCGGCTATGTCAAAAGGTCGAAAGCGCTTCGGGACGCGGGCGCGTACTCGGCTGTGTGCGCCAACTGCCCTGGAGACGGAAGCGCGAGGGAGCAGGCGGCTTCGTGTCAAAGGGTTCTGGGCGGCATTGCCAACATCGCCGTGAGTTACGCCACAAAGCGGTATCGCGCAAACCTGATCAACTGGGGCATTGCGCCGTTTGTGTGCGATCGGGTGGATCAGTTTGAAATTGGCGATGAAATCGTGATTGAGAAATTCAAAGAAAAACTGCTGTCGGGAGAAAGAAGATTTACATCTTTGGTCAATGGAAAAGATGAAATTACTCTGTCGCTTCCGCTTTTGACGGATCAGGAAGCGGAAATTCTGATGGACGGCTGCCTGATGAACCACTATCGCAAGGGAGGAAAATGAAAATGACAAGAATAAAAATGAATCCCATTGCAGAGCTGGACGGAGACGAAATGACGCGTATTCTCTGGCAGCAGATTAAGGATATTGTGCTAAAGCCGTTTGTAGAGCTGAATACGGAATATTATGACCTTGGGCTAAAAAACCGCGATGAAACGGACGATGAAATCACGCTCGAAGCGGCCAAGGCGATTAAAAGACTGAAGGTGGGCGTAAAGTGCGCAACCATCACGCCCAACACTGCGCGGATGACGGAATACAGTTTAAAGCGTATGTACAAAAGCCCGAACGGCACCATTCGCGCATATCTGGACGGCACGGTATTCAGAACGCCGATTCTTGCTCCGGGCATCACGCCTGTGATTCCAACGTGGACGCAGCCGATCACGGTGGCAAGACACGCCTATGGGGATGTATACCGCGCGGTTGAACTGGAAACGCAGGGGAGAGGCAAGGCGGAAATCGTGTTTACCGATGAAAATGGAAATGAAACGCGCAAAACCATCTTCGATTTTGAGGAAGCAGGCGTTGTGCAGGGCATGCACAACAGGATTCCTTCGATTGAGTCGTTTGCGCGTGCGTGCTTTGAATATGCGCTTACCCAAAAGCAGAGCCTTTGGTTTTCAGCGAAGGATACGATATCGAAGGTGTATGACGAGGCGTTCAAGCGCACGTTCGAAACCATTTTTAACAACGAATACAAACAGAAATTCGAACAGGAAAACCTTACGTATTTCTATACGCTGATCGATGACGCCGTGGCCCGAGCGGTTCGGTCGCAGGGCGGATTTATCTGGGCGATGAAAAATTACGACGGCGATGTTTTAAGCGACATGATCTCCGCTGCGTTCGGCTCTTTGGCGCTTATGTCCAGCGTTCTTGTAAGCCCCGACGGCTGCTTTGAATACGAGGCGGCGCACGGAACGGTGACCAGGCATTATTACCGCCATCTGAGAGGCGAAAAAACGTCTACAAACCCGATGGCGACGTTGTTTGCATGGACGGGCGCGCTTCGAAAGCGCGGCGAACTGGACGAAAACCATGCGCTGTCGGCATTTTCCGACGCAGTTGAGTCAGCTGCGATGGATACGATCAGGGATGGAATCGTCACGGGCGATATGGCGCTTCTCATGAAAGAAAAATGCGAAAGCGTGGTAAGCGAAACATTTTTATGCGAGATTGCAAAACGTATTAAAATATGATAATATAAGAAAGGGACGCCGGAAACGGATAAACGGCGTCCCAAAGATATTGCGGAGGACGCGGAAGATGAAAATAGTCGTGATCGACGGCCAGGGCGGCGGCATCGGAAAGGCGCTGGTTGCCGGAATTAAGGCTGAGGAGAAGAATGCCGAGATTGTTGCCGTCGGCACAAACAGCGTCGCTACGCTTGCCATGCAAAAGGCCGGCGCGGACAAAGCGGCGACGGGAGAAAATGCCGTGGTTGTTGCGTGCAGAAATGCGGATATTATCGCAGGTCCCGTGGGCATTGTGGTTGCCGATGCGCTGATTGGCGAGGTCACTGCAAAGATGGCGGCAGCTGTGGGAAGCAGCAGCGCCAAAAAGATATTGATTCCGGTCAACATGTGCGACACATTCGTCGTAGGCGTAAACGATACCGCAGTTTCAAGCCTTGTTTCGATAGCGGTTTTGCGCATCATGAATGAAATACGCTGAGCCCCACTTGACAGAAAATGACAGAATGTGCTAAAATTTGAATTGCGGCATAAGCCGCGCAAGACGGGTTCATGAAGAAGCCGCAGGTATACAGACATTTCGGATTTTTATATGCGCGCCATGAAGGAGCGCTGCCTTTGCGTATGAAGGCGGGGCTTTTTTTATTTTTACTTTTAGGGAGATGGCGATATGCATATGAATTTTTCCGTTCGAAAGCTTGTTTTGGCCGCGATGTTTTTATCCCTTTGCATGGTGCTTCCGTTTTTGACCGGTCAGGTGCCCGAAATTGGCAGTATGCTTCTGCCCATGCATCTGCCTGTTCTGATTGCAGGATTTGTGCTGGGCGCGCCGTATGGAGCGATCATTGGATTGATTGCGCCGTTTTTGCGGTTTTTCATCTTCGGCATGCCGCGCCTTTTCCCGGTCGGCGCGGCAATGGCGGTGGAAATGTGCGTGTACGGCTTTGCGGCGGGCTTTTTCTACCGAATGCTTCCGAAAAAAGATGTATTTGTGTATGTAGCGCTTGTTTTTTCAATGATTGTCGGGCGAATTGCATGGGGCGCTTCTCAGTATGTGTTTCTGATGATCAATGGAAGCGCGCTTACCATGAGTGCGTTTTTGGCCGGCGCGTTTGTAAATGCTTGGCCAGGCATCATTCTGCAGCTTGTGCTGGTGCCGGCTGTTGTGATTGCGCTTAAGAAAGCAAAGCTTATAAAGGACTGATACAATGAAAAATGTGATCGTCTCGACCTGCCTTTTTGGCATTCCCTGCAGATACGACGGTAAAAGCGTCGTGGATGAAACGCTGATTCAGAAAATCTCTGCTGTCTGCCATCCCATTCCGTTTTGTCCCGAGGTGTATGGGGGCCTGACCACGCCCAGAGATCCGGCGGAAAGGATCGGAGACAAGGTGATTTCCAATCGCGGAAAAGACGTGACGAGGGAATATATGCGCGGCGCAAAGGAGTGTTTGCGCCTTGCAAAGATGATGGGCTGTCAGTATGCCCTATTAAAAAGCCGCAGTCCATCCTGCGGAAAAGGCACGATCTATGACGGAACGTTTTCCGGAAAGGTGACGGAAGGCGACGGCGTGACGGCTGAAATATTAATGAAAAACGGCATCAAGGTGTTTGATTCAGATCATGTCGAGGAGCTGCTTTTTGCGCTTACGAATGAAGAATAAGAATTGACAAAACGCTGTTTGAACCCTTATAATGATTCAAACAGCGTTATACTTATATGGGAAGGATAGTGTGTTTATGCACGTAAATGGAAATCATCCTTATGCCGCTGCACCCAAAAAACGCAATCCCGTTTTTGTGCTGGTGTCGCTTTCCATGCTGATTGCGCTTCAGGTGGTTTTGTCCCGTTTTCTTTCCATTGAAACCCCGTTTGTCAAAATCGGAACGGGATTTCTGCCCGTAATGCTGGCGGGCAGTCTGTTTGGCCCGATGGGCGGGCTGGTTGTCGGAGGCGTGAGCGATCTTCTGGGCGCGATTCTGTTTCCCTTCGGCGCGTATTTTCCGGGTTTTACGTTAACGGCTGCGTTTTCGGGGCTGATTTACGGCCTGATGCTCGGCGGAAAGCCTGCGCTTTCAAGGATTTTAGCGGCCTATCTGATTACCACCGTTGTTGTGACATTGGGCTTTAATACACTGTTTACCGCGATTTTGTACATCAAGGGCACGGATCCCTGGCATGTGAAATATCTGGCGTCGCTTTCCACGCGCCTTACGCAGGCGGCGATCATGCTGTTTATCCAATCGGCGGTCACGTATCTTCTTTTGAATCAGTTAAGCCTGACCGAACGCATTCAGAAAGCGATCAGAAGATGAATTTTACATCCGCAACGATCGGCAGATGGTCGCTGGCGGTTGAGAAGGGGCTGAAAACTTTTTCGCACGCAAAATGATTGCTTGCAAAAATATAGTCGATTCTGTCCTCGAGCGTCAGCGTGTGATGGGTTAAAAAGCTTTCGTTTTCGGACAAATCGCGGATGTACCGTTTGATTCTTTGAATGAGTTCATCGTCCGGTTTCATATTGAGATCCCCCATGAAGATGGCGGGATCTTTTACTTTGGCAATTTCGCGTTCGAAAAGTTCTGTTGCGCTTATACGTTCCGCATTCGAAAGACCGAAGTGGCTCACAAACGCGAAAACGCGTTTTCCGTTTACGTCCAGTTCCGCTTTTAAAAGCACGCGGTCTTCGTAGCGGGCTTCTCTTTTTTCTTCAGGAAGCGGCGGAACTGGGATCCCTTCAGCGCTTAGAATGGGAAATTTGCTTAAAAGCGCGATTCCGTATTCGCCGCCGTTATAGTCAATGGCCTTCGCGAAAAAGAAATGCATGTTCAGATTTTCGGAAAGAACCTTTGCCTGCTCCGTTTCACCCACGTCTTTTGTCTTCATGCGGACTTCGTTAAGGGCCAGAATATCCGGATCAAATTCTCTGATGGTCTCTTCACATCTTGAAAGATCGAGATTTTTATAGGCGTCGCGTCCGGACTGGATGTTGTAGGTCATAAGGCGCATAAGCGTATCCCTCCATTTTTGCTGTATTGGGCGTATTGTACTGCTTTTGAGGTCAATTGTCAAATAAAAGGAAAGTCCTTGCATTTTGACATAAAGTATGTTATACTGATCTTTGTCCATGAGTGATGACGGTCGGGTCCCGTGCGGCGCCATGCTGTGAACCATGTCAGGGCCGAGAGGCAGCAGCATTTAGCAGAATTTGGCGTGCGCCGCGGATCAGCCTGGCCCGAGCTCATGGATTTTTTATAGCCAAATGAAAATGTACGCGCACAATGGACACCTTTTTTGCGTCGGTGGTTGACTTTTTGATTGTGAAATTGTATTATATATCTGTATAGACAGGATTGGAGGACACAATTCATGAGTGGTTTTGGTATCAGAAAACACAACGCCGGACGTGCGATCGTTCGCTTTTTGATCGGTCTTTTCGTTATTGCCGTTTGCGTGCTTGTGCTTTATGAGTTTGTATTAAACGGCGATTTCAGTTCGCTCATCGAGCGTTCGCCCGCGAAAACGCCCGTTATATCTGCAATCAATCCGCCGGAGGAAACGAATCGCCCTGAAATTATCAAGGGCAGCGACAAGCCCGTGTCCGGCGAGGAAAATGAAAATCCGTTGGACGATCCGGATAATGCCGGAAGCATGGCGCAGTCCACGCCCGAGCCCACGCTCGAGCCTACGGCTGAACCCACGGCTACGCCCACCCCGGCTCCTACGCCCATTCCCGAATCGGAGTTCAGCCAGATTATAACCGAGTTCGGCGAAGTCGGTACGTCCATCAAGAAGACCGATTTCAAGGTCATCGACGACAAGATCAAAAACTGCCTGACCGCCTTTGAGCTTTCCGCGCCCAACGACTACAAGGTTATTTCCCTGACCGGCTGGGCCTATCCGGACGACGAGCGCTTTGACGGCAGCAAGTGCAGCATCTACATCGTCATTCTGGACAGCAAGGGCGCGACCCGCTTCTATCAGCCCGCCATCGTTTCCGGCGTGACCGGAACCGTTCACGAGGGCAAGGGCAAGAACCTCAATATGTGCGAATTCATGGCCACGATCGACGTTTCCGATTATGAAAACGGCGACTATCAGATCGGCGTAGGCATCATGTACAAGCCCGGCTCCACCTGGCGCAAGTATGCCTACACCTTCGGCGCGGCCTACAACTTTACAACCGTTGACGGCGTTGTCACGGCGGTTGGCGGAGTCGAGGTTTCCTGATAAATTCAATCTGGTTGACACACAGATGAATGCGTTTTAAGCGCATTGGGAGCAGGCGAATGAATATAAAGAAGATCCTTTTGTCGGCTTTTGCGATGATGCTTTTTGTTATCTGCGCACTGGGCGCCGCTTCGCACATCGATGCTTGGCTTTTGAAATACTCGGAAAACGCCGATCCGACCAAGGCATATGCGCTCGATAAAAGCATGTTCTCCATTTTGGATGAAAACGGGCTTTGCGAGTTCACGGTGTCTGATGATACGTATCTTGCTTTATATTTGACGGAAGAATTTGCGCCGGAAGCGATTTTGTTTGAAACGAACAAAGGCGACGCGCTTTCGAAAGGCACTTTTGCAGCCGCCCTCGCGGCGTCCGATGAAAGCATCTCCCTTGAAAGTGCAAACCGCGCTTTTGACGAAGCTGCGCATGCCTATGAAAAGGATGCGGACGGGGAATACGCCTATTATGAATTCGAAAACTGGATCCTGATTTTCTCGAAGGGCTATGAAGACGGCCAATACGAGCTTTTTTCCGCGTTTACCGCAGAGGCTTATGAGCGGATGAGCGAGGAAGAAGCGAACGAAGATACGCCTTCCGGAGAGGATGCGCAGCCGGACGAAAAGGATGAGGAGCCTGCACCCGAGGCCGAAAGCGAGAAAAAGCAGGAAGACAGCAAGATTCATAAACTGTAGAAATGATTCATTCGGCTGCCGCCGCGAAAACCCGGTGGCAGCCAATTTATGTTTCAGGAGAGAAATATGGGAATTTATGTGGCCGGTATTGACCTCGGCGGAACCAACCTGAAGTTCGGCATTTTTAATGAGAAGGGCATACGTCTGTACATGCGCGTTTTAAGAAGCGTGCCGGGCCAGAGCGAGGCAACGGCTCAGCAGATTGCAGAGCTTATCAAAGCTTCGCCGATTCGCGTTTCAATGGTGGGAATCGGCGTGCCAGGAACGGTGTTTAAACCGTCGGGCGAGGTGTTTTCCGGAAATCTCAAGTGGCCGGGCGTGAAGTTTGGTTCTCTCCTTGAAGAAAAAATCGGCCTGCCTGTGTGGATGGACAACGATGCGCAGGCGGCGCTTGCTGCGGAAACGTTGCCGGGCGGGTCATGCTTCGGCCTTGAAACCGCCGTGTATCTGACCCTTGGAACCGGCATCGGCGGCGCGCTTCTGATCAACGGTCGCCCCTGGCGCGGACACGACAACGGCGCCGGTGAGCTGGGTCATTTTGTGACGCATGCGGGCGGGCTCAAATGCGCCTGCGGTATGAAGGGCTGCTTTGAAATGTATGCTTCCGCCGGCGCGCTTGCCCGGCTTTCCGGCGGCGTTCGCGCGCGCAGCGTGATTGACAGAGTGAGAAACGGCGATGAAAAAATGCATGCGGCGCTCAGGGCTTATGCGCAGGAGGTTGCCACGGGCATTTGCTCACTATATATGCTCTTTAGGCCGCAGGCCATTGTTCTGGGCGGAGGCGTGAGCGCAGCGGGCGACATTCTCGGAAACGAGATTCTGGCCCAGATTCCGGATGGCTACAATTTTTCCAAAGAAGACATTCAAAAGGCGCTCCGGTTTGCCACGCGCGGAAACGACGCAGGTATGGCGGGCGCGGCGAAATTGGCGCTATTGAACCTTAAAAAGGAGAACCAATGATCAAAAGGCTTCATTATGCATGGGTCATGGTGCTTTCGGGGCTGATACTGGCAGCGGTGGTTGCCGGAATGGCGCTTAACTGTTTTTCGCTGTTCGTGATTCCGGTTTCGGAGGAACTGGGATTTACAAGAGCGCAGATGGGCGTTTGTCAGACGATCAACGCGCTGGGCTTTGCGGTTACGGCGATTGTATCCGGCTGGCTGTTTCAAAAATTCAGGCTCATGAACATCATGCGGCTTTCGTCGGTTCTGATCGTGATTGCGTATTTCCTGTATTCGCGCGCGACGAAATTGTGGATGTTTTATGCGCTTGCAAGCGTTGCGTCTATGAGCGCATCGCTGCTTACATGGGTTCCGTTGAGCGTGATTTTAAACAACTGGTTTCATAAAAAACGCGCCTTTGCCATCGGCTTTGCCTTTATGGGCAGCGGCATCGGCGGCATGATCTTTTCATTTTTGGGAAGCAGACTCATTGAAACCATCGGCTGGCGGTCTACGTTTATTGTGATGGCGGCCGTTCTTTTAATCAGCTGCGTTCCGATCACATTTCTGATTCTCCGCGTTCATCCAAAGGACAAGGGCGTTTTGCCCTACGGCGCGGATGAGATGAAAAATTACGAATACAGCGAAACCGAAAACGACGGCCTGCTCGTAAAGGACGCAGTTCAGTCGATCAGGTTTTACTCCATTTTGTTTTTCATCCTGATTTCGGGCTTTGCCACCAACGGCTTTACCGCGACCTTTGTTCCGCATCTTGAGGACTCGGGCTATTCGCCCGTTCGCGCGGGAGAATTGTACAGCCTTTATATGCTGCTGCTTGCGGCGGGAAAGATTACAACCGGCACGCTGTTTGACAAATTCGGCGCGAAAAAGACGACGCTTTTGAGCCTGTTTCTTTTGATCATTACGCTTTCCGCGCTTTGTTGCGCGCGCTATCCTGCTGCGATTGCCGTTTGTCTGATCGCTTCCGGCATCGGAAACTGCTATGCTACGGTGGGTCTTCCCGTGCTTGCGCGGGCGGTTTATGGAAACAGGGAATATGCGTCCTTCACGGGCATATTTTCGACCTTTGGAAACATCGGCTCCACCCTTGCCCCCGCGCTGATGGGCGTTTTTTCGGATGCGCTGGGTTCGTACACGCCGGGGTATCTTCTGTTTGTTGCGCTTCTTTTTGTAAGCTTCGCTTTGGCTGTTGTTTCCGTGCCCAACGCGGCGCTTGAAAAAAGATAGCGGTTCTGATTTTATGGTTTCCAAAGACCCGAAAAAGTGGTATAATCTTCATGATATATATGAATGACCTTAAGCGATTCGCCTTCTGTAAGAAAGGAAGAGAAATTGATGCGTATCGTCACCTATAATCTTCGCTGCGACGTGAAAAACGATGGCGTGAACAGCTTTACCAATCGAAAAGGCCTTGTACTTGACAAAATCGATACGGAAATGCCTGACGTGATCGGCTTTCAGGAAGTTACACCGCCCATGAACGCGTTTCTTCACAGAAAGCTTTCTGGCTATACGCTCGTCGGCTGCGGACGCGGAAAAGACTATCAGGACGAGTATAACCCCGTTGCGTTCCGCTCGGACAAGTATGAGCTGATCGGACTTGATGTAAGCTGGCTTTCCGAAACCCCGTATGTGCCGGGCTCGCGCTTTCGCGATCAGTCCATTTGCCCGCGCATCATCACCCATGTCATCCTGCGCCCGATCGGAGTGGGCGAACCTTTCCATGTGTACAACACGCATCTGGATCATGTGTCGAGCGAAGCAAGACAGTTGGGTGCAAAAAGGCTGATTGAGAAAATCGAAGAGGATCAGAAAACGCATCCCTTCCCGCTTCTGATCACAGGCGATTTCAACGCCCAGCCCGATGCGCGCGAAATCAAGATGCTCAAAAACAAATTCTACGATTTTACGAACGATATCGGGCTTACCTTCCACAATTTCGGCCGTACGGACGGCGGACAGATCGACTATATTTTTGCAAAAGGCTTTGAAAAGGAAGAGGAGCCCATCAAGTGGACGGATGAATGGAACGGCGTTTTCCTTTCCGACCATTATCCGATCGTTTGTAAGGTAAAGAGGAAGGACGGCGGCAGAGTATGAACAAATACCTTTTGATTGGCGAAGTTTTAAAGCCGCAGGGCGTGAAGGGCGATGTAAAGGTGCGCCCGATCACATGCGATATCTTCCGCTTTGAGGATCTTGACGAAGTTTTCTTTGTAAAAGACGGCGAATATTCGCCCATTGGCGTGTCTCTTGTTAGAATGGACGAGGACGCGGTGTATCTGCATTTCGATGGCATTGACGACAGAAATCAGGCCGAAACCATCAGAGGAAACCTTCTGTATGTGGACAGAGCGCATGCAGTGGAGCTTGAAGAGGACGAAAACTTCATCGTCGACTTAATCGGCCTTAAGGGCGTTGACGATGAGGGAAATGAGTACGGAAAGCTTGTGGACGTGATGCAGCCCGGCGGAAACGACGTTTATGTATTCAGAGACCGCAGGCGCGAGGTGCTGGTGCCTGCGCTGAAAACCGCGATATTGAAGGTGGATCTTGAAGCGGGCGTGATGCTGATGAGCGCGAAACGGCTTCGCGAGGTGGCGGTATTCGATGAAGTTTAAAATACTTACGATTTTTCCGGAGATGGTTGAAAATTATTTAAGCCAAAGCATTCTGGGCCGCGCCGTCAAATCCGGCGCAATCGAAGCAGAGGCCATCGACATCCGCGCGTTTTCCAAAAACAAGCATAAGAATACCGACGACACGCCCTATGGCGGCGGCGCGGGCATGGTGATGCTGGCGCAGCCGATTGTGGACGCCATGGAAAGCGCGATGGGGGAGAATTTTAAGGGAAAAAGGCTGTATCTTTCTCCGCGCGGAAAAACACTCACGCAGAAAATGGTGGAAGATCTTTCAAAGGAGGATGAAATCATCCTTCTCTGCGGCCACTACGAGGGCGTGGATCAGAGGGCGATCGACCTTGTGATTGACGAAGAGGTGTCCGTTGGCGATTATGTGCTGACGGGCGGCGAGCTTGGCGCAATGATCATTGTGGACGCGGTGTCGCGCCTTGTTCCGGGCGTACTGGGTTCGGACGAATCGAGCGTGGATGAGAGCTTTTCAAGCGGCCTTTTGGAATATCCCCAGTATACGCGCCCGCGGGAATTCAGGGGCTTAAATGTGCCTGATGTGCTTTTGTCAGGCCATCAGGCGAATATCGACCGCTACAGGCGCGACGAGGCTCTGCGCGTGACGTTTGAAAGGCGGCCTGAGATGCTTAAGAAAATTGCGCTTGACAAGCGCGACCATAAAGTAATTCGCGATCTTCAAAGAGAGAGGAAGGAAAAACATATGATCAAGATTGGTTTTATCGATTTCTTTATCGATGAGTGGCATGCTAACAACTATCCCAAGTGGATCGAGGAGCAGTCCGAAATTCTGGGCGTTCCGTTTAAGGTTGCCTATGCATGGGAAGACAAGCAGCGCGAGGGTGGCATTTCCGCAAAAGAATGGTGTGAAAAGTTCGGCGCAGAGCTTTGCGCAAGCCGCGAAGAAGTTGTTGAAAAGTCCGACGTTCTGGTCGTGCTGTCGCCCGACAACGCCGAAGAGCATGAGCGCCTTGGAAAAGAAGCCCTCATGAGCGGAAAGCGCGTGTATATGGACAAAACCTTCGCGATTGACACAGCCGCTGCAAAACGTATGTTTGATCTGGCGGAAGAACACGGAACGCTTCTTTGTTCCTCCTCCGCGCTTCGCTTTTCCAGAAACCTTGATAAGCTTGCGGGCGACAAAGGCATCGTGAATTTTGCCGTAACCGGCCCCGGCGTTTTACAGAACTATTCCGTTCATCAGCTGGAAATGATCGTGAAGGTCATGGGCGTTGGCGCAAAGCGCGTGCTGGTTACCGGCACTGAAAACGCGCACAATGTTGTGATCGATTACGGCAAGGATCGCTATGCGACGATGTCCCAGGCGCCGATGTATGATTTCACCTGCGCGGTCACTTGGGAAGACGGTCAGGGAGAAATGGTCATCCCAACCGACTATTTCCCGAACTTTATCCACGACATGCTCGTGTTCTTCAACGGCGGCGACGTCGTCGCTCCGAAGGAGGAGACCATCGAAGTGATGGCGCTGATCGAAACCATCATCAAGGCCTCCAAAAAGGGCGGCGCATGGCTCAAGGTTGAAGCGTAAGACATTCCATCAAAAGCGCTGTATTGATATAAAAAGCCGTTTGAATCATCCTGCGGGATGGACGGATGTGCGCTAATGATCAATAAATCGGCGCGGGCGATCGATGATCGCCCCTACAGGCAGTGATTGGAGTATAACAATCGTGTAGGGGCGTGCATTGCACGCCCGCGCAATCTTTTTTGCATTTTGTTCTTAAGGGTGCAAGCGCCTTTTCAATCCTCTTACAGAGGACGTATGACGATCCGGGCTGCCGCAGCTTCAGCGGCAGTTTTTTTATGCGTTCAGCGGGGCATATTCCGTTCAAGTGGGACAAAAAACGTCCCAGATTTATGCCGAAATTGACCCGATTCGCGTATTTTCAGGCGGATTTGGCCTTGGTGGGCGGTTGACGAACCGGTTTGTTAGTTTTATAATTATATTGTTAAGTGTAACGGATCAGGAAAAAAGATATGCAGTGCGGCGCGCGCCAGAATGAAATGCATGTCTTTTTCTTGTATGTAAGAGATGGGATCGGTATACCAATCTGAAAAATCTGCGCATTTACAGATTCATTTTTGACTTGGACATCGGGAGGAAAACGACATGAGATTCGGACGCATATCTCAGCTTCCGGGCTACCTTGCCCTTGTGATCATTACGCTTGTTGCCGCGCTTGCGCTGGGCGCTACGTACACGTTTACGGAGGAGCGCATTTATGAGCAAAGCATGATTGAAGCGGAAAAGGCGAGGGCGCGGGTGATGCCTGAAGCGAATGCGTTTGAGGAAATTGCATGCGAGGATGAATCCATATCGTCCCTTTTCAAAGCCTTTAAAAACGGAAATGAGATCGGCTACGTTGTAAAGACGACTGCGAACGGCTACGGCGGCGAAATTGAGATCGTTGCGGGCTTCTCTCTTGACGGAACCATTACCGGAATCTCCGTGGGCGGCGCAAACTTCAAGGAAACGCCCGGCCTTGGCGCAAAGAGCAAAGACAAGGCGTTTACGGATCAGTTTTCCGGAAAATGCGCGCCTGTTGGCATTGTAAAAGCCGGCCAGACAGCGGGTGAAAACGATGTGGATGCGATCGCTTCCGCAACGATCACATCAAGCGCCGTAGCCGACGGCGTAAACCGGATGGCGGACTATATTTCTCAGAACATGCTGGCGGGGGAGGACGCGTAAAAAATGAAATATACATTTAAACGAGGCGTACATCTTTCCTACGGCGGAAAAAGCGTAACCAGCGTTCTGCCGGTTCGCGAATACGTGACGGACTATGTAAAATTGCCCATGAGCATGCACATTGGCGCGCCCAGCGAGCCGTGTGTGAAGAAGGGCGATCTGGTCAAGATCGGCCAGGTGGTGGCCAATCCCGTCGGGCCTTTGGGCATTCCCGTGCACGCCAGCGTGTCGGGCGAAGTGACGGCGGTTGAAAAAATTCCCTACCTTATGAAGGATCCGGTGACGGTTGTCAGCATCAAAAACGATTTCAGGGAAGAATGGGTGGAACTGAACCCTCTGGGCAGCGTTGAAAGCGTCGACCCCGCCCTGATTGTTCCCGCCATCCGCGATGCAGGCATCTGCGGCATGGGCGGCGCGTCGTTCCCGACGCATGTGAAATTGACGCTGAAGCCCGGTCAGAAGTGCGATGTAATCATTGTAAACGGCGCGGAATGTGAAACGCATTTGACGGCGGATCACCGCCTGATGCTGGAGTTTCCCCAGCGTGTTGTGGACGGTTTAAGAGCCGCAATGCGCGCACTGAACGTTGAAAACGGAGTGATTGCCATTGAAGACAACAAGCCCGATGCGATAGAGGCCATGAAACGCGCAGCCGCGGGCCGTGACGGCGTTCAGGTGTTTGAACTCAAAACCAAATATCCGCAGGGCGGCGAAAAGCAGCTGATCGATGCGGTTACGAAAAAGCAGGTGCCCTCGGGCGGGCTTCCGATCGATATCGGCGTGATTGTTTTGAATGTCGGAACCTGCGCGGCGATTGCGGATGCGATCATTGACGGCATGCCCTTGATTAAGCGCATCACCACCATCACCGGCTGCGTGCGTCATCCGGCCAACCTCATGCTGCCCATCGGAACGATCGTCGAGGACATCATCGGTTACTTGGGCGGTTTCCCCGAGGAGCCCGGCAAAATCACCTTTGGTGGCGCAATGACCGGCCTTTGCATTCCCAACATGCAGATTCCCATGATGAAATCCACAAACGGCATCGTGGTTTTCAACGAGCGCGAGGCCATGAGTATGGAGGAAGGCCCCTGCATCCGATGCGCAAAATGCGTGCATGCCTGCCCGATTGGTTTAAATCCCTACCGAATCAAGGTGGAGGCCGACGCTGACCGGCTGGACGCAGCCAAGAAACTGAACGTTATGGACTGCATGCTTTGCGGCTGCTGCTCGTATGTGTGCCCGTCCAGGCGATGGCTGAGCGCGTCGTTTAAGATCGTGAAGGAAAAATTGATGCGTCAGGCGAAGGGAGGACAAAAGGCATGAGCATTCGTTTGTCAAGCGCCCCGCATATCCGAACCAGCGCTTCCACGCAGAGCCTTATGCTGAATGTTGTGATTGCGCTTATGCCGTGCGTGGCTGCGGGCGTGTATCTTTTCGAAATGAGCGCGCTGGCCGTGCTGTGCGTTTGCGCGGGCACGGCTGTGCTGGCGGAATACGTCTGGCAGAGGCTTATGAAAATAGAGGTGCGCGTGGGCGACTGCTCCACGCTCGTCACCGGTATTATACTGGGCCTCACGCTTCCTCCAACGCTTCCCTGGTGGGCGGCGATGGTTGCAAGCGCGTTTGCGATCATTGTTGTAAAGCAGCTCTTTGGCGGAATCGGCGACAACTTTTTAAACCCCGCGCTCACGGCGCGTGCCGTGCTTCTGGCGTCATGGCCTGCGCATATGACCACTTATATCGATATTTCAAGAGACCATATTGCAGACGCCGTTACAATGGCAACGCCGCTCTCCGGTGAAAATGTGGTAGAATATACCTATCTTGAGCTTTTTCAGGGCGCTATACCCGGCTCCATCGGCGAAACGTGCAAGGCTGCGATCCTTGTGGGCCTTGTGTACCTTTTAATTACCAAAACCATTTCCTGGCGCATTCCTGTGGTTACAATGGCCTCTGCGTTTGTATCAGCGTTTGTTCTTGGCATGGATCCCATCCATGCGGTTCTGACGGGCGGTATTTTGTTCGGTGCGGTCTTCATGGCTACCGACTATACGACAAGCCCCATGTCCGCAAGCGCGCAGTATGCCTACAGCGTTGGCATTGGATTTTTGACGATGATCATCCGACGCTTCGGCGCGTATCCCGAAGGCGTGACCTACGCCATCCTTCTTATGAATATCTTAACCCCGCTTCTGGATAAATACATGCCCAACAGAATCTATGGCCACGGTAAGAAGAAGGAGGCGAAGGAAGCATGATGAAGGAACGAAAGAGTCTTGGAAGCATTTTCCTAAACGGCGTCATCACCGAGAATCCGACCTTCCGCCTGGTTCTTGGAACCTGCCCGACGCTGGCGGTTACCACAAGCGCCATCAACGGAATCGGCATGGGCGCGGCGGCTACGTTTGTGTTGATTGGATCAAACGTGGTTGTGTCGCTTCTTCGAAAGTTCATTCCGAATAACGTTCGAATTCCTTCGTTCATCGTGATCATCTGTACGTTTGTTACGATGGTTCAGCTGTTTATGCAGGCGTATTTGCCCTCTCTTTATGAAAGTCTCGGCATTTTCATTCCCCTGATCGTCGTCAACTGCATCATTCTTGCGCGTGCGGAAGCCTTTGCGAGCAAAAATTCCGTGATTGCGTCCGCTGTGGACGGCCTCGGCATGGGCGTTGGTTTTACGCTTGCTCTGACTCTCATCGGTATGATTCGCGAAGTAATCGGAAGCGGAACGCTTTTTGGCATTCAGATTATGGGCGCGGGCTACGAACCGATGCTCCTTTTCGTGCTTGCTTCCGGCGGATTCCTGACCTATGGATTGCTCCTCGGCGCGATCAACGCTATTGTCAGGCGCTTTCAGAAGGATAAGCACGTGGAAGGAGGGAGAGCATGAACGAAATTACCAGAATGCTTTTGTTCATGGTGAGCTGCGTTCTGACCAACAACTTCATTTTTTCAAGATTCCTCGGCTGCTGCCCGTTTTTAGGCGTATCAGGCAAGGTGGAAACCGCCGCCAGCATGGGTCTTGCGGTCACCTTTGTTATGACGATTGCGTCGCTTTTCTCCTATATGGTGTACCACTGGCTTTTGGTGCCTTTAAAGATCACCTTTATGCAGACCATTGCCTTCATTCTGGTCATTGCGGCGCTGGTTCAGTTTGTTGAAATGTTCCTTAAAAAGGCAAGCCCCTCTCTTCACGGCGCGCTGGGCATTTATCTTCCCCTGATCACCACCAATTGCGCTGTTTTGGGCGTTGCGACCCTGAACGTTTCTGAAAACTATAACCTCATCTACTCCGTGCTCAACGGCGCGTTTTCGGCAGTGGGCTTTTTGGTCGCCATTGTTCTCATGGCAGGCGTTCGCGAGCGCCTTGAAAACGCAAAAATTCCAGAGTGTATGAAGGGATTCCCCATCAGCCTCGTTTCCGCCGGACTCATGGCCATTGCGTTTATGGGTTTCAGCGGGCTTGTGTGATAAAGGAGGCAGGCGGATATGATCAAAATTCTGTTTGCTGTATTGGTTCTGGGCGTGCTTGGATTGGGATTCGGCCTGATTCTCACGTTTGCCGAGAAAAAATTCCGCGTGAATGTCGATGAGCGCATCGAAAAAGTGCGTTCATGCCTGGGCGGCGCAAACTGCGGCGCGTGCGGCTATGCCGGATGCGACAATTTTGCAGAAGCCGTTGTCAAGGGCGAAGCCAAGCCCAATTCCTGCCCGCCGGCGGGTGAAAAGGGCGCAAAGGAAATCGCTGCGATCATGGGCGTCGAGACGAGCGTTGAGGAAAAGAAGGTTCCGCGCGTTCTGTGCTCGGGCCGCGCCGGCGTTGCGTTTTCCCGCTATCGCTATGACGGATATAAAAATTGCGCCGTGGCCGACGGCCTTGCCGGCGGCCCCAAGATGTGCCGCTTTTCGTGCATCGGACTTGGCGACTGCATGGACCACTGCGTTATGGGCGCGATCAGCATTGTCGACGGTCTTGCCGTGATCGACTATGACAAGTGCATTTCCTGCGGCGAATGCGCCAAACATTGTCCGCGCGGTGCGATTCAGCTGATGCCGGTTTCGCAGACGGTTTATGTCAACTGCCGAAACACCGACAACGCCCGCGAGGCCAAGAGCGTGTGCATGAGCGCGTGCATCGGATGCGGAAGATGCAAGCGTGAGTGCAAGTATGACGCGATTTATATCGAAAACTTCTTTGCACACATCGATCCTGAAAAGTGCACCCGCTGCGGCGCGTGCGCCTCGGTCTGCCCGTGCACTGCGATCAAGGATCTGATCAACGGTCTTCCGCACAGGCCGAATTTCTATTAAGGGAGACGCTTTATTTCCATGCATACGGTAATTGCGCTGGGTACGTTTGACGGCATGCATCCGGGCCATCGCGCGGTCATTTCGCGCGCGGTTCAGGAGGCGAAACAAACGGGCGCAAAATCAATGGTGTACACCTTTTCATCCATTCCAAGGGCGCTGTTCGTGAAAGCGCCCAAAATGTTGATGCCGCCCGATGAAAGAAAAGAAGAAATTCTCAAAATGGGCGTTCAGGATGTCGTGATGGTGGATTTCACGAGGGAAATTGCCGAAATGACACCTGAAGCGTTTGTGAAAATGCTTTTTGACGCCTATTGTCCCCTTGCCATCGTCGCGGGGGAGGATTACACCTTCGGCCACAGGGCCGCGGGCAATATGGAAACGCTGAAAAAATTGGGGAAGGAGATGGGATTTAAAGTCATCACCGCCGAGACGGTTCGCGTGAAACTGCCCGACGGCACACTTGGTGAAAAGATTTCCTCGACGGATATTCGAAAGGCTTTAGAAGAAAACAAAATTTCACTGGCTGAACATCTTTTCAAAGGGGAAATTTTGTAGTATGATTGATTAGGAAACCAGAAAATCCTGGCTTCAGGACGGGGCGCAATTCCCCACCGGCGGTACAGCCCGCGAACCGCGCGCAAGTTTCTGGGCGCGCGGCCGATCCGATTATCGTATGCGGAGCCGACAGTGATAGGCTGGATGGAAGAAGAAATCGCCGATTTCAGGCGGAACAGGAGGAAGGCTTCGGATGGAAGCCGTAATTTGATATGAAAAATTATAAAACCAAACAGCTTGTGCTCATGGGACTTTTCTGCGCAATCGCTTTTGTTGCGGTATGTGTGTTCCGCATTCCGGTGGTGCAATGGTTGAAGTATGAACCAAAGGACTCAATCATTGTTATGGCCGGATTTCTTTTTGGCCCAATGGCGGTCGCTGCGATTTCGATTGTCGTTTCCGTGCTTGAATTCATGACCATCAGCGATACCGGAGTTTGGGGGCTGCTCATGAACGTGGTTTCGACGTGTTCCTTCGCGTTCACAGCCGCCATCATCTATAAAAAACATCGCTCGCAGAAGGGTGCGTATGCCGGCCTTTTCATGGGCTATTTTCTGATGGTGGTCATGATGATTCTGTGGAACTATATCGTTACGCCTTTTTACATGGGTGTTCCGCGCGGCGAGGTGGCAAAGATGCTGATTCCGGTATTTTTGCCGTTCAACGCAGTCAAGGGCGCGCTCAATGTTGCGCTGACGCTGATTATGTATAAGCCTGTTATGCGCGCGCTCAGACGCGCGCACCTGATTCCCGAACGCGAAGGCGGCAAAACGGGCTCGGCGATCTGGAACAGAAGCACGATTCTTGTATCCGTTGTGCTGCTTGCAGCGAGCGTGCTTGTAATTCTTTTGGTCAGGGGCGTAAGCTGATGGACAAACCTGTTTTGTTGACGGGCACAGTCGAGCATGGTAAGGCGCTTGGGCGCACGGTGGGTATGCCGACGGCCAATCTCAGCGTGGACAGAGAATGCGCTTTGCCTGAAGCCGGCGTATATGCGACGGTTTCTGAAATCGAAGGCAGAAGGTGGCCTTCTGTGACCAATATTGGCGTTCGTCCGAGCGTGGACGACAGCCCCGTCTGGACGGTTGAGAGCCATTTGATCGGCTTTTCGGGCGATCTGTACGGGCAGAGGATGACGCTTACAGTGCTTCAAATCATTCGCCCGCAGATGCGCTTTTCATCGCTTGAAGCGGTGAAAAAGCAGGTGGAGACGGATGTGATTACTGCAATGAAGATCTATAAAGAGAAAACAGGTGCAAAGCATTGGGAGGGATGAGCATGGAAAAGAAGATTCTGTTTCCCCGAACCACGGTCGCGGGCGTTGATATGCCCCGAATGATCGCGGGCACCAACTGGATTCTGGGCTTCAGTCACACGAGTTCCTCAGCGGACGAGCTGATCAAAATGAGAAACTACAACCGCGACGCGATAGTGAAGATCCTGGAGGCTTACGATGCCTATGGCATCAACGCTGTTATGGGTCCCTATGGCGATAATCCCGTTCTTGGTGATGCCGTGCACGCGGCGGAGGATAAGTTCGGCCACGAATTCATTATCGTGGATACGCCGATTGTGAACGTGGACGACAACGCAAAGGCCAGACAGGAGGCCGAGGCGAGATTCAAACAGTCGCGCGACATCGGCGCGAAGTTCTGCCTGATTCATCATTACAGCGCGGAGCAATTGGTGAATAAGAATAAGCAGGAAATGCCGCGTCTGCCCGATTATCTTAAGATGATCCGCGACAACGGCATGATTCCGGGACTGTCCGCGCACATGCCTGAACTGATCGTGTATTCCGACCAGAATGAATATGATGTCCAGACCTATATTCAGATTTACAACTGCATGGGCTTTTTGATGCAGGTGGAGATCGAATACATCAATAAGGTGATCTGGAACGCCAAAAAGCCCGTTATGACGATCAAGTCCATGGCGGCTGGTCGCTGTTCGCCCTTTGTCGGCCTTACCTTTAACTACGCCACCATCCGTCCCTGCGACATGGTGACGCTGGGCGCGTTCACGCCGAGCGAAGTACACGAGGACGTTGAAATCGCCCTTGCCGCCATCGAGCGCAGACAGCCGGATCTGGAGGGCAGAAACAGCCCCGCCAAATCCGAAATCATGGTCAAATAATGGAAAAAGCGCAACTTGTGATCGTTGACGGGCAGGGAATGGACATAAATGCGGTTTCCGGCCTGACGCTTGGCGATATCAGAAATCAAAAAATTTCAGCTCATCAAACGGAAAAGATGAAAATCGATTCCGCCTGCGCGGAGCTTGCGTATCTTTGCGCATTTCAAAGCGCTTTCAAAGAAGATGGGCGGAATCTTTATTCCTACGGAGAAAACAATAAGCCGTATTTCAAATGTGAGAAATACGGCTTTCTTTCCCTCGCGCATGCCTCGGGCGCAGGCGCATGCATGATTGCGCCCATCAGGTGCGGGGTGGATATTGAGGATCAATCAAGAGACGTCAGCAGGATTGAAAAGAAAATCAGGTTTGAAAACTTCCCGGAAGAGGAAAATGCGCTTGCTCTGTGGTGCGTAAAGGAAAGCTTTGTGAAGCTTACGGGAGAAGGGCTTTCAAGGCCGTTTTCATCGCTTCTTCTGAAGAACAACTCTATATTTGATGAAAACGGGAATCGCCTCGCATGGGCAAAAAACGGGCGAATCGGGCGCTTTTTGTGGGCGGCGTCAAGCGGAAAGAAACTGGAGATATCTGTAAAGGTTTTAAAGGTGGAGGAAGCGATCCGGGCGTTAAAATGAGGCTGTCTTTGAAAGACAGCCTCATTCTTTAAAGGGAATTATTCCTTTACGATGCTGAAGGTGGAAATAACGTTGTGCTCCATTTCCTTTTCTACATCCGTAAACGTGAACACGAATATGTGGTCGCCGGCCGGCAGGAAATACTGGGAAACATCGTGACCCTTGTATTTTGCGCCGATGTACATGACCTGCGTAAGCTCGCCGATGGTGACAGAGCCGGAGTCTTCTTTAAATTCGATACCGGTGTAGGAAGCCTGAAGCATGGCTTTGAAAGTATCCATTTCTTCCACCAGCTTATCGCAGGTGATGCCGTCGGAAAGACCGTAGGTGAGCACCATCTGTTCGCCTGTGGAGGCAATAGAGAAGAGAATGTCGTTTTCTTCGTTTAACTGATTGAGGAGGGCGTTCACATCCGTGAATCCCATGATTTCATAGGCCTGGTCGAGGTTGCCCTGCACGGAATCGCGGCCGATCAGCGCCCACTCGGCGGGAACGGCGACATAATAGCCAGTTAATGAATTGATATAGCCGTGGACGTAGAAAGAACCTTCGGGCAGCGGCTCTTCGGGCGTTGGGGTTTCACCAAAAGTGCATGCACTGAAAATGCAAACAAGTGCCAGAATAATTGCAAAGATTTTTTTCATAACGGGTACCTGCTTTCGATAAAAATGCTTTATACAGAATAACACAAATTATCTGAAAATGCAACCGCCGAATACGGACGATTTTTTGATGCGTTTATGAAGATGAAGTTTATTCTTTGTCTTTTATTGGCAAAAACATGGAACAAACGTGGAAAACTCGCCGTCTAAAGGGCATAGAAACTGAAAAGAGAGGATCAACATTATGAAAAAGATCATTTCGCTTCTTTTGGCGCTTACGCTTGCTTTGGGACTTTGCCCAGCGGGTCTAACCGAGTGGGGCTGGGGCGACAGTTGGTCGGACGGCTGGGGAAACGATTATTCCTCCGGCTCATCTTATAGCGTAACGGGAACGACGAACCTGTTTTACGCATCCAGCGCACAGCTTACCAACATCAACATCGCCCTTTCGCGCCTTGCAAGCTTTGACATTGCCTATGGCGAGCATTTTTCCTTTAACGATAAGGTCGGCCCGCGCACAGCCCAATACGGCTATAAAAACGCGGTAAACGCCCGCGGAGTGGTCACGCGCGGCGGCGGCGTGGGTCAGGTTGCGACGACTTTGTATCTGGCGGTCAACCAGTTAAGCGGCATCACCTACACCGAAAAGACTACCTGGGACGATCAGTTTAAGCAATCGTACACTTCCTCCGGATACGATGCGGTGATCGTGGACTATGCCAACGGCAGGGATTTTTCGTTTCTGAATGAAGCAGGGAATCTGCACATTACCATGTGGGCTTCCAGAAGCTATCTGTACTGCGAAATCTCCGTATCGCCCTCTCTGGAAAACTTCGGCGGTCAGCTTGTCGGCTATTCGACCATCGTCCTGTCCGGCACCAACACCCTTAAAAACAACGTGCGCTTAGCCGCCGACGCCATCTCGGGAACGCGTCTTGGCTACTACGGCGAATTTTCCTTTAATCAGATTGTCGGCCCCCGCACGCAGGAAAACGGCTATGGAAACGCCGTGAACGGACGCGGCATTATCGTAACGGGCGGCGGCGTCGCGCAGGTGGCTTCAAGCATCTATCTCGCTATTAAGGACTTAAACTCCATCCGCTTCCTTGAAAAGCGCGTTTATGATCATCGCTACAACCAGACCTATGTTCAGGACAGAAACGACGCCATCGTAACCGACTATAACAACAATCAGGATTTCCGCTTCCGCTATAACGGTTACGGAACGCTTCTGATCAATGTGTATGTGACGTCGGATGGAACGAGGTTGATTTGCGAGGTGTATGAAAGGTAAGCAATAATGACTTAAAAGTCAAAGAAATGCGCGGGCGATCAATGATCGCCCCTATCTTTAATGATGGGTATGTAAGCATCATGCGCAGGCGATCAAAGTGATCGCCTGTATATTTATGATGATATCATAACCTTGAGGTAGGGGCGTGCATTGCACGCCTGCGCATTTTTTTAATTTAAAACATAGGTTTTTGAATTGGGCCGTTTTTTATACATCCTTGATCACAATCCCCAACAGCCTTGACAATTCCAACGCCTGAAGGGAAGTGACGCATGCGCCCCTGAGCGCATCCAAAGACACGAGAACGCCTGTCAATACGTCGGTTGTAAAGTCTACGCCGCTTAAGCGCGTGTGAATGATTTCGGCTTGGGTCAGATCGGAATTGGCGATGGATATGTTTTTGAGCGTCAGGTTATTAAGATATGCGTTTGTGAGGCGGCAGTTTGAAAAAGACGTATCGCTCATTTTACTGCCCGAGAGGTTGACATATTCCATCATGGAATCGGTGAAAGCAACATGCCTGAGCGTATTGTCCACCATATCCGCGCCGGTTAAGCGGCAGTTTATGAATTCGCAATTGTGAAAGGAGCAGCGATTGAAGGGAATGGACTGAAAATCGCAGTGGTTGAATTTGACATATGCGAAATTCACGTTTTCAAACGCGCACTGAATAAATGAGCAGGAGTGAAATTCCGAGGCGGAAACCGTGATACCGAAGGCGGATAAATCCTCGATTGCGTCCGCCGAAAAGCGCACGGAATCGATGTCTATGCCTTCGTCCATGGCGTTTTCGACCATGTCGCGGAAGGATTCGGCCATTTATTTCTCCTCCCGCACCCACACCGTCATTTCGCCCGTGCCGCGGTTGTTCCAGGCGTAATAGGGAACGAAGCGAATGCGCGAAGGCACTTTCTGGGTGTCATGGTCGCTGTAAAGTTCGTTATCGTCCCAGCCGGTTTCAATTTCGCGGAAGGCTTCGGCGGTGATCGTTCCGACGCCGTTTAAAAGCTCGGGGCTGAAATGATATTCAAAGGCCTGATCTGCAGGCATGGAAATGGCGTGAAGGTCAAATCCGTTGTCCGCTTCCTCGATGCAATACACTACCGGGCCGCGCGCAAGGGCGATTTTTCCGCTGGCAGCGCGCACCTTGGGATTGGCGCGCATGACCATGACGGGCATATCCATGTCGAATACGATTTCATCGCCTGCGCAGAGCTCGTTTTGAATGTAGAGATAGCCGTCCTCCATATGGGTTAGGGCATGCTTTCCGTTGATATTCAGCTTGTATGTCTTGACCCATGCGGGCAGGCGCAGGGCCATCGTCATGCCGGAAAACGCCTTCTCCATTTCGATAATAACCTTTCCGTCCCACGGATAGCCGGTTTTGACGGTGAAGGCGGCGGCGCCGTTTTCAAGCGGAATGTTCGCATTTGAAGAAGTATAGAGGGCAAAATACACGGTGTCGCCCTTGGTGTGGTAGATATAGCCCGGGAGCGAGCAGACAAGGCGCGCAAGGTTCGGCGGGCAGCAGGCGCAGCCGAACCACTTTTGTCTTTCGCTCTTGATATGGGCAAACTGCTGGTTTTTCTTATTTCTCTCCGGCCAGGATTCAAGGGGATTGACATAGAAGAACCTGTCGCCCGTAAGATTCATGCCGCTGATGGTGCCGTTATAGATGAGTTTATCCATCAGATCGCCGTATTCGCCCTTGGGAGACATGCGAAGCATTCTGTGGGCGAAGAACATAAGCGCAATGGAGGCGCAGGTTTCGCCGTAAACAAGGTCGCTGGGCAGGTCGTAGTCGAAGGAAAACGCCTCGCCGAAGGAGGACTGGCCGACGGCGCCGGTGATATACATCTGACGGCGGGTAATGTTTTTATAAAGCGTGTCGCAGGCATTTTTGAGGCTTTCGTCCTCGGTTTCGCGGGCGACGTCCGCCATGCCGCTGTAAAGATAGCACGCGCGAACGGCGTGACCTGCAGCCTTGACCTGCTCGCGAACGGGCTTGTGGGACTGATAATACGCGCCGCCTTCATAGATGGAACGCACCCGGCCGATGCCGCGGCCTTCACGCTTGCATTCCTCGTCAAAGTAAAGGGGGCTCTGGCCGCGCTCGTCGATAAAGTATTTGGCGAGGGCCAGATGCTCCTTGTCGCCCGTCGCTTCATAAAGCTTCACAAGCGCAAGCTCGAGTTCCTCATGACCCGGATACCCGCGAAGCTTGCCCTCTTCGGTTCCGAAGCGGCTTTGAATGTGCTTGACAAATTTGATCATGACATTTAAAAACTTATCCTTGCCCGTTGCCTTATAGTAGGCGACGGCGGCCTCCAGCATGTGGCCTGCGCAGTAAAGCTCGTGGTTGTCTCTTAAATTGGTCCAACGTTTATCGATGCCGGTTAAAATATAATAGGTATCGAGATATCCGTCTTCGAGCTGGGCTTTTTCAATAAGATCGACGCAAAAATCGATGTTTTTCTCGGTTTCCTCGTCCTTTCGCCACATGAGCATGTAGCTGGCTGCCTCAATCCACTTGGCAAGATCGCTGTCCTGAAAGACGAATCCGCCATGAGGAGCATCGATTTCGCCTGCCGCGGCTCTGAAATTTCTTATGCAGTAGCTGGGCTCTGCGTCGGGAACCTCGTCGTTTAAAGCGCGCCACTGATAGGGGATGATGCTGTCGGCGGCTAAATTCATGAGGTTTTTGAAAAACGAAGGCTGAATTTCAACATTCTTTCCATTGACCGGACGGGTGTACATCTCTTTCATGGCGTTTGTTCCTTTCTGTCAGGTTTCGTAGATATCGACGATCTCGCCGAAAACCATGGTGTGGAAATCCTTCATGGGGTATACGCGCGCGCTAATTTCCTTGTCCATGCGCTCCTCGGTCATTTCTTGAACGAGACGGGTTACGCATTCAAAATGAAGCGTGCATTCCTTGACAATGGGGGCATTCACCTTCTGCGCCTTTTCCATGGTCAAACCGTGACCTGAAAATTTGTCTGTATCGCGCCCGGACTCGGCGCCCGCAAAAGCGAAGATGGGCTTTAAATTTTCGTCCATGGACAGGGAAACGGTAAAATTGCCCTCCGTCAAAAGAAGGTCGTGGGTGTGACGCTGTTTTCTTACCACTACGCAGAATACGGGCTTATTCCACGAATATCCGATAAAGCCCCAGCCGATGGTCATGGTGTTGGGCGTTTCGCCGCCGACGGTCAATAGCGCGCGGCCCTTCATCAGCATTTCGGTTGCGGGAGCGATGGCTTCGGTGAGCGTTAGCTTTTTCATGGATCATCCTCCGATTTTTTTTATTTCAAAAGAGGGTATGCGCCTTGATTCTTTTTTAGAAAACAAAGCCGATGACAAACATATAAAGCGGGATAAACACAAGCGACAGCGCGGTGGTCAGAGCTGTTGCGCCCGCCACGTATTCCGCGTCTCCGCCGCAGCCGGCTTCGACGATGGTGGTCTGGGTCATAATGGGCATGGCTGCTTCGATCAGGAAGGTTTTAAGCATAATGTCCGTATAGATGTTCTGTGCGCCCGGAATGGTTTTCACGATCACAGAGAGCGCGATCACGATGGCGGGCACCAGAAGAAGCTTTCCAAAGCAAATGACGGCGTAGCCCCTTTTCCACGAGAAATTGCGCTTTTTAATCATATTCATCAGCACATAACCCGTGTACACGAGGGAAATAGGCGTGACGGTTCCGCCCAAATAATTGACGGAGGACATGACGAAGGGGGGAAGCGTGATGTTTAAGAGGACGCCGATGACGCTTGCCAGCAAAAACAAAAGCGGAAGCGGAACAACCTTGGTCAAAAACGAAAGGGCGTTTTTGGCTTCCTGATGGGCAGGGTTGTCTTTATCGCGGCTGAAAAGATAGGGCAAAATACCCTTGAAGCTCTTTTTCTCTTTTTCCTGTCCGCCGTCCAGGCGCATCATGGAGTATCCGATGGTCCAGAAAAGCGTGGTGTTTGCGATGTAATAAGTGAGCGTCGGGGCGACTGCATCCTCGCCGAATAACGCCTTGCACACGGGAAGGCCGATAAACACCGCGTTTGAAAACGTGAACATGACCACAAACGCGCCTTTTCGGTTTCTGGGAATCTTCATGGCGTTTGAAAATGCGATTGCGCAAAGCATCGTGACCACAAGCGACAAAACAGGAATGATCAGCCCCAGCGGGATCGAAATCAGGCTTTCGCGCGTGAATTTCTGAAAGATATTGCTGACGATGGTTGCGGGCAAGGCCACGCGGATGACGAAGCGGGAGATGAATTTTCCCTCCGCCTCCTTGATCCAGCCCATGCGCGTAAGCAGCATGCCGACTGCAATCATAATGAATATGGACAATACCACTTCCACCGCGCTGATGACTGAGCTCATATAAATTTCTCCTTTATATGTATGTAAAAACAATGATACCCGGATCACCGCGCGATGTCAATAGGAAATCAGACAGCGCGGGCGACACAATGCGTACCCCTGAAGGATCATGATGAATGGATCACTGAATGTAGGAGCGATCATTGATCGCCCGCGCTGTCTATTCATTTTTTCTTATTTGCACGCCGCGATTGCGCGTCTTACAAAGCCCTGGTTATCGTCCAGCGCTTTTTGGGCTTTTTCCGCGTCCGCGCCGGTTTCCTTCATGACGATGGCGCACTTGATGGAGCCGTTTGCCTTGTCAAGTCGTTCGACTGCCTCTTCGCGCTCAACGTCCATGGCCTTCATGGCGATGCGGACGGATCTGTCCTTGAGCTTGGTGTTCGTTGCGCGAACGTCCACCATCAGATTCTTATAGGCCTTGCCCATAAGTACCATGCAGGAGGTGGAGATCATATTAAGGGCTAATTTGGTTGCGGTGCCTGCACGGAGGCGGGTGCTGCCGGAGAGAACCTCGGCGCCGGTCGGCATTTCGATTGCGATATCGGCGTAGCCGGAGAGCTTGGTGCCCACGTTACAGCACATGGAAACGGCCAGCGCGCCGACTTCCTTGGCCTTTTTAAGCGCACCCACGCAGTAAGGAGCGGTGCCGCTTGCGGAAATGGCCACGACGACGTCCTTTTCATTTACGCCGAGGTCGCAAAGGTTCTCAATGGCGAGCTCTTCACTGTCCTCCGCGCCCTCGATAGCATTTCGAAGCGCGCCGTCGCCGCCTGCGATGATGCCGACGACCATGGTATTGTCAACGCCGAAGGTGGGCGGGCATTCGCTTGCGTCCAATACGCCCAGTCGTCCCGAGGTGCCTGCGCCCATGTAGATGAGCCTTCCGCCTTCGGGAATGCGCGCTGCGGCGGCTTCCGCCGTCTTTGCGATGGGCTCAAGCGCCTGTTTTACGGCGTAAATCGCGCCCATATCCAGTTCGTTCATCAGAGAAGCAATTTCAATCGCGCTCAGCGTATCTAAATTCTCGCTTCTTGCGTTTGTTTTCTCGGTGTCAAGCTTGCCAAAATCCATTTTGAAAACCCTCCGTTTATTCGAAATCGTTTAAGAAATTTTCTTTGAATGTTTTATCGGTTTTGATGCCGATGTTTCTTGCGGCCTTAACCAGCGCGCCGTAAACCGGGGGAAGGACGGGACGCAGAATGCGCATGCGGTTTAAATCATCGCCCATCTTTTTCTGAATCATGCCAAAAAACTTGTCGTTTGTAATCAGGCCGCCCGCCGCAACGCAAACCGTCGGAAAGCTTTTTACATGCGTAAGACACGCGCGAAGGTGCACGCAAAGCGCTTCCGCCGCATCGTCAATGATCGCTTTGGCAATCTCATCGCCCTTTTCGGCGGCTTCAAAGGCGGTTCGGGCGAAGGAGGCGATGTAATGCTTTCCGCCCTCGTAAATCTGGGGGATGGCGTCTCTGAAATTGATGCCGAGCTTATCTAAGCACATTTCTTCAAGCGTTGTCTTTTCGCCGCGCCCGTCAAAGGAGCGGTAGGCTGCCATGAGCGCAGCTTTACCAACGGAAAAGCCGCTGCCCGCGTCGTCAATCAGATAACCCCAGCCGCCGACCTGAGTCATGCCGCTTTCCGTCAGCACAAAGGAGGACGAGCCCGTACCCGCAATCAGGGTGATTCCGTAGCCGTCGTCGCTTTCGCCGTAGAGGGCGTTGAACGCGTCGCTTCCGTTGTCGATGCTCGCGCAATTCGGAAGGAGTGCGCGAAGACGTGCATAGAGCGCGTTTTTCGTCTTGTCGTTTGCGCTTCCGGCGATGCCCGCGTAGATGCTCCTGATTTCGATTTCGCGTCCGCCGAAATCCTTCAAAAGCGCGTCCAGCTGTTTTTCAAGGCGAATTGCGCATTCTTCAACGCCGATGTCTGCGGGATTTGTGGCTTTACCTGTATATTTACTTATAATGTGTCCGTCGTCCGTCGTCAGAACCAGCGCGGTCTTGGTGCCGCCGCCGTCGATACCGATCAGCATATTTCTCGCTTCCTCTCACTATTTGTATATAGTTTACACAAAAATCGAAAGAAAAGCAATAGAAATTGCACGGAATGTGTGCGCGAAAGCAGATTTTATGCTATAATAGTGGAAAAGAAAATTGAAGGACGTGAAGAAACGTGCAGAAAGCCAATGTTCTGACCGGTCTTGACAATTTAAAAAGCGTACACGATAAACTTTCCGGCAAGCGCGTGGGTCTTATGACGCACCCGTGCGGATTTGACAAAAACCTCAAAAGCGCAATAGACGTCATCCACGAAAATTATAATTTGACCGCGCTTTTCGCCTGCGAGCATGGTATTCGCGGCGACATGCAGGCGGGCGACGAGGTCTTAAACGAAGTGGACAGGGAGACGGGCGTTCCCGTATTCTCGATGCACGGGCAGATCAAAATGCCGACGGACGAGATGATGAATGAAATCGACGTTATGGTCATCGATCTTCAGGACGTCGGCGCAAGGTTTTACACCTACCTTTATTCCATGGCCAACGCCATGATTGCCAGCGCGAAGAACAACAAGCCCATCGTGGTTCTCGACCGCATCAACCCCATCGGTGGCGAAATCGTTCAGGGAACGCTTCTGGATGAAAACTTCCATTCCTTTGTCGGCGAATATGCTGTTCCCACTCGCTATGGTTTAACCATCGGCGAATTTGCGCATTTTGTAAAGGATCACCTGAAGCTGGATATCGATCTTACGGTTTCAAAGCTTACGGGCTGGAAAAGGGAATACCTCTGGACGGATACGAATTCCGTCTGGACCCCGCCCTCTCCCAACATGCCCACCCCTGAAACCGCGCTTATGTACATCGGCACCTGCATTTTTGAAGGCACGAACCTCTCCGAGGGCCGCGGCACCACAACGCCCTTTGAACTGGTCGGCGCGCCGTTTATTGATGCCGGCAAGCTTGAAAAGCGCATGCGTCAATTCGATCTTCCGGGCATCGCGGTTTTAAGAGCTTCCTTCACGCCCACCTTTTCCAAGTGGCAGGGCGAAATGTGCTCGGGCGTTCGAATCCGCGCGCTGACGGGCGAAGCGGACGCGTTCAAGGCGGGCCTTTATCTTCTGGAAACCATCCGCGATATGTATCCAAACGACGTAAAATTTCTTGGAACCACTGCTCTTGCCGGTATCAATCTCTTGCTCGGCACGGACGATTTCAGGGAGGGCAGATTGGACGCGGACGGACTGATTCAAAAGCATTTGCCGCTCATTCAGGAATTTAAACAGACAAAGCAGAAATACCACCTGTATTAAGGAGGAAACCCAATATGACGATCAGAAAGGCAGCCGCCGAAGATAGAAATGCGATTTTCGGCCTTTGGAACGACAGCTGCGAAAAAAACGAGGTTGTTTATAAGCCGCTTACGGAAGAAAGATTCCACGCGCTTTTTGAAATGAACCCGCATTATGACGGCGAGTATGATTTTGTGGCGGAGGAAGACGGCGAAATTATCGGTTTTATTTCGGGCGCGGAGAAGAAGATCTTTCTGCCCGGCGAAACTCGAGAGAATACGCCCGGCTTTATAACGGCGATTTTTGTAAAGGACGGAAAGAGGAAGGTCGGCGTCGGCAAGGCGCTTTTGGCTGCGCTTGAAGAGGCGTTTAAGAAAAACGGCAAAAAAAGCGTGGTTTCCTCCGGAAATAACCCTGTCAACCTCGGCTGGTTCATTCCCGGAACGCCGGGGCATGACCACAACAACGCCCCCGGGACGGACGTTGAGTGCGCGGGATACGAATTTTTGCTCAAAAACGGCTACAAGGACCTGCACCGCGAAGTCGCGATGTATTTGAATCTTCAGGATTACAAATACCTTCCCGAAATTGATGAAATCAGGGCGCGCTTAAAGAGCGAAAACATCTATGCCAGCCGCTACGATACCAAATGGGCGTGCGAATTTGACGGCATGTGCGACAGAGTCGGAAGCGAATACTGGCGAAAGGTTTTGCAGGATGAAACCGCGAAGGAAAATCCGCGCGTGATTCTCGCGGGCGTGTATGACGGGCACATCGTGGGCTTTACCGGCCCCGTCGACAAAGAGCCCTCAGGAAGAGGCTGGTTCACCGGCATCTGCGTAGACCCGAATTTCGAAAAAAGAGGCATCGCGACGGTGCTTTTCAACGATTTGATGTGCGAATTTGTAAAGGAAGGCGCGGAATTTTCAACGCTGTTTACCGGCATCGACAATCACGCCCAGCGGCTTTACAAGCGCACAGGCTTTAACGTCAAACGCACCTTTGCCATCATGAAAAAAGAGATCTGACAGGAGGGTATTAGATATGCTGAACGGTAAAAAAGTCATCATGGCGGTCGGCGCGCACACGGGAGACGCGCAGCTTACGATGGGCATGCTTCTGGCCAAGCATGCGCAGATGGGGGATCACGTGATCATCGTCGATCTGACCGCAGGCGAGCGCGGCTGCCCAGCCGGACAGACTCCGGAGGAATTCAGAAAGTATAATGTTGAATGCGCCAAGAAGTTTGCAGACGAACTCGGCGGCGAGAGTATCGTTTTCGACGTTCCCGACGGCGAGCTTTACGACAATAAGGAAATTGAACTCAAGCTTGCGCGCCTTATGCGCGAAAAGCAGGTGGACGCGGTGCTTTACCACTGGAAAAAGTCCATCCACAAGGATCATGTTCAGGCGCACATGATTACGGACAACGCGATCTTCTTTGCGTCTCTCCCCACCTTCGATCTGGACGGCCTTGCGCCCGCGCCCATCAAAAGGTTTATGTGCGCGGAAAACTGGGAGGACGCGGAGGACTTTTCGCCGTACTACTATTTCGATGTAACGGAAGCCTATCCCCTCTGGGAAAAAGCGGTCAAGCATCTGTGGCTGACCGAGCATTCCACGTCCATGGCGTATCTGAAATACTACGACGCCCTGTCCGTCACCCGCGGCTGCCTCATCAGAAAGGGCCGAGCCACGGCCTTTACCACCACCGGAGACAAGCGCATGGTGCTTGAAAACCTGTAAAAACGGAGGAGATTCCCGATGAAAACCGTATCCCGCACCCGTAGAAAAAGCGCCCTTTTTGAGAAAGACCCTGATGTACTTCCGTTTTTCAGCATTCATCCCAAGACGAAAATGGGCACCATCATCCGCGTTGCGATGTCCGTATTCTGCGTGCTGGCGCTCATTTTAGCGCTTTTGATGAAACAGGGCATTATGTTCATGTTCTTCCAGAAGTATTCCTTCCTTTTATACCTCGTTCCGCTTGCAGGCATGGTGCTGCTCATTTGTTTAGCGCTTTTTAAGCGCATGAAGACGATGTTTATGAAAATCGGCCTTCCGGGCGTGATCTTGTTTATGTCGTTTGCAGTGTTCATGACCTTTGGCAGCATGATGAGCTATACTACCAATCTTTCCCTCATTCCCAAAATGGGTCTTGAAAACGACGGCAAAAATGTCGTGATTATGCGCGCCTGTGCTGAACCGGACGGCACGGAATATGTCGTAAATGAAAACGGCGTTGAGATTCCGCAGTATCCTGTATCTGTTGACGCATTTGTGTACACTGTGCGCGTGCCTGAGGCGGTTGAGGGCATGTCCTACACGATTGAGGGCGAAATCAAGGTGCCCAGCGACGAGAGAACTCAGTTTGAGGTCAAGGAAGAGTGGCTTGACGACAATACTCTTCGCGTATATCTCGCCAAAGATACCAGCGGCGAAGGAACCGGCGAGATCAGGGTCACGTTCTCCGAAGGCGAAACCACGCCCGCGTCCCCGGATCCCACGGACAGCCAGATTTACCGCAATTCCTTTGAGAAAAACGGCAAAAAGGTGAATCTCTACCGCGAAAACAGTCAAATTCATTCGACGGTGGACTCCATTATGTACATGGAGGAGGGCGATTTCAAGCAGTATCTCTTCGCCTATCCGCGCACCATGTTCGCCTTTGTGAAGCTCAACACTAAAACCGAGGGCGCGATCATCATCGAGCCCCACGGCGCGCTCGAGGCCATTCATTGGGAGTGGATCGAGGAAGGCAAAGTGGCGCGTCTCACGCCCTCTGAAAACAGCGTGGATGTTTCCGGCTCCATTACGATCTTTTTTGACGAAACCGTGGATCCCAAGGATATCAGCGAAATCGAAAACGGTGCGCAGTGAGAAGCAGTAAATACGAAACAGAAGCTCGGTATAAGACGAACCCATTCATGAGAACGGGCGTTTGTCTATGATATCAAGTCAGCGCGGGCGATCAATGATCGCCCCTACAGTATGGTTACAGTACCATCGTATAATGTAGGGGCGATTCATGAATCGCCCGCGCATTTTTGTTAGATTGAGTTTGTCGGATGATCAGACCCTCCCTTGATGGGAAGGTGAAGCGGTTTGCTGAAAACATAAGGAGCCGCCTTTTTTGAAGGCAGCTCCTTATGTTTTTTCCCTTTACCATCCGAACTCGTCGTAATGCGGCTCGATGATCTTTTTGTTGTAGTCGTTTCCGCCGGGGTAGTTGGCGCTCTTTAAGATGCCAGGGGTGATGCCTTTGTTCATCAGCTCTTCAACGGCTACACTGGTCATGGACCAGAGGATGTAGTCGGAGGCGATACCGCTGGCGGCGGCGTAGGCGGCTTCGATGCCCTCTACAGCCATCATGCCTTCAGCGGCGGGGGCGCAGTTGTCCATTACGATGTCGACCATCTCGTAAAGCTTTTTGCCGGAGGAGTGGACGGCGTCGACCTGGGTTGCGTACTTCATGGAGATAAAGGCGATGACGTGAATGCCCATTTTCTGTGCTTCATAGGCAAGATCCACAACGGAAGCCGTGCGGCCGGAAACGGAGGAAACTACGAGAACGTCGCCGGGGCGGAGCTTACTTTTGCGGATGGCGTAGGCGGCGAGGCCTTCCATGTTCTGATCGTAGGGGTTCTCGCGCTCGCGGCCTTGCTGTTCAACATTCAGGTTGAAATCGAAGTGCTTGTAGAAGATGGGGCCGCCGCCTCTGTAGATTAAGTCGTTTTCGATGGAGTGGCAGACCTTGCTTAAGAACACGCCGCCGCCGTTTGCGATGGTGTCTGCGATCAGCTTACCGGCTTTGATGATGTTTTCCGTCTGGGTGTCGCGGACTTCCTTTAAAAGATCGTCCACTCTTTTCTGATAGCGGTCAAGAAGCATGGGTGATCCTCCTTACATATAGAAAATATGATCTCCGTAGGCTTTCAGCATTTCCTTATTGTGCTCGTCGCCGCCGTCAACGTTGGCGGAAACGAATACGGGCGCAACTGCGCCGGCTTCCGTGATCAGCGCAACCGCCTGCGCCATAACAGCGTTCAAAAGGGCGGCGGCAACGGCGGTGGAGGTGGGGGCGACCTTTTCGGGAACGCCGGGGATGTTGATGGAAGCGTCGCCGATGCAGCCGCAGTTGTCGATGACAATATCGCCCACTTCATAGAGCTTAAGTCCGTCGGGATGGCGGCTGGTGACGGCCTTGGACATTTCAAGATTGGTTAAGACGATGACCTTTGCGCCCTTTTCCTTGGCTCTGAGGGCAACGTCGGTGGATACGTTGTTTCTTCCCGATACGGAGTGCACGATGATTACATCGCCCTCGCCTAAGGGCTGGCCGTCCACGATCACGCGGCCATAGTCGCGCATGCGCTCCATCTGGCTGGTCATGGTGGCGGGGTCAACGTCGAGGCAAAGACCGGGCGCGCGAACGGGATTGATGGTTGCCATGCCGCCGGTACGGTAGTACAGCTCAAGAATTGGAAGCGCCGCATGGCTGCAGCCAAAGCCGAAAATGTTGTGACCGGAAAGCGTGGCTTCCTTTAAAAGCTCGGCGGCGGCGCGAAGGTTTTCTTCCTGCGTGTCAAACGCCTTGTCGATGGTTTCCATAAGGGCCTTGCGGTATGCTTTAATGGCGTCCATATTCTACATCCTCCATTCATAAGCCGGGAAAGCGGCAAGAAGCTTTTCCTTCGCTTCCTCCGGCGAATATCCGTTGTCGAGCAAATATTTCATGGGTCCTGCCAAGACGTGTTCGAACCAGGGCCTGTGCACCTGAATCTCGGGGTAAACCTCATGAAGGGTGCGCTCATATTCATCAAACATCGGCTGATACGCTTTCCATGCGCCGCCGCAGGTAACGATGTGCTTGCCGAAATCGGGGTATTTGCGAATCAGGGAAATCGTCTGCTGGGCAAGCGCCCGTCCGCCGCGGATAAACGCCGAAATGCAGGGTTCATCGCCCATTTTTGCCGCTTCCGCAACTATGGGAAGCAGCTTTCCGAGCGTCTGGAAGGGTGCTGGCGTGTCGTAGAGATACCGTACAAGGCTCTGCGGAAATCCCTTTTCGATGCCGAGACGCTCTTTCAGCATATCGGTCAGTATCGTCTTTTCGCCCCAGCCCTGCGAGTATTTTACAGCGTTCTGAACGGCCTGTCTTGCCATCCACACGCCGCTTCCCTGATCGCCCAGAATCGCGCCGACGCCGCCTACCGCGTCGTTGCCGGTTTCGCCTACGTAAAGCGCATCCGAGCCCGTGCCGGAAACGATGGCGATGCCTTTTTCCATGCCGCGTCCTGCCAAAAGAGCGGCCTTTGATTCGCCGAGTCCAACAATTTCCTTGAGCTCCAGGCCTTCGGGCAGGCATTCGGCATATTCCTTGCCGTTTCCGAATGTAACATACAGTTTGTCAAGTACCTTTGGCATTTTATCGCCAAACAAATTCAGGAAGCATTCTCGCATCTGCTTTTGGCATTCTGCTTTGGGAGATATGGTCGAGTTGATGCCTTTTGCGCGTGCTGTTCCCAAAAGAGACATGTTTTCGTCAAACCAGATGGCATTTAATTTGGTTCCGCCGCCGTCAACGCATACAAAATTCATAATGAATCCTCCAAAGTGAGATAGGATGTGTGAGTAGGGGGACGGGGGAGGGAAAATTACAGCGTATATTTCGCTCTTTCGCCGCCGATTAAGGCAGGTCTGGTACGGGCTGCTGTCAGAAGGGCGGAGCCGATTTTGTCCATGGAAAGGCGAACCGGCACGGCCACGCGCTTTAAGTGCATGCCGATCAGGGTTTGTCCAATGTCAAGGCCTGCGTCTGCGGATATCGTTTCTACAAGAACGGGAGATTCCATCATGCGGTAGGCTGCGGAGGCGCAGCTGCCGCCGGCTTTTGGATGGGGAACGGCGGCTACGATTTCATAGCCGTATTTTTCAGCCGCTTTTTCTTCCATGACCAGCGCGCGGTTTAAATGCTCGCAGCACTGAAAGGCCACGTCGAAGCCAAGATTTTTGGCCGTTTCAAGGATTGCGCCGGCAACATCCTCGCCCAGATTCGGCTGAGAGGCGTGGCCGATCACGCCGCCGTAAATTTCGCTGGTGGAGCAGCCCACGACGAGCAGCTTTATATTTCTGAAGGAAGGATTGGGGTTTGCGTTTAATTCCTCAATCGCTTTGACAACTTCGTTTCTGATGTCCATTTTAAATCTTCTCCAACTCTACCCAGTCATTGATTCTGCTGGATTCCTGAATGGCTTTTACAAGGTTCAGCGCGGGGAATGCGCTTCTTCCGTCGATTTCGAAGGGAACGCCCTTTAAGATGCAGTCGTAGACCTTTGCAATCTGAATTTTGTGGCTGTCGCCCCAGTAGCTCTTCTCGCCCAGATGCTTTGCGTCCTGCCCTTCGACAACGAGGGTGGGAACGCCGTCAACAACCTTGAAAAGCTTTTCGGCGTGCAATTGATACGTGGCGTTTTCAAACACCAATTCCAGCATGATGGGCGCGTCGATGCCGTAATTGTTTGTGCAGTGGAGAACGCCCTTTGCGCCGGATTCGTATTCAAAAACGGCGTGGCAGTTGTCTTCAACCTCGATGGAATCGCGAAGAAGGTCGGTCGAAATATGACCCAGCACGCGCCTGATCGGCCCGCCCAGGTAAGACAAAAGATCCAGCGTGTGAATCGCCTGGTTGATAAGCGTTCCGCCGCCTTCGGTTTCAAGACTTCCTCGCCAGCCGCTTTCAGTGTAATAGGGAGCTTCTCTGTGCCAGCAGACGGATGCGCGGGCGCAGACGAAGGAACCAAGCTCGCCCGTTTCAAGCATATTCCGAATGGCGACGGAGGAGGCGTTATAGCGGTTTTGGAAAATGACGCTCAATGTGCCTTTGGCCTTGTCCGCCGCCTCGATCATTTTCTTAGCGTCTTCGATCGTTGTCGCCATGGGCTTTTCGGTCAAAACGTGCTTCCCAGCCTTCAAAGCTTCAATCGACATGGGCGCATGCAGATAATGGGGGGTCAAAACGTGGATGATGTCTACGTCTTCCCGGGCAATCACGTCGTGCCAGTCGTTGTATCCGTCTGCGCCGGTCTTTTCCACGGCTGCGGCCAGACGGTCTTTATTGATGTCGCACACCGCGACAATTTTCGCGTTTTCCATATTCAGAAGATTTGCGATATGTACGCGGCTGATGCCGCCCAAGCCGATAATGCCAACCCGCAGGATGTCTGACATAATCCTTCTCTCCTTCAGCGAGATATGTTTTGGAAGGTGTACATGGCGATGGATGCGGCCACCGCAAGGTTCAAGGAATCGATTTCATCGGACTGAGGTATCTTGACGCTCTGGCCGTAGGTCTGAAATACAGAAGGCAGGCCGCTCGCCTCGTTTCCGAAGATAAGCGTGTGGGTTTTGTTTGCTGTTTTGGCTGCATCGTTTAAGTCAATTGCGCCGTCCAGCATGAAGGGGTACATTTCCCTATCCGGGAACAGTGAGAGATATTCGTCAAAGGAATTGAATACGTGCGTGTTGAGACGGAAAAACGCGCCCATCGACGCCCTTAAAACGTGCGGATCGAACACATCCACACAGGGACGGATAACAGCAAAATTCTTGTAGCCGAAGCCGACTGCGGCGCGGGTGGCTGTGCCTAAGTTTCCGCCGTCGGAAATCTGGCAGAATACCGCGTGCGCTGCCTGAGGATCCAGAGTGCAGTCGTATTTTTTGAACACGATGGCGGTAAAGCAGTTATCCTTTTTGCTTTCACGCTTTAAAACGCGTTCGGCCATTTCTTCCCGGATACCAAGGGCGGCGCATCTCGCTCTGAGCTTCTCAACGCCCTCGTTTCCGATTCCGGCAGGGTGCAGAAGAAGCCGCATCGCCATTTCCGGCTTAGCGTCCAGAAGGGCGTGGCAGGGGAAAATGCCAAGGCAATAGCTGTAATCCAGCTTCTTATCGTAACTTTCCAGCTTCGGCATACTTGTCCTCCGCGTAACATTATTAATCAAAATAAGTATACACCTTTTTAACAACTTTCGCAATCGAAAATCGATCAATTTTGCGGTGAAATCTAAAGAAGTCTGAAGACGCTTGCAAAACAGCGCGCGTTTCTCTATAATGAAAGCACAGGGAGGTGACAACCTTGAAACGGATATTTGTAGTATTGCTTGCGCTCATCCTGTGTGCCTGCGCTAAGGGCGCTGGGGTCGGCGAAAACGCCGAAACGGCGGAAATATTTATGGTGAACGTCGGAAAAGCAGACGCGATCATCGTGCGGGTGGACGAGGATTATTATCTCATCGACACGGCGACTGAGGAAATGTGGCCGCGCGTGTATGCGGCGATCAAGGATATGAGGATTACGCGCTTAAAGGGCGTTTTTGTAACGCATACAGACAAGGATCATGTAGGCGGGCTTGAAATGCTGGCTGAAAGCGACATCATGGTCGACAACTGGTATGCATCCAAATACTTTATTGATGTAAAGGAAGAAAAGCATCCGGCTGTCAAGGCTGCGGCGATTCGAAATGAGAAGGTTGAATTTCTGGGCGCGGGCGACACGGTGGACGGTGTTTTTGAAGTTATTGCGCCTGTGAAACTCATAGAAGATAAGGACGACAACAATTCCCTTGTCATGATCTTGAAAACCAAAAACGGCAGCGCGTTTTTTGCGGGCGACATGGAGTACGCCCAGGAAAACACGATTCTGGACAAAAACCTGAAGGCCGATGTTTTAAAGGTCGGAAATCACGCGGACGACGACACCACAAGTCAGCGCCTTATCGATAAGGTGGACGCGAAAATCGCGCTTATTTCCACCAGCAGCTATGAAAAGCCGGAAACGCCCGACCCCGCGCTTGTTGAAAGGCTCGAGAATAAGGGCATGGAGATTTTCTATACCGAGCATTCAACCGCCGGTATCCGCGTGACGATGGATGAGCGCGGCGTACACGCGCAATACGCCGTGTGGCAGAACGCAAAGCCGGTACCCGAAGGCCTGTACATTTCAAAGATCGATCCCATAAACGACATAATCGAGATCGAGAACCGGACAAATGCAGATATCGATATTTCAGGATTCTATCTCTATTCCTCAAAAGGAAAGGAAATCAAATACCTCGATCAGGGTACCGTCATCAAAGCGGGCGGAAGGATCATCATCGGTACAAACACCACCGAAAATACGAAAATCGACATTCTCTGGGATGATAAAAACGTGATAAACGACAAAAAAGAAGACACAATCACTTTAAACGATCCTTACGGAAACGCTGTCTGCGCGAGTACGGCGAATGAAGGATATTAAGGCGGATGAAGCCTGAATCGAAAATCACCATATTCGCCTTCCTCCGGGAGGAAGGTGGCCGGGCGAAAGCCCGGACGGAAGGAGAAAGCGGGCATTTGAGGCGGGAGTCATCTAAATAGATGGATCCTGTTTCAGATGCCCGTAAATGATACTGCATGGAGGCGGCGGGAGCAAGCCCCCGCCCTACGGTAAAACAGACCATAGTCTGTAAATATGTAGAGGCGATTCACGAATCGCCCGTAAACGACGCTGTTTAGCTGCGGCGGGAGCAAGCCCCCGCCCTACAATAAAACAAACTATGGTCTGTAAATGTATAGGGGCGATTCACGAATCGCCCGTGAACGACGCTGTTTAGCTGCGGTGGGAGCAAGACCCGCCCTATGGCAAAACAGACTATGGTCTGTGAAGGTGTAGGGGCGATCATTGATCGCCCGCGCTAACGAGTTTTCCGGTTTATTCGAATGATTTCAAAATTTCCGTACTACCGAACCTTTTGATCTCTTTTCCCGACTTTATAAACGAAACCGGTTTCAAAACAAATGAAAGGGAGGGATGCGGATGGATTTTGACGCGCTTGTCAGGGCGCACGGGGAAACGATTCTCAAATACATCCGTTTTCGCCTGCCGGCAAATTCGGATTATGAGGACGTGTATCAGGAAACGCTTGTGGCGGCTTATCGGAACTTTAAGACGCTTAAAAGCGAAAACGCAGCTAAGGCGTGGCTGATTCAGATTGCGAAAAACAAATATGCGGACTGGTATCGCCTGTGCATGAAAACGATGGATATCCCGCTTGATAATGCGCCCGAAAGTACGCTTTCCTACGGGCGCGCAGGCAGGACGGTAGCCGATGCCGTCAATGATGCGCTTGACAGGCTGAAAAGCGAGGATCAGAAAATTCTCTATCTATCCTACTTCAAATGCCTTCCGCAGGCTGACATTGCAAAAAGGCTGAATGTGCCAATTGGCACGGTCAAAAGCCGCCTGTATGCTGCAAAAGCGCGGTTTCGGGATGCATATCCCATCAAAATGACGGAGGAGACAAATATGAAAACAAGGCTTTTTGAAACGCTTCCCGGATATAGAATTACAAGGATGGAAGATGCGCCTTTCTCCTGCAGGTGGGAGGAGCTCATGGGCTGGATGATCGTTCCGAGGGAGGGGGAGACGCTTTCCTGGGGGCTTTACGACCAGCCGGGCGGCAGGCGCACGGAATACACCGACATGAAGGTGGTCGGAAAATGTGAAATCCACGGCATCGAGGGCGTTGAAATCAAGGCTGTGCAGCACGACGCGGAAAATTACTACAGAACCGGCAGCATCAATGAAATTGAAAGGACGTTTTTTGCCCAGCTTACGGACACGCATTCAAGATATCTGGCTGAAAGCCATGTGGAAAACGGCGTGAGGAAGCTGTACACCTTCCTGGATGGCGACAGCTTTTTGAACAACTGGGGCTATGGCGAGGACAACATCGGAAACGAAACGAATGTGTATGCGCACGGCATTCTGACGCGAAAGGGAAACATCATAATCGGCGGAAACGGAAGCGTCACGATGGATGTGGTCGGGAGATATGAAGTTGAAATTGCGGGCAAAAAATACGACACGATCCTTGTTATGGATGTCGAGACCTTTAACGATGCCGTGGCTTCTGAAACCTATCTCGACAAAAACGGAAGAACTATCCTCTGGCGCAGGTTCAATCGGAACGACTGGGCGTTCAAACGCTACGGAAAACTGTGGACGGAAATGCTTCCCGAAAATGAAAGAATACAGATCAATGGAGAAACATACGTGCACTGGTACGACTGCGTGTCGGACTATATTTTGAAGTGAGAATGAGGCACGGTAGGGCGGGGGCTTGCTCCCGCCGCTTTCGTTTAGAGGAAACAGATTACATAATATACGTTTTTTTGGCGGGAGTAAAATCCTGCTTTACGATATAAACCGACTATGGTCTGTAAAGGCGCAGGGCGATTCACGGATCGCCCGTGAAAGACGATGCTTAGTTGCGGCGGGAGCAAGCCCCCGCCCTACAGCAAAACAGACTATAGTCTGTATTGAATATTTTGTTTAGAATCGAAGAATATTTTCTGATACCCAACCAAACAGCTTCTTTTTGCACTTTATATATGAAAGGCAGGTGAGACACAATGACGGACAGATTCGATGCATATGTTAAAAGAATCTATGCCTATGCAGCCCGGCGCACCTATACGCGTGAGGAGGCGGACGAGCTTGCGCAGGAGATTCTATTTACGGCGGTAAAGGCAGAAGAATCGCTAAAAGATGACAGTAAGTTTGAAGCCTGGCTTTTCGGTATTGCGGACAATGTCACAAAGGGCTTTCGCAGGCATGCGGCGCGCCGGAAAGCCATGTATTCCTACGATGCAATGGAGAGCCTCTCCTATGAGGATGCATACTTTGACGGAGAGGAGTTTGAGATCCTGCGCGAAAAAATCGCCCGTATGTCCCGAATCTATCGCGACATCATTGTTTATCACTATTACGACGGCCTTTCAACAAAACAGATTTCAAAATTGCTTTCACTCCCGGAAGGGACGGTCAAATGGCGGTTGGGAGAAGCAAGGCGGAAACTAAAAAAGGAGCTTATGCAAATGAATGAAACTGCGCTTCGGCCTATGAAGGTCAATATCGGCATTTATGGAAACGGAAATTACGACGGAAAGCTTGTGCCGTTCCCGTCGGATTACATTTCGGATGCGCTTTCTCAGAACATACTTTACTACTGTTATGATAAACCGCGCACGGTTGAAGAGATTTCTGATTTCTGCGGAGTTCCGGCATACTATATTGAAGACAGAATCGAAACCCTTTTACAGCGTGAGGCGGTGATTACGGAAAGCAAGGGAAAATACAGGACAGATTTTATGATTTTTTCAGACAGGCATGCGTCTTTTATTGAAAGTAACGCTGAGCGTATGCTCATGCCCATGATGGACAGACTCATTTCGGCGCTGAAATCGATTTCAGCGGAAGCGCAAAGAATCGACTTTTATAAAGCAGGAAAAAGCGAACAGGATCTTTTCCACCTGTACGGCATTATGGCGTTTTCCTATGCAAGAAGCAAATACTCGCTTCTTCCGTATCCGCCGTTTGAAAAAAGCTACGACGGCTATGAGTGGCGATATCTTGGAAATATGGAGACCGGAGCACACAAAAGCTTTCGCATCGGCACGCACCATTCAGCCAACCTTGGAAGCGGTGGCTGTGTGAGCCATTCGTCTTTCAGCGGTATCCCGAACACTGCTTTCAGACCTATGATGAAGGACTGCTTGATCAACGTCTGCGCAGATATCCTTTTAAAGGGCGAAGCACAAAACAAGCATCACGCTGCGGAAGCAATTGCGGATGGATACATTGTGAAAACGCCGGAGGGAGAGCTCATGGTAAGCACACCGTTTTTCAAAAAGGAGCAGCGGGAGGTGTTTGACGCGATTGCAGAGAAACATCTCTCGCCGCTGATGGGGGAATATAATCAGGCCATAGAAGCGCTCGCTTCAGAGTATAAAGCACTGTTTCCAAAGCACCTCAATAAAGACGCCGACCGCATGTGCCATCATCTGTTTAGCGGAATGTATTCGGTGGTCATTGATTACGCCCAGAGAAACAGCATGATTGAATTACCTTCGAAGGATTGTTTTGTGGATGTATTGATCGAATATAGAAAAGAGTAGGAAAGATTCATGTACGCGCCCGCTGCTTCGCTTGTTGAAATCAGAACAATAAAACAGACTATGGTCTGTTTTAGCGAATGACTTAAATAAAACCGCCATGTGTAATCGGAAAGCAAAACTTTTCCGACCATACACGGCGGTTTTTCCCTGCCGCTGAAAACCTACAGCGGCTTTTTTTCAATGGCGCTTGCGCGGCGGGGATATCTTTCAGGCGTAGGAGCGGTTTTTTTGATTTCGATAATCTTATGATCCCAGTCGCGTCCAGGAACGGGCGCTGGGTGAACGGAGAGGGCTTCGCCGTTTAATTGAGAAAGCGCGTTTTCGGCGCGTGCCAGCTCCTCTTCGGCGTTTGGACCTTTTAGGGCGAGCATGCGGCCTTCGGGTTTAACGAAGGGCAAAAGCCATTCGCTTAAGACGTTCATTTCGGCTACTGCGCGGGCGGTGGCAACGTCAAACGCGTCCCGAAGCTCCGGTTTTCTGGCTGCGTCTTCAGCACGGGCATGGATGGCTTCAGCATTTAAATCGAGCGCGTCGATGACGGACTGCAAAAAGCCCACGCGCTTTTGAAGCGCGTCCAAAAGGGTTACCCTGATGTGAGGACAGGCGATGGCGATTGGAATGCCCGGAAGGCCTGCGCCGGCGCCTACATCGATCAGGGTTTGAACGCCGGATAAATGCTTAACGGCGTTTAAGGAATCCAGATAGTTCCGGTCGGCGGCCTCGATCACGTCGTCCGGCACGCGGGTGAGGTTCATCTGTTTATTGGCGGAAATGAGCATTTCGTGGTATCTGACGAATTTTTCCGCCTGCTCATCCGTAAGATGTACGCCCATTTCCCTTGCGGAATCAAGTATTCTGTTTCGCACGTTCTCTTTCCTCCCGCCTGCGCTTTTCCATGAGGATCATAAGCACGGTGATGTCGCCCGGCGACACGCCCGGAATGCGCGACGCCTGTCCGAGGGATGCGGGCTTTACCTTGTTGAGCTTCTGACGGGCTTCGATTCTGAGGGTGTCGATCGTCATATAATCGAGATCCTGGGGAAGCGCCATCTGCTCTTCTCTTAAAAACTTTCTGGTTTCAGCCTGCTGGCGCGAAATGTAGCCCTCGTATTTGAGTTCAATTTCCGTCTGCTCTTTAGCGTCGCTTCGCAAATCGGGCAGGTTTTCGTCCGCCACGCGCAGATCGTCATAGGTGAGGCTCGGGCGTTTGATCAGGTCGGAAAGGCGCGCAGAGGCGTTCATCTTGGTTTCGCCCTTGGATTCAAGAAGCTGATTCATCGTATCCGTTGGCGGCACCCATTTGTTTTTGAGGTATTCCGTGCCCTGCCTGAGACCTTTCTTCTTTTCATGAAGCTTTTTAAGGCGTTCGTCCGAGATAAGGCCGGTTCTTAGCGCCATTTCGGTCAAGCGCATATCGGCGTTGTCCTGTCTTAGAAGCAGGCGGTACTCCGCGCGGGAGGTCATCATGCGGTAGGGTTCGTCCGTTCCTTTGGTGGTGAGATCGTCGATGAGTACGCCGATATAGCTGTTTGCGCGGTTTAAGGTGAGCGGCTCTTCGCCTTTTAAGAAAAGGCTTGCGTTGATACCCGCGTACAGACCCTGCGCGGCGGCCTCTTCATAGCCCGAGGTGCCGTTGATCTGTCCGGCAAAATACAGGCCTTCAATATTTCGCGCCTTGAAGTGATTATCCAGCTGCATGGGATTGATACAGTCGTACTCGATGGCGTAGGCTAAGCGCATCAGCTCTGCGTTTTCCATGCCGGGTACGGAGTGATACATTTCCCTCTGCACATCCTCGGGAAGCGAGCTGGACATGCCCTGTACATACCATTCGATGGTGTCAAGGCCTTCCGGCTCGATGAAAAGGGGATGGCGGTCCTTATCTGCAAAGCGAACGACCTTATCTTCAATCGACGGGCAGTATCTTGCGCCTGTTCCCTTGATGGAGCCTGAATACATGGGGGAGAGGTGGAGGTTGTTTCGGATAATCTCGTGCGTGTGCTCGGTGGTGTAGGTGAGATAGCAGATGGCTTTATTCTGAAGGCCTTCGGATTCAGTCAGAAACGAAAACGGCACGATGGGGTCGTCGCCGTACTGCGGGGTCATTTTGGAAAAGTCCAACGTTCTCACGTCCACACGCGCGGGCGTTCCGGTTTTGAATCGGCGGATTTCAAAGCCGTTGTCGATGAGGCTCTGGGTTAGTCCCGTGGCGGCGACCAGACCCTGCGGGCCGCCCTCCCACGAATGCTGGCCGATGATGATGCGGCTTTTTAAGTATACGCCCGTGCACAGAACCGCCGCGCCGCAGGAAATGACGGAGCCCGTAGCCGTTTCAACGCCTTTCAATACGCCGTTTTCGATCACAAGGCGCGTGACCTCGCCCTGTCTTAAAATGAGGTTTACCTGATTCTCGATGGCGTCGCGCATGCGCTTTTTGTAGGCGGCCTTGTCCGCCTGCGCGCGCAGGGAATAAACAGCAGGGCCTTTTCCGGTGTTGAGCATGCGCGACTGAATAAACGTATCGTCAATCGCCTTGCCCATTTCGCCGCCCAGCGCGTCCACTTCGCGAACCAGATGCCCCTTGGCTGTTCCGCCGATGGCGGGATTGCACGGCATCAGGGCGACTGAATCCAGATTCAGCGTCAAAAGAAGCGTCTTTTGTCCCATGCGCGCACCGGCCAACGCGGCTTCGCAGCCTGCGTGACCTGCGCCCACTACGACAAGATCAAAATATTCCTTCGTCAAGATTTCTTACTTCCTTCCAGGTTTCAGCGGTACTGGCTCATATACAGATCGTGATAGAAGCCGTTTTTACGGATCAGTTCTTCGTGCGTTCCGATTTCCATAATTTTTCCGTCCTTCATGGCGACAATTTTGTCCGCCGAGCGGATCGTGGATAAGCGGTGGGCGACAATGAAGCTTGTGCGGCCTGCGCAAAGGCGGGCGAACGCATCCTGTATGCGCATTTCGGTGCGCGTGTCGATGGAGCTGGTGGCTTCGTCGAGAATCAGCATTTTGGGGTCTTTAAGCATCACTCGGGCGATGCACAAAAGCTGCTTCTGGCCCTGTGAAAGCCCGCCGCCGTCCTCGGTTAAGACGGTGTCATAGCCCTTGGGAAGGCGCGTGATAAAGCCGTGAGCGCGCGCCTGTTTGGCAGCCTCAATGGCCATTTCATCGGTTGCATCGGGATTGGCGTATTTGAGGTTTTCCATGACGGTGCCGGATTTGAGCCAAGTATCCTGAAGCACCATTCCGAAAAGTGAGCGAAGATCGTTTCGCGTGTAATCGGTCGCGGGCACATCGTCAATCAGGATTCTGCCCTGATCCGGCTCGTAAAAGCGCATGAGGAGGTTAATGAGCGTTGTCTTTCCGCAGCCCGTGGGGCCGACGATTGCGATTTTCTGTCCCGGCAGGGCTGTGAGATTGAGGTTTTCAATCAAGGGCTTTTTGGCATTGTAGGCAAAGGACAGATTCTGAAATTCGATCTTGCCTTTGGCCTTTTCAAGGTTGGCCTTGGTGGGCGCTTCCTTATCGAGCTCCTCGCCGTCGATAAACTCAAACACGCGCGCGGCGCATGCGAGGGCGTTTTGGAATTCTGCTACGACGGAGGAAATTTCGTTAAAGGGCTTTGTGTATTGGCTTGCGTAGCTTAAAAAGCACGTAAGATCGCCGATGGACAGTGCGCCCACGCCAAACACGCTCATCATCGATCCGCCGACGGCTACCAGCGCGTAGACGATGGAGTTTACAAAGCGGGTGGAGGGGTTGGTGATGGAGGAGAAGAAAATGGCGCGAAGCGAGCACTTTTTAAGGTTCTCGTTTGCTTCATTAAACGAATCCACCATGTCCTTTTCCCTCGAAAAGGCCTGAACCGTCTTCATGCCGCCGATGGTTTCGTCGACAATGCGAGTTACTTCGCCTCTCTGCTTTGACTGGGCGCGGAACATGGAATAGGTGCGCTTGGCGACAAAGCCCGAAACCACGAACGAAAGCGGCGTCACGATCACAACCAGGAGCGCAATCCACACGTTCATCAGCATCATGAACACAAGCGTTGCAACAATTGTGATCACGCCAGTAAACACCTGCGTAAGGCCCATGAGCACGCCGTCGGACAAGTGATCAACGTCGGTGATGACCCTTGAAAGCGTGTCGCCCACCGGCTGCATATCGATGGTCTTGACCTTTAATCGCCCGATCTTTCGAAACGCCGCGATTCGGATATCCCGCGCGGTGTCAAAGGACAGCCGATTGTTGACGACGGACAAAAGCCACTGAAAAAGCGCAAGCAGGCACGCACAGGCGGCGATTTTGATTAAAATCACGCCGATTCCAGCCATGTCGACGTCGTTTACGCCAATGGCAAGGTCGACAGCCTGACCGGTCAGAACCGGGATGTACAGCGTGAGCGCAACGGTCAGAAGCGCAAACAGGAGGGAAAGCGCAACCAGATATCTTGCCTTTCCCAGGTATTTTAAAAGGGTTTTGAGCGTTTTTATATTTTTAAACATACGCTTCGCCCTCCGGGAACTGGCTGAAATAGATTTCGCGGTACAGGTCGCTGGTTTCCATAAGGGTTTCGTGCGTTCCCATGGCTTTTACAACGCCTTCCTCCATGACGAGAATCTTGTCCGCGTGGCGGACGGAGGAAGCGCGCTGGGAGATGATGAAAACGGTGCTTTCGCCCTGCATGTTCCGGATGGCGGCGCGAAGACGCGCGTCGGTTGCAAAGTCGAGCGCGGAGGCGCTGTCGTCCAGAATCAGAATTTCGGGCTTTCTTACAAGGGCGCGCGCAATGGCCACACGCTGTTTCTGACCGCCTGAAAGCGCGCGGCCACCCTGACCTACGGGTGCGTTCAGCCCTTCGGACTTGGACGAAATAATGTCAAGGCCCTGTGCGCTTGACAGCGCATTTACGATTTCGTTTTCGTCTGCATTTGTTTTACCCCAGCGGATGTTGTCTTCAATCGTGCCTGAGAAAAGCAGCGTTTTCTGCTCTACAATGCCGGTTCTGTTGCGTAAATCCTTGGACGAAAGCGCGGTTACGTCCTGACCGTACATGAAGATTTTGCCGTATGTTGCGTCGTAAAAACGGGTGATCAGCTGCACGATCGTGCTTTTGCCGGAGCCCGTCGGGCCGACGATGCCGATGGTTTCGCCCTTTTTGGCTTCGAACGTCACATCCGTAATGGACGGAGCGCCTGCGCCCGGATAGGTGAAGGTTACGCGGTCGAATTTCACGACAACGTCGTTTTCAGCATTCATTACGCGGTTTTTTTCGTTGCCCGGCGCATTTTCATCAAGCTCGATGACCGACTGTACGCGGCCAAAGCACGCAAGGGCTTTGGTAATGGATACGATGAGGTTGGCAAACTTGATCAGCTCCACAAGGATCTGCGACATGTAATTGACCAGTGCAACCAGTTCACCCTGCGTAATTGCGCCGCCTTCCACGCGCAGTGCGCCCGTGTAAATCAGCGCCGCCAGCGCAAGGTTTACAACCACGCACGTTAAAGGCCCGGTGAGCGCGCTTATGTGTCCCGCCTTGCGCTTTCTTTCGGAAAGCGTTTCCGCCTGTCGGGTGAAGCGTTCGTTTTCTTCCTTCTCGCGGCCAAAGGCGCGGATGACGCGCGCGCCGGTCAGGTTTTCACGCGTGATGCCCATGGCGAGATCCATCGCCTGCTGGGCGCGCTTGAAAAGAGGAAGCGACCACGCCATGACGCCGAACACCAGAAGCCCCAGAATCGGGATGGCGACGGCGAAAACCCACGCGCTTTTTGCGTCCACAAAAAACGCCATGACCATTGCGCCGAACACCACAAAGGGCGAGCGCAGAAGGAGCCTGAGCGTTAAGTTGATGCCGTTTTGCACCTGATCCACATCGCCTGTCAATCGCTGGGTGAGCGCGGAAACGCCGGTTTTATTGAGCTGTTCGGCGGAAAGACGGGTTACGCGTTCAAAAAGCGTTTTGCGTATTTTTGCAGCCGTTCCGACAGCGGCGCGCGCGGCAAAATACTGGGCGGTGATGGAAAAAGCAAGGCCCACAACGCCCAGAAACAGTAAAACGCCGCCCATTTTGAAAATGTGACCTGTGTCTGAAAGCCGGATGCCTTTGTCGATCATGGAGGCGATGACAAGGGGCACAAATAGCTCAAACGTAGCCTCAAGGAGCTTGAAAAGCGGGCCAAGAATGCTTTCCTTTACGTAGGAGCGCATGTAACGGATGAGTTTTACAAGCATTTATGATTTCTCCGTTTATTCGTAATAGCCGGTGTGCATCAGAAGATCGTTGGAAACGGGCGTATAGAAAAGGCGCTTGATTTCGTCGTATTCCCGCGTTTTTCCAAGAATCCACATAAGCTTTACGACCGCGGTTTCCGGCGTCATCGTGTAGGATTCTAAAACGCCGCATTCGTCCAATACGCGCCTGCCCACCTCATACACGCCCATGTCGCTGCCTTCATAGGGCACCTGCGTGGTGACGGCGACGATTTTATTTTCCTCGCGCCATTTTTTGATTTCGTCAACCAACATGCCCCCGTCGCTGTTGGGAACGCCGCCCACGCCGAAGGATTCAACGACGAGCGCGTTCAGGTTCATTCGAAGCGCAGTCAATACATTTGCGCCAAGGCCGGGCGTTAATTTAACGGAGGCGACGGATGCGTCGATGGCGTCCGAGAAAAACGGGCCTTCGGGGCGGGGCGTCGGGATATATCTGAAGATACGTCCGTCGCGCACCATGGCGAGATTCGGGAAATCCACGCTTTCAAAGGCGTTTCGGGATTTGGTTCGCACTTTTCTCGCACGCGTTCCTGTAATAACGCGCCCGTCAAAGACGATGGAAACGCCGTGCGAACCGGAATCCGCCGCATAGGCAAACGCATCGTAGAGGTTGATGCGCGCGTCGGTGTCCTCGGTTACGATGGATTTCTGCGCGCCGGTTAAAACGATGGGCTTGGGGGACAGCTGAATCAAATAGCTGAGCGCCGACGCCGTGTAAGCCATGGTGTCGGTTCCGTGCGCGACGACAAATCCGTCGTAGGCGGAATAGTATTTTCGGATGCTGTTTGCAATTGTCAGCCAGTCGCAGGGGCGCATATTGGTGGAGTCCAGATTGACAGGCTGCACCGCGTCCACATGATACATTTCGGAAATCCTGGGAACATGCGTAAGAAGCGCGCCCGCGTCCAGCATGGGCGTAAGCCCTGTGGTTCCCTGATCGCTTGCAATCGTGCCGCCGGTTGCAATGAGAAGAAGCTTTTTCATTTTCGTTTCCCTCCGGATCAATCCATATTTCCTCAGTATGGTATTATACACATTTAATAAGAAGAATAAAGGAAGTTTTCTATAAAAATTATCATGCGATGAAGAAAACAAATGGCAGTTTACACAGTTTATATTTTTAAAACGGGGGAAACGTGGTAAAATGGAGGCGTGGGAGAAAAAGATAGCGGCAATCCCTCAGTCAAAACCTACGGTTTTGACTGCTCCCTTGTGCAAAGGGAGCCTTTTGGGAAGCAATTTGCATGTTTTAAAACAGACTACGGTCTGTAATTGGGGGATTTGCGCCCGCTATAAAACATGATTTGTTTTCATCCATCTGTGATTATGGGGCGATGTTGGCCGTTTTCTGCAGATATTTTTCTTGAAAGGCATAACGCAATGACAGACGTTTTTACCATTTTCAAAATCGCCTTGTGGCTGTTGTCCTTTGGAGGACTGTGCGCGTTTTTTGCGCGGACTTTGCGCCTTCCGGGGGGCTTTGCGCCGCTTTTTTCGCTGTCGGCGGTTTCTGTTTTGCTTACGTTTTCGGGCATGCTGGGCGCGCTTTTGCCGTCGGCGGTTTTTGTATACGGCGCGGGATTTTTATGTGTGCTGTATGAACTTCTCAGGCGCGTCCGGCTGAAAACGAGATTCCGTATTCAAAATCTTTATGTTTTGATCCTTGTGCTTGCGTGGCTCATTTATTGCTTTTTTAGGCTTAAAACGTATCTTCCCTACGAAAACGACGATCTTTCTCATTGGGCGCTGGTTGCGCGCGAGCTGCTTCGGACAAACGCCCTTCCAACCGAAAACACAAAGATTCTGATTTTTTCCTCCTACCCTGTATCCTCTGCAGTCAACATTTATTATTTCTGCCGGTTTGTGGGCGAAAGTGAATGGCTGTATGCGTATGCGCAGGCGTTTTATCGGCTGATTGCGTTTTTGCCGCTTTTTGGGCTCATTAAGAAAAACCGCGTTTTCGGCTATGCTTCATTTGTTCTTGCGTTTTTGTTTATCGCACGAGCCGGCGGCTACATCGTATCCCTTAGAGTGGATCCGCTTTTGACGGCCTATGGAGCCGGTGCGTTTGCCGGCATTCTTCTGATGAAGGAGAAAGACAGCTGCCTGTCCTTTGCGCTTATTCCCGTCATGATGATGCTGACGCTGACCAAAAACAGCGGCATCTTTTTCGCGCTTACAGCTGCTTTGGCGCTGGGAATGAAAACTTCCAAAGGGCGGTTTGACGTAAAAAGCTTTCTGATCGGTTCGGGCGCGTCCGCATTATCGCTTGGCGTATGGCTTTTCCATGTTTCGCGTACGTTTCCCGAAGGGCTTTCCACAAAGCATGCTGTGAGCCTTTCGTCGTATTTTGAAAATGCGGCGGAGAAGGGACTGGATTCGACCGTCAAAATTGCAAAGGCTTTTATAAACGCGCTTGTTTCTCCCCTTCCGAGCGACCTTGTGATTTACGCTATGTTTGTGCTCGCGCTTGCGTTTATGGGGCTTTTGATTTATACATTTAAAAAGCAAAAGCTCATAAAGCCGCTGATCGGGATGCTTGGTTTCTTGGCAACAGTATATATCTCCTACCTCATTTTCCTATTCACCATGTACATCGTATCCATGCCTGAAAAGGAGGCGCTCGCCGCCGCGTCGTTTACGCGCTATCACAGAACCGTTACGCTCTATATGGGCGCATGTGCGCTGGCGTTTGTGTATAAAACCGCCTGCCATGAAAAGATTGTCCTAAACCGCGCAAGAAGGATATGGATTTTTTCCGCCCTTGCGTGTCTGATTGCAATCACGCATTTAACAGTTTCGCTTGACACGCGCCCCGGCGTTATTTTATCAGCAAAGCAGGACAGAAGCGACAGAAGAAAAGAAATTATCGAGCAGAAAGAAGCTTTCGGGATTGAGGACGGAAAAGGCTATCTCATCTTCTGCGCGCCCGATGAAAGCGAAAATGAAAACAACACCGATTCCCTCTATTACCTGTACAAATACGAATTTTCGTCAACCCGGATCGGTCTTGTCTACGCCTCCGGCGAGAGTGGAAAATATATTTTCCACACCTATGACAACAAGCGATCGCCTTCTTCCCTCGATGAGATTTTTAAAGAAGCGGAAGGCATGTTTGAATACCTCATTTTCCATGAAAAAGAGGAGACGTTCATAAACGCGGTTTCCGCCTTGCCTGAGCCCAGGGGCATGCAGATTTTATACCCCAAATAAATTTCAATCAAATTGGCGAAAAAGGTTTACATGACCTTCGACTTATTTAACGAAGAAATGTGGTAAAATATGATTGAAACGAAATTCAACCCGAAAAGGAGAAAATATATGACGAACGTAACCATTATTTCAGGATTTCTGGGCGCGGGCAAAACCACGCTGATTCAGAAGCTTTTAAAGGAAGCCTTTCAGGGCGAAAAGTGCGTGCTGCTTGAAAACGAATACGGCGAAGTCGGTATTGACGGTGGCTTTATGAAGGACAGCGGCATCGAAATCACCGAGCTGAATTCCGGCTGCATCTGCTGCACCTTAGCCGGCGACTTTACCGACGCCATCGGCGAAATCGTTGAAAAATTCCATCCCGATCGCCTGATCATCGAGCCCAGCGGCGTAGGCAAGCTGTCCGACATCAGACGCGTGGTAGAAGAGCAGGAAAAGGAAACGGGCCTCATTCACTTAACCGGAAGCGCCACTGTGGTCGACGCCGGCAAGTGCAAAATGTATCTTAAAAACTTTGGCGAGTTCTTTGAGGACCAGGTCAAGTGCGCCGAAACCGTCGTTTTCAGCCGCACCCAGAAGGTTTCCGAGGAGAAGCTCGAAACCGCTTATGAGCTGGTTCGCGGCCTGAACGCCGAAGCCCGCCTGATCTCCACCCCCTGGGACAACATCGACGGCAAAATCATCGTTGACGCCATCGAGCATCCCGCGCAGCTGATCGACGTAAACTCCGTCGCTCCCGCACATCACCATCATCACCACCATCATCATGATCACGATGAAAACTGCACCTGCGGCTGCCATGATCATGAGCACGAGCATCACCATCATGATCACGACGAGCACTGCGAATGCCACGAACATGAGCATCACCATCATGATCACGACGAGCACTGCGAATGCCACGAGCACGAGCATCACCATCATGAGCATGACGAGCATTGCGAATGCCGCGAGCACGAGCATCACCATCATGAGCATGACGAGCACTGCGAATGCCATGAGCACGAGCATCACCATCATGATCACGACGAGCACTGCGAATGCCACGAGCACGAACACCATCATCATGAGCATGATGAAAACTGCACCTGTGGCTGCCATGATCACGATCATGAGCATCATCACCATCATCATCACGGCCATGACTGCGGCTGCGGCCACGATCATGATCATGACGCGGACGAAGTCTTTGAAAACATCGGCATTGAAACCGTCAAGAAGATTGACAAGGCTGTTCTTGAAAACGCGCTTAAACAGCTTGAGGACGAAGAAAAATACGGCGTTGTTCTGCGCATGAAGGGCATTCTCGAAAGCCGCGAGGGCGGATGGATTCACTTTGACTATACACCCGGCGAATACGAAATCAGAGACGGCAGCGCCGACTACACCGGCCGCCTTTGCATCATCGGCGTAGACCTTAAAAAGGAAAACATCTTAAAAGAACTGGGCATGTGAGGGATGAAAAATGGCAGAGTATAACGAAGAGCTCAGAACCCCCATATACCTTATCACGGGCTTTCTCGAGAGCGGAAAGACCAATCTCATCAAAAACATGCTCACCGACGAAGGCTTTTCTCAGGGCGAACGCACGCTTCTGATCGTCTGCGAAGAGGGCGAAGAGGAATATGAGAAGGAGCTTTTAAGAAACTCCAACACGGTGATGGAGGTCATCGACTCCTTTGAGGATCTGACCGAAAACAGCTTTCAGCTCATGAACGACAAATATTTCCCCGAGCGCATCATCATCGAATACAACAGCGTATGGGGCATTGAAAACCTGTTTAGGATCAAAAAGCCCGCCGAATGGGAGCTCGCCCAGATGGTTACGCTGATCGACGCCTCCACCTTTGAAAACTACTTAACCAACATGCGCAACCTGATGACCGAAGGCCCGAAGCTGGCTGATCTCGTCATTTTCAACCGCTGCAGCGACGAAACGCCCAAAAGCTCCTATCGCCGAATCATCAAGGGCATGAACAACACCTGCAATATCCTCTTTGAAAACCTCGACGGCACCAGCGACGACGGCGTGGGCGAAGAAGACCTTCCCTACGACATGAAGGCGGACGTGATCGAGATTAAGGACGATCAGTTCGGCATCTGGTATATCGACTGCATGGAGCATCCCGCCCGCTACAACGAGCGCAAAATCCGCGTAAAGGGCATGGGCTTCCGCCTGGAGGATCTCCCCCGCAAAACCTACGTCTTCGGCCGCTACGCCATGACCTGCTGCGCCGACGACATCGGCGGCATTGGCTTTATTTGCCGCTACAAGGAAAAGTTCCCAAAGGAAAAGGAATGGTTCTACTTAAACGCCAAGATCGAAGCCGCCTACAGCGAAATTCACGGCCGCGCAGCCGTTATCCTCGTTGAGGAATCCAGAGAAAAAGCCGAAAAGCCCGAAGAAGAGCTTGTATATTTCGGCTGATCCATACAAAAAACGTCCGGACCCATGCATGCGGGTTCGGACATTTTTTATACGCTGCAAACAGACTATAGTCTGTTTTATTGTAGGGCGGGGGCTTGCTCCCGCCACAAATACGTCGAACAGGAACACGAACCTTCCATATATTTTTGTACTTCTACGCATTTTAATACCTTCCCTGTGATACTTTCGTCGAGTGGTTTTATTTTATGTTCTTTTGCGTATACATTTACCCACGTGAAGGAGTTGGGTGAAGCATGGAAGGCATCAGACGGGAAAAGGCGAGGGGGCATGAGCTTGGGCGGATTCGAATCCGTGAGATTCAGGACAACCCTTATCAGCCAAGGACGGAATTTGACGAAGGCGCATTGAATGGGCTGATTTCCTCCATACGGGAAAACGGGCTGATCACGCCGGTGACGGTTCGAAGAAATCCATCGGGCGGATACATTTTGATTGCGGGGGAGAGGCGCATTCGCGCGCTTAAGGCGCTTGGTCGAAACTGGGCGGACGCGGTGATTTTAGAGGCGGATGAAATTGAATCCAGAATGATTTCGCTGATTGAAAACATTCAAAGAGAACAGCTCAATGTGTTTGAGGAAGCGGAGGGGATGAAGGAACTTTTGCGCGCCTCCGGAATTACGCAGGAGGCGCTTTCAAGAAAGCTCGGAAAAAATCCTTCCACCATTGCCAACCGCTTAAGGCTTTTGCGGCTTCCGGCGGACGTCAGAAAAGTGATACTGGACGGAAATCTCACTGAGCGCCATGCGCGGGCGCTTTTGAAGGTGGAGGACGACCCGGAGGCGCAGTTTCGTCTGGCGCAGCGGGCGGCGGACAAGTCCCTCACGGTTAAAAAGCTGGAAGCGCTTGTGGAAAAGGAAAAAGAGAATATGATTTTAAGAAAAAAGAAAATGAAAACCATTCTGCGCGATAAAAGGATGTTTGTAAACGCGGTCAAAGATACGGTCAAAAAGCTGACGCAGGCGGGTCTGGACGTTCAGTTCCGCGTGCTGGAAACAGAGGAAGATGTGAGCGTGATGGTCACCTATATCAAAAAGCAGGTTAATTCCTCCGTCGGGGATTGAAATTTTTTCTTCTATCCGTTATTATGAATGTATACGGAGGTGGAGAAGAATGAAAACCGATATCGAGATCGCTCAGAGCACGCAGCTTGCGCCTATTACCGAAATTGCTGAAAAGGCCGGCATTGATGAAAAGTACCTGGAACCCTACGGAAGGGTCAAGGCCAAGATCTCCCTTGATCTTTTAAAGGAAAATACGAGAAAAGACGGTAAGCTCATTTTAGTTACCGCCATCACCCCCACGCCTGCAGGCGAGGGCAAAACCACGACCACCATCGGCCTCGCCGACGCGCTTTCCAGAATCGGAAAAAACGTCATGGTTGCGCTTCGCGAGCCGTCCCTGGGCCCGGTGTTCGGCGTTAAGGGCGGCGCGGCCGGCGGCGGATACGCGCAGGTTGCCCCGATGGAAGACATCAATCTTCATTTCACCGGAGATTTCCATGCGATCGGCGCTGCCAACAACCTCTTGGCCGCCATGATCGACAACCATATTTATCAGGGCAACGCCCTGAATATCGACCCCCGCCGCATCACCTGGCGCCGCTGCGTCGACATGAACGACAGACAGCTTCGAAATGTGGTGGACGGCCTTGGCGGAAAAGCCAACGGCACCCCCCGCGAGGACGGCTACGACATCACCGTCGCCAGCGAAATCATGGCGGTTCTGTGCCTGTCCAGCGGCATCATTGATTTAAAGCAGCGCCTTTCCAGAATCGTCATCGGCTATACCTATGACGACCAGCCTGTCACTGCCGGTCAGCTCAAGGCCGAGGGCGCAATGTGTGCGCTTTTAAAGGACGCTATCCGCCCCAATCTCGTTCAGACCCTCGAGCACACGCCTGCGCTTGTGCACGGCGGCCCGTTTGCCAATATCGCCCACGGCTGCAACAGCGTTCTTGCCACCCGCATGGCCATGCGCCTTGGCGACTACGCCGTAACGGAAGCGGGCTTCGGCGCGGATCTGGGCGCTGAAAAATTCCTGGACATCAAGTGCCGCTTAGCCGGTCTTAAGCCCGACGCAGTGGTCATCGTGGCTACGATCCGCGCGCTCAAAATGCACGGCGGCGTCAAGAAGGATCAGCTGAAGGCAGAAAACCTCGACGCGCTTCTTGCCGGCATTTCCAACCTCAGAAGACATGTGTCCAATATGCAGAATGTCTACGGCCTCCCGGCGGTGGTTGCGGTCAACCGCTTCCCGGACGACACCGAAAAGGAAATCGAGCTTCTTACGGAAGAACTCAAAAAGCAGGACGTCAACGTGGTTCTTTCTGAAGTTTGGGCCAAGGGCGGCGAGGGCGGCATCGCGCTTGCTGAAGAGGTCGTGCGCCTGTGCGAAAAGGAAAGCAATTTCAATTTCGCCTATGACGAGAAGGAGTCCATTCAGAAGAAGTTAAACGCCATCGTCACCCGCATCTACGGCGGAACGAAGGCGGTCTTAACCCCCGAAGCCAAAAAGCAGGCCAAGAAGCTGACCGAGATGGGCTATGGCGAACTGCCCGTTTGCGTTGCCAAGACGCAGTATTCTTTCTCGGACAAGCCCACGCTTCTGGGCGCGCCCGAGGGCTTTGAAGTCACTGTCAGAAACCTGAAGGTGTCCGCCGGCGCGGGCTTTGTGGTCGCCCTGACCGGCGAAATCATGACCATGCCCGGCCTTCCCAAGGCGCCCGCCGCGGAAAATATCGACGTGGATGAAAACGGCGTGATCACAGGTTTATTCTGATTCATTTTCTGTCATGCGAACCGGCTCAGAACCGGTTCGCATTTTTCTGTTTTTTTGGATATATTTTCTTTCAAAAAGGCATGGCGTTTTTCGCTGTCTTATGTTAAAATAATTACATACAAACGGGTAATGGAGGGCAGCGACCGTGAAGAGAATTTTTACGTGTGTTTTGCTGATGTTTTTGTTGTTTGTGCCGTTCGCCTCCTCTGAAGTAGTTGATCCCATGGACAGGGTCAAAGCGCTTATGGACGTGGACGCGATTTTGCTTGCGCATAAGAGCGTCGCCGTCAACCGTATCTATTACGATTATGAGGGAAACGAGCTCTTTTCGGCGTTTCTCTATGCGGGTGCGGACGCGGACGGAGGACAGCTTTTCGTCAGCGAGGACAGCGAGGGCAATGTCGAGATTCTATCCGAATCCGGCTGCGTCGGCTTGGATACATGGAGCATGAAAATGTATGTGATGGGCTTTGTCATGGATGAATATGAGGAAAACATCCTTCAGATGAAGCAGAACTTTTTTGCCGATATGCGCCTGAATGAAAAGTTCTTCTCGGAAGAAATGAAGGACGGCGCGCGCGTGATTACCACCAAGACCTATTATCAGGGCGATTATGAGGGCGAATGCGAAGTGGTGGAATATATTGTGGATGAAGAAAGCGGAAAGCTCATTGAAATCTACGAGTATTTTGAAGACGAAGCGGGCGAAAGAATACTGAATTCCAGGGCGTTTGTGACCATGGATATGGAATATGAGATCAATCCGGTACTTTCATCCATCTTCGAAACGGAAAACACAAGAAATGTGTATATCCATCTGCCGGACGGAACGCAAACGCTTTTCACGCCGCCCGTGGATACGGAGCTCACGATCATTTATCCCGAGGAATACGTGCTTTATGAGGATGAAATGAAGACGCGCATGTATGCGGGCGAGGAAGCGGACGAAAACGGGATATATCCGGAAGATACGCATCTGTATCTGGATGTGTTTGGCTGAAAATAATTTCACAAAGGATGGAAACATTGGGCTATGAGCAAATACATTATTGCGCTTGATCAGGGAACGACCAGCTCGCGCGCGGTGATTTTTGATAAATCCGGCGCGTTTGTCGCCTCCCATGCCATCGAATTTCCCCAGATTTATCCAAAGCCCGGCTGGGTCGAGCACAATCCTGAGGATATTTATACAAGCCAGGTAAACGCGCTGAAGCTTGTCGTTCAGAAAGCGGCAATCGACGCAAAGGATATCGCGGCTATCGGCGTAACCAACCAGAGAGAAACCACCATCGTCTGGGAAAGGGCCACGGGCAAGCCGCTTATGAACGCCATCGTCTGGCAGTGCAGGCGGACTGCGCCGCTGGTTGAGAGACTTAAAAAGGACGGCCTCGGAAATACCATCCGCGACCGCACGGGCCTCATCCCGGACGCATATTTTTCCGGTACAAAGCTTCAGTGGATGCTGGACAGCGTTGAGGGTGCCAGAAAAAGAGCCGAAAAGGGCGAGCTCGTATTCGGAACCGTCGACACCTATCTTGTATGGCGCTTAACGGGCGGCAAGGCGCACGTGACCGACGCGACCAATGCCTCCAGAACTATGCTTTTTAACATCCGCGAGCAGACGTGGGACGATGTCCTCCTTCGTGCGATGAATATTCCAAAGGAAATGTTGCCGGCGGTTGTGGATTCCTCGTGTGTTGTGGGTATGCTCGACAAGTCCATTCTGGGCGAGGAAATTCCGATTGCCGCAATGGCGGGCGATCAGCATGCCGCGCTGTATGGTCAGGGCTGCTTTGTGCCCGGTATGGCGAAAAACACCTACGGAACCGGCTGCTTTGTATTGATGAACACCGGCGCGCGACCGGTCAACAGTCGAAATAACCTCATCACCACCGTTGCCTGGCGCTTGGACGGAAAGCCCACCTATGCCCTCGAAGGCAGCGTATTCGTCGCGGGCGCAGCGATTCAGTGGCTGAGGGACGAAATGAAGATGATCCAAACCGCAGCAGAAACCAACGAAATCGCGTCCTCCGTTTCCGATAACGGCGGCGTGTATCTCGTTCCTGCGTTCACCGGCCTTGGCGCGCCGCACTGGGATATGTATGCCAGAGGCACGATCGTCGGCCTCACGCGCGGCGCCGGCAGAGCGCACATCGTCCGCGCAACGCTTGAATCCATCGCCTATCAGTCGCAGGATGTTTTAGGCGCGATGATCAACGACAGCGGCATCCGCATGGAAATGCTCAGAGTCGACGGAGGCGCAAGCAACAACGATTTCCTCATGCAGTATCAGGCGGACATTCTGGGCGCAAACGTCATGCGTCCCGTGATTACCGAAACCACTGCTCTGGGCGCGGCTATGCTGGCCGGACGCGCAGTCGGCGTATGGGACGATGACGCGCTTAAAGACATCTGGAAGCCCCAGATGTGCTTTAAGCCCTCCATGTCGCCCGTGGACAGGGAAAACCGGTTGCGCCAGTGGAAACGCGCGGTTGAAAAGGCCAAGAACTGGGCGGAAGAATAGGGAAGATAATACGGACAAACTGGAGGCCGTTTTGCGAGGCGCAAAAACAGACTCTGGTTTGTTTTTAAGTATAAACAGACTGAAGTCTGTAAAAAGAAGTATATAATATATAAAAACAGACCAAAGACTGTATTACGGACTTGCTCCCGCGTTTTGTCTGCTTGGTTTTTTGAAATGACGGGAAATGCTTGACAAATTGAATTTTTCATGATACCATTCATTCTAACCAAACGCGAAGACCGGAAACAAGTACTTCTGCATCCGCTTTTCAAGAGAGTCGCCGGAGGGTGCAAGGCGGCAAAGCGCGCAGGACGAATACATTCCGCGAGCGGCGCACTGAAAGATTTTTTCAAGTAGGCTGCGTCGGGTGCGCCCGTTATAGCGATAGGGTATAAGCGCAAAGGCCGTACCCGATGAGGAATATATCGCGAGGTATATTCAAACAGAGGTGGTACCGCGGAAAATATATTTTCCGTCCTCTCATCCGATGGGTGGGAGGGCGTTTTTTATCGCTCCTCCCGATGAAGACAGGAGGGATAAAATGAAAAAGGATTCAAGAATCATAAAGCTCATCATCGGCTGCGTAACGCTGTTTGCGGCGGGCGTGATCTATGCCTGGAGCGTGTTAAGCGGCCCGTTTAAAACCGCGTTCCCTTTATGGAGCGTGTCTCAGCTTCAATTGACCTTTACGCTCACGCTTTGTACATTCTGCTTAGGCGGCCTTGTGTCGGGTTTGCTCGCTAAAAAATACTCGATCAGGCTTCGCATGCTGGTGGCAGCCCTCCTTATTCTGGCGGGCTTCACTGTGACTGGAACGATGAACGGGAGCATCCTTCTTCTGTATCTGGGCTACGGCGTCATGGCCGGTTTTGGCATCGGCATTGTGTATAACGTGGTCATCGCTGCGACGAACGCATGGTTCCCGGACAAAAAGGGCGTTGCCACCGGCGCGCTCATGATGTCCTTCGGTTTTTCCGCACTTTTCTTTTCCAAGGTGTCGGCCAGATTGTTTGACATTCTCTCCGTCGGCTGGAGAAACGCCTATCTCGCCCTCGGCGCAGTCATAGGCGGCATCATTTTGCTTGCCGCGTTTATGGTGAAAGCGCCCGCGAATGCCAAGAAGGCCGTTCAGGAAACGGAAACAGACGTTTCCACAAAGGATATGATCAAGCGTTCCAGCTTCTGGAAGCTGTTTGTGTTCTTTACGCTCCTGGCCGCTGTGGGTTCGACCGCGATCGGCTTTGGAAAGAATTATTTCGTGTCGGTAGGGCTGAATGAAAACGCAGCGATCACCGTTGCGGGACTTCTTTCCGTTATGAACGGCCTTGGCCGCCTGTTCTCCGGCTTTTTCTATGATAAAGCGGGCCTGCGTAAAACCCAGTTTTGCACGAGCTTCATCGCCATTTCCGCGCCGCTTCTTGCGCTCTTGGCCGTCATTTTGAATTCGCCTGTTTTGGGCGTGGTCGGCCTTATGCTGTGCGCGTTTTCCTATGGTTTCTCGCCGACTGTGTCTGCCGCGATGGTGGGCGGTTTCTACGGCATGAAGCACTATCATCTGAATTTCCCGGTTCTGAACCTCGTTCTGATTCCCGCCTCATTTGTTTCAACGCTGGCCGGAAAGCTGTTTGAGGCGTCGGGCGGATATCTGACGACGTTTATCGTGCTTTGCGCGATGTCTGTTTTGGGTCTCATTGTGAATATTTCCATCAAAAAGGCGTAAGAAAGGATTTTTAAACTATGCCGATTACGAAATACCTTGAGAATAACGCGAAGAATTATCCGAACGAGGTCGCGCTGGTTGAGCTCAACAGCGAGGTCAGGGAAATCAGACGCACCACCTGGCGCGAATATGAATTGATCGAATCCAGCAAAACCAGCGCCTATCGCCGCGAAATCACCTGGCGTGTGTTCGACGAAAAGGCGAACCGCTGCGCAAACTTCTTAATCAGCCGCGGCATCAAAAAAGGCGACAAGGTTGCCATTCTCATGATGAACGGCATCGAGTGGCTGCCGATTTACTTTGGCGCACTGAAGGCGGGCGCGCTGGCGGTTCCGCTGAATTTCCGATATACGGCGGAGGAAATCCGCTATTGCCTCGACCTTGCGGACGCGGATGCGCTTCTGTTTGGCCCGGAGTTCATCGGACGAATTGAGGAGATCGTTGACAATATCCCGAAGGTCAAGCTGATTTTCTACGTCGGCGACGGCTGCCCCGTGTTTGCGGAAAACTATCTGCATCTGGCGGCGAATGAATCCAGCGCCAACCCCGAAATCGAACTGACCGACGACGATTACGCCGCCATCTATTTCTCCAGCGGCACCACGGGCTTTCCCAAGGCGATTCTTCACAAGCACATGAGCCTCATGCATTCAGCGGCCTGCGAGCAGAAGCATCACGGTCAGACGCACGACGACGTGTTCCTCTGCATCCCGCCCCTTTACCACACAGGCGCAAAGATGCACTGGTTCGGATCATTGATTTCCGCCAGCCGCGCGGTGCTTTTAACCGGCGTAAAGCCGGAAACCATCATTTCCGCAGCGTCGGATGAAAAATGCTCCATCGTGTGGCTGCTCGTTCCGTGGGCGCAGGACATTCTGGACGCAATCGACGCGGGCAGAATCGATCTTACAAAGTACGACCTTTCCAAGTGGCGTCTGATGCACATCGGCGCGCAGCCCGTTCCGCCGAGTCTCATCAAGCGCTGGAAAGCGGTTTTCCCGAATCACGACTACGACACCAACTACGGCCTTTCCGAATCCATCGGCCCCGGCTGCGTGCATCTGGGCATTGAAAACATCCACAAGGTTGGCGCAATCGGCGTTCCCGGCTACGGCTGGGAGGTCAAGATTGTGGATGAGAAAAAGAATGAGGTTGCACAGGGCGACGTAGGCGAATTGGCCGTCAAGGGCCCGGGCGTGATGACGTGCTATTATCGCGATGAAAAGGCCACAAACGACGTTTTAAAGGACGGTTGGCTTTATACGGGCGACATGGCCATGCAGGATGAGGACGGCTTCATCTTCCTCGTCGACCGCAAAAAGGACGTTATCATTACAGGCGGCGAAAACCTGTATCCCGTGCAGATTGAAGACTATCTGCGCTCCAACCCCAAAATCAAGGACACCGCCGTTATCGGCCTTCCCGATGCGCGCCTTGGCGAAATCGCCGCGGCAATCATCGAGCTTAAGGACGGCGAAAGCATGACGGAAGAGGAAGTGAACGACTTTTGCCGCGAGCTTCCGCGCTACAAGCGCCCGAGAAAGGTGATCTTCGCCGTCATTCCGCGCAATCCCACCGGCAAAATCGAAAAGCCGAAGCTTCGCAAGATGTACTGCGGCGAAAGCCTTGTAAAGACGCAGATCAGCGGCTAAACAATTGCATTTAAAAACGCGACAGGAAATTTTTCACCTGCCGCGTTTTTTTCATACGAAATACACATTCATATGATATTATATGTAAATCACACTGATTTTCCCCTGAAAAGGAGTTTGCATTTCGATGAAGAAGCTTTTGCTCGGAAATGAAGCTATCGCGCGCGGTCTTTACGAGGCGGGCGTCAAATTCATTTCCTCCTACCCCGGAACCCCTTCCACCGAGATCACCGAGTTTGCCGCAAACTACAAGGAAATGTACGCCGAGTGGGCACCCAATGAGAAGGTGGCTATGGAAGCCGCGCTGGGCGCAAGCGTTGCGGGCGTAAGAAGCTTTACCGCCATGAAGCACGTTGGCTTAAACGTTGCGGCCGATCCGCTTTTTACCTCCGCTTACACCGGCGTAAACGGCGGCTATGTTATTTGTGTGGCCGACGATCCCGCCATGCATTCTTCCCAGAACGAGCAGGATTCCCGTCATTATGCCAGAGCCGCCAAGCTGCCCATGCTGGAGCCCTCCGACAGCGTCGAGTGCCGCGATTTTACCAAGATCGCCTTTGACATTTCCGAAAAATTCGATACGCCCGTTCTTTTAAGAACCCTGACACGCGTGGCGCACTCCCAGAGCCTGGTCGAGCTGAATGAGCGTGAGGAGAGGGAAGTTCGCGAATACGTCAAGGATCCTTCCAAGTACGTTATGAACCCCGGCTACGGCTTTAAGCGCCATTTCGTTGTGGAAAAGCGCCTTGAGGATTTGAAAGCCTATTCCGAAACCTGCCCCTTAAACCGCGAAGAAATGGGCGACACCGAAATCGGCTTTGTCACTGCTTCCTCCTGCTATCAGTATGTGAAGGAAGCGTTCCCCAGCGCCAGCGTTTACAAAATCGGTCTTTCCTATCCGCTGCCGATGGATTCCATCCGCGCGTTTTCCAAAAAGGTCAAAAAGCTTGTGGTTGTTGAAGAACTCGATCCCGTGTTTGAAACCGAAATGCGCGCTGCCGGCATCCGCGTGGATATGGGAAAAGACGTTTTCGGCTTAATCGGCGAACTTTCTCAGGTTAAAATCAAAAAGGCCATGGGCATCGATACGGGCGACGTCCGCTCCTTTGACGAGCCTGTTCCCGCGCGTCCTCCGGTGATGTGCGCAGGCTGCCCGCACAGAGGTGTTTTCTATACGCTTTCCAAAATGAAGCTGACCGTCATGGGCGATATCGGCTGCTACACGCTGGGCGCGTCCGCTCCGCTTTCCGCAGTGGATTCCACCGTGTGCATGGGCGCGAGCATTTCGATGCTGCACGGTTTCAATATGGCGCGTCCTGAGACCGCGAACAAGACCGTTGCCGTCATCGGCGACAGCACGTTCCTGCATTCCGGCATCACGGGTCTTACCGACATCGCCTACAACAGAAGCATTTCAACAGTTCTCATTCTCGATAACTCTATCACCGGCATGACCGGACACCAGCAGAATCCCGCAACCGGCTACACCTTAAAAATGCAGCCTGTTCCGCCGGTAAGTCTTGAAAAGGTTTGCGAGGCCGTTGGTATCCGGCGCGTAAAAACGGTGGATCCGAGCGACCTCAAGGCGCTTGAAGCGGCGATCAAGGAAGAGCTTAATGTGGAGGAGCCCTCCGTAATCATCTGCAGAAAGCCCTGCATGCTGTTAAAGTACGTAAAGGCGAAGCCTGCGCTGATGATTGACAGTGAAAAGTGCCGCGGCTGCCGCGCATGCATGAAGCTCGGCTGCCCCGCCATCCGCTTTGAAAACAAAAAGGCCGTTATCGACAACCAGCAGTGCGTAGGCTGCGGCCTGTGCATTCAGCTTTGCGCCTTCGGCGCGATCGGGGAGGGAAAATAATATGAAGAACACTTCCATCATGATCGTCGGCGTCGGCGGACAGGGAACGCTGCTCGCGTCCCGCTTGATCGGACATGTGCTGATTGAAAAGGGTTACGACGTAAAATTAAGCGAAGTGCACGGCATGTCCCAGAGGGGCGGCAGCGTTGTAACGTATGTCAAATACGGCGAAAAGGTGTATTCGCCCATCGTGGATCCGGGCGAGGCGGACTTTATCCTCTCCTTTGAGGCCGTTGAAGCGGCCCGCTGGATCGGCCATCTCGCGCCCGAGGGTAAGGTGATCACCAATACCCGCGAAATCTATCCCATGCCCGTCATCTCCGGCCTCATGGCCTATCCGGAAAACGTTTCCGAGAAAATCAAGAAGGACGCGGACGTTGTAAGCGTAAACGCGCTCGACCTTGCCGAAGCCGCCGGCAGTGGAAAGGCCGTAAACACCGTGCTTCTGGGTGTTCTTTCCAAGTTCATGCCTGAAATCGAAGAAAATGCGTGGCTTGAAGCCATTGAAACAATCGTAAAGCCGCAGTTTGTGGAGCTTAATAAAAAAGCGTTCCTCATGGGAAGAGCGCAGTAAAAAACGGGGGACTGTCTTAAGAAAAAGGCGGTCCTCTGTTTATGTTAGCGCGGGCGATCAATGGGTACAAGCTTTGCAGTTATACTGTAGGGGCGATTCACGAATCGCCCGCGATCTTTCGCGTAATGAAAAATGCGTTAGAAGGAAGGAAAGGGGCTTGCTCCCGTCGAAAAGCACATTCTTTCCTTATTCTTTAAATTGATCTTGTTTAACGAATTAACAATATGATGAAATATGCAATAAAAACGCGTAAATAAAATTATTTTACATAATATGTTAATTTGCTATTGACAAATGCCTTAAAATGTGATACGATACAGTCAAGCCAAGGAAGACGAAAAAAAACAAAAATCCACTTCCGAACGGCTTCAATAAATCAGAAAAAGAGGGGGCGATGCCGTTGGACCACAAGGATAACATCAAACACCAGGGACTCTGCTTCGCCTGCTTTAGATAAATACGATCGAATTCAGATGGTTTTCTAAATATCCAAACAAACAAGATATAGGCGAAACGAAATCAGAACTCATCCGTCCTTACTAAAGATAACTGATCATTTAGTCAGGCGAAGCAGAGAAACAAACAGGATCGAAGGAAATGAACTCATAACGATTTGTAACCCGAGCGACCAAATGGCGTCAGGATCGTGGAGAACCATTTTTTTCTGGTGCCCCCACACACATCTGTATCACGTTTACAAGGTCGCATCCATAGGAAAACGGTTCTGACGCCGTACCCCTAAGGTTAGGGACAAACCCGTAGAACATTGAGTACCCCTTACTGATCTTTCTAAAAACATATCGGGCCGCAGACGAGTTGTCTGCGGTCTGTTTTTTATGTGCGTCGCCGGGCGCACACATAACAGCGCCTGTGCGATTTCGCACAGGCGCTCAATTCTTTTTTAGCCGATCTCGCTTCCGGGGGCGAATTCGCCGCCGTCTACGGTCAAAAGCTTCAAGTTGCCTTCGTTATCCGAGGCGCACAGGAGCATGCCTTCGGACATGATGCCGCGCATCTTGCGCGGGGGGAGGTTCTTGACGAGGACGACGGTCTTTCCGGGCATTTCGTCCGGAGAATACCACTGGGCGATGCCGGAGAGCACGGTGCGGGTTTCGCCGTTTCCGATATCGAGGGTGCTCTTTAATAATTTGTCGCTCTTTTCGACCTTTTCGCAGGCGATGACGCGGGCGGCGATGAGCTTTGTTTTAAAGAACTCGTCGATGGTGACGTAGCCGTCGTCAGATTTGGCCTCTTCCTTCTTTTCCTCGGCCTTGGCCTTCTTTTCTTCCTTCTTGGGCTCGGGCTTCTTTTCCTCTTCCTTCGCAGGAGGATTCAGGATTTCAAGCTCCTTCTTTACGTCCACGCGGGGGAAGAGCGCGGCGCCCTTCTTGACCACGGTTCCGGCCTTTAAGCCGCCGAAGGTCTTGACGCTGTCCCAGGTCATAAGACTTTCATCCGTAAGGCCCAGCTGCTCGTAGATCTTGGCGGGGGTGGAGGGCATGGTGGGGGTGATGTACACGGCGATTGCATGGATGCATTCGGCCAGATAGTACATAACCGTCTGAAGGCGGGGGAGGGTTTCTTCGCTCTTGCAGAGGATCCAGGGCTGGGTGATATCGATATAGCGGTTGCAGTCGCCGATCAGCTTCCAGATTTCGGAAAGCGCGACGGAGAACTGAAGCGCGTTCATCTGCTTTTCAACGATCTCGGGCAGGGCTTCAAAGCGCTCTCTAAGCGCCTTGTCAGGCTCTTCCTCGGCGTTCGGGGCCGGTACTACGCCGTCAAAATACTTTTCGATCATGGCGACGGTGCGGCTGACTAAGTTTCCAAGGTCATTTACGAGGTCGGAGTTCATTCTGGTGAGCATGGCTTCGTTTGTGTAGTTGCCGTCTGCGCCGAAGGGCATTTCGCGCATGAGGTAATAGCGAAGCGTGTCAACGCCGTAGCGGCTGACGATAGGGGCGGGGTATTCGATGTTGCCCTTGGACTTACTCATCTTATCGCCGCCAAAGAGCAGCCAGCCGTGGCCGAAGACTTGCTTGGGCAGCGGAAGTCCCAGCGCGTGCAGCATGATGGGCCAATAAATCGTGTGGAAGCGGACGATTTCCTTACCTACAAGGTGCACGTCGGCCGGCCAATACTTGTTAAAAAGTTCGGGGTTTTCGCTCGCATAGCCGAGGGCGGAAATGTAGTTGGAAAGCGCGTCGATCCATACGTATACGACGTGATCGGGATCGAAATCAACCGGAACGCCCCACTTGAAGCTCGTGCGGCTCACGCACAGATCCTGAAGACCGGGACGCAGGAAGTTGTTGAGCATTTCGTTTGCGCGGGACTGAGGCTGAATGAAATCGGGATGGGTTTCGATGTAGTCAATGAGCCAATCCTGATACTTGCTCATGCGGAAGAAATAGCTTTCCTCGCGGGTCTTCTCGCAGGGCCTGCCGCAGTCGGGGCAGCAGCCGTCCTTTAACTGGCTGGGCGTCCAAAAGGACTCGCAGGGCGTGCAGTACATGCCCTCGTATTCGCTCTTATAAATGTCGCCCTGCTCGTAGAACTTCTTAAAGATCTTCTGAACGACCTTTTCGTGGCGTTCATCGGTAGTACGGATGAAATCATCGTATTCGATGTTCATGAGCTTCCAAAGATCCTTGGTTTCGGCGATGATCTTGTCTACAAACTGCTTGGGGGTTACGCCGGCTTCTGCGGCTTTTAATTCGATCTTCTGACCGTGCTCGTCGGTGCCGGTTAAAAAGTACGCGTCGTAGCCGGTCATCTTCTTAAAGCGGGTCATGGTATCGGCGGCTACGGTGGTGTAGGTGTGGCCGATATGCATGTTGCCGGAGGGATAGTAAATGGGGGTTGTGATATAGAATTTCGGCTTGTCCATTGGAAAACACTCCTTTTCAAGTGAAAATATTCAAATTTCATAAACAAAAACGCCGCCTCGCCTACGTGCGAGGGGCGTAAAATTCGTTTACGCGGTACCACCCTGCTTCACGCGTCAAAAAACGCGCCTTATGCCGACGAAAAATCGGCGGTGCCTGTAACGGGGCCAGCCGTTGTGCGCTTACGTATTTGCTTGCGCACAAAGCTCCGGATCCATATTCGCGCATCTTTCTCGCGCCGGCTTTCACCCTGCCCGGCTCTCTTTTGCGGAAATGCAAGCGCTACTCAATCCTTCACAGCGTTAGAATGATTATAGGTAAGATCGACGCGATTGTCAAGCGAAATTGCGTGAAAAAATCGGTGTGTTGACAAATGATGTGGTTGAAGGTAATATAATACCATATAAAATGAATTTGGAGGCTTTGCCTTATGAGCAGAATGGGCGATACCATTAAAAATGCGCGCATTAAGTGCGGTATGACGGAAAAACAGCTTGCCAAGAAAACCGGCAACGCGGAAAACTTTATCAAAGAAATCGAATCCGGACGCAGAATTCCCTCCGACGATCAGGCCAGACGCATTTTAAAGGCGCTGGGTGCAACGGAATCCATGAGCACGGAGCTGGACGTTGCGGCGGAACCCGAAGTGAAGCTTCGCCCGCGGCCTACGCCCTACATTATCCCGGTCGAGGAGGACAAGCCCAAGCCCACGAAGAAGGAAATCGAAGAGCGCACCGAGGCCAACGACGCGTGGCTGGACGCGCTGGGCGGCGTGGTCAAGCGCGTGCCTGTTATTGATGAAAAGGGCCTTGCGATTGATCATGTGCTTTTCCCGATCGTCGGCGGCAAAATCGAGGGCGGCGCGCCGGACAAGGTATTGATGTTCAGGGTGCCGGACAACTCCTTAACGGGCTTTCGGGTTCACGCGGGCGACCTTCTTTTGGTTGTGCCGGACAAAACGCCCGTGGACGACGCCTTGATGCTCATTTTTTCAAAGGGCAGACGCGTGGTACGCAAAATCAAAAAAATGGAAGGATCGAAGCTTCTTTTACAGTCTTACGACCGTGAATTCGTCTCTGAAACCGTCATGTGGGCGGAAATTCAGATTCTGGGCCGGTGCGTAAAGCTTCAAAGAAGCCTGTAATAAGTGATGAAATTTATGCTGATATGCGGCCCGCAGGCCGTCGGAAAAATGACGGTGGGCGAGGAGGTTGCGAAGAAAACCGGCCTTAAGCTTTTTCATAACCACATGACCATCGAGCTTGTGTCCAAATTCTTCTCCTATGGAACGGACGCAGGCAAGCGGCTTGTGCATTCATTCAGGCAGCAGATATTTGACGAAGTGATTGCAAGCGATCTTCCGGGCCTTATTTTTACCTTCGTCTGGGCGTTTGATGCGCAGGCAGACTGGGACTATGTGGATGCGCTCATTAAAAAGTTTGAATCGGCGGGCGCAGATATTTATGTTGTTGAGCTTCAGGCGGACATAGAGGAAAGGCTCAGGCGCAACAAAACCGAGCACCGCCTTCAGGAAAAGCCCACCAAGCGCAATATCGAATGGTCCGAGGCGGAGCTATTAAAAAGCATGAAAAAGTATCGCCTGAATTCGCTTGAAAATGAAGTGCCGTATCGGAATTATTTGAAGATTGACAATACGTATCTCTCTGCGGAGGAGACCGCAGAGAGGATTATCAGGCACTTTGGGATGTAGGATGAAATAAAAAAAGACCGCAGTCTGTTTTGCTGAGGAGTAAATTGATAAAACAGACTACGGTCTTTTTTTGGAATGGCGCCGGGCGATTCGTGAATCGCCCCTACAGGTGTAGCGTTGTTTGGAAGATTCGCGGAATTCCCTTACGGGGGCTGCGTCGTTTAGGCGATTTGTGGGTTGTCTTTACTGTCGTTGTGTTGGTTAGACACTTCGCTGAATGCCTCTGCGGTTGAGGGGCGTTTGGGCGATACGCGAATTGTCATATGGATAATACAGCGTTCAGATGGTAGGGGCGATTCATGAATCACCTGCAGGCTATGCTGAATTAAAACAGACCGAAGTCTGTTTTACACATCGCACAATTGATCGATAACAATAGCGCGGGCGCGCAATGCACGCCCCTACAATATGATTATAACACAACCACAAAACGTAGGGGCGATCATCGATCGCCCGCTCTCACGAATCTTAAAACAAACTTCGGTCGGTTTTATGCTGCTTTACAAGGATATTGTCTTTCCATAAACCCTCGCATGCTCTTTCATGGCTTCAAAGGTTTCGTCGCTTAAATCGTGCTCGATTTTGCACGCGTCTTCCTTCGCGGTTTTCTCGCTTACGCCCAGCGCAACCAGAAATCTGGTCAGAAGCGTATGCCTTTCGTAGATGCGTTCCGCGATGGCGAGACCGGACTCGGTCAGGGTGATATGCCCGTCCTTTTCCATGAGAATATAGCCGTTTTCCCTCAGGCGTTTCACGGCATAGCTTACGCTGGGCTTGGTTACTTCCAGCATCTGGGCAATATCAATGGAACGGATATAGCCGTGCTTCTGGCTTAATATCAGCATGGCCTCCAGATAATCTTCGGATGATTTCAGTATACGCATAAAAACGAATAGCCTCTCTTTCACCCATAGCGTACCATATTTTCTAAAAAAGTGCAAGAGGTAAAGTTTATATTAGGGTAAGAAAAAGCCCCGTTTGTCATACGGCATGCCGTGCAGCCTGACAAACGGGGCAAAGTTCATTTATAATTTAGTTTTCCTGTTTCTTTTCCTTGGTGCAGGCGCGGATGATTTCGATCATGCCCCATACCAGCAGCATAAGACCCAGAATGGTTGCCATGCCCTTGAGCATGATGGGGAGGGATTCAAGAAAAGCAGTAAAGTTCATGGTATTTCCTCCTTATAAGACCAGGCCGATGATCAGGCCGCCGACGATGGCGGAAGCGATCTGACCGGCTACGTTTGCGCCAGCGGCGTGCATGAGCAGGAAGTTCTGGGGATCTTCCTTAAGACCCATCTTATGTACAACGCGGGACGCCATGGGGAACGCAGAAATGCCGGCTGCGCCGATCATGGGGTTCATCTTGTTCTTGGTGAACAGGTTTAAGAACTTGACGAAGAATACGCCGAAAACAGTGTCGGCAATGAAGGCTACAAGGCCCAGGCCAAGGATCATAAGAGTTTCAGGTTTCAGGAAGTCCGCGCCCTTCATGCTGAAGGCAACGGTGATACCCAGGAAGATGGTGATGAGGTTGGCAAGAACGTTCTGTGCGGTATTGGAAAGGGAATCCAGAACGCCGCATTCGCGGATCAGGTTACCGAACATCAAAAAGCCTACCAGCGCGGAGGAGGCGGGAGCAACGAGAGCGGCAACGACGGTTACGCAGATGGGGAACAGGATGCGCAGGCCCTTCGAAACGGAACCGGGATTGTAGGGCATTCGGATGAGGCGCTCCTTTTTCGTGGTAGCGAGCTTGATGAAGGGGGGCTGTACGATCGGAACCAGCGCCATGTAGCTGTAAGCGGCTACCATGATGGCGCCCTTATATTTGGTGCCCAGCTGGGTGGCAACTACGATGGAGGTAGGGCCGTCGGCTGCGCCGATGATGCCGATGGAAGCGGCGTCGAGCAGGTCAAAGCCCAGAAGGCGAGCCATCGAGAGGGTAAAGAAGATACCGAACTGAGCGGCTGCACCGATTAAGAGCATCTTGGGATTGGAAAGCAGGGGACCGAAGTCAATCATCGCGCCGATGCCGATGAACAGAAGCAGCGGGAAAAGTTCGTTTGTAATACCGGCGTAGTACAGCGTTTCGATGACGTTAACCGCGCCCTCAATTCCTTCGGGCATAGGAAGGTTTACGAGGATTGCGCCAAAGCCCATGGGGAGAAGCAGCGTCGGTTCCATGTCATACTTGATGGCGAGGAAGATCAGTATGCCGCCGATCAACCACATAACCGGCATCTGCCAGGTGATTACGGCAAAGGTGTCCAGAAACATCTGCATGGAAAATCAGAACCTCCTAAAGTGTGGTGCATGTGTGCATGCCCTGTGATTCTGCATAAACAGGCGCATGGATTTTTGCGGCCTGTCTGCACTTTCAAATACATATTATATCAAAGGTTTTTTGCTTTATCAATACGGCGAATGTTTAGGCATAACTAAGAATTCAATAAGAAAACATGCGCAGGGCCGATACAGCATTGATTAGAAAATGCAGGAATATGCCCTATACATTGCAATAAAATGAATATTATTGGTGGAAAAATTCAAAAAATGCCTAATTTGAAAGAAAATTTGAGAAAATTGCAAATTAGGGGTTGACAAAACGAAAAAGGGGTAGTATGATTATGCCCATCAAACCAAAAGGCGTTTGAACGGAAAGAGTACCGCTTGAAGTGCCGCAAAGAGAGCTGCCGGCAGGTGTAAGGCAGCGGGCGAGTAGAGAGATGGGAAGTACATTCCGTGAGCCGCGCGTTGAAAAGCTCCAAGTAGGCGCGACGGGGGCGACCGTTATATCGCTGAGGCAATGTTGGTTGCCAAATGAGGTCATGTGTGCAAGCATTTGATAAAACAGGGTGGTACCGCGAAGTAATTCGTCCCTGCAACGGAGATTTAGTTTCCGCTGCAGGTTTTTTGTTTTTACGGATTTTCAAAAGGATATTTCGAGGGACGCGATCCCTTATGAAATAAAAAAACAGATGCAAAAAATGGAGGTAACCGAAAATGAAAAAGATGTCAAAGATTCTGTCCCTTGTACTGGCTTTTATGATGGCTGTATCCGGCTTTGTGTTTGCAGCTGCGGAAGAGAAGTATCAGGTTGGCGTTTGCCAGCTGGTTACCCATGAGGCGCTCGATGCCGCAACCGAAGGCTTTGTCCAGGCGCTTAAGGACATTTTAGGCGAAGAGAACGTTGAAATCGACGTTCAGAATGCTGCGGGCGATATTCCCGTATGCGGCGTAATCGTAAACAGCTTTGTTTCCAAGAAGTACGATCTCATCATGGCCAACGCTACGCCCGCTCTTCAGGCTGCGTACAACGCCACCATGGAAATCCCGATCCTCGGAACCTCCGTTACCGAGTACGGCGTTGCGCTCGGCATTGACGACTTTACCGGCGTTGTTGGCGAAAACGTTTCCGGCACCAGCGATTTGGCGCCTCTGACCGAGCAGGCCGACATGATTCTGGAGCTCGTTCCCGAAGCCAAGACCGTTGGCCTTCTGTACTGCTCTGCCGAGGCCAACAGCCTCTATCAGGTAAAGGTCGTTGAAGAGTACCTGACCGAAAAGGGCATTGAGTGCATCCGCTACTCCTTCGCCGACTCCAACGATGTATCCGTTGTAGCCACCAATGCTGCCAAGAACGTTGACGTCATCTACGTTCCCACCGATAACACCGCAGCTTCCTGCGCCGCCACCATCGGAAACATCGTTCTTACCGAAAAGACCCCTGTCATCGCCGGTGAAGCCGGCATCTGCCGCGGCTGCGGTATTGCCACCCTTTCCATCAGCTACTATGACCTTGGCTACAAGACCGGCGAAATGGCTGCCCAGATTCTGAAGGGCGAAGCTAAGATCGAGGAAATGGCCATTGCTTATGCGCCCGCTGCCAAGAAGTACAACAAGGAAATCGCAGATGCGCTTGGCATCCAGATCCCCGAAGGCTATGAGGCGCTGGAAGGCTAAAAATCTATCCGATATTACAATAACAATATAGAACTGGGAGACATGCATCGTGACGAAAATCATGGAAATCCTATCGACCCTGCCGGGCTCGGTTGCCCTTGGCGTCATCTGGGGCGTTATGGCCATCGGCGTATACATCACCTACCGAATTCTTGACATTGCCGACCTTACGGTGGACGGTTCGTTTGCAACCGGCGCGGCTGTTTGCGCGGTGATGCTGATTGGCGGAAACAATGTATATGTGTCCATTCTGACCGCAATTGCCGCCGGCATGCTGGCGGGTCTGGTAACGGGACTTTTGCACACCTTCTTTGGTATTCCCGCGATTCTTTCGGGCATCCTTACGCAGCTGATGCTGTGGACGGTGAACCTGAAGGTGATGGGCGGCGCGAACAAAACCGTTTCCGCCCGAAGACTGCCCGTTCTGATCACTTCCATGCGCAATACCGAGGCGATTGTGACGTTGCTCGTGGTCGCTTTCGTATTGATCGTCATTCTCTACTGGTTCTTCGGTACCGAGCGCGGATGCTCCATCCGCGCTACGGGCTGCAATCTTATGATGTCGAGAGCGCAGGGTATCAACACAAGCTTCAATCAGGTGCTGGGTCTCATGATTTCAAACGGCATCGTCGCTCTGTCAGGCGCGCTGTTCTGCCAGTATCAGGGCACCGCTGACATCAATAACGGACGCGGTGCGATCGTTATCGGCCTCGCCGCCGTCATTATCGGCGAAGCGCTCATGAGCAGAATCGCCCGCAACTTTGCCGTTCGCCTGTTAAGCGTCATCATCGGCGGCATCGTTTACTACGTTCTTTATCAGGTCATCATCGAGCTCGGTCTCGATACAGACTTCCTGAAAATGCTGACCGCGCTTCTGGTTGCCATCTTCCTCGGCCTGCCCTACGTCAAAAAGACCTATTTCCCGGCGAAATCCCTGAAGGAGGGTAAGAAGCATGCTTGAGATTAAAAACCTTACCAAAACCTTCAATGCCGGCACCATCAACGAAAAAGTGGCGCTTGACAATCTTTCCCTTACCCTTGAAGACGGCGATTTCGTAACTGTCATAGGAGGAAACGGCGCTGGCAAGAGCACGCTTTTAAACGCCATCTCGGGCGTGTGGAAGCCGGACTCGGGCCAGATTATCGTAGACGGCGTAAACCTTTCCCACATGCCCGAATACAAGCGCGCCAAGTTCTTAGGAAGAGTGTTCCAGGATCCCATGATGGGCACTGCCGCCGACATGGAAATTCAGGAAAACCTCGCAATCGCCAATCGTCGCGGAAAACTGCGCGGCTTTAAATGGGGTATCTCCAAAAAGGAAAAGGCCGAATACGTGAAAATGCTTTCCCAGCTCGAACTCGGCCTTGAAACCAGACTTTCCGCTAAAGTGGGCCTTTTGTCCGGAGGACAGCGGCAGGCGGTAACGCTCCTTATGGCCAGCATGAATAAGCCGAAGATTCTGCTCCTTGACGAACACACTGCGGCGCTCGACCCCAAAACCGCAGAAAAGGTATTGAAAATCACCGACAAAATCGTAAATGAAAACAAGCTCACCACCATCATGATCACCCACAATATGGCGGACGCGCTCAGCCATGGAAACCGCCTCATCATGATGAATCAGGGTAAAATCATCGTGGACGTAAAAGGCGAAGACAAAAAGAAGCTCACCGTCAGCGACCTTCTTGAACTTTTCACCAAAGCCAGCGGTACGCAGTTCGCTTCCGACCGCGCGCTGCTATCGTAAAAGACACAGTAAAACGGGACGGAAAACCCGTCCCCTACAACGGAAACATGATGGTTTCTTCCTGTAGGGGACGGGTTTCCCGTCCTGATATTCGCATTTTCATGTATAATGGAAAAAACATCGGAGGTTACGCATGAAACACGTCGTTCACATCTTCGGCGCGTCCGGCGCGGGCACGACTGCGCTTGGAAAAAAGATTTCCGGGGAGACGGGTTTTCTTCATATGGATACGGATGATTATTTCTGGCTTCAGACGGATGTACCCTTTACAGTGAAGCGTCCGAAGGAAGACAGATTGATTCTCATGAAAAGGGACATTGAAAGCGCTG
>SVGP01000030.1 GCA_015056255.1 Clostridiales bacterium | reverse complement strand
GTGTGTGCCGTAATTTGGACTATCAGAGCAATTCTCGAAGTTGCATATCAAACTTATAATGACTCTGTTTTTTGGTTTATTCTTAATGTCCTTTGTGCAGTAATATGGATTGCAGCCTTTATTTTAAATCTGAAAAGATACCGTGCCAATGAAGAAGATTGACAAATTCCAATTTGTCAATCAGATATATCAAAGAACCGACCTATGAAATGAATCACAGGTCGGTTCTTTGTTTATCTTACGGGCTATGCCGCAAGATGGAATTTGCAAAACTCAATTATGCCTTGCCGGCGCAGCCGAGAACGTTTACGAGCTTGTGCTTTACGATCTCCTTGATGTTGGCGCGGGCGGGCTTGAGGTACTGGCGGGGGTCAAAGTGATCCGGATGCTCGCAGAAGTACTTGCGGATGCTGCCGGTCATGGCAAGACGCAGGTCGGAGTCGATGTTGATCTTGCAAACTGCGCTGCGGGCTGCTTCGCGGAGCTGCTCCTCGGGGATGCCGACTGCGTCGGGCATCTTGCCGCCGTTTTCGTTGATCATCTTTACGAAATCCTGGGGTACGGAAGAGGATCCGTGCAGGACGATCGGGAAGCCGGGGAGGCGCTTGGTGACTTCTTCAAGAATGTCGAAGCGGAGGGGCGGGGGAACGAGGATGCCCTTCTCATTGCGGGTGCACTGAGCGGCGGTGAACTTGTAGGCGCCGTGGCTGGTGCCGATGGCGATGGCGAGGGAGTCTACGCCGGTCTTGGCAACAAACTCTTCAACCTCATCGGGACGGGTGTAGGAAGCGTCTTCGGCGCTTACGTTAACCGCGTCTTCGATGCCGGCCAGACGGCCGAGTTCGCCTTCAACAACTACGCCGTGGTCGTGAGCGTACTCAACAACCTGACGGGTGAGCTTGATGTTGTCTTCGAAGGAATGATGGCTGCCGTCGATCATAACAGAGGAGAAACCGCCGTCGATGCAGCTTTTGCAAAGCTCGAAGGTATCGCCGTGATCGAGGTGTACGCAGATGGGAAGATCAAAGCCGGCGGATTCTTCCGCGTCGATGATGGCGGCTTCGATGAGCTTCATAAGATAGGCATGCTTGGCATACTTGCGGGCGCCGGAGGAAACCTGAAGAATCAGGGGAGCCTTCTCTTCGATGGCGGCTTCGGTGATGCCCTGGATGATTTCCATGTTGTTTACGTTGAAAGCGCCGATGGCGTAGCCGCCTTCATAGGCCTTCTTGAACATTTCCTTGGAAGTTACGATAGACATGTGTAAGCATCTCCTTTTTCATAAGCGATTGATGGTTCACACCTGATATAAATTATGCCTGATTTCCTGTTAAAAATCAAGCCGAATTTGACATCATATGCAAATTGTGCTATATTTCTTTGAGAGAATTTCGCTTGATGCGGCTCGTTTTCAAAAAGGAGACGGATACGAACATGAAATTCTGGTTTCACATTCACCCGACCCGCCTGGAGGCCGTTAGCCTTATGAAACGGGCGGAAGCGGTCATTTCATCTCTTGGCGGCGAGCGGGTTGATCATCCGATGGCGGCTGATTTCACCTGCGCAATCGGCGGCGACGGAACCGTGATCGCCGCAAGCCGCTTATCCCGAAAGCCCATCATCGGCATAAACGCGGGAACGCTTGGGTATCTACCGAAAATCGAGCCCGAAAACCTTGAAGAATCCCTTCTAAGAATAATGAAGGGCGATTACACTCTTGAAAATCGCATGACGCTGTCGGTGTCCTGCGCAAATTGTCCGCCGCAGACCGCGCTCAACGACGCAGCCATTTTAACCCCCGGCGCAGGCGTAATCCGCTTTACCGTAAACGTGGACGGGGTAAAGCTTATGCGCTACACCGCCGACGGCCTGATCGCTGCCACGCCCACCGGCTCCACCGGCTACAGCCTGTCCGCCGGCGGCCCGATTGTGGATCCGACCAGCCAGTCAATCACGCTTACGCCCGTTGCGCCGCATACGCTGGTCAACCGCGCCATCATTTTATCGCCCGAAAGCCATATTTCCATCGAGTGCGAAAACAGAAGCATTCTGTCGGTTGACGGCAACAAAAAAGAGGTGGATGAAGGCGCAAAGATCGAAATCCGCCGCTCGGAGGAGACGGTCCAGTTTGTGTCCTTCGGGCGCGAAAGCTTTATTGAACGGCTCAGAAAAAAGCTATCGTAACATGCAGGCGATCAAACGCAAAAAACGACATTTTATGCGCCTTTCCGAATCGTTTGCGCGCTTTCCATTGAACGAGCAACCACAAGCATGTACAATACAATCATAAAGTACAAAGGAGGAAACAAAATGAATACGCAAGCCAAAAAGACCAATCTTCCCTTCTATCTTCGTCCCCCGGTGTTGATCACAGCCGCCGTTCTGGTTTTGATCATCATCTTCTTAATGGCCTTCCCGCCCATCGTCACCGTACCCACCGGACACACCGGCGTTGTCACCACCTTCGGCCGCGTTGAGGATTATGTGCTCACCGAAGGCTTCCACATCAAAAACCCCTTCCAGAAGGTTATCATGATGGACAACCGCGCCCAGCGCCAGACGCTCAAAATGTCCGCCTTCTCCTCCGACATCCAGCAGGTCGACGTTACCTGCACGGTCAACTACGCCATCGACCAGATAAACGCCCAGAACCTTTATAAAAATGTCGGTGAAAACTACTACTACAAGAAGATGGAAGCCCGCATCAAGGAATGCACCAAATCCGTCTTCACCCGCTATACCGCTGAAAAGCTGATGGAGGTTCGAAACACCCTCTCCGACCAGATTGAAGAGCTGCTCGCGCCCGAGATGCTTGAAATCGGCATCCGCATTGAAAACATCTCTATTGAGGACGTTGACTTCACCGACGCCTTCACCGACGCCGTCGAAGCCAAGCAGGTCGCCCTTCAGAAGAAGCTGAAGACCGAAACCGAGCAGGCCGAGCTGGTCTCTATCGCCCAGTCCACCGCCGAGCGCGACATCATCTCCGCCAAGGCGGACGCCGAAAAGCGCGCCATTCTGGCCGAGGCTGAAGCCGAAGTCAAGAAGATCGAAGCCGATGCAGAAGCCTACGCCCTGCGCGTTCAGGCCGAAGCTGAAGCCAAGGCCAACGAGCTCATTTCCGCTTCCCTTACCGAAGCGCTCATCGCTTACACCGAAGCCAACCGCTGGAACGGTCAGCTTCCCCAGTTTGTCGGTGCAAAAGGCATGCTGCCCATCATCGACCTGCAGGAAGCAGAATAATTCTAATCCATATTGCGAAGCCGCCTGTAAAAGGGCGGCTTTTATATTTGTCACAGAAAAGCCCAACCGCGAATCATATATCCCACCCTCCGCCCTTGAAGATTTCATGAAAAAATGGTATACTGTTTAAGTTATAGAATCCTGTGTTTAAATATGTTTATCTTCTCTGATGAAAGGTCGGTTTCTGTGGAAAACCATATTTCTTACATATCAGACGGCACCATCAGCTATTTGATGCAGCAGTTTCCGTCCCATGCCGAAAAGTGGCTGAGCGATTTTCCGCATGCCATTGAACGGCTTAAGGAAAAATGGCAGCTTACATTTAAAGGCCACGAGCGTAATTCCCGTTTCGGCACGATTTTGTATGCCGAAAGCAGGGTTTATGGAGATGTTGCGGTCAAGATCGTTCCCTGGTTCTGTCCGAGGCTCAAAAGCGAGATCGAGTGCTACAGGTCGCTTCCCTATCGCGAAATGTGCGATTTATATGATGTGGATGAAAAATTGGGCGCAATGCTCCTTAAATACGTAGAGGAAAAAAAAGACGCGACTGCCGACAAGGCGCTTGTGTTTTCATCCCTTTTTGAGCAAAGAAGACCCGCTTTGGAAAGAGATTATCCGCTTTTGTATCCATACAGATCGGTTCTTGAAGACGTTCTTTCAAACGCCGGAAATGTGATAAACGGGGGCAAAGATTCAAAGCTTTCTGTTTTCCTGCCCTCCATTCAAAAAGCGCAGGCCGCCATTTCTCTTTTTGAAAACGACGAAAAATACATAATACACGGCGACGCGCACGAATATAACATGCTTGGAAGCGAAAACGGCTGCGTGCTGATCGATCCTTTGGGCTATATTGCGCCGTTTGCGTTTGAATATGCAAGGTATCTGGGCACGGCAATGAAAGAAAACGAAATGAGCCCGGATGATTTTTTCCGTCTTTGCGAAAAAGTATTTGCCGGAGACGGCGATATCAAAAAGAATCTTACCGCCTTTGCAATCGACGTAACCCTTCGCGCCTGCAACACCTTTATCGAGGGCAACACCTACGATGAGATCCTCTTTTCGGGTTCTTGGGCCAGACGCGCGTGGGCATATCTTGAAAAACTGTAAAAATAACGATTAATATCCGGGAGAGATGCAAAATGGCTATCCGGGAAAGCATTTTAAGAATGCGAAAGGACATCAAGTCCGCCTATAAATCCGAAGACACCGAGGAATTTTTCGACCGCATTTTCACAAAGCCCCTGGGCTACCTTTGGGCGAGGTTCTTTATCCATATCGGCTGGACGCCGAACATGGTCACGATTCTCTCCATGGGCATCGGCTTTGTGGGCGGCCTTTTGTTCTACCCTGAAAACTTCCTGATCAATTTAATCGGCGTTCTGCTGGTCGTCTGGGCCAACATCCTTGACTCCACAGACGGCCAGATGGCGCGCCTGACCGGCATCAAGTCCACCCTCGGGCGCATTTTAGACGCGCTTTCCACGTCCGTATGGTATGTCGCCATCTACGTGAGCCTGTGCCTCCGGCTCATGAACGACCCCATCGCCTTTATGGGCGGGCGCACATGGAGCGGATGGATCTGGGTGATCGCCGTGGTGTGCGCAATCTTCGGCCATGAGCGGCAGTGCATGATGGCGGATTATTTCAGAAACGCGCACCTTTTCTTCCTCAAAAACAAGCATGGAAGCGAACTCGACTCCACCCGCGAAATCGCGCGCTTAAGAGCTTCCCTTCCCTGGAAGGGCGCGCGCTTTCAGAAGACCTATCTTTTCTTCTACGGCATCTACACTTATATCCAGGAGCTGACCACGCCGAATTTCCAGAGGTTGATGGCAGGGTTCCAGCAAGCGGATGCAAGCATCAAGGAGCGCGTGCGGCAGGAATACCTTGAAAAAAGCCGCAAATATATTCAACTGACCAACATCCTCACCTTCAACGCCCGCGCCTACACGCTGTTTGCGTGTCTTCTGCTTGGCGTACCGATTCTGATTTTCCCGATTGAATTGATTCTGTTTGGCCTTCTTCAGGGCTATATGATCAGAAATTACGAAAGAATTGCGGCGGAGACGCTTGAAAACAACCGCCTGAGCGGCTACGACACACCGCCTGCCAAGCGCAAGCGCTATCCTGTTTTCTTCTTTGCAATCGGCGTTCTGGGCGTAATTTTGCTTCTGGCGAAAACGGATTTAAACAGCATCGACTGGAAAAGCATTCTCTCCACCATCTACATCTGGCTGCCTGCGCTGATTGCGCTTTGGGCGGTAATCTATCTTCTGCATTCGGCTGCTTATGCTTCCATCATGGGCAAAGACAGCAAAAAGATACCGTTTTTCCAGCTGTTTAAAGTGGTTATCTCCGGCTTTGCCATCAACCACGTAACGCCGGTCGGCATGGTGGGCGGCGAACCCTACCGCATTATGGAATTAAAGCCTTACATCGGAACGGAAAAGGCCACAGCCGCAACCCTCACCTTTACCATCATGCACACCTTTTCCCATTTCATGTACTGGCTGACGGGCGCAATCGTATTTCTGTTTATGTACTTTTTCTCAGTGGGCGCGTTCCCGGCGATCATCGCCATTATTATTGCGCTTTTGGGCATTTTCCTGTGCGCCATGTTTTTAAAAAGCGGCAAAAACGGCCTTGCGCTTTACACGCTCACGCTCCTGTCCCGCATACCGCTTCTGGGAAAGCCCTTTGCGCGACTTATTGAAAACAAGCGCGAAACGCTTGAAAGCATCGACCGCGAAATGAGCTTATTCCGCGTGCGAAAGCGCGACTTTTTCGCAACTACCATAATCGAATTTCTGACGCGCATGCTGGAGCCCGTCGAGTTTTACATCATTTTCCGTCTGCTGGGCGTTGATATTTCCTATTTTGCGTGCGTAGTCGCCCTGGCGTGCGCGTCGCTTCTTGGAAATCTCATGTTCTTTGTACCCATGCAGGTCGGCTCCCGCGAGGCGGGTCTTGCCCTTGCGCTTTCGTGGTCGTCCGTTGCGTCGCCCTTTGGCGTAACCGCATCGCTCCTTGCGCGTCTTCGCGAAATATTCTATATTGCCCTTGGCGTCATCGCCATGCTGATCAAGGGCTCGACCGGAACCGCGAAGGAAACAGACGCAAAAACGGATGCAGCAGTTTGCGAAAGCGAAACACCATCCGAAACGGAGGAAGCCCAATGAACGCGGCGCTCATACTCTCCGGCGGAAGCGGACAGCGGTTTCAAAGCGCGCTTCCCAAGCAATACCATAAAATTCTGGGCAAAATGGTCATCGAATACGTGATCGAGGAAGCCCTACAGGCTAAAAAAATCGACTGCGTGATGATCGCGGGCGCAATGTGCCCGTCTTTAGCCGGAATCCTTAAAAAGCACCCCGAAATCAAATGCGTGCCCGGCGGAAAAAAGCGAAACGAAACCATTTTGAACGGCCTTCATGCATTAAACGAACTGTCCTGCGAGCGCGTGATCATACTGGACGCGGTTCGCCCGCTGGTCACAAGCGACCTTATGGACGCGTACATTTCCCTGATCGAAAATGGGCAGGAAGCCGTCTCCACCGTTCAGCCCATCACGGACAGCTTGGGCTGCCTTGACATGCATGAAGTCGACCGAAGCCGATATTACCTCATGCAGTCGCCGGAGGCCTATGATTTCAAGCTTCTCTACCGCCATTTCGACCCGGACAGCCCGCTTACAGAGGTCGCGCATCAATTGCCCAAGGGGCTGAAGATTACCCTATACCGCGATTTCCCGGAAAATCCTAAGCTCACCTATCCGTGGGAAAAAACCTATATTGCGCACGCGCTGCGCCAAAGGAGTAAACATGAAGCGTGAAGCGACGGTCGTTCAGCACAAAGGAAAGCTATGCGCCCTGATTGTCAGGTCTGAAGCCTGCGGCGATTGCCACGCATGCGATTTCGGCAAAAAGGAAATGATGTATTATCCGCTCCCCACGGGCAATTTCAAAGAGGGCGACAAGGTTGAAATCGAAATCAGCGACCGCGCGCTTGGAAAAGCAACACTGATCGCCTACGGTCTTCCGCTTTTGTGCATGCTTCTGGGTCTTACCTTGGGCACATTGATCTTCAAAGCCGAATGGGCGCAGGCGCTGACGGCGCTTATCGCGCTTCTGATCGGCTGGATCATTATCCGCGTAACCGAAAAAAAGCGCGGCAAAAGCAATACCTATGCCTGCCGCGCACAAAAAATAGAAACCGAATAGGAGGAAAAAATTCATGCTTCAGTTTACAAGCGAATCCATGAAGCCGGAAAATATGGCCGGTCTCGTGCTGGTCGATTTCTGGGCCCCGTGGTGCGGCCCCTGTCGCATTGCAGCCCCAATCCTCGAACAATTAAGCGAGGAATACGAAGGCAAGGTTGCATTCGCAAAACTAAACATCGACGATTATCCCGAAGTTGCCGCAGGGCTTGGCGTTATGAGCATCCCCACCCTCATCCTCTTTAAAGACGGCAAGGAAATCGACAGAATCATCGGCATGATGGGAAAACCCGCTTTTAAGGCGATGGTTGAAAAGCATTTGGTTTAAGAACCAAAAAACGATAAAAGCGGCAGGCGCATCACGCCCGCCGCTTTTATCGTAGGGCGGGGGCTCGCTCCCGCCGCCCCACCGTTTCTTTTATGCTTCCAATCCCTCATTCCTTAGCATACAGTTTATCCAACTCCCACTTTTTCGGGTTATTGACGATGTATTCCGCGATCTCGTCATAATCTTCCTGCCCGCGAACCACATGCTCATAAAACGAAGTCTGAAACAACTTATCAATAGGTTTTACTTTTTTGCATTCGCGCGTTGTAAGTGACTTATATGCGCAAACGATATCTGTCATCGTAGGGCGGGGGCTTGCTCCCGCCGTCTGCGAAAGGATAAAGATCACATGAACATGATTCGGCATGATCACATACTGATCAATTTTCAGAAAATCATATCTCTTTTCCAACAGAAACAGCTGCTCCATTGCGATTTTTCCGTATTCGGTAAGATGATTTTCGGCGGGAGCAAGCCCCCGCCCTACGATTGAAGACAGCAGGCAGCGCTTGTTTTGGGTGCAAATGGTTACAAAATATGCGCCGGGCGTGCTGTAATCAAAGCTTTTGAGCCGCGGATGTTTTCTTTTTGGCATGCCATTTTCCACAATGATCCCGCCTTTTCATACAACAACTCCCGGAGAAATTTCTCCGGGAATTTCTTTTACAAAAAACTCAGCTGCTCGGCATTCGCCATGCGCCAATTTTGGGCGTATTTCGAAAAATCCATTTTTTCAAAATCCGGCACCGGGTTAACGCCTCTTGAAATCACGATGCGGTTTCCAAGGGGCGAAGGCGTGTCGAAGGCGTACATCCAGTCGCAGAGTTTTTTGCGGATGGCGTCCGATTCGCCGCGCTTGGCGTCGGTGGTTGCGATGAAGGAGGCAAGCGCGAGGGAATAGACGATGCGGTTTCTGGAAACCGCGTGCACATTTGTGTACGGCGCTTCCGGATGAACGATTGACATCATCAGCGCCTGCCCGCGCATCTGAGCTTCTATGTACATGTCTTCTTCCTTTTTGCGCATCAAATCTCCCGCAAGCACGCTTACGACGTTCACGCCGCACTCAAACGCTTCTTTTTCCGCAACGCGGCACGCGCCGGGCTCGGAGGAAGTGATCAGACCAAAGCCCTCATCCTTCAGACTCCTTACGAGCAGGCGAACGCCTTTTTCTGCAGCAGGCGTCATTTTAACGCCTGAAATACCCAAAAGCGCGATCATCGGCTGGTTTAAAAGCTCGATATTGCCCGAAACATACATGGCAATCGGCGCGTCGGCGCCGAGACGTTCATTGAGCCGCACTGGATATTCCTCATCCATTCGCGTCATGATTTCGATATTACTGTCGTAAAAATGCTCCATGGCGTAGGATAAGGGCATGGTTCGTGACAAAAGCATGCAAATGCGATAGGCCTCCTGCTCGGGCATATCGAGCTTCGTCATCACGGCGGAAATGTCCATGCCGATCAGGCTTCCGATACTGCCAAGCCCCGCCGCTTCCACGCGGGAAGCAAGCTCATAAAATTCAGCGCTCGTCAAAGGACGAACAAGCTCTTCCTTGTCCGCCGTTAAAGAAAGCGTTAAAAGCATTGCGGTAAAGGCGTCGTCATTGTGCTGCATGTGTCACCTCAAAATTGTTACTTCGATAAGATGTATTCAAAAAAACCGTCCGGGGTGCATTCGGGCAGCTCCAAGAATTCGGTCGCCTCGAAAATGTCCTCCAGATAATGCGCATCCGACGAATGCAGATGCTTAAGATTTGGCATGCCCTTATGCGGAAGCGGAAATCCCACCTTGACCTCGATGGCCGAAAAGGGAACGCCCGGCGGCAAAAAGCCTAAGGCATTCAATATACCGGTCGAGCCGCGGTTAATATGCGCGGGAACCGCCAAAGCGCCGCGCTTTTTTAGTTCTTCCGCAAGATCGTCAATCGACAGATCCAGTGCGTTGATCAGAAGCTTTTCAATTTCGCCCGTGATTTCATCGTCCTCGTTCATAATCGCCTGCTGTCCGAAAACGGACGGCTTGTTTTTTACAGGCGGCAAATGATCGTAAATGAAGTCCGAAAAATCGAGTGCTTCTTCAACCGTTCTGAAATAGGCCAGCATATGAACTTCTTCTCTGGTATTCAGCTCAATCGCAGGCAAAAGCGCAAGCCCGATTTCGTCCGCCACGCGCTTGATCGCAGGAAGCTGTCTTGCAGTATTATGATCCGCGCAGGCGATCATGTCAAGCCCTTTTATTTTGGCCATGTTCGCCATGTTGTTGGGCGTCATGTCCATATCCCCGCACGGGGACAGGCACGAATGCATGTGAAGGTCAACGGCGCACTTCATATTCTCTACATTGCGCCGATGCCGCTGTCGTGCATGCGGCCGCTGATTTCGTAGGCAGTCAGAGGCGAGGCGAGCACGCAGATGCCCTCTTCGTCTGCCTTTTCGATCACATCGTTTTCAACCTTGATGCCCTCGGGGATGATCACGCAGGCCATGTCGTGAAGGGTGGCAACGGCGATGACGTTCATATGGGTCTGAACGGTGATCCATGCCATACCTTCGCGGCCATGCGCCATAACCCAGCTTAAAAGGTCGCAGGTGTAGCCGCTCGAAACTACTCTTTGTGTATCAGCCTGCATGGTCAGAATGGTCGCTTCGATTTTCTCGGAAAGCGCGGAAATATTCATATTCATTTTCTCTCCTTATGTGTTTTTCTCGCGCGTCAGCTCGCTGATTTCCACCATCTGGCGCGCCATCAGCGTAATTTGCTCCTTTAAAAGGAAAAGACAGTCCATCTCCTTGGCGTATCCGCCGACGATATCCTCGGCCAATGCCTGACAGGTGGGCGAGCCGCAGGAGCCGCAATCCAGGCCCGGAAGCTTCTTGCGGATTTCCTCAATTTTGTCCATCTTTTTAAGGGCCTCGGTGAAGTCTGCATCCAGACGCAGCGTTTCCATCGGCTCAATAGGTTTATTAAGCAACATCTCATCGCCCAGCGCTTCCAGTTCGTCCAATGAAACCGCCTTGTCGATGGAAACCTTCGGAAGCTCGCTTACGAGCTTTCTGATTCGGTTTCTTGCAATAAACACATTTTCAAACGCAATCGGACCTCCGACGCAGCCGCCGTCGCACGCTAGGCCTTCAAAATATTTAAGGTCGGGCAGGCGGTCGTTTTCAATGGCCTCCAGCACGCGGTTGACATTGTCGATACCATCCACCGCAAGCGCTTCTTCCTCTGCAATAGCAAGGCTTTCGCCGCCGGAACGCGCCCAGCCGATGCCAAGCGCCGTTCCCCTGTGGGAATCGCTTGAAACGTATTCGGTGTCGTCGCCCTGGTCGCGCCGGATCTGGTTGGAAAGCAGGCCGTAAATTTCCATCATGGAAATCACGCCGTCCACCGCGCTTTTCTCGTGCCCAATCGGAAGTCGAACCGCCGTGGCCTTTGCAGGGCAGGGCGTTATAAAGAAGCAGCCGACCTCTTCAGGACGAACGCCATGCTTTAAGCAGAACTCGCGCCTTGCCATGGTCGCGGCGATCTCCATGGGCGAACGGATGTCCACAATGTTGTCAATCAGCTCCGGAAAGCGGATCTGAATGAGTCTGACAACAGCGGGGCATGCGGAAGAAATCAAAGGCTGGGGGCAATCCGGATCCTTTAATTTTTCCATCACGGCGCGCGAAGCGATGTCTGCGCCGCGTGCGACGTCGAACACCTCGTTAAAGCCCATGCGCATAAGGCCTCTGGGTACGGCGGAAATGTCCTTTAGGTTCTTAAACTGGCCGTACAGAGTTGGCGCAGGCAGCGCAATTTTATACTTAAAGCGATTGATAGAGGACAAAGGATCGGTGACGGCGACCTTTGCATGGTGCTCGCACACGCGGATGCACGCGCCGCAGTCGATGCAAAGCTCGTCTACAATTCTGGCGCGTCCCGCACGGATGCGGATCGCCTCCGTCGGACACCGTTTTAAGCAGTTGGTGCAGCCTACGCACTTACCCTTATCCAGTTTAACGGAGTGAAGCTCTTTTGCCATTTAAACCGCTCCTTCCGCTTTTTGCTGATCGACCAGCGAAAACACCATTTCGATCCGCGTTCCTTCTCCTACCTTGGATTCTATATGAAATCTGTCTGCGTTTCTCGCCATATTGGCAAGGCCCATGCCCGCGCCAAAGCCCATCATGCGAACGTCCTCGGATGCGGTGGAATAGCCCTCGCTCATGGCAAGGTCAATATCGGGAATACCGGGGCCAACGTCCTCGGAGGTTAATGTAACATCCTCCGCGCCCACGGTTAAAATGAGCTTTCCGCCCATGGAATGGATGACAAGGTTGATCTCCGCCTCATAACAGGCGATGGACAGTCTGCGCACAACGCTGCTGTTTACGCCAAGCTTTTTAAGTAGTCTTTTAATCGTAGCGGAGGCCTCGCCGGCTGTGGTAAAATCCATCGCCTGAACGCCAAATTCTTCTCTGAGTACGTGCATTGATCTCAGCCTTTCACTCGATTGTTGAGCCCGTGCATAAACAGGATGCCGCTTGCATTATACAGCGTATGCTCCGTTGAAAGAACGGAAATGCCGCATTCGCGCGCAAGCTCAAGCGCCTCTTCCGCGGGCTGTTTTCCCCTTACAAAAACCACCATTCTGATGTCCAGCATGTCCGCCGTGCGCATAACCTGAGGATTGACCAGCCCCGTCAGAAGCACCATATGCTCCTTGGGAAACGCCAGCACATCGCTCATCATGTCGCTTGAGCAGGCGGACTGAACCTCGAGCTCCGGATTTTCCTCGCCCGTCAGTCCCTTGGCATTGAGTATTGCCTGTATCTCTTTGAGTTTCATTTTAATAACCGCCTTTCCGGTGGTAAAATTCAAACATCCTTATTATAGCGCATTATTCTTTAAATTTCAATCGGCAGTTTCGTACAATCTGCCGTATTCATTGCGTTCTTTGACATATATTTGTTAATTCTGCAGCCAAGTGCATATATAATATTCATTTTTTGCACAAATTTGAGTCAATTCAAAGAACTTTGAATAAACTTCCATTTCCTTATTGCATTTTCGGCATTTTTATGATATCATAATCCCCATCAGCCGCCGCATAGTATTTTTGCGGCGCATCAATAAAGGAGGCCACAAACATGAAAAAGCTGCTTTCCATGGCTCTTTGCCTGACGCTGGTTTTATCCGCGTTTGCGTTTGGAGCGACTGCCGAGGGCAATTCCTTCCGCAGCCTCTATTCCGGCGAAGTCACCACCCTTAACTACTTAACCACCGCAACCACCAACGACTTCTCCCTTTCTTCCAACATCATCGATACCCTGGTTGAATACGATGAGTACGGCCAGGTTCAGCCCTCCCTTGCAAAGGAGTGGAAGGTATCCGATGACGGCCTTGTCTGGACCTTCAACCTCCGCGACAACGCCACCTGGGTGACCTACGAAGGCGAGTATGTTGCAAACGTTACCGCCAACGACTTCGTATCCGCCGCCAAGTACCTTTTAAATGACAAAAATGCCTCCGGTACCGCCGACGTATTCTATTCCGTCATCGCGGGCGCCGAAGACTACTACAACTCCACCATCGTTCCCGAGGGCGCGGACGCCGCTCCCATGGACGTTGATTTCGCCACCGTCGGCGTAAAGGCTGTGGACGATTACACCCTCGTTTACACCTTAAGCGCGCCCTGCCCCTATTTTGAGAGCATGCTCACCTACGTTTGCTTCATGCCCGTATATGAGCCCTTCCTCCTCGAAAAGGGCGACCAGTTCGGCGTTGCCAACGGCCCTGACACCGTGCTCTACTGCGGCGCATACCTGTTAAAGGAATTCAAGCCTCAGGAAAAGAGAGTGCTTGTAAAGAACGCTGCCAACTGGGATGCCGATAAAGTCTATATCGAGACCATCGAGTACATCTACAATAAGGAAGCTTCCACCATTTCCGCCGAGATGTATCGCCGCGGCGAGATTGACTCCGCCTCCATCGACGTTACCATCGCAAACGAATGGCTCGCCAACGACGAAACCGCTTCCCTCATCCGCCCCGTTCGTCAGACCGGCTTCTACACCTACTTCTACGCCTTCAACTTTGATCCCCAGTTCGACGCCGCTTACGAGCCCGAAAACTGGAAGAAAGCCGCCAACAACGAGGCCTTCAGAAAGAGCATTTACTACGGCCTTGACCGCGTAAAGGCCATGCTGATCACCGAGCCCGACAACCCCGAGTCCATCATGTTCAACACCGTAACGCCCCCGGATTTCGTAACCTTAGACGGCGTTGACTACACCAATATCGGATCTCTCGCAGCCATCTCCTCCCTCGGCTCCGCGACCTTTGATGAAGCCAAGGCCCTTGAATACAAGGCTCAAGCCATCGAAGAGTTAACCGCTCAGGGCGCAACCTTCCCCATCAAGATTCTGACCAAATACAACCCCGGCACCAGCGGATGGGACGCCGAATGCCAGATCGTTGAGCAGCAGCTGGAAGCGCTTCTCGGAACCGACTTCATCGACATCATCGTCGAAGCCGGCCCCTCCACGGGCTTCCTGACCGCCGTACGCAGAAGCGGCGACTACGCGCTTCTTAAGTGCAACTGGGGTCCCGACTATGCCGATCCCCAGACCTACACCGATCCCTTCGATGTAGGCAACAACTACAACTTCATGGATAAGGGTGCCAACCCCGCCGAAATGGCTGAGTACTACGACCTCGTAAAGGCCGCCAAGGCCATCACCGGCGACACCGCCGCACGCTATGAGGCGTTTGCAAAGGCTGAGGCTTACATCATCGAGCGCGCCTACATCATCCCCTTCGGCTATGGAAACGGCGGCTACACCGCTTCGCGCGTCAATCCCTTCACCACCCAGTACGCTCCCTTCGGCATCTCCAACTATCGCTACAAGGGCACGAAGCTCGTCGAAGAACCCATGGACACCGACGCCTACTTCGATGCATACGATCTGTGGCTTGAGGAGCGCGCGGCTCTGTCCGAATAAAGCATAGATTTCCCTCGTTCCTTTCACCCGGAGCGGCGAAAGTTTTTCGCCGCTCCGGTTTTGAACATATTTAAGCCCCCATTATTTCCAATAAAAGGTTGTGAACGCCTTGCTGAAATACTCCTTAAAACGCCTGATTTCCGCGATTTTCACCCTCGCAATCATATTATCGATCGTCTTTTTCCTTCTTCGGCAGATGCCGATTGAGGGCTATTTTGATAACTTTGACAAGATGAGCGAGACCACCATTAATTCAAAACTCAGGGAAATGGGATTACTCGATCCCTTCCCGGTGCAGCTTAGGAATTTCTTTGTCGATCTTCTCCACGGCGATCTCGGCACCTCCGCCAAATACCGCGTGGGCGAAGACGTAACCCAGATCATCCTTGAAAAAGCGCCCCTGTCGCTGAAAATGGGTCTGATTTCCATGGGAATTGCGCTCGTGATCGGCATACCGCTGGGCGGAGCAATGGCCCGAAGCAAGGTTTGGGATCGCTTCGGCACCATCTTTATCGTGTTTATAAACGCTGTTCCCGCAGCGATCTACTATATATTTATCCAGATGTACGGAACCCAGCTTTTAGGTATCGAAATGACCTTTACAGAAGAAAACTACGTCACCTGGATTCTGCCCATCTTCTCCATGAGCCTTGGAAATATCGCCTACTACGCCATGTGGCTCAGACGCTACATGGTCGATGAAATGACGCGGGATTATGTAAAGCTCGCCCGCGCCAAGGGCGTGAGCAAGAAAAACATCACCATGAAACACGTTTTCAGAAACGCGTTTGTGCCGATGATCCAGTATCTGCCCTCCTCCATCCTCTACACCGTCTGCGGCTCTTTGTACATCGAGTCCCTCTACGGTATTCCCGGCATGGGCGGCCTTTTGGTAGACGTTATCGGTCGTCAGGATAACCCCATGGTGCAGGCGCTGGTCATGATCTATTCCTGCATCGGCATCGTCGGCCTTTTAATCGGCGACCTTATGATGGGCGTCATTGATCCCAGAATCAGCTTTGCAAAGAAGGAGGGCGCGCGCTGATGCATACGTACGAAGATCACAAAGCCAAAAAGCTTGAAAATGGCATTCAAGAAGCGCTGAACACGCCCGAAAACGAAGACGAGCTGTTTGAGTTCGCTGAATACGACCCCTCGACCGCTGAAAAAACCGGCTACAGCAACTATTCCTACTGGGGCTGCACCTTCCGCGCATTCTTTAAGCGCAAAACTGCCGTGTTTCTCGCCATCGTGCTTGTTCTGCTTGTGGCGTTCACCGTCATCCAGCCGATGCTTCCCGGCCAGTACGACGCCAACACCATCAACAACTATCCCATGAGCAGGCTGCACCTGAATAACGTTCAGCCGACGCTCGATAACATCTATCTGACGCTTCCCGAGGGCACGCCTCTTCAATACGCCGAGTTTGAGATCAAGGATGATCCCGAAACGAGCGAAAAATGGGTTGCCGTCTCCGGGCAGATCGCCCGCATTCCCGGACGAAGCGGAACAAAGGTCACCAATTTCACGCTTCTCGAATACGGCGAGGAATGGAGCGTCGCGCAGTATGACGGGGTAACCGGCTATGTCAAAACCGAAGGGCTGAGCGTAAAGCCCGATAAGAAGCGCTACGACCTGAACGAATATGAAGGCCGCTTCGATACGCCCTATTCCTGCTTTTCGAATTCTCCCACCACCATTTACGCTACGCCCACGGAGTTTTCCAACCCCGATACGAACGCAAACGGCTGGCTGTACACCGAGCGCGAAAACGTCGAATTTATGGAAAACGGCATCTGCGTAACGAAAGTCGAAACGCCCCTTCGCATTTATCCTTCAACCGACGGCTTTATCTTCGGCACCAACGAACGCGGACAGGATCTGTGGGCGCGCGTTTGGAGCGGCACAAGAACCAGCCTCTACATCGGCTTTATGGTCGCCATCGTCGAAGCAGTCGTTGGCATTTTGGTCGGCATTCTCTGGGGCTATGTAAGGGCGCTTGACAGGCTGCTTACCGAGCTTTACAACGTTCTTGACAACATCCCGACCACCATCGTTTTGATTCTGATCGCCTATGTCATGAGCCCGTCCGTGTCCACCATTATTTTCGCCATGTGTTTAACGCGCTGGATGGGCATGGCTCGCTTTATCCGAAATCAGATTATCATCATAAGAGACCGCGATTACAACGTCGCTTCCAGATGCTTAGGCTCAACGCCCGGCCAGATTATGATGAAAAACCTTCTGCCCTATCTCGTGTCCGTCATTATGCTTCGAATGGCCCTGTCCATTCCCGGCGCGATTGGAAACGAAGTATTCATCACCTATATCGGCCTCGGCATTCCGATCAACACACCCTCTCTTGGTAACCTGATCGACGTCGGACGAAAGCTCTTCTCCTCCGCGTCCTTAAGATATCAGCTTCTGTTCCCGACGATCGTGCTTTCCATCATCACCATTTCCTTCTACATCATCGGAAACGCCTTTGCAGACGCTGCCGACCCCAGAAACCATCTGTAAGAAAGGAGCGCATCAATCGTGTCAGAACCGATCTTATCCGTAAAGAATCTGAACTTCAAATTCACCCTGCGCGGTAAAACGCTCCACGCTATCAGAGATGTTTCCTTGGACGTATATCCCGGCGAATCATTAGCCATCGTCGGCGAATCCGGAAGCGGCAAAAGCGTATTTACAAAATCCTTTATGGGCTTGAACGACATAAACGGTTGGGTAGAAAGCGGCCAAATTCTGTATAATGGCATGGATTTAGCCAAATTTACGCAGGAAGAGGAATGGCTCAAAATCCGCGGCAAGGAAATCGCCATGGTCATGCAGGACCCGATGACCAGCCTCAACCCATTAAAGACCATCGGCGCGCAGATCATGGAAGCGATTGAGCTTCACCAGCACTTAAAGGGCGCAAAGGCCCGACAGGCAATGCTCGAAATTCTGAAGGACGTCGGCATCCAGAACCCTGAAAGACGCGCCAAGCAGTACCCCCATGAGTTTTCCGGCGGCATGCGCCAGCGCGTCGTCATCGCAATCGCCGTGGCCTGCAAGCCCAAAATCCTCATCTGCGACGAGCCCACCACCGCCCTTGACGTTACCATTCAGGCGCAGATTCTAAAGCTCATCAAGGATCTGATCGCAAAATACAACTTAACCGCCATCTACATCACCCACGACCTCGGCGTTGTTGCCAACGTTGCCGAGCGCATCGCGGTCATGTACGCGGGCGATATCATTGAAATTGGAAAGAGCGAAGAAATCTTCTATGATCCCAAGCACCCCTACACGTGGGCGCTTCTGTCCTCCCTGCCCCAATTGGGCGTGAAGGGCGAAGACCTTTATTCCATCAAGGGAACGCCGCCCAACCTTTTTCAGGAAATCAAGGGCGATCCGTTTGCCCCCCGCAATCCCAAGCCCTTAAAGATCGACTTTGTCAAGCGTCCTCCGTTTTTCGAGGTTTCGCCCACTCACAAGGCGCGCACCTGGCTTTTAGACCCTCGCGCGCCCAAGGTTGAGCCGCCCGAGAGCATAAAAATGCTTAAAGAAGGGAGGATTTGATCAAAAATGAGCGAATCTATCAATAAAGAGGTTCTTCTGTCAGTCAAGGATCTGGTGGTTCAGTTCGGAAAAAAGCGCCGCCCCTTCACCGCCGTCGACAAAGTTTCCTTCGATATCTATAAGGGCGAAACCTTCGGTCTCGTCGGCGAATCCGGAAGCGGCAAAACCACCATCGGCCGCGCGGTCATCCGCGTTGCCCCGACCGCCAGCGGCGACATCATCTACGGCGGTGAAAAGATCAACGGCAAGATTTCAAAAGAGCTCGACAAAACCATCACCCGCAAAATTCAGATGATTTTTCAGGATCCGATGGCGAGTTTGAACGAACGCGCCAAGGTCGACTACATCGTCTCCGAGGGCATCTACCGTTCCACCAAAAAGGACGAGCATAAAAAAATGGTGGATGCGGCGCTGATGGACGTAGGCCTTCTGCCCGAATTTTCCAGCCGCTTCCCGCACGAATTTTCAGGCGGCCAGAGACAGCGCATCGGCATCGCCCGCGCGCTGATCATGCAGCCGGAGTTTATCATCGCAGACGAGCCCATTTCCGCGCTCGACGTTTCCATCCGCGCGCAGGTTTTAAATCTTTTAAGCGATCTTCAGAAAAAGCGCAATCTCACCTATCTTTTCATCTCCCACGATCTGTCCGTCATGCGCTTTATCTGCGACCGCATCGCAGTCATTCACAAGGGCAAAATCGTAGAGCTGGCCTCTACGGAAGAACTCTTCCTCCATCCCCTGCATCCCTACACCCGCGCGCTTTTGTCCGCGGTACCCATGCCCGATCCGGTCAATGAAAAGCACAAATCACTCGTCGTGTACGATCCGAGCGTGCACAATTATACCTCTGATAAACCCTTCTGGTCGGAAATTGCACCCGGCCACTTCATCTACGCAAACAAGCAGGAGCTTGAAACTTATCAAAAGGATCTGATGGAATGATTTCCTTCGAGGCCGTTTCCCGCTGCTGGGCGGAAATCAATATTGGCGCGCTCATCGAAAACTACAAAACCGCCGTGTCCTTTTTAGGCGGAAAATCCACGCTCATTCCGGTTTTAAAGGCAAACGCATACGGCTGCGGCGCGCCCTATATCGCACATACGCTTTATAAGGAAGGCGCGCGTCTTTTCGCCGTCGCCAGCCTTGAAGAAGCGCTTGAAATCAAAAAGACGCTGCCCGAAGCCGACATACTCGTAATGGGCCTCGTGTCCGCGCCGCTTCTTTCGAAAGCCATCGAAAAGGAAATCATTTTAACGGCGTTCTCTGGAAAAAGCGCGATGGAAATTTCAGCCGCCGCAGTCGGCCTCGGTAAAAAAGCCCGCGTGCACCTTAAAATGGACACGGGGCTTCACCGCCTGGGCTTTGGAAGGGGCGATTTGGAGGCGCTCGTCAAAAGCGCTCTCCTTCCAAATCTCACGATCGACGGCCTTTTCACCCACCTTGCCCTTCGAAGTAAAAAGGAGGACGACATTCAGTTCTCCATCCTCCTAAGCGGCTATGAAGCGCTCAAAAGCGCAGGCATCCACGTAAAAATGCTCCATGCCTGCGACTCCATAGGTATGGTGCGCTATCCCGAACGCCACTATGACGCCTGCCGCGTCGGCGCGTGGCTCTACGGCGTTTGCCCGAACCGCTATCCCCATCCCGAACAGTGCCGCGAGGTCATGGTCGTAAAATGCCGCGTCGCCCAGATCCGCACAATCGAAAAGGGCCAGTGCATCGGCTATGACGACGACCACCCCGTCGAAAAGGATACCCGCGTCGCCACCCTCTCCGCCGGCTATGTCGACGGCTTCCCGCGCTTCAACAACAAAGGCTATGTCCTGATCAGCGGTAAAAAGGCCCCCGTTCTCGGCCTCGTCTGCATGGATCAGATGATGGTGGACGTATCGGACATCCCCGAAGCCAAAGAAGGCGACCCCGCTACCCTCCTTGGCGGCGGCATCCACGTAAACGAATACGCCGCCCTCGCCCAGTTCAACCGAAACGAATGCCTTTGCCGAACCGGCAGACGCGTTCCGAAAATCTACCACAAAGACGGAGAAATCATTGATATTCTTCTGGATATTGAATAAAGAAATGCAGGAGCTGCTTATACGGCAGCTCCTGTTGCTTTTGTCTGCGTGATGCGATATACTGTTCATCAGGAAGTGAGGATTTATGGTCAAATACTACCTTTTATCAATACTTTTATGTCTGGTGCCCCCTATCTACTATCCCTTTTTTCGGCAGGCTGTCAAATCCCGGCTCATTCGAAAATCCACCAATCAAAAGCATTTCAAAACCCTTATGAAAGGTTCCAGAAATTTATGGTGGTATGAAGCGGTGCATGCCGAATTCCCTCTCGGTATGATTTATCACGCAAATAAGCTCTTCGTTATTATGTATCCCTCTGTTTTATTTCTGGCCCTGATATTCGGATGGCTGCGTTTTGCTGTCCCCATTATCTCTGTTCTTTATGGATGCATCTGCATTTTGACCGCAGGCATGTCGCTGTTTTCATCCCTCGAAACTAATACCAGCATTTACGGAAAACCCTTTGTGCTCCTGAAAAAGACCCAAAACAACGGATATACTTCTTCGATTCTGGACTTTGCCACAGCGTCATTCCCTCTTTTCGCGGGATATGCGCATATCCTTATGATGCTGAGTGTGCTGTAAATCACATAAAACAGATGCCGCAGAAATCAAATCTGCGGCATCTCTCTTTTATGGTTTGCTTGCCAGTTTCTCCAAGATGTACTTATATGTGTTTTCGTCAATCGGGTAGTATTGACCGAAATCATCCATGAAGGATTCGTTTTCGTCGCGGACAAGCTCAAGCACGATACCCGTGGACGGCGATACGTTTTCGTTGTAGTACATCTGAACATCGTAAATCGCCTGATAGGTGATATCGCCCATCCTGCCGGTTTCACCGGCATTCTCAAGCGCTTCCTGATCCAGCCAGCCCGCATCGATCAGCTTTTTCTGGAATGCCTTTACCTTGTCGCTATCCTTCGCCCAGTCCTGATTGTATTCCGGCACAGGCTCGGGTGTCGGTTCCGGTGTAGGTTCGGGTGTCGGATCCGGCGTGGGTTCCGGTGTCGGCTCAGGCGTGGGCTCAGGCGTGGGCTCAGGCGTAGGCTCGGGCGTGGGCTCCGGCGTGGGCTCCGGCGTGGGTTCCGGCGTAGGTTCGGGAGTCGGCTCAGGCGTCGGTTCCGGCGTAGGCTCCGGCGTGGGCTCGGGCGTGGGTTCCGGTGTCGGTTCCGGCGTGGGCTCAGGCGTAGGCTCGGGCGTCGGTTCCGGCGTGGGCTCAGACGTCGGTTCCGGCGTCGGTTCTTCCGTCGGCTCAGGCATGGATGGTGTGTAGATTTCTACCATGCTGCCCCGCATGTAGCCCGTGTAGATTTCCTGCGTAGTGAGATCCGCGTAGTCTGCATAGATCCAATCGGTGTTATAAGCCTTTACGAGCAGAATGTCGCCCATCGTGAGATAGACGATGTAGTCGCCCATTTCATCAGGATACGTGTACAGACAAGCATGCTCCTCGATCGGCGTTACGTAGACCTCGCCGGTGACGGGCGTAAACGGTTCAATCGTGGGAGCGGCAGTGGGCTCGGCTGTCGGTTCAACCGTGGGTTCTGCCGTAGGCTCTGCTGTCGGCTCCGTCGTAGGTTCAGCCGTCGGTTCCGGCGTAGGCTCAGCCGTCGGTTCAGCTGTAGGCTCTGCCGTCGGAGTCGCCGTGGGTTTTACGGCTTCGGGATTGGCGTAGAAGTCCTCCAGCAGGTAATCAAGCGTGCTTCTGTCAGCGATGCCGGTTACTTTTACCGCTTCGTAGCCAGAAAGCGAATTTACATGCTCCTGGAAGCGCTTGACAGCGGCGGTTGTAATCTCGCCGTAAACGCCGTCGATTTCATCCTCAGGCAGCCAGCCCATCTCAAAGAGCTGCTTTTGAAGCTGCTTAATGGTCGCCTTATCGGAGGTGGGATTGACACTGTAAAAGTCGTACTCCGGCTCATCCTCGACATCGGGCGTAAGTACAGAGATATGCGCATAGAAGACATTGCCATTTTCGTCGATCAGCTTCGCCCAAGTGGTATTGCGGGCAGTCATCTGATAAACGCTGTCCTTGGTAATAACGCCTTTGACGGTCGCGTTCGTAGTGGCGCGCTCATAGACATAGGCGTTCTCGGCAATGACGCGCATCCATTCGGGGTTTTCAAGCGCATTCAAACGATCCGTTTCGTCCGTCGGATCGACAAAAGGCGTTTGAGTGGGCGCAATCGTTGGTTTTAAGGTAGGCGTGGCGGTAGGCTTCGCGTCAATCTTCAGGGCGGAAGCAAGTATGTAGCCGATCGCTCCGGCGCTGTTTTTCACCTTTGCCCAGCGTCCCGTGATTGAAAGAACAGTAAGCGTGTTGTTTTTATAGACGAGGCCAATGGCCGTACTTTCTTCATCAGGAAGATCAAATACGTTTTCAGCTTCTACGATAACCGTGCCCTTGACGCCGGAGCCAAAGTCGATATGGACATCGCTTGTAGGCGCGGGCGTTACAACGGGCGGCGCTTTGGGCGCATCCTTTTCGAACATGCGCTTAAGGGTCTCAACCGATGCGATTCCGGTTACCTTCAATCCCGCCTGCTGCTGGAAAGACGATACCGCCGCCTGCGTGTTCGGACCAAAGTCGCCATCCACGCCGCTTCTTGTAAGATACCCAAGCTCGTAAAGGCGCGTCTGCATTTCCCTTACGCGCTTGTTTTCATCGTTTCTGCGAAGCTCCACATAATCCTCTGATTCGCGGGCGGTGGAAGAAAACAGGCGGTTTTGAAGCGTAACGCTGGCAGTTCCGTTCTGCCAGTAGCCCATGCGCTCCTGAAAAGCGGTGACTGCTGCTTTGACATTGGTTCCGTAATAGCTGCCTTTTGCGGAAGACGGCAGATAGTAAAGCGCAATCAGCCTGTCTATGAGTTCGGCGACACGCATGCCGCTGTCGCCGTACTTAAGTTCTATTCTGCCTGTGTACATGAGATTACTGTTGGAGTACAGGGCCTTTAGGGTCTCTGTATCCGCAATGCCGGTCTGCGCAAGCCCCTTTTGCGCCTGGAAGAGCTTGACGGCAGTCGCCGTGGCGTTTCCGTAGATGCCGTCGGCAGCGGAGGCCATATAGCCCAGTTCTCTTAAGCGCGTCTGAAGCTTTACGACTCTTTCGCCGGTATCGCCGATTTTGACCTCCTGATAGGGATCGTACGCGGCGACTTCGCCGTTGACGATTCTGTGCATAAGCTCGTTGTCAACTCTGCCCGTTACGGGAAGGCCCAGATCCTTCTGAAGGCTTTCAACCGCAGCCTGCGTCTTTGCGCCGTATACGCCGTCGGCCTTGTCATTGAGATAGCCGAGTTCGATCAGCTTTTCCTGTAAAAGCTTTACATTCGCGCTTCGGCTTCCGCGCTGCATGGTTTCATACACGACGGGCGCGGGCGTGGGCGTGGGCGTTGGGGTGGGCGTAGGCGTTGCCGTCGGGGTCGGCGTTACGCGTTCGGTGGTACCGACGTAAACATTATAATAGTAGGAAAGGCCTTCTGTGGAGTTTTCGTCCGTGGGCATGTCGTAAACGATCAGCTCATCGCCTGCAGACATAAGATAGGGCTGATAGCCCGCGTAATCCTTATAGGCTTCCTTAAGCGTCATATAGGCCGCATATTTGCCGGAGGAGGGGCTTACGCGGTAAACCGTATATTCGGAATCGATGATGTACAGATAGTCGCCCGCGCTGACGAGCTGGGGAAGAAGCTCCCTCATCATGCGGCAAAGCACGGTCGAAGTCTGCGTATCGGGATCAAAGCGGTTGACTTCCTTATACCAGCGGGTAGAGCGCAGATAATAGATAAAGCCATTATAGGTTGCAAAATCATCTACCTGTTCACCGATGTCCATGGTCACATTATTGACCGCGTCCAGCTGAAGGCCAAGCTTACCATCATCCGTCAGGAAGATTTCATAGCCCTCAAAAAGCTTGGACTTTTTATACACCGCGTTGGTTTCGGTAATCGGAACAGCTCTGTTGACCAGCGCGATGTAAAGGTTTTCGCCCTCGCTCGTCTTATACACAGGTCCGCTGGCAGAAAGGCGCAGGCTTTCAATGGCCGCGGGCGCGATATGCGCCTGCAAAGTCACCATGCCAAGGGCCGGAAGATAGGCGGAAATATTGAGCTTTTCAGGAACCGCTGCATCGACATAATACACAAAGCCAGTCGAAGGATCGAGAATGGCGTGAGGCTGAATATTCTCAAAGATAACCTCGACGCTTTGTTCAAAATTCTCTTCGGCCTCAATGTCGCTGGCGTCGATCATTTTGGCTCGCTTAAGCGCGCAGATAGCATTTCCGCTGATTTCATCCGTCACAAGCGTTTCAAAATACACATATCCGTTGTACACGCCGACAATATGCTCCGCCTTCTCTGCGACCACCTTTTTTGTGTACCACGTCTGATAGATGCTCGCATCTTTTCCGATATATGCACCGTACGCGCCGTCTCCGGCCGTCAGCTGAGAGGCAAAGGCGACGTTTGAAAACAGCATGACCACTGCCAACGCAAGGCCGACAATTCTGTTAAATCGCTGCATGAAGATCCCTCCAACCGAATCGAATTTGTTGTTTAGACGTATATTTATGTCTGTCTGTTCCGAATTTTTCACGTTTTTCGCTTTTTTTCGGGATGAAGAACGCTTTCAAGCGCATTTTGCGCATCATGACCTTCAAAAACCAACAAAAACGCCTTTTTGAGGTTTGCAATTAAGCATTTTCGAATGCTTTCAGACGGGTATTCTCCGTCGTCGATTCTTGCAAGCATGTCGCCCAACTGATAGGCGCACCTTTTCATCGTGTCGCCCAGGCGCCTTCTGAAGCCGAGGAATGTAGAATTGGCATTTGACCCTTTGATAAACAGGCTCACATAGCCCATGCTCATTCTGAAAAGATAGTCGCCCCAGAACGCTTCTTCCGACGGCGCAAGCGCCATGACGTTTAAAACGCCTTCGCTTTCAAAAAAGGTTTTAAGCATTTTTTCCCGGTCTTTTTTCGAAAACTCCCGGGGCGTGTCAAAGGCGGCCAGCGGCCAATAGGGAATCCTGTAAAAATCAGGTTTTCCGCCCCTTTCATACAGACGGCCAAGGCAAAGGATTTCAAGCTCAATTTCGTAAACAGAGCCGTAGGTTTCCCGAAGGGAAATCAGCTTTTCGTGACGGACGGCTGTGTCTTCAAAGTCCAAAGCCTTTTTAAGGTCGTCCCGAAAATCGTCGCCCGAACGGAACGGGTTTGCGCATTTGGCGCAGAACACGGGTTTCTCCAAATCGTACAGCGTCGTAAAGCCGCATTTTGAGCATACTGCGCCCGACATATCCTTATCCTCCCATTTATTGATCCTCGGAATTGTTCAGCCAGTTTTCCATGATCCTGTCGTTCTTTTTCTGACTCAGCCACACTTTTTCCGGCGGAAAGCCGAGGCTTCTTACGCTGACAGCCTTGTGGTCGGAAACGATGATGTGGTCAAGCAGCGAAATACCCACGGCATTCAGCGCGTCCTTTACAGAATAGGTCATCTGAATGTCCTGCCGCGAGGGCTCCATGTGTCCGCCCGGATGGTTGTGGGACAAAACGCAGTACACTGCTCGTCCGCGAAGCGCGCTTAAAGCCACTTCCCTTGCGTAAACCGCGCTTCGGTCGATGGTTCCGGTCTGCATGAGCGGGCACTTCAAAAGCTTTCCGCGCTTGTCCAGAATCATCAGATAGCAGTATTCAATCTGACGACCGTACATGACGGCGCAAAGGTATCTGGAGGCCTTGTCGTAATGCGCAATCACCGGCTTGGATCCCACGTCGTCGCGAAGCGTGCACCTTGCAAGGTCGTCCACGAGGTCGATCACTTCGCTTGAAACGCGGCTGAGGCCATGGAGGCCCGCCAGATCCTCTCGCGTGGATTCATAAATGGAGCGGATCGAGCCCACGTCCTCCATGAGCTTTTTGACCGTCTCCTCACCGTTTTGCTTTTTGTCCGCAAGAGACAATAAATGCGCAAGCGCATCCATTCCCTCCTGTAAGCGCGGATCAATTTCGTTCATTGAATTGCTCCCATGGCATCTTCAAACGCCTTTAGTACAACTTTTTCATCCTCGATCCTGTCGCCCATGTACCAGCCGTCCTGCGCTTCATCGTACAATAAATACGCCGCCGCAAGCACATGGCATGCATCTTTTTCAATCTTTACATTCGCGGTGACGGGCGCATCGGTATCGAAAAGATCCACAACATATTCGCCGTCCGAAAGCATTTCCGCATCCTCCGATGCGTTCAGAAAAGACATAAGCTCCTCAAGAGAAATATTTATAATCACAAACACCCCTCCATTCTATATAGTAGTGTATCGCAAAAACGGAAATAGTGCAAGCAATATCTTTATATATTTCAAAATTATTTCATATTACGTATTTTTTATTTCTAATCTATTGACTCGCATATCAAATCCAACTATAATGTACAAAGGGAAATACCGAAAGGAGGTCGGCGGAGTGAAAAAAGTCCTTACCTATATCATGCTTTTTAGTATATTGTGCGCGCTTTACACGCCCTGCGCCGTCGCCGACGGATATACGGTGACCCTCTCTCCCAGAAGAAGCGTAACCTTAAAGCCGGGGCAGACCCAGCAGGTGTCCATATCCATTACGCCCGTAAATTTAATTGACCACACGGTGCTCTGGACGAGCGAAAACGAATACATTGCATCCGTATCCCAAAAAGGCGTGATCACCGCGCACGCTGCGGGCTCAACCACGGTAAAGGCGATGATCGAAAGCGGAGACTACGCCACCTTAACCGTAAACGTTTCAGGAAATCCCGTAAAGAGCCTTTCCATCAAGGAACCTTATGTAGAGCTTCCCCTCGGAAGCACACATCAGATGGAGGCCGTCATCAATTCAAATGCCGATGATAAGCGCGTAAAATGGTTTTCCGACGACGAATCCATCGCTACCATCGACGCAGATGGTAAAGTGACCGCTGTCGGCTATGGCACGGCGCTGATTACACTGCTCTCTGTAAACGGCATGACCGCGCAGGCAACGGTTTACGTGCCCGCCGAAGTTGCAAGCATATTGCTCGATCCGGCAGCCCTTATGATCTCTCCCGGAGACAGCAGGATGCTGGACGCCTACGTATTCCCCGGCAACGCGCAGAAACGCGAGCTTACCTGGGAATCCAGCAATCCCGAAATCGCGCGCGTCGATCAGGAGGGCAACGTCACCGCGGTCAAAAATGGCCAATGCCAGATCCGCGCGATGACGGAAAACGGCGTATACGCCATTGCGGAAGTAACCGTAGCAAAGGTTCCTTCGACCCTTTCATTTAAGGAAGAAACCGTTTATCTAACGCGAACCAACAGAACCCAGCAAATAACGCCCGTCATCACGCCCGAAAACGCCTCCGACGCCATCCTCACATGGGCAACCTCTGATGAAAACATAGCGCTTGTTGAAAACGGCAAGGTGATCGGCATGGGCTTTGGAAGCGCGACCATAACCGCAACCTCCGAAAACGGCCTTACCGCGAAGTGCACCGTAGTCGTAACGGAAGAAGCGACAGGCGCAGCCTTTTCGCAGGAAGCCTACCGCGTGTTTGTGGGCTCCGATCCCTTTACGCCCGAAATCGTCTTTACGCCCAAGGGCGCGGCGGATCAGATTATATCCTATACATCCGGCAACCCCAACATTATCACCGTCTCGGAAGACGGCACAGTAACGCCCAAAAACATCGGAAAAACCTTCCTCCGCGCCGAAACTGCAGGCGGACTTACGTTTGAAGCAGAGATCTTTATCGTCGAGGATACGCGCGAAATTTCCTTCCCCCTCGATAACTACATCCTGACCGAGCACACAACCCTCGCTCTCACCGTGACCGCGCAGTCGGAATCCGCAGTGGTACCCGACCTGAAATGGGAAAGCAGCATTCCAAGCGTGTGCGCCGTCATCGACGGAACGCTCTACGCCCAGTCGGAGGGCGCGACCGTAATCACCGCATCCACCCTCGACAGCGCGCTTTCCTGCATGTGCACCGTCACCGTAATCGACAATCCCACCGTTGAAACCAAGCTTATCGCGCTCACTTTTGACAACGGCCCGGGACAGTACACAGAAGAAATTCTAAGCGCGCTCGACGCGTTCGGCGTGAAGGCGACGTTTTTCCTGCTCGGGAAAAACGTGCAGGAAAACCCGCAGATCGCTGCGCTCTATAAGGAAACCGAGCACGAAATCGGAAACCACACGTTTGAAAACATATCCCTGAATACCGCAAGCGTTGCGGATATTTCAAAAAGCCTGGCCAAAACCGACGCGGCCATTATAAAGGCCGTCGGGCGCGAAGCTACGGTTCTGCGTGCGCCGGACGCCAACCTTTCTGCGCGATTGATGGCAACATTCCTGGACGAGCGCCCCTTCGTCGGTTGGTCTTCCATCATTCCGGACATGGTTCCGGGCGCAACAAAGGAATCGGTGCACGACGCAATGCTTTCCGCCGCCTACGACAACGCCATTCTGGTTCTTCACGAATCCTCCGAAGCAACCGGCGAATGCATGTATGATCTTTTGCGCGAAATGATTTTAAGCGGCTACCGCTTCGTAACCGTATCGGAACTTAAGACCCTTCTCGGCGACACAAGCGCCGTATTTACGACAAAACGATGATCAGAATTAAAAAATCTCAAAGAATCCTTGAAGTGATCGGGCCAACAAGGAAAGTTATCTTTTCCTGCCCCGTGATGCTTGGGAAATGTCCGTCAGGTGCAAAAACGCAGGAGGGCGACATGAGAACGCCCGAGGGCACGTATCGGATTACCCACAAAAATTTCAAAAGCAAATACAATATCGCGCTCGGTATAAGCTATCCGTCCAGAAAGGACGCGTATCTTGCCCGGCGTGAAAAGCGTATCGGCCAGCTGACCGCCATGCGCATCCTGCTTTCGGATTTTCTCTGCATTCGTCCCCCGTGGAACACGCCGCTGGGCGGCTTTATCATGATCCACGGCGAACACCCGGAAAAGTTATCAGGCGATTGGACGGCAGGATGCATCGCGGTCAAAAACGAGGACATTGAAAAAATTGCAGAAATGGTAAAGCGCGGACAGAAAGTTGAAATTCTGCCGTAAAGGCGCAAGCGTGAATAGCGCGGGCGATCAATGATCGCCCCTACATTTTTGATGGATCCATAACCATAATGTAGGGGCGTGCATTGCACGCCCGCGCTGTCTTTCTCTGTTATCCCTTCTTATAATGCATCCAATGGATTTTTTCGGTATATCCGATCTTCTTATAAAACGGATTGTCGCCGCCCGTCATGTATTTTGCGCCCATGGGCTTAAACGTCTGATAGTGCTTGGAAAGCGCGGCTGCGGCGAGCCCCTTTCCCCTGTGTTTCGGAATGGTGCACAGCGGCTCCATGTACGCAAGGCCGTTTTCCTTCACCCAGCACATGCCCGAATAGCAGGCATACTCGCCCGCTTCATCGGCAATTACGACCTCGTATTCATACGTTGCATGCGGAGGCGGGGCGAGAAATGAATTGATCACGCCCTGATAGGCCTTCTGGGGGTTCCAGTCCGTTCCTGGATCCTCATCCTCCCAGTTTTCAAACGGCCCCTTGTCTTCGTGATCAAAGCCCTTCCAACAGCATATGGCGAGCTTTACGGGATCAAGTTCCCTGGCAGCTACGAAATGAAAGCCCTCGGGCAGCGGAAAATTCAGTTCCGTTTTGTCAAAATCAAGCAGCATGTCGTCGTATGCGTAATTCAGCTTATAGCCCGCTTTTTCGGCAGCCTCAATCAACGCCTTTTGACCCGGGAACAGGACAAACTCCCTCTGACCCGCCTTTTGGGGCATGTACCGGTCCGCATATGCGATCATGTCATCCGCCAGAAAATCATAGCCCGGCAAAAGCGCGAAGAATATGTGGTTTGCCGGATTTTCATAAAACACAAACCCCACCGGCTCGGCTCCATCCAGCCAGAAGCGATTCAGATACAGCTGATTTTTATCCATCCAGCTGGAGGAAAGCGCGTATTCAAAAAACGGCGCGGGCATGCCGTTGTTCCCGATGGGCATTGCGCTTTTGAGCATAAGCTTCCACGCGAGATGGATATCCGTCAAAAACTGAAAATTTTTGGTCGTAATCGCCATTATTTCCCGTTCCTTTCGTCGAGCGCTCTTTTGATCATAAGGTAATTATCATCAAGGTCGTTTACGCCGTCAAGCGTCAGAAGCGGACACTTCAAAAGATTCTGCCATACATCGTGATGAATGCGGCTTCGCATTTCTCCGTCGCCGTCATCGTACCTTGCCGCCCAGTCAAGAAACTCAAGATGCGCCTTATGCATATCGCCGCCTTCTCTGATCCGATCTCCAAAGCGGGCAAATTCCCTTGCCTTCAGCCGCGCAATGCGTATGTTTGTTTCGGTATTTACGCGAATAGCCAGCGTGAAAAACGGTATCAGCTCGTCGCCCCATTCGGTCAGCGAACCGGAAAGAACGACGTTTCCAGCGCTTTCAATGTCCCTTTTCATGAGAATCAATCTGTCTTCCTTCGGACGCTTCACTGTAAAGGGTACATCCGTCTGAAGCCAGAAATAATCATCCGTATCCATATGAAGAAAACCCGTCTCCCA
>SVGP01000029.1 GCA_015056255.1 Clostridiales bacterium | reverse complement strand
GACCGCAGGAAGGCATTGGTGGAAGCCATCGCAAACTATACGGGCGAGAAAGCCATTTACCAGAATGCGCCCAGTTTCGCGTACCACATTGGCCCGTTTGCGGTAGATAAGAACGGTACGCTTTCCGGCCCCATTGATCACAGCCTGATCCGCTGGCTGGCAGACGAAGGATTTACAGTAGAAGAATGAGAAAAGGCCCTCCGCGCTGGAGGGCCTTAATTGTCCTGTTTTTCTTCGACTTCTGCATATTCTGAAAGATCGGTGTAGTCATCACGATTTCCAGAGTAGGAGCGTCGCAAATAATCTGTACCGCCATCCACGGCGACCTTGCCGCAAGAACATTGCACATAGCTGTGGCGGTATGTAGACTCGATCACATCACCGCAATGATTGCAGCGGATTGCATTACGAATAATTTTCCTCATGGATATTCCTCCTTGGGGGAGTATGAAAAAATCCTCAATCCGAAGATTGAGGATTGTGGTGGTGCTTACTGGACTCGAACCAGTGACCCCATCGATGTGAACGATGTGCTCTACCAACTGAGCCAAAGCACCATGGGCTTCCGGTATTTGTTCCGTGCCTGTTTCCATAACGCTAACCGGAAAGCGTTATGTACATCAGCCAGTATGTTCTAACCGACTGAGCCAACAGAGCAAATCGGTTTTGGAACAGAAGGTATTATAGCATTGGTGGGGGAGAATGTCAAGGGTTGTAATCGCAAAATAATTGCGGATGGGATAAAAACAAGGGTTCGCGCTTGGCGAACCCTTGGGTGATGGGATTACTCTGCGATGGTGTTGAAGGAGAAGACTTTCCACTGATCCTGCGTCTTGCGCAGGAAGATACGATAAGCGGGAGAATAGGTTTCCACGGTGTCGCCCGCCACGTATACGACGGTCATGTCGTAGCTGATGTCGCAGGAGACGATATCCTCGGCGTATTCAATAAAGTGTTCGGCCTTGAAGTTGGCAAAGGAGGTTTTATCCTCATAGTGATCCTTGATCCAGGCATAATCGCCGCCGTAAATATAGATATACGCGGTTGAAAGCTGCTCGACATACTTGACCATTTCGGCATAGGGGGTATCGTTCATGGAGAAACGGCCCCAGGCCTGACTGAATTCAACGAGGAAATCATTGAGCTCGTCTTTATAGCGGTCGTCTGCAGTCGGAAGATCGAAACGGAATTCGCGGTCGCTGATGGCTGTATACACGCCCGCTGCGCCGTCTGCGCGGATGGCCTGCATTGTCTCGGGCGGGAACGCGCTTTTTATGCGATAAGTCACTTCTGTGACCATATCGCTCGCTTTCTCAGTGAGAACGCGGTCAATGTTTTTGGGAACAGAACGGCTGATTTCATCATTTGCGCCGAGCGTTTTTCCGTCGACCGTTACAGTGAAGCACGCAGGCGCGGTCACCGTGCCTTCAAACGGCTTCCAGATTGGCAGTTCGAACGAGGAAACGGCCCACATCTTCATGTCGCCTGCAGGGCGGGTGGCGAGTGTAAAGGATGCGATGCGCTTATCCTCGGTTGAAATGAGATAGCTTCTGGAGGAAGCGTCGCTGTTTTCAAACAACGAACAGGTTGCGCTGCCGATGGAGGGAACGGAGCGAATGAGCGCGTCAAAGCGATTGAGATCGGCTTCAGGATAGCCGTTTGCGATGCATATGGGATAAAGGCTTTCGCTTTCAGCGTTTTGAAGCATGGTAAGAATATGAGCGGCGTTTTGATCGGCGAGAAAGAGCGCATATGCGTTTTTCAGCGAGTCGCTCAGTGCGAACGAATCAATCTGCCACTGGCTTTCGCTCACCTCGGAAAGCGTAACGCGCGCAAACAGACTGTTTTCCGTTACGATGTCGTAGACGCGCTTGCCGTCTGAATCCTTAACGGCGAAGGAGATGCTGTCGCGGGCAGGCTTTTTGTCCTTCATAAAGGCTTCGAGGGATTCGGCGCTGTCGTCGACATAGCCGGTGGGCTCAAAGACGGAATAGAGCGCGGAATAATCGCCGCTTGAGATGCAGTCGGCGACAAGCTCCGCCTGCCGGATGGAAATTGTGTTTGTATATTCGTCGACGACGGCTTTTTCAACGGAGGCGGAAACGGTTTTCCAGTCCGCGCCGTCAGGCGTAAGGGTGAAGGAGAAAAGCGGCATGCCCTGAGACGAAACTCTGTAGGTATAATCGCCTTTTTCTCTGGAAAGCTCCTTTTTTTCCGCAAAGCGCATGCCGTATACGCTGATGTGGGACTTCAGCGCGTCAAGGTCGTATTCGCTCAGTCCGACCAGAGACGAATAATGATGGTCTTCGATTTCCTTAACGATGGCGTCGGCATACGTTGCCGGAAGAGATGCTTCGTAGGAATTGAGCGTTTTATAAAGGTAGATCCAGCCGAAAACACAGGCGAGAATGAGAATCCAGCAAAGCGTTGTATAAAAGCGGAAGAAGCGGCTGGATTTTTTATCAAGCGCAGGTAAATGAGTATTCTTTGCCATAGTGCCTCCTATCGGACGATAACGGCGGACGGAATCCGTCGGGAACCGACCACGGAAGCGCCGTCGTTAAGTTGTGTTCCGTTTACTACCATTGCGGTAGAGGATCCGCCGTCCAGATTGCATGCGTTGATCGCGCCGTATTCCTGCATAATCGAAATCAGGTCTGCCATTGATGCGCCGATGCTGTCCAGATGACGGCCGTCGACGACCAGGAGAAGCACTGCGCCGTCTGCGCGCTGTCCGATGGCGGTGCGGGGATTGAGGCCGGGATCCTTGCCGGCGTCGGTTACTTCGCCGTTGATGATGAGCGCGGGGCCGAAGGACACGGCGTCGCGCACGTCCATCTCAAGCGCCTGCTTGGCGGTGATGTTGCCGACGATCAGGCGATGATTGCGGTCAAAGCACGCAGTGGTCAGATACTGTGTCGGCTCGTGATACACAACGCCGTCTGAAATCAGAACGCCGCCCGGATAGCCGCCGTTGCCCTTGCCATTGGGGTCTGAAAAAGCGCCGCCGTTGACGGCGAGTACGGCGTCGTACTTTTCAAGAAATTCCGATACGAGAATGCCGGGCTGCTTGTCTTTAAAGTCGCTGGAAACGCCGACCGATACGCGGGAGGGATCGTCGATGATCGCCATAAAGCCTTTGTAGGTGGGGCCGATGATGCGCTCAATCGTGATGCCGGGGCCTGCGCCGTAGGGATCATCGGCTGCGTTTTCATGATCGGATTTGCTTTCTGTTAAGTGATCTTCCGATACCACGCTCATTGCGCTTGAACCGGCGACGTATTCAGAATATGCGCCGGCGGATTTTGAGGGATTAAAGGTGTAGAGGCTTGTGTCGGTCGTGATTTCAAGTTCCGTGGGCGTGGTGCGAGCCATGGAGGCTTCCACGGCCTGCTCGGACATGAACAGATAAGGGATGAATTTCAGCGCGCTGGTCTGGCTCATGGAGCGGATAACGGTGTCGCTCAGCGTCTGGGAGGGGCCGTTGAAAACGGTGTATGCGCCGACCAATACAACTGCGCTTATGAAGAAGAGAATGGTGAAAAGAAGTATTGCGAAATGCGCTGAAATCTGCTTGCGGCGCATGCGAAAGTAACGCCTGTTGCTTGCCATATTGCGTTCCTCCTTTTAGACTGCGGGAGCGGATGCGTCCGTCTGCTGAACGGGTGCGGCGCTCTGATCCGATACCGGAAGCTCCTCATAATAGACGGTCGTCTTGGCTTTATTGACGTATAGTTCGTTTCCGTCCATTCCCTCCATGCTGATTTTATAGAAGGAATCGATTTCATCAAGGATGCGGAAACGAGCGCCCGCTTCGAGGAAGCCTGCCTGAGGGGCGGCAAAGGAAGGCGAAGTGCGATAGGGCGTGATGCCTTCTACATAGCCGCACATTACGCGGTTTGCATTTTCGGCATCGGCGTTTGTGTCGGATGCAAGCGCCTGAGCGATCTCTTCCTCCGTAGCTTCGTCAAGACCGGGAATGGTCAGGCCTTCGGGAAGCTCGGGAACCTCGTAAACATCCAGGCGATCTTTGTAGATGTAGTATTCTTCGCCGTCATATGCGATTTTGTAAAACTGCCTTTCCTCCTCCAGCACGACGCACCAGGCGCCGGGTTCAATGGTGTTTACCTTTTTAGCGTCAAGAGAGGGGGAGAGGCGCAGATAGGTGGTCACGTTTCCGTTTACGCAGCCGTATAAAACGGTGGGCGCAGCTTCTTCCGGCTGCGCGCTCTGAGCGGGTGCTGAAACGGGCTCCTCATTGGGCGCAGGATGATTGACGATGTAAAGACCGTCAAGATAAATAAGCGCATCGTCCGTTTCCACTGCGGCAGGGCCTGACGTTTCGGTATTTGCAAGCAGCATCCCGGATTTTAAAGCGTCATTGCCTTCCTCTTCGCCTGAAGCATTCTCCACTTCGGATACGGGCGTTTGCTCAGCGAGGATCCGCTCAAGCTCGGAGGAGGAATAGAAAATCCGGGGCAGATATTCAACGACCGGATAGGAAGAAAGCATGGACGCAAGCATGTGGCTTCCGGTCGGATGCATGCATCTGAACGCGACGAAGCCCAAAAGAAGCACAAATACGGCGAGGGTCAACGCCGCTGTGAATATTAATCGCACAAGCAGCAGAAGATACCCGAAAAAACCGTTTCCTTTCTTTGACACAAAATACACCTCTTTATATCATATAAATAAATTGTATATGAAAACCGATCTGTATGTCAACGTGCATTCAGTTAATATGGAATTGATAAGAGATGACGGTTTGAAGAACAAGTGTATGCAATTCGGTAACAGTACGTAACATAGAGGCGGAAAAGAGTTGAAAAAAGAGAACAAGTGCGGTAGAATAGAATCGAGGGAATATTTGTCGCCGATTTAGTGTTTTGAATTTTTCACGGAAGGAAAGAGAAAACGAATGCGACGGATGATACGAATTTTGGCTTTTATTTTTTTGATGCTGCTTGTTTGCCCGTTGTCGCTTTCGGAGGCGGGCGGCGTTGTCATGCAGTCGGTGATGACGATTGAAGACGAGGCGTTTTACGGCGATTTATCAATTGAGAAGCTTGTATTGACAGAAAACGTCAAGGCAATCGGCAAAAAGGCGTTTGCCGATTGTGAAAACCTCAGTGAAATCATCTGCTTTTCAAACGATGTCCGGGTAGACGAAAGCGCATTTGACGGCGATAAGCATATCGTTGTCTACTGCTACATGGGAAGCAGCATGGAAAATCTGGCGCGGGAGAAGGGCTTTCAGATCAAGCGGCCGATTTTCTTTAAGCTTGAATGCGACACGCGCTTAAACGGCGCAGCAGGCCTTCCGATTACCTGGACGGCAAGCTGGCTCTGCCCGCCGCCTGAAGGCGTAAGCTTCACGTGGAAGATTACAAAAGAGGGAGAATCGCTGCCTGTAGCGGTAATTGAAACAAACGAACCGATGGTTTCGTTTGTTCCTGAGAAAGCGGGAAGCTATGCAGCGGAAGCGACGGTTTGCGATTTGGAAACGATGAGCGTATCAACTGAAGCAAGCGAAAAGGTAGACGTTTCGCAGAGCGTGTATTTCGGCGTATATGAACAGGATGGGCGTTCATCCACAGAGGATCGGCTTGAATGGACGGTGCTTGACGTAACGGACGGAGAAGCGCTGCTGATCACGAAGAAGATTATCCGCAATGACTCGTACTTTAATCCCGAATGGATTAAATACAAGTACACCTATTGGAATCAGTCCTGCGTCGGCTCGTCAAGCGATATCAACTGGTGGGGCGTTATTCCGCTCGATTCCATGAAAATCACGGGTATCACGCCGGATCACGTGCCGCTTGAGGACCGCACATTTGGCAAGGAAGTGGATATTTTCTACGTTCATTCGCGGTACTGGCTTAACGAGATTTTCTATGAAAGCGCGTTTTCGGATGATGAAAAGTCCAGAATCATTCTGGTTCATAATGTTAACGAGGATAATCCCGAATACGGAACCGAAAGCGGTCCGGACAGCTGGGACAAGGTGTTTTTCCTGAGCTATTCCGAAATGATGCGCTTTATGCCGACCGCCGCATCCAGAAAGGCGTCGATGACCACGATGGCTGCAAGAGAATCGAGCGACAACATCGGAAGGTACTGGTGGCTTCGAACTTCCGGCGCCAAGCAGTGGTTCGCCATGCATATTCAGGGCACGAACGGCTACATCTCCCATTACGGCAGCGACGTGGGTCACGATAATGTCGGCTACCGCCCCTGCATCCGAATTCGCGTAGGCGGCTGAAAATAAAAAATTCTGCGCAAAAAACATCGCCTTTATGATCTGCACGGATGAAGGCGGGATGGGAATGAATCGAAAAGAATGAAAAACTTATATACGCCCGAGGGCGAGGCGCTTTCAGGGGAAAGCTGGAATGTTTACCCAAGGCCCCAGATGAAAAGGGATTCGTTTTATTCTTTGAACGGAATCTGGGATTTCGGATGCGGAAGGCAAAAAGCATATAATGAAAAAATCCGCGTGCCGTTTGCACCCGAGTCGCTTTTATCCGGCATAGGGCGCGGCCATAAAAAAGGCGATATCCTTTTTTACAGGCGCAGGTTTTCATTGCCGGAAGGATTTTCAAAGGGGCGGCTGCTTTTGCACATCGGCGCGTGCGATCAGGTCTGCACGGTGTATCTGAACGGGAAAGAAATTGCGACGCACGAGGGAGGCTATCATCCGTTTTGCGTTGATGTGACGGATGCAGTAAAAACAGAAAATGAAATAGAGATTCATGTAACGGACGAGCTGTCCGGTTTCGAATTTCCCTATGGAAAGCAAACCGACAAGCGCGGCGGCATGTGGTACACGCCTGTTTCGGGCATTTGGCAGACGGTTTGGGTGGAATGCGTACCGGATCAGTATATAAGGAAGCTCTCCATTCAAACGGGCGCGGACTACGCTGACATTTCCGTCGAAGGCGGATTACAAACGGGCGAAGTGATTCTGCATGGGGAGAAAGAAAGCTCTTTTCCGCTTGTCGATGGGAAAACGAGGATTGTAATCCAAAATCCCGTTTTGTGGTCGCCGGAAAACCCGCATTTGTATGATTTTACGGTCATTTCCGGGGAAGATCAGGTGGACAGCTATTTTGCATTAAGGACGCTTGAAATCGGGACCGTTAACGGCATTAAGCGTACGTGTCTGAACGGACAGCCGTATTTTTTCCATGGCGTGTTGGATCAGGGCTATTATCCGGACGGACTTTTTACGCCGGCTGCGCCTGAAAACTATGAAAAGGACATCCGTTTTCTCAAGTCGTTGGGCTTTAACACCTTAAGAAAGCACATCAAGTGCGAGCCGGAATGGTTCTATTATCTGTGCGACAAGCTGGGCATGTGCGTTTTTCAGGATATGATCAATAATGGCGACTACAGTTTTATCCGCGATACCGCGCTTCCAACGCTGGGCTTTAAAAAGAAAAACGACGTGCGCGCGCACAAAAACGAAAAAATTAGAAAACGGTTTACAGCGTGCATGGAGGAAACGGTAAAAAGGCTTGAAAACCATCCGTCCATTGTCTACTGGACCATCTTTAACGAAGGCTGGGGTCAGTTTGACAGTCAAAGCATGTATGAAAAATTGAAAAATATGGACGACACGCGCTTTATCGCCACCGTTTCCGGCTGGTTCAAGGGCGCTGATACGGATATTATTGCGGAACATGTGTATTTTAAGTCCGTTAAAGTGAAAACCGCAGAGAAACCTGTGATCGTCAGCGAATTCGGCGGCTACGCCTATCAGGAAAAGGGGCATGTGTTCAATCCTGAAAACGAATACGGCTATAAAAAGTTCAAAACGCGCGAGGCGCTTGTCAGCGGCATTACTGCGCTTTATCAAAACGAGATCATTCCCGCGATATCCAAAGGCCTTTGCGGCGCGATTTATACGCAGCTGAGCGACGTGGAGGATGAAACCAACGGCCTCATCACCTATGACAGACGCGTTATAAAGGTTCGACCTGAAGAATTTATGCCTGTGTCCAGGGCAATCTCAGATGAAATCAGGAAGGTTTAAAAATGTTTACTGTTTATGTGGATGCGGATGCGTGTCCCGTGATCCGGATAGTCGAAAAGGTTGCAAAGGAAATGAAGGTTTCCGTTGAGCTCATCTGTGACACAAACCACGTGCTTGTTTCCGATTACAGCCGCGTGCGCGTGATCGGTGCGGGCGCGGACGCGGTGGACTTCGCGCTTGTCAACCTCCTTCATGCAGGCGATGTTGTGGTTACGCAGGATTATGGCGTGGCGGCGCTTGCGCTGGGTAAAAAGGCGCATGCGATCCATCAAAGCGGAAAAATCTTTTCTGACGACAACATCGAAGGCCTCCTGATGGACAGGCATCTTGCAAAAAAGGCGCGAATGGGGAAGGGGAAGCATCACCTGAAAGGTCCCAAAAAGCGCACGGAGGAGGACGATATCCGATTTGAAAACGCGTTTCGAAATCTCCTTTCCGATATTCTGAAAAATGAATCGATTGACGAAAGTGAATGTAAATAGTATAATAAATCCATCAAATTTTGGAGGCGTTGAAATGAGAAAGCTGAACGTTGCCATTATCGGACAGGGCAGAAGCGGTTATTCCATCCACGGCGCGCATTTTAAAACCGATACGGGCAGATTCTGTGTCAAATACATAGTGGACGCGATTAAGGAGCGCAGAGAAAAGGCGGAAAGGGAATTCGGCTGCGAGACGTTTGAAAACTATCAGGCGCTGTTTGACAAGAAAGACGAGATTGATTTTGTTGTAAACGCCTCCTTCAGCTGGGATCACTATCCTGTGACGCTGGATCTTTTAAGACACGGCTTTAACGTTATCACCGAAAAGCCGCTGGCGGCCACGCCCGAGGAAGCGGACGAGCTGATCAAAGTTGCGAAGGAAAACGGCTGCATGATCGCGCCCTTTCAGCAGAGCCGTCTTGCGCCCTATTTTAAGAAGGTTCAGGAAGTCATCGCTTCCGGAAAACTTGGCAGAATCGTCGCCGTCAATATTGCCTTCTCCGGCTTTGCAAGAAGATGGGACTGGCAGACCATTCAGGATAACGTTGCGGGCTCTTTGTACAACACCGGTCCCCATCCCGTCGATCAGGCGCTTGTTCTGTTAGGCGGCACGGAGATTCCCGAGATCTTCTGCAAAATGGACAGAGCCACCACCTTTGGAGATGCCGAGGACTATGTAAAGCTCATCATGACGCTTCCGGGTCGTCCCCTGATCGACCTTGAAATTTCTTCCTCGAATGCCTATCCCTTTGGCACCTACAACATTCAGGGTACGCAGGGCGGATTGTGGGGCACGATTACGGAGCTCAAATGGAAGTATTTCGATCCCGAAAAAGCGCCCGAGCAGCATCTGATCCGAACGCCCCTGACCAGCCCGGAAGGAAATCCTGCGTATTGCGGCGAACAGCTTCCGTGGGTGGAGGAAAGCTGGACGGCGGGCGAGGGTGAAACCCCGTTTGTCAGCGCTGTACGCGATTTCTACACCACAGTTTTGGAGCATCTCCTTCTCGGAAAGCCCCTCTATATCCATGCGGAAGAGGTGCGCCGCCAGATTGCCGTCATTAAAAAGTGCCATGAATTAAATCCGCTTGATAAATTCTGCTGATATAGAAAAAGAAATTCCGCCGTTTGATGGTCAAACGGCGGAATTTCTTTATGCGCGTTGCGCTTTTATCGCTTTTGTGATATAATTTATTTATATATATATCTTGCGCATGATTTTACATGCTTGATTCATAAACACCGTTATTGTCGTGTTGATAGTTAACAAGGTTTGTGTATAATAACATGGATACACAAGTGGAGGAAAGATTCATGAGCGAAAACCGCTACGGTCAGTTTGACCGACAGCGCATACAGGAAAACAGGAAAAAAGCGGCGGCGCAGCCGCGTCAGGCGGGTTATGCAAGAGCGGCTACCAAACCGCCCGTAGAAGCGCCTGCGGAGAAGCCTTCTGCAAGGCCGCTGGAAAAACCTGGCAAGGATCAGGTCAAAAAACCTGTTTCCAAACGTCCCCCTGTTCAAAACAGAAAAAAGAAAAAACGCGCCAAGAAAAGAAAAAAGGCGCTCAGAGTGTTGATAACCCTGCTCGTTTTGGCGGCGCTTGCGTTTTTAGCCTATAAATTCGTTCCCGTTTATCTGGAATACCGAAACGAACAGACGAAACCTACGCCCACGCCCTACAATTATACCGCCACCAACGGCGAGCCTTCCGCATTTTTGACGATGATTTCAGAGCCGACCCAGCCGCCTGAGGGCGAAGGCAACTCGATCAGCATAATGGATACGGATTTGAGCGTGACTGAAGGCCTTGACGAAACATGGTTTAACGTCTTGCTTCTCGGAACAGATTCCCGCGTTCTGCACGAGCCCGCCCGAACCGATACCATGATCATTTGCTCACTTAACAAGGTTACGGGAGATGTGAAACTCACATCTATCATGCGAGATACAAACGTTTTCTTCGAAGGACACAACGGAACCAGAATCAATAACGCTTTCTTCTACGGCGGCGCGAATCTCGCTATGAAGGTCGTAAACGAAACCTTCGGCATGAATATCCAGAATTATGTGTATGTGGATTTCAGCGGATTTGCAAAAATCGCCGAGGCGATCGGCGGAATTGATATGCAGATCACCGAAAACGAAATGAAGCATATCAACCATAATGTAGCCGAACAGTATCATCTTCTGATCAGTCAGGGCAAGATGGAGTATGAAGCGGCGGAAGCGGAATACTACGCGACCAAGCTCAATGAGTTTACCACCGACGGAACCCCGGTTCACTTAAACGGCATGCAGACGTTGGGGTATGCCCGCATCCGAAAGCTGGACAGCGATTACGCGCGCACCGAGAGACAGAGAAAGGTGCTCAATGCCCTGATGACCGGACTTCAGGATGCGTCCCTGGCCAAGCTTACCAATCTTGTCGTCAGCAACGCGCAGTACTATTCTACCAATTTAAGCATTTCGCAGATTCTGGATCTTGCGCAGGTTGTTTTGGGACGCACTGATTTTGCACAGGCACAGTCGATGTATCTGCCGGTTCAGGGTTCGTACAAGGAGGAAGTCAGAAACAACGACGCAAGACTGTACGACGTGGACACGGAAGCCAACAAAATCGCGCTTTATAACTTCATTTATAATCAGCAGTAGCTGATGCAATCAAAGGCGGTAAGCAGGTATACTGTTTGTCGCCTTTGACGTATCAACGTTCCAAAGAAAACCGCAGCCAATTTTCTTGGCTCTCCCTCTGGGAGAGCTGCCGGCGCAGCTGGCTGAGAGAGCCTGTCCTTTGCATGCACAGACAGAAGCTCTATTTTATATGGATAACCGGCGTGCAGGGAAAAAGATCATCTTGAAAACGATGTGATTTCCGGTTATAATGAATTTATGGTAAAAAATGATTGCGCGCCGGATGGATTTCTGATAAAAACATGCATAATCATAATGAAAGGTGGTTTGTTATGAAATACGCAGCAGATTTCAAAAAGGCGGCTTTGGCGGCGCTTAAAGGCAGATGGGGAACGGCGGTTCTTGCTGGATTTCTGGCGGTGCTTCTGGGCGGCATACCGTCCGGCGTGGAATTCGACTTTAAAGAAAAAACAACCAATACCTATATCGAACAGCCGGAAATCGTGCTTCTGATCGTTTTGACGTCGATCGCCTTTGCGTGCTTTGTTCTGGTTCTCGGAAGCGTTGTTGGCGTAGGCCATGCAAAGTTTCAGCTGAATCTTGCCAATCGAAATTGGAAGCCCACGGTCGGCACGCTGTTCAGCTATTTCGAACATTGGAGGACGACGGTTGCGACCAGATTCTTAAAATACCTGTATATCTTTTTGTGGATGCTTTTACTGATTGTTCCGGGCATCATGGCTGCCTTCAGCTATTCGATGACGGATTATATCCTTGCCGAGCATCCGGAGGTGACCGCAAGAGAAGCGATCAGACGCTCCAAAGAAATGATGAAAGGAAACCGCGGACGGCTGTTCTGTCTGCAGTTGAGCTTCATTGGTTGGGACATTCTGGCAGTGTTAACGCTTGGCATTGGAAATTTATGGCTTACTCCGTACAGACAGGCAGCGCAGGCAGCGTTTTATCTCGACCTTGCGAGCAGTAATTCCCGATAAAACTGATGGAAAAAAGACCCGGCAGCCCGCCGGATCTTTTTTTGCTTATTCCTCGATTATTCCGATCATCGTTCGAATATCCTCTTCAATCATCGCGCACTTGGATTTTTCAATCAATATATTGCCGCCTGTCATGATATAGGAAGGAATCACGCGAACGCCGTCCATGAAAAAGGACGTTTTTCTGATTTTATAGGTTGCGCCGGAGGGGATGACGTTTTTCTTTGTGCGCTTCTTTGCTATCTGGTTGACCATTTTCTTTGCAACGTCGCCCATCAGCATGATGACCTTGATGTTTGGGAAAAGATCGATTTCCTTCTCAAGCCACACAAGGCTTTCTTCCATGCTGCTTTTTTCCACCTGATAGGCGCTTTTTGGTGTTTTGACTGCGTTTGTCAGGTAGACGCCCATGTTTAAAACATCCTGTATGCTGTTTACGGGAAGACCTGCCCTTTGAAACAGCGCAAGCGCGGATGATAAATAAGGATTGCCGCTTTTTCCGTAGAAATCCTGATCTTCATCCTCTGGTACGACTTCATTGATCATGATGGCGAAGATGCTTTCGGCGTTTATATCTACGTCGTTCAGTCGAAGATGTCCTTCGTCTCCAAGCGCTTCTGTCAGGGCGTGTTTTATGTTCATTTTGATGTCCTCCCTGTGATTTTCCAATATGTATACAATACAATAAATTAAGGCAGGTGTCAATGTGCGTTTTCAGGGAAGGTTTTTTCCGGATTTATTCATTAACACTTGTGATTACGTAAACTTTTTGCTATAATGAATGTTGAATGAATATATACTGGAAGTGTTCCTTTGGATAAAAAAATTGAGCTTTTATCGCCCGCAGGCGATTGGGACGCGCTCATCGCCGCCGTGGAAAGCGGCGCGGATGCTGTGTATCTGGGCATGAAAACCTTGAACGCCCGCCGCGGCGCAGGCAATTTCGACGATGAATTGCTGGTTCGCGCCGCCGATTACCTTCACGAGCGCGGAAAGAAAATGTATGTGACCGTGAACACCGTGGTCAAGGAAAGCGAAATGGGCCTTCTGGATGAAATCGCCCGGAGCCTTTCCAAGGCGGGCGCGGACGCGGCGATTGTGCAGGATTTCGGCGTTGCGGCGCAGCTTGGACATATGCTTCCGTCGTTAAGCCTTCACGCCAGCACCCAAATGGCGGCGCACAACCGTCAGGCGGTCGAGTTTTTAAAGGAAAAGGGCTTTGAGCGCGCGGTGCTTGCGCGGGAAATGACGTTTTCGGAAATTGCAAGCTGCGCGGAAACTGGCGTTGAGCTTGAGGTGTTCTGTCACGGCGCATTGTGCGTTGCCTGTTCGGGTCAGTGCCTTTTTTCAAGCCTCGTCGGCGGCAGAAGCGGAAACAGGGGCATGTGCGCCCAGCCGTGCAGACTTAAATATACGCTGACGGGCGCAAAAACGCCTGCAAACGGCTATTTGCTTTCGCCCAAAGATCTTATGACGGTGGAACGCATCGATCAGCTCAGAAATGCGGGCGCTACAAGCCTCAAAATCGAAGGGCGGCTTAAGCGTCCCGAATATGTTCACATCGTAACCAGCATCTATCGCCGCGCGCTGGACGGTGACAAAATAACGGACAACGATATTGAAAACCTCAAGCAGATTTTTAACCGCGGCGGATTTACCACCGGCTATGGTCCGGGCGTTATCGACGGAAAGCTCATTTCCCATAAGCGTCCCTCGCATTGGGGCGTGAAGGTGGGCGAGAGTGTTGACGGCAAACGCATCAAGGTGCTCAAAAGCGTTCAAAACGCCGACGCGCTCACCATCCGACCTGAAAACGGCGAGGATGTGCCTTTGAAATTGAATGCGGAGGCGGGCATTACCGTCAAAAACCCGATCGGCGTAAAGGGCGATGTGATGCGGCTTGTATCCGATCAGCAGATGACAAAGGCGGCGGAATATTTAAAGGACATGCACCCCATGATTCCGCTTTCGATGTTTGTAAAAATCAAAGTGGGCGAAAGCGCGCGCTGCGAAGTTTCGGACGGCGTTCATACAGCAAGCGTGACAGGCTGGACGGTCGATAGCGCGGCTAAGGCGGGCGCGGATTTTGAAAAAATCAGACAGCAGGCGTCCAAAATGGGCAACACGCCGTATTACGTGAAGGAGTTTTCGGGCGATATCGACCCGAACGCCTTTGTCCCTGCTTCCGGGATCAATGCCTTAAGGCGCGACGCGGTGGAGGCGATTAAGAATATGCGCCTTAAAACCTTCCGGGGCGCGGGTGAAAAGATTTCGGGTATCATGAATGTAAAAATACCGTCCGCAAACGGAAACACGCGTATGGTCATTCAAAGCCATGACGCTCAAACGCTGATTCGTTTAAAAAATGCGGGCGCGGATGAAATTGCTTTTTGCCCGAAGGATGTCAGGATTTATGCGCTTGACGAAAGCACGAAGGATTTATACGACTTTTTTGTTGTTCTGCCGCCGGTGATGGGCGAAAGGACGCTGGATGCGGTTCATAAATGGGTAAATGAAAACGAAAGCCGGATAAAGGGCGTTTATCTTACCAATGTCGGTCAGTTAGGTTTCCATTGGCCGGGTGAAATCCGGTATGATTTTCCCCTGAACCTCGCAAACGGATCGGCAATTGCATTTTTGAATGCAAAAGATAATGTAATCACGCCTTCGGTCGAGCTTACGGCGAAGGAAATCGAAGAGATGGGCGGAAAGCGCGAACTGATCGTGTATGGAAATCTTCCGCTTATGCACTTGAGACACTGCCCCCTGAACGCATCCTTAAACGGCGGAAAGCACGCCGACTGCAGAAGGTGCGACCGCGTAAGCGCGGGGGTGAGGCTTGAAGACTGCGCATTCAAGGACCGAATGAACGTGAACTTCCCGCTTAAGCGGCTTGCGACGGACGAGGGCTGCGTAATTGACGTAATCAACAGCGTTCCATTGTTCATTTTGAAGCATGCGAAAAAACTTCCTTCTGCCGACGGCTGGCGGCTCATCTTTACGGATGAAAGCGCGGAAGAAGCGGAAGCGATTTTCAAAATGCATGCATCCTTCATGGATAATGGAACACAGGAAAGTGAAATCAAGACCTTTACAACCGGGCACTATTTCCGTCCGGTGGAATAAGAGGCGAAATTATGAACGAAAAATATATTAAAGTGCTTGAATACTACAAGATCCTTGAGCGGCTTAAGGAGTTTGCAGTCTCCGACATGGGCAAGGAGCGCGCAATGAACCTCCGTCCCGTGAATGAGGAAAGGGAGGTAAGGCTTCTTCAGGCCCAGACCGAGGAGGCCATGTCCGTCATCGCCTACGCGGGCGGAAATCCCATGTCGTCGTTTACGGACGTGAGGGAATATTTGCGCCTTTCGACCATCGGCGCGACGCTTTCGATGAAGGCGCTGCTTGCTGTGGCCGATGCGCTTCGGGCCTGCCGCGCGGTCAGGCGCGCGCTGGTTACCGACCGCGAGGACACGCCCAATCTCAATGACCTGGGCTCCCGCATCGCTACAAACCGCATGCTGGAGGAGGACATTACAAACGCGATTATTTCCGAAGAAGAAATGGCGGACAGAGCCAGCCCCGAGCTGTACGACATCAGACGGCATGTACGGATGCTCAACGACAAGGTGCGCGACCGCTTGAACAGCTTTATCCGCTCCGCCTCCACCCAGAAATACCTGATGGATTCCATCATCACCATGCGAAACGGCCGATATGTCATTCCCGTTCGCGCGGAGCACCGCCAGCAGGTGCCGGGGCTTGTGCACGATCAGAGCGGCACGGGATCGACCTTATTCATCGAGCCTATGGCGGTTGTCGAAATGGGCAACGAGCTTAAGGAATGGAGCATGAAGGAAAGGCAGGAAATCGAGCGCATTTTAAAGGAGTTTTCCCTGCGCCTTGCGCCGGATGCGCCGCTTGTTGCAAAGAGCCTTGACATCATGGCGGAAATCGACGTGATTTTTGCAAAGGCCTATCTGTCCCGAGAAATGAAGGCGGTTGAGCCGAAACTCAATACAAAAGGAAAAATCAACTTAATCCGCGCCCGTCACCCCTTAATCGACCCCGAGAAGGTTGTTCCCTCCAATCTCTGGATGGGCGAGGATTTTACAACGCTGGTTGTCACCGGCCCCAACACAGGCGGAAAAACGGTTACACTCAAAACCGTGGGTCTTTTAACCCTCATGGCGCAGTCCGGCATGCAGATTCCGGCGCAGTTCGGAAGCGAGCTTTCGATTTTTGAAGAGGTGTATGCGGACATCGGCGACGAACAGTCGATCGAGCAGTCGCTGTCCACCTTTTCAAGCCATATGACCAACATTGTGTCGATTTTAGACACAGTAACGCCCAGGTCGCTGGTTCTTTTCGACGAGCTTGGCGCGGGCACGGATCCGACCGAGGGCGCGGCGCTTGCCATGGCGATTCTTGAACACCTTTTGAATATGAAGGTGACTACGCTTGCCACTACGCATTACAGCGAATTAAAGGCGTTTGCGCTCGGCACAAAGGGCGTTGAAAACGCGTCGGTGGAATTTGACGTTGAAACCTTAAGACCCACCTATCGCCTTTCCATCGGCGTACCCGGAAAATCGAACGCGTTTGAAATTTCAAGAAAGCTGGGCCTTCCGAATCACCTGATCGACGCAGCCAATGAGCGCCTTACGCGCGATCAGATCCGGTTTGAGGATGTGATCGCAAACGCGGAATACCACAGACAGATTGCGGAAAAGGAAAGAAAACTGGCGGAGGATGCGCACCTTGAAACCCAGAAAATGCGCTCCGAAGCCGAAAAGGTTCGAAAAGAAGTCGAAAATCAGCGCGAAGTGATGATGAAAAAGGCCAAGGAGGACGCGAAGAAGGTTCTTCAGAAAGCGCAGAGAGAGGCCGAAACCATCATTTCTGAGCTTAAAAAGGCCAAAGCCGGCGTAACGATCAAGGAGCACGAACTGCACGGCATGCGCGCGCGCCTTCAGGGCGGCATCGACGATATGACCGATACCATAAACCTTAAGGAGGACGACGACGGCGAGACGATCAAGAACATTAAAGTCGGCGATAAGGCGCTGCTTTCGCACATCGGAACCGTCGGAACCATTTTATCGCTGCCGGACTCCAAGGGCGAAGTGATGGTGCAGGCGGGCGCAATGAAGATGAAGGTGCCGGTAAAGGTATTGAGGAAAGCGCCGGAGGAGCCGAAAAAGAAAACGAAGGGCGGCGGCAGCAAGGTCTCCGTTGCGCCCAGACAGGCGCAGATGGAATGCGACGTTCGCGGAATGACGGTGGAAGAAGCGCTTGTGCAGGTGGATCTGTTTATCGACGGCGCATGCCTGAATTCGCTTAAGCAAATTTCCGTCATCCATGGAAAGGGAACAGGCGCGCTTCGAAGCGGCATCCACAGCCATTTAAAGCGCCATCCCTCCGTTTCGGAATTCCGTCTCGGCCGCTACGGCGAGGGCGAGGACGGCGTAACCATTCTGACCCTTAAGTAAAAGAAATAAATGCAAGGAGAGAAACCAATGAAAAAATATCTGGCGTTTTTACTGGTTCTGATCACCTGCTTATCGGGCGCATCCTTTGCCGAGACGGTTACAAAAGATATAATCTATACCGAAAACAATCCTCTTCCTGAAATCTATGAAAATGTGTCTCCCTCCGTCGTCGTGCTTGCGCTTACGACCACCGTATGGGACAGCAAGACCGGACACGTGGATACCTATGACGAGGGCGGCGGAAGCGCGGTTTATATTGACGACAGAGGCTATTTTTTGACCAACTACCACGTCGTTGAGGACGCGGACGAACTTGAAATCCGCTTGGCGGACGGAACCGCGTATGAAGCCACGGTCGTAGGCTTTGACGAGGCGACGGACGTTGCGGTTGTGAAGATCGAAGAGGAATTTGATGCGGAGCCCGTAAAAATCGGTTCTTCTTCTGCGCTTCGCGTGGGCGAGCTCGTGTGCGCCATCGGTACGCCTGTAGATGAAAAGGCTATGTACAATACCCTTTCTACCGGCGTTGTTTCCGGCCTGAACCGTTCGGATGCGGATCCCGAATCGTCCAGAGCGGTTGATCTGATTCAGATGGATATGGCCGTCAACCCCGGAAACTCCGGCGGCGCGCTTTTGAATGCAAAGGGTGAATTGGTCGGCATTCCCTTTATGAAGTACATGGGGTACTATTATAAGGACGATCAGGGCGAGGAGTTTGTGGTGTATGAATCGCTCTCCTTCGCCATCCCTATGGACGTAGCTTGGCCCATCGCCCAGTCCATCATCGAAAAGGGCGTTTACAACCGCCCGCGCTTTGGCGTATCGGTTGTTGATATCGACGGCCCCGAGGAGATGCTTAAAAACTACCCGCCCAAGGGCATGCAGATTGTGGAGGTTGAAAAGGGCGGAAGCGGCGAGCGCGCGGGCCTTCGCGCAAACGATGTGATCACTCATGTAAACGGGCAGCGCGTATACACCTTCCGCGATTACACAAAGATTGTCGACAAGATCCCGGCGGGCAAGCCTTTTGAAATCACGATCGCAAGATACGACGACATGTTCGGCGAGAAGCTGAAAAAGCCCGTTCAGATGACGCTTACGGTCGTTCTTGAAATGATCGACTGAGGAAGAATAAAATGAACGAAATACTGGTTGTGGCGGGAATCATGCAAAAGGACAGCATGATTTTCGCCGCCCAAAGAAATGAGCGAAAGCATCAGGCGCTCAAATGGGAATTCCCCGGCGGCAAGGTCGAAGAAGGCGAATCGCCTGAGGAAGCGCTTGAACGCGAACTTTTTGAGGAGCTTGGCATTTTTACAAAAACGGGCGCGCTTTTTTCTGAAAAAACGCACGCATACCCGGAAAAAACAGTCAGGGTTCTTTTCTACTTGACGGAGATTACAGCGGGCGAACCGAGGGCACTTGAAGCGCATCGGATCGGCTGGTTTTCAAAGGCCGAGCTTGTGACGCTTGATTTTTCCGGCGCGGACGGAATCGTAGCAAGGGAAATCCGCGACCTGTTGTGATTTGACTTGCGCCAGCGACAATTGAGACGCGAAATTGTATAATTTGGAGCGTATCTCTTTTAAAGGCGCGTCAAATGCGTATACTTAAGACATGACATAAAACAAAGGAGGTTAGACGGATATGGAATTGCTGACATTTCTCTCAGAAAACGTGCTTCAGATTCTGATGATGCTGATCGGATTCGGTCTTCTTGTTCTTGAAATCTATCTGCCGGGCTTCGGCGTGGCGGGGATTTCCGGTTCAGTGCTTCTGATTCTCGGCATTATTCTCGCGGCGGAGACGGTGGTGCAGGGCCTCATCATGGCGCTGATTGCCATCATTCTTCTGGGAATCGCTTTCACAATCGCCATGCGGGCAGGCGCAAAGGGAAAGATTCTCAACAAGAAACTGGTTTTAAACGCAGTGGCGACAGAGCCTAAGAAGGAAAACCCTCTGAACTACTATGTGGGACTTGAAGGAAAGGCGGTTACGCCTTTGAATCCCGTGGGCTCCTGCGAGATTGAGGGCGTTCGCTTAAGCGTTCTTTCCGAAGACAGCTTCATCGAGGCGGGCGAAAAGATCAAGGTTGTGCGCGTTGAAGGCAAACAGCTGTACGTTAGAAAAGCATAAACATTTGAAAGGGGATATTTTATGACGGACATTACCATGATTATGGCGGTTCTGGTTGCGGTTGTTCTGATCATCGTCGTTTATTTCTTTGCCAGATTTTTCCCGATCGGCCTTTGGATTTCCGCGCTGGCCTCGGGCGTTAAGATCAAGATTTCTATCCTCATCGGCATGCGCTTCAGACGCATTGCCCCCGGCGACATTGTAAAGCCGCTCATTAAGGCCACGAAAGCCGGCCTTGACATCAACATCAACGAGATGGAAGCCCACCTGCTTGCCGGCGGACGACTGAACATGGTAATCGACGCCTTGATCGCCGCGCAGGCTGCGAACATCGACTTATCCTTTGAAAGCTGCCGCGCGATCGACCTTGCCGGACGCGACGTTCTGGATGCTGTAAAGACCTCGGTTAACCCCAAGGTCATTGAAACGCCCACCGTTGCCGCCGTTGCCAAGGACGGTATCGAGCTTCGCGCAAAGGCCCGCGTAACCGTCCGCACCAACCTTGAACAGCTGGTCGGCGGCGCAGGCGAAGAAACCATTCTGGCCCGCGTAGGCGAGGGCATCGTAACCACCATCGGTTCCTCCGATACTCACAAGGAAGTGCTTGAAAACCCGGACCGCATCAGCATGACGGTTCTGAACAAGGGTCTTTCCGAGGGAACGGCGTACAAGATCCTCTCCATCGATATTGCGGATGTTGACGTCGGCAGAAACGTCGGCGCTCAGCTTCAGATGGATCAGGCGGAAGCCGACAGACGCATCGCCCAGGCCAAGGCCGAGGAGCGCCGCGCCATGGCGGTCGCCAAGGAACAGGAAAACATCGCCTACGTTCAGGAAATGCGCGCCCGCGTTGTTGAGGCTGAGGCGGAAGTGCCGCGTGCCATGGCGGAAGCCCTCAGAAGCGGAAAAATGGGCGTTATGGACTACTATCGCCTTCAGAACGTAGAAGCCGACACCAAAATGCGCGACGCCATTGCAGGAACGGGCGCACCCGCTGCAGGCGAAAGCGAGATCGGCGCCGGCAAATAAGAAGGGGTGGGATCGAGATCCTAATGAAGGGAGGCTGGCAGAATGGGCATAATTCCCGTGCTGTTTGTGGTGATTGCGATTGTAAGCATCGCCTCAAACTACAAAAAAGCGCAAGAAAAGCGGATTTCGGATCAGAAAAAGCGCATGGAAACGTTAAAAGCCGTGCAGGCCAAGGATAAAGCCGCTGAAGCGAAGAAGCAGGGAACAGCTGCCGTTGTCCGCGAAACGCCTGCCATGCAGACGGTAAAAAGAACAAATCCATCCGATACCAGGCTTGTCGCCACCCGCGTCAATGCGCAGGAGATCAGAAAAGCAGTGATCATGTCTGAAATACTGAACAAGCCTGTGTCTTTAAGAGATCATTAAGCCGATATGCGCCCCGGTGCAATGCCGGGGCGCTGGGCAGTTGTGAGGAAGAAAATGACAAACATTCGTACGCTCATTGCCGATGACGATATTGGAATGCGTTTGATCATGAGGAAATTTATTGAGCGCGGGGGCGGATTTGAAATCGTGGGGGAAGCCCAAAATGGCGAAGAGCTTGTGCGCCTTCACGGCGAGACGAAGCCGGACGTCGTGTTTCTGGATGTGGAAATGCCGCATCTGACGGGCGTTGAAGCGGCGAAAATCATTCAGGATGTGAATCCGAAGACGATTCTGGTATTTGCAACCGCGCACGAGGATTACAGAAAGGATGCCTTCGAGGTCTACGCGTTTGACTATCTTACAAAGCCTTTTAAAATGGACAGGGTCATGACCACGCTTGAAATGATTAAAACGCGCTTTTTCCAGACACCGGAGAGAAAAAAAGACACGCAAAAGCAGGAAAAAATGCTTGTCGGGCAGAAACTTATGCTTAAGCACAAAGAGGGAATCGCCTTTGCGGACGTTGGCGAGATTCTGCTTGTGCAAAGAGAGGAACGATCAACGGTGATCGAGCTTTCCGGCGGCAAACGGCTTGTGACGTCGGAGGGGCTTTCCGATATCGAAAAAAGGCTGCCGACCGACCGTTTTTTGCGAACGCACAAATCCTATATCGTAGGTCTTGACCATGTAGAGGCCATTACGCCCTATGGGCGATGGACATATATTGTTCAATTGCGTGGAACGGAGCGCGACGCGCTCATAACCGCCGAAAAATTGGACGAGCTTGAAAAAATTTTCCGATAAAAATATAAAGGAGATGGAAGGATGCTTAAAAAGGGAGCTTGCGAGCGAGCGCTTGAAAAGGCGATTTCCTCCGGCGGAGATTTTGCGGAAGTCTTTTATGAGGACACGAGGCGTTCGCGCCTGTCCCAGACGGACGATAAAGTGGACATCGCTACCGCCGGCAGAATCCACGGCGCAGGTCTTCGCGTGTACAAAGGAACCAATTCTGTATATGTTTACACAAACGATACCTCGGACAAAGGCCTGATGGAGCTTGCCGAGCGCGCAAGAGACGCTATTGGAAACGAGCGTCTCAATGGAAAAACCATCAATTTAACTGGCAGCATCGTTAAAAATATTCATGGAATCGATTTGCTTCCCATGGACGTTCCCGGCGATGAGCGCGTGAAGGTCATCAAGGAAGCGTGCAATGTCGTAAAGGCATACAGCAATGAGATTTCTCAGGCTTCCGCCGCCCTCTGGGACTGGGAGCAGAACGTGACCATCGCCAACACCGAAGGCATGTTTGCCTCGGACAGACGCGTATATTCCCGCATGATGGTTCGCGCCGTCGCCTCCGGAAACGGTGAAAACCAGACCGGCGCCGAATCCCCCGGTGCAATGAAGGGCTTTGAGTTCTTCAAAAACGATGTGGATATTGAAAAAATCTCCAAAATCGCGGCTAAACGCGCCATCACCATGCTGCATGCAGACGTTTGCCCCGCGGGCGTTATGCCGGTTATCATTGACGGCGGCTTTGGCGGCGTTATTTTCCACGAGGCGTGCGGACATTCCCTCGAAGCCACGTCCGTTGCCTACGGCAACAGCGAATTCTGCGGAAAGCTGGGCCAGCAGATCGCTTCTCCCATCGTAACCGCCATTGACGACGGCACGATTGCAAACGAGTGGGGCAGCGAGAATATCGACGACGAAGGCAATCCGACGACGAAGCTTGTGCTCATTGAAAACGGTATTCTTAAAAATTACATGATCGACCGCCTGAACGGCCGCAAGATGAACATGCCCGTGACCGGAAACGGTAGACGCGAAAACTACGCCTATGCCCCTACTTCCCGCATGCGCAATACCTATATCGCAGCCGGAAACCACGACGAGGCGGAGATTATTTCCTCCTGCGCCGACGGCCTGTATGCCAAGGTGATGGGCGGCGGCAGCGTCAACCCCCTGACCGGCGAATTCAACTTCTCCGTAGGCGAGGGATATCTCATCAAAAACGGCAAGATCGATCGTCCCGTTCGCGGCGCGACCCTGATTGGCAAGGGTGGACAGACGCTTATGAAGATCGATCGCGTTGGCAGAAAAATGTGGATGGCGCAGGGCATGTGCGGAAGCTCCTCCGGCAGCGTTCCCACGAATGTCGGCCAGCCGATGATCCGCGTAACCGATATGACGGTAGGAGGCAGGTAAATGGACAGACAGCTTTTTATCGATAAACTGTTTTTAGCCGCAAAGGAAGCCGGCATTGAAGAGTGCGAAGCGTATTTCGCCATGTCCGACGATTTTTCCGTTGAGGTTCTGGAAGGTCAGATCAAGGAATATTCCGCCGCGATCACATCCGGTGTGTGCCTGAGAGGCATTTATAACGGCAAAATGGGCTATGCGTCCAGCGAAGACATGGACGAGGACGCCATCGAAATGCTGGTTCACAGCGTGAAGGAAAACGCAAGCCTGATTGAAACCGACGACAAAACCACGATCTTTGAAGGCAGCGAAGCATACGAAACCATCAACAACTACAATGAGGAAACCGCTTCTGTTCCGGCTTCTGTCAAGATTCAGGAAGCTATGGATCTTGAAAAGCTTGTAAAGGCTGCCGACCCCCGCGTCATCCGCACCGAGGGCTGCTCCTACGCATCCATGATCAACGAAAGACGAATCGTGAACTCGAAGGGTCTGGATGTTTCCTTCAAGGCCTGCATGCTGGGCGCGGTCGCGGTTCCGATCGTTTCCGAAAACGGCAAGGTCAACTATGCCTACGACATGAAATACGCCTTTGACAAAAAGGACGTTGACATCAAAAAGGTAGCTGAAAAGGCGGTCAACGAAGCGCTTTCCGGTCTGAATGCGTCGCCCGTTCCTTCCGGAACCTATAAGACGATTTTCAGAAACGACGTGGCGGCGGGTCTTCTTGCAACCTTCTCCAGCGTTTTCTCCGCTGAAAGCGCGAGAAAGGGTCTGTCCCTTTTAAAGGGCCGCGAGGGTGAAGTGATTGCCTCCGAAAACGTGACTATCATCGACGATCCGCTCATGGAAGGCGGCTTTGCCTCCTGTCCGTTCGACGCAGAGGGCGTTGCGACCTTCACCAAGACCGTAGTTGAAAACGGAACGCTCAACACGCTTCTTCACAACAGAACCACCGCTGAGGCCATGGGTAAGGAAACCACCGGCAACGCCTCCAAGGGCGGCTATGCCTCTCCCGTTCTTGTTGCGCCCACGAACTTCTACTTAAAGCCCGGCGACAAAGCGCTGGATACGCTTATTGAGGAAGTGGGCGAGGGTCTTCTGATTACGGATCTTATGGGCATGCATTCCGGCGCCAATCAGATCAGCGGCGATTTTTCCCTGGGTGCAAAGGGCTTCAGGATCGAAAACGGCAAAGTTACCACTGCCGTTGAGCAGATCACCGTAGCCGACAACTTCTTTGAGCTATTAAAGAAGATTGCTTCCGTTGCCTCCGACCTTGAGTTCCGTCCCGGCATCTCCACCGCCATCGGTTCTCCCTCCTTCTACGTTGAAAAAATCGCCGTTGCAGGCGTATAATCAATTCCATCATACCGCCCGATGCAACTCGGGCGGTATAAGTTTATGTAAAAATCTACACCAATGGTGCATAAAATTATTAAAGAAATATTACAAAAATATTTACAAATATGATGTGATGGTTTATAATACAACAATGCAGACAAGAATGCACGAAGGGACGATTTTTACATGAGACGCTTAAGTGTCGTCGTAGCTGACGCAGACCGCGATCAATTGATCAAAAATACCAACCATTTGTCAAAGATGGCGGGCATCGATATTATTAGAAGTACGATGTATGGCGAGGAAGTAATTGAAGCGGTTTATTCGTTGGATGTTGATGTTGTGGTTACGGATATAGTGCTGAAAGGTATTGACGGAATCGGCGTTCTGGACGCATTCTGTCATATGGACAAGCCCACGCCCAAGAAGCTGATTCTGACCAGAATGAGCACGGCGTTTGTGCAGGAGGCCGTATTTGAAAGAGGCGCAAGCTTCTTTATGACCAAGCCAACAACGCCGGGTCAGCTCTATGAAAGGATTCGAATGCTGGGCGCGGACCAAGTGAAGATGTGTGAAAATACGAAATGCGATCACAGCGTTTCCGAGCTTCTTCGAATGCTTGGCATATCGCCTGAGATGAAGGGATATGCATATCTTTCAGAAGCCGCGTCTTTATGCGCTTCCTTGAGCGATAAAAACCGAAAACTTACGGAATGCGTGTATCCGGCCATCGCAAAGAAGTTTTCCACCAGCGCACAATCCGTTGAACGCGCAATCAGAACCTGCATACAAAACGCGTGGAAAACAGGCGCGATTCAAAAATTCGCCTTGGAGAATGCCAACGCTCATCTTGCCTCTAAAAAACCGACGGCGGGTGAAATGATAGAAGTTCTTTCCGGCATTATGAAGGAAAAACAGAACATGATCAATTGAAAATGCCCGATTGCAACCGACGGGTTTGTGTGATAAAATAGGAAAAAATGCTTGGAGGATGAAAAGTATGTTTCGAATCGGCATCATCGGCTCCGAAAACTCCCACGCGGCGGCGTTTTCGAAGATTTTCAATACCACTGACCTGTATCCCGATGTGAAGGTTGTCGCCATTTACGGCGAGGACCGAAAAGCCAGTGAAAAAATCTATCATGAATATGGCGTAGAGCGCCTTTGCGACCATCCCAGCGAAATGGAAGGCATGGTGGATGCGATCATGGTCACTTCCCGCCACGGCGGCCTTCATTTCAAATACGCCAAGCCCTTTATAGAAAAAGGCTTGCCCGCTTTCATCGATAAGCCCATTACCTGCGATCCGATGGAAGCTTTGGATCTTGTCAGGACGGCTGCAAGCGCAAAAGCGCCGTTTATGGGCGGATCGAGTACGCGCCTTGTGCCGGACACCTTAAAATTCAAGAAGGCTGCAGAAGAAGCGCTCAAAAAAGGAACGCTTGCCGGCGGACATGTATGGGCGCCTGTCAACATGATGAATCCGTACGGCGACTTCTGGTTTTACGCAAGCCATCTGGTCGAAATTGCGCTCACTATTTTCGGCTATCGCCCCTTTGAGGTCGGCGCATTCAGAACCGACAGCGGCGTGACCGCGCTTTTGAACTACGGCGCATACGCCGTTCACATGACCTTCTCCGAGGGCAATTACAACTACGGCGCAACCGTCATTGCAGACGAAGTCACAACCGGCAATATCGACATTTCCGACTGTTACTCCTATGAGTGCGAGGAATATGTGAATATGTTAAGACGCGGCGCGATGCCGCAGGATGCACACGATTTCGTCGAGGCCGTGTGCGTGATGAACGCAATTGAAGAAAGCTTTAGAACCGGAAAGCGCGTGAGAATTGTAAATGTCCGCGCGTGATGAAAGGATTTATGTCCTCGATGTAAACGGCTTTCAGGTCGACGCATCATATAAACCAAGCGAGGAAGCCTTGATTGATTGGACAATCGATCATCTTATGTCTCTCAGACAGAAAAAAGCCCAGGACGGGGGAGAAAAAACCATAGCGTTTTTCTCAGGCCCGCCAGGCGCGGGAAAGAGCACGCTTGCGCTTTCTGTCTGTAAGCGAGCGGAGGAAAGAAAAACGGCTTATTCCTTTGAATGTCTGGGCCTTGACGGTTTTCATAAAAGAAGGGATGTTCTTCTAAACGCCTATACGGAAAAAGATGGAAGAAGAATCAGCCTTAACGACATAAAGGGCGTGCCGGAGACATTTGATGCGGAGGCGTTTTGCAAGTCGCTTTCCAGTGTGAAAACAGGCAAAAGCGTCCTTTGGCCAGTTTATGACAGAAGGGTTCACGATGTCTCGGATGAGATGCAAAAGGTTTCGGGTGACATTCTTCTGATTGAAGGCAACTGGCTGATGCTTGGCGGAATCTGGGCGAAAGCAAGGGAGATGTGCGACATCACCTTTTCCATCGACGCAGACGATATACTGTTAAAAGAAAGACTGATTGCCAGAAAAGTTCGCGGCGGAAAGACGATGGAGGAGGCGATCGACTGGTTCAAGCGCGTCGATGGGCTGAATATCCGTCTTTATCGCAAAGAGTCCGCGCCATCCGATGTCGGCTTTGTCCGAAAGAACGGGATTTTGTTACTGTCACACAAAAAAATATAGAGAAACCTGCGTTTATGCGCCGTTTGACAGGAGACGGCGCATTTGTTTTGCAACAAGACGGGCAACATCATGCAAATGAAGGGAATGAATATGCATATCTCGGCTGTATATGCAATAAATATTGTATAAACACATCGAAAATGACTAACAATAAGGGGATATAAACAAATACTTGACAAAAATTATGTTATAATGCATAATATAGTGGAAAAGGATTTAAGACGCTTGCATATTTCAAATGCAGGATAATATGCATAAGTGTTTCTGAATACAGAAAGGAAGTGAACCAAATTGCTTCTTGAAATGCGGGAAATTCAAAAATCCTTCCCCGGCGTTCATGCGCTGGATGATTGCCGCTTCGAGCTTGCAGCCGGCGAGGTTCACGCGCTGGTCGGCGAAAACGGCGCCGGAAAATCGACGCTGATGAAGGTGCTCACGGGCGTATATCAGAAGGATTCCGGCCACATTTTTATAGACGGCGAAGAGGTGCATATAGAAAACACGCGCGATGCGCAGGCGCTGGGCATTTCGATCATCCATCAGGAGCTCAACCTGATGAAGGATCTGACGGTTGCTGAAAACATCTACATCGGCCGCGAATCCATGAAAGGCGCGTTTTTAAACAAAAACGCCCAGAACCAAAGGGCCGCGGCGCTGCTTGAAAAGCTGAATATCAAGCTTTCGCCCCTTCAGATTGTTGGCGAGCTTTCCGTTGCCAAGCAGCAGATGGTCGAGATTGCCAAGGCGCTTTCCTATAACAATACGCGCATTCTGATCATGGACGAGCCCAGCGCAGCGCTGACCGAGACGGAAATCGAGGATCTTTTCAGATTCATCCGCCAGCTCAAGGAAAAGGGCGTCGGCATAGTGTACATCTCTCACCGAATGGGCGAGCTTAAGCAGATCACCGACCGAATCACCGTCATGCGAGACGGTCAGTATATCAATACGGTTCTTACTAAGGACGTAACACTTGATGAAATCATTCAGATGATGGTCGGACGCGTTATCTACGAACAGCCCAAGACGCATTCGAACGTTGCGCCGGACGCGCCGGTGGTTCTGGAATGCAAAGGCCTTTGCTCAAAGGATGTAAAAAACGTATCCTTCCAGCTGAAAAAAGGCGAAATTCTGGGCTTTGCGGGTCTCATGGGCGCGGGCAGAACCGAAACCGTGCGTCTTTTATACGGCGCAGACAAGCGGGACGCGGGCGAAATCTTCGTAAACGGAAAGAAGGTTCCCATCAAAACGCCTGCGGACGCGGTCAAAGCGGGCATCGGATACCTATCTGAGGACAGAAAAAGATTCGGCCTCTGTCTCCAGCTGTCGGTTGCACACAATACCGCGCTTCCCTCGCTTGACGAGCTTTCCGGCGCGGTTGCGGTCAATGATAAAAAGGTTCGCGCGTTTTCCGACGTTTATAAAAAGCGCATCGCCATCAAAACGCCCACGGTCGACACGCAGGTCAGAACCCTTTCCGGCGGAAACATGCAGAAGGTCGTCGTGGCCAAGTGGCTGCTTCGAAACTGCGACATTCTGATTTTTGACGAGCCCACGCGCGGCATTGACGTCGGCGCGAAGAACGAAATCTACAAGCTCATGAATCAGCTTGCGGAGGAAGGAAAATCGCTGATCATGATATCCTCCGAAATGCAGGAGCTTTTGAGAATGTCCGACCGCATCGTCGTCATGTGCGAGGGTGAAAAGACCGGTGAAATGCTGATACAGGACGCCACGCAGGAAAAGATCATGTCGCTTGCAGCGTCGAGAAAGTAGGGGTGGGGAACTGATATGAAAAAGAAAAACATGCGCCTGATTGCAAGCTGTGCGATCATTTTGGGCATCGTGCTTGCGTACTTCGGCATTGTAGGCCTGTACGTCGTTCCGGGCATCCACGCCTTTGGCGCAAATGCGGATCTTTATACGCTTGACAAAAATGCATCGACTGAAGAGATTATTCATCTTGTAAACGGCGGCGAATACGAGCTTGATGAAAAAGCCGTTTCGAAGCTTTCCAGAAATGGCGACGTTAAGGCCCTCAAGGCGAAGCTTGCAGGCTATCTCGAAGAATACGAAAGCATTCAGACCCAGCTTGAGCAGGAGCAGGCGACGGTGCTTAACGAAATTCAGGCCAAGCTCGACGAAATCTCTCAGCCCAAGAAGGATTTGATGGTCGCCATCAGAAAAGCGCAGAAGGCGCTGCCTGAGGGACAGACCACGAGCGAAGAAATCGACAAGCTTCAAAAAGAGCTTGACGAACTGAACGCTGCGTATGATCTGCTCGTTGCTCAAAAGCAGGCGGCAACCGATCAGCGCAATAACGCTAAGGGCGCCGTTACTCAGCTCAACCAGACCGTCAGCGAAGAAATCGGCTTTACGAAGCTCGCCATCAAGGCGCAGGCAAAGAAGGCTACCTTCTCCGATAAGCTCGATCTGTTTGCGCACAAGGGTGATATCGCGCTTCTCGTAATCGGCGCAATTGTGCTGATTGCCGGCATCATCGGACGAATTGCCTTTAAAGAAGCGCATGTTTCCAATCTTCCCGACGAATTCAAGGAATACAGGGGCGAAAAGGTCAAGTACGCTTCCTCCGGACGCAAGTTTGATTTCCAGAAGCTCCTAGCGCCCGCAGCGCTTATCATTCTCTTTGCCTTCTTTATGCTGGCCGGTGAAAGCTTCAGAACCATGACCACCATGAAGGCCATCCTCGAAAACTCCTACTACATCGGCCTTCTGGCCTTTGGCGTAACCTTTGTCATCATGACTGGCGGCATCGACCTTTCCCTGGGCACCAACATGATCTGCTCGGCCCTGATCGGCTGTTACGCCTACAGCACCTGGGGACTTCCCCTGTGGCTTGCCGTATGGCTGGTTCCTGTGATTGCGATGTTCTTCGGATTCATGAACGGCGTGATGATTGCTAAATTAAAGCTCCCGCCCTTCATCGCAACCCTCGGAACCCAGATGATCACCATCGGCGCGGGTCAGATTGTAACCGGCGTAAAAACCCAGTATTATCCGACCATCGGCTCCGCCAACACCTGGTTCAAAACCGCGACCTTCCGCGTAGGCTCCTTCCCGATCGGCGTTATGTACCTGCTGTTAGCGTTTGTGATCGCGCTTATCCTGATCAACAAAACGAAGTTTGGCCGCTACACGCTCGCAATCGGCTCCAATGAAGAGGCTGCGCGCCTCTCAGGCGTCAACACCGACCGCTGGAAGATCATCGTTTACACCGTATGCGGTCTCTTTGTAGGCTTTGCCGGCATCATGTATGCCTCCGTCAACACCGTTATTATCCCCGGCTACGGAAGCGGACAGGAATTAAACGGCATCGCAGCCGTTGTTATCGGCGGAACGAGCATGGCCGGCGGCTCAGGCTCGATCGTCGGAACGTTAATCGGCGTATTCATTATGTCGGTTCTGAAGAGCGGCCTTACCTCGGTCGGCCTCCAGAGCCACTGGCAGACCTTCTTTACCGGCTTTGTCGTCATCGGCGCAGTTCTCCTTGACCAGTTGAGAACCGCTTCCGCCCAGAAGGTCAAAGCCCCAAAGGCTAAGAAAGCCAATAAAGCATCCATCAAATAAATTCGATTCATTACCGGGCAGGATCCCGGATGAATATATAGCAAATAGGAGGGTTACCACATGAAAAAAGTTCTCGCATTGGTTCTTGCGCTCGCAATGCTTCTGTGCATGGCGGCAATCG
>SVGP01000028.1 GCA_015056255.1 Clostridiales bacterium | reverse complement strand
TGCTATGATGATTATTCGTGATGTATTAAACCAGACAGGAATAACTGCAACTGCAGGCATAGGTACAAATATGTATCTTGCCAAAATTGCAATGGATATAACTGCGAAAAAGATGGCTCCTGATAAAGACGGTGTACGCATAGCTGAACTTGATGAAATGAGCTATCGTAAAGAACTTTGGGAACATAAACCCCTTACGGACTTTTGGAGAGTTGGTGCAGGTTACTCGAAAAAGCTTGAAGATAACCGAATGTTTTGTATGGGAGATATTGCAAGAGCATCTACCACTCCGCACGGCAGAAAGCTCTTAAAAAAACTTTTTGGTATAAACTCAAAAATGCTTGTTGACCACGCATGGGGATATGAGCCCTGCACTATCGAAGAAGCAAAGGCTTACACACCGAGCACAAAGAGTATGAGTGTCGGACAAGTTCTGCATTGCCCTTATGACTTTGACAAAGCAAGGATAATAGTTTGGGAAATGCTGGAGCTTCTATCTCTTGACTTGGTTGAAAAAGGTCTTGTTACAAATCAGATTGTTTTAACCATTGGTTATGACATAGAGAACCTGACTAACCCGGAGATAAGCAAGTATTATTCCGGTGAAGTTAAAACCGACCATTACGGAAGAAAAATTCCTAAACACGCACACGGAACTGCAAATATAGACAGACAAACTTCATCAACAAGACTAATAACGGATGCTACACTAAAGCTTTATGATGAGATAGTTGATAAAAAACTCTTGATAAGACGAGTTACAATAGCTGCAAACAATCTTATCCTTGAGAAAAACATTGAGGATAAGCAACACTATGAGCAGTTAGATTTATTTACTGATTATGATGAGCTTGTCGCAAAACGAGAAAAAGAAAATGCGGCACTTCAGAAGGAACGCAAAATTCAGGAAGCAATGATTGATATTAAATCCCGGTACGGAAAGAACTCAATCATAAAAGGCACTAACCTTCAGGAAGGTGCAACATCAATAGAAAGAAATAAACAAATCGGCGGGCATAAAGCCTGACCGATAAATAAGAATTTGACGGAGGTATAGAGATGAGCAAAATTTTTAATGTTAGAAGATTCCAGAATAGTGATGCAAACGAAGTGTCTGCGTTAATCATTAAGACGCTTAGAACAACAAACAGTAAGGACTATTCCGCAGAATACATTGAGAATGATGTTAAAATGTTCAGTCCGGAAGGTGTAATCGAACGAGCTGGATGGACACATTTTTATGTTGTCTGCGACGGAGAAACGATTGTTGGATGTGGCGCAATTGGTCCATATTGGGGCAAGGCAGACGAAAGTAGCTTGTTTAATATCTTTGTGCTGCCAGAATATCAAGGCAAGGGTGTAGGCCGTAAGATAATTGAAACATTGGAAAGTGATGATTACTTTTTACGGGCAAAGCGTATCGAAATTCCTGCTTCTATTACAGCCTGCCCGTTTTATAAAAAAATGGGCTATACATATAAGAATGGAATTGATATTATTGATGAGGAACAGTTGTTCCGTTTAGAGAAATTCAGATAAATTCCAATTTATCGAACAATCAATAAACATGAATCCCTCTGATTGGGACAATATCGCTAAGATAAGAATGTAACAATCTGCATGCTAACAGTTTATGCACGCACCAAAGCCTCCCCTGTGTAAGGGGAGGTGGGCAAAATCTTCGATTTTGCTCGAAGGGGTTGTCAATCCCTCAGTCAGCTACGCTGACAGCTCCCTTTACACAAGGGAGCCTTGTGCGCTCCCGCGCCAGTGCAACTTGAATTTGAAGGGGGTAGAGCAAGGTGGAATATATCGAGATTTGCAAAAACGATTATAATGTGTTTCATGAATTGGCTAATGCGTATTATCGTGAAGGTGAAGACGAGAAAACTCCGCAGGATGAAATAGATGCATTCATCCGCTTCATGTTTGACAAGGTGGTCAACAACGAAATCAATGGTTTCTTTGCAAAAGAGGAAAGTGGATACATTGGCTTTGCTCTCTGGGCAATCGATACTGAGGATTTCGCATTTAGTGAGATTCCTGGTTTTGGAACAATTTTAGAGATAGGTTTACTTCCGTCACGCCGTGCATCTGGTATCGGAAAAGAATTCGTTTCCTTTATAGAAAAGTGCCTGACTAGCAAGAATGTAAAACAATGCTATGTATCAGCCTATGTGCCTGCTCAAGAGTTTTGGATGCGTTGTGGTTATGTAGTGAACGGTAAAAAAGCAAACAACGGTCTTCCAATTATGATAAAAACAATTCAGTAAATTCCAATTTATCAAGCAATCAAAAAACATGAATCCCTCTGATTGGGACAATATCGCTAAGATAAGAATGAAACAATCTGCATGCGGGACGGGAAACCCGTCCCCTACAGGAAGAAATCCGCTTCTTCACTATGTAGGGGACGGGTTTCCCGTCCCGAAAATTCTAATCTTTTCGTGATGATTAAGAGCAATCAATGACCAGACTCTGTTTAAAGCGCCTCTATTTTTATCCCTTTACACCGCCCAGAACCATGCCGGTTACAAAGTACCTTTGCAAAAACGGATACACGATCAGAATCGGCAGCGCCGAAACTACGGTGATGGCACAGCGGACGGTAACGGGCGTGGATTTGCTTGCGCTGGTGGCGGCGAGCGCGTCTACGGAGGTGTTGGCTGCGTTGGTGGTGTTCATGGAGGTCGCAAGCTTCATCTTCAAAAGATACTGAAGCGAATACAGGTTCTTTTTGCTGCCGTTATACAGCTGCGTATCGAACCACTGGTTCCAGCTGCCTACGGCGACGAACAGCGCGACCGTTGCAAGAACGGGCATGCAAAGCGGGAAAATGATCTGCCAGAAGATTCGAAGATCGTTTGCGCCGTCGATGCGCGCGGATTCCGCCAGCGCCTCAGGAAGGCCGATGATGTAGGTTCTGATAACGATCATATTAAAACAGGAAAACATAGTGGGAACGATGTACACCCAGAATGTTTTGCTGAGATTCAGCGTTTTCTGAATCAGGAGGAAGTTCGGAATCAGGCCCGCGTTTACATACATGGTTAAAACGACGATGAGCGTGATGGGCTTTCTTAAAACATATTCCTTGCGGCTGAGCGCAAACGCCAGCATGGAGGTCAGGAAAATGTTCAGAACCGTTGTAATCACGGTACGCGCGACCGAAATTCCGAAGGCGTTGTACGTAAGCTTATCGGAAAGAAGGGACTTATAGGCTTCGACGCTGAATTCGCGGGGCCAAAGACCGATGCCGCCGCGCACGGCGTCGATACCGTCATTAAACGAAATGGCTACGGTATTGAGAACGGGATATAAGGTCAGGAACATCAAGAGCAAAAGAACGACTGTGTTTACGATCGGAAACGCGAGGTCTCTTCTGTGCTTTTTTCTCTTTTTTACGATGATCTGAGTCACTTATTCTCCCTCCCTTACAACAGCGTCTCTTCATCCAGCTTCTTCGCTACGAAGTTCGCCAGGAAGAGCAATATGATGCCAACCACACTCTTGAACATACCGGCGGAAATGGCTCTGCCGTATTTATTGTTCTGGATACCGAATTCCATAACAAAAACGTCAAGCGTCTGGGAAAAGTCGTACACCTGCTTGTTACCGAGCAGATACTGAATTTCAAATCCAGCTTCCATCAAGTGGCCTATGTTCATAATGAGAAGCACCACGAACGTAGACTTGATGCCCGGCAGGGTAACGTTCAAAATGCGCTGGAAACGGCCTGCGCCGTCGATCGAAGCGGCTTCATAGAGGGTGGGATCGATCGAAGTCATGGTGGAAATATAGATGATGGAGTTCCAGCCGACTTCCTTCCATACGTTGATCACGCCGACAAGCCACCAGAAATACTTGCCCTCGCCCAGCCACCACACGGGCTGCTTGACGATGCCAAGCGAAATAAGAAGCGAATTCACAGGGCCATCGGAGGCAAACATGTTCTGCGCCATGCCTACTACGATAACCATACTTAAAAAGTGCGGAAGATAAGTAACCGTCTGCACGGTTCGCTTGAAGGCGCGGTTTGCAACCTCGTTTAGAAGAATCGCAAGTATAATAGACGAGGCCGTTCCGAAAACCAGGTTGATCAGACTCATTGCCAGCGTATTTCTGAAGCCGAACCAGAAAAGTTCCTCCTGGAAAAGCCACTCGAAATTGCCAAGGCCAATCCATGCTGCGCCTTCCTTGATGGTGGAAAGGTCTAAATTCTGAAATGCATACCGCCATCCCCACAAGGGATAATAGTTAAACAGCAATACATACAAAAGCATGGGAATGGACATCAGCATCAAATACCGCTGATCAATCAATCTCATCCATACCGATTTCCGATTGACCTTCATTTTTGATATGTCTCTCGGGGCGGCTCCTGTCATCGTAAGGCACTCCTTTCAAAAAAACCAAGGGGAGAGGCGCTCCTCTCCCCAAGGCAGGAAAGATATCCTATTTATTTGGTGGCCAGTTCAACGAGCTTGAGAACTTCAGCCTGCATGAACTCGGTATAGATTTCAGCATAGGGAGTGATTTCTTCTACGAAAGCATCCCAGTTGGCATCCAGTTCGGCCTGATCGGCACTCATGATAACCTTGGGCAGCCACTGATCCTGAAGGAGCAGGAATTTGTCGTAGTCATCCTGGATGGGGCTCTTGTCGATCTGCCAGGCTTCGCCGTAGGGAGCGAGCTCGCAGGGAGCGTTGAAGAAGTCAGCGGGCTTCTTATAGCCATAAGCAGAGAGGAAAGCCTTGTCATAATCGCTCATGAGGTTGAAGTAGTTTTCGCCCTGGTCGCTGTGCGCCCATGCGTTGCCGTCATCCTGGGTGCCCTGCTTCTTGGGAGCGGATTCCCAGATGGTCAGAGCGGCGTTCTTCATCTTCCATGCAGCGTCCTGACGGTTGGCATACTGTTCGGGGGTCATGAGCATGCGGCCGTCTTCTACATAGTAGTCTTCGCCTTCGATGCCCCACTGGAGGAGCTTCTGCCACTTGTCAGAGAGAAGGCCTTCGAACAGCTGGATCATGCGCTCGGGATATTCGCACTTAACGGAGATACCGAAGCCGCGGTCCTTGTTGGGAACAGCGCCGTTTAAGTACTGCTCTTCGATTACGCCATAGCCGTACTCTTCGTCATAAACGAGGGGCAGAGCGATGTAGGTGTTCTCGTACATGCCGGCGGTTTCGAGGGCGGCGGTGGCGGTGCCGAAGTCCCAGGTCTGGTCGAACATACCAAGAACAGTGCCGCTGGAGAGCTTGGCGATGTACTGGTCATAGGTCATAACGAAGGTGTCGGGATTGATCAGGCCGTTGTTGTAAGCTTCGTTGAGCTTCTCGTAGTAGGCCTTGGCATAGGGCTTGTCGATGAAGGTCTCGGTCTCCCAGTTGCCGGAATTGACATTGATGAGAACCTCACCGTCGTTCGGGCGGCCCATGAGGTGCTGAACGGGGTTGATCAGGCAGAAGTGACGCCAGTCTTCGCAGAGAATCGCGAAGCCTTCGTAGGCAGCGCCGTTTTCATTGGTGGGGTTGGCGGCGATGTAGTCTTCGATCAGCTCGAAGTACTCGTTGAGGGTCTTGATCTGGGGATAGTCCGCCCAAGCGAGAACCTGCTTCTGGATGAAGAACGCGGGGCCGTTGCAGGCGTTCTGGATCTGAGCGTTGTAGTTGATGCCGTAGTTGGGGATGATGAACAGTTCGCCCTTTTCATTTACGATCTGGGGCAGAATGTCCTTGATGTGGTTATAGAGGTTGGGGGTGTCGGTTTCGTTGATGTAGTCGAGAAGGTTGATCAGCGCGCCGGCGTTGATGAGCTTTTCAGCGCTGTTGCCGCCGTCGAACAGATCCGGATAGTCTTCACCGGCAAGCTTGGTGCCGAGGGTTTCGTCGAGGTCGCCGGCCAGGAATTCGATTTCGAACTTGATGCCGAACTCTTCCTCAATGAGCTTGTACATTTTGTTGTCGTCCGTGGGCTGATCGCCGGGATCGCCGCGGAACACGGTTACGGTAATGACTTCCTCTTCAGCGAAGGCAACGCCTGCGAAAGAGAATACCATTGCGAGGGTCAGAAGAATCGCTAAAAGTTTACGCATGATTTCCATCCTCCTCAAATTATTTGGGGAATCCATCCCCTGTCTGTATAAAGTATAGACAATGTTAAGATTTAAGACAATGCATTCTTAAAACAAATTAGGGACAAAAATATCCTTTTGCTTTACTTTAGTGAATTTATCCTGTAGACTGTTTTTGTCAATTGTCTTTCACAGCGCAGGAAAGGAGTGATTTCCATTAAAAACGTATTTTATGAGCAGAGAGAGCAATCGGTTTTTATCGGCCCGTTCTGCGATCATCCGTTTCCGGCGCATGTGCATGACATGGTGGAAATCATCTGTCTTTTATCGGGAAAGCTCAAATTCAGCGTCGCCGCGCAGTCGTATTCCTTAAAGCCGGGCGATGTAATTGCGGCTTTTCCTTCCGTTCCCCACAGCTATGACGTCGTTTCGGACGATGCGCGCGGCATTTGCCTCATTTTCTCCCCGGAAACCATCAATGAGTTCAGCCGCGCCTTCAGAACGATGCTGCCGGTCAATCCCCTGATTGAAAAGTCTCAGCAGGCTCCTGAAATCGAGCAGCTGATCAAGATGATCAGTAAAATGTGCCAACAGGAGGACAGCCCCTTGAAATTAGGCTATCTTCATCTGTTTTTGTCCTATCTTTTCACCTGTATGCCCCTTCGCCAGATGGATAAAAATATCCACTCCAGTCTCTCCCATCAGGTGCTTCATTATATCTCCGAGCATTACACGGAGCCTTTATCCCTTGAAAGCACGTCCCGTGCGCTGGGCATCAGCCGAATTCACTTATCGCACATCTTCTCTCAGCAGCTCAAAATCAATTTCCGCCAGTATATCAATACCCTTCGCATCAACCACGCCTGCTCGCTTTTGCAAAACCCGGGTTATTCAATCTCCGAAATCTCCTATATGTGCGGCTACGAAAACCCGCGCACCTTCCATCGCGCGTTTTTAAGCGTCTGCCAGACGACGCCCAACAAATACAGAAACCGCCTGTTCGGCGAGACCGGAAATCCGGTTCCGACGGAATAAAAAGTTTTTCAATGAGAAAAGGCCGTCTCATCTGCGCAATGTCGTTGTGTCAGCGCGGGCGATCAATGATCGCCCCTACAATATGGTTATAGTACCATCGTAAAATGTAGGGGCGGTCATTGACCGCCCGCGCATTTGGTTGATTTCAGTTTCGTTTTTTATCGACATTGCTCATTGTGAGAAGCTGCTTTTTCACCTGTACGCCCTTGCGCGTTTCCCCGCCTTCATGTTGGCAAGCACAACGCCCGCGCTTGCGCCGATCAGTCCGCCCGCCGCTTCCTCGATTGCCATGATCTTTGCATTTGCATGCGTACCGTCAATGATGGAATAAAGGCCGTATCCGACGAGAATATACAAAATCCCGATCACAGCGCCCGTTATGAGTCCTCTCTCTCCGCCCCTTCCTACGCTTAAGCCTACGCCCGCAAGCAGCGAAACGACCTTAATCACCTGGTTTGTCGCCCGGATTGCGCCGTCGTCTAGGCCTTTCAGAATCACTGCGCCCGTTAAAATCACCATCCCTACAATCGTAATGACTGCGGCTGCCATCACGCCCATAAGAATCTTTTTCACCGGCTTTATATCGATTTTTCCGCTCATACCCATACTCCCCCGCCTTCATGCTTGATGAAAAATTGTATGCGGCTGCCGCCCTTCAAAATACCCCCTCCTTCATTGACAGGGTAAATGCGGCGTGTTATACTTTTGGATATCGTATCTGGATTCGCTGCTCGTCGGGAAATCCGTCCCCCACGATTGAAGCGATGCGTTTTTATCATTTTTCAGCAAGGAGTCGAACATGGCTTTTACACAGGACTACATCAAAAGCATATTGGGTTCGCTCACCTATTCCCGCTCGCTTGAGGCCTTCAAAGCCGGGCGGGTTTTAAAGTTCAATGAAACCGAATCCGAAAAAGGCCAGCACATCCGCGCAGTTGTCGGGGGCGCGTTTCAATATAAGGTTGAAATCGACATCCCCAAGGACGAGGACGTGCTTATATTGACGTGCACCTGCATGGCCTACGAAGCCTTTGGCAGGTGCAAGCACATCGGCGCGGCACTGTTGGAAAAAATGAAAAGGGACGATGAAAAGGAAGCGGAAAAACAGAAAAAGGCGAAGGAAAGTGCAAAAGGCGTTTCCCTTGCGCCTTCAAACGCTGCATCGTCTTCCCATCCCCAAAAGCGCGTCTATAATAACCCCTATGCGACGCTTCTTCTCAATCAATATGCCGCGCCCACTAAGAAAACGCCCGCAGGAATACAAAACATAAAACTCGTTCCGCAATTGGGCGTCATGGCGGACAGCGCATACGCTTCCTTCACCGTAGGAAGCGAAAGGCAGTATGTGATCAAGGATCTATTCGCGTTTGAAAGGTCCGTTCGGCTTAAGGAAACCACCACATACGGAACAAAGCTTACGCTGTATCACGACGAAAGCTCGTTTGACGAAAGAAGCAAAAAGCTCCTTAAAATTATCGAAGCGTACGTGCATGAAAGACAGATGTATGCCGGAAGCGCCTCCACGCTGCCGACTGACGGGCGAACGATGCGCCTGACAGGCCGGGCGCTGGATGAAATTTTCGATCTTTTCAAGGGCGAAGAGATCTCCGGACGCGAAAGCGGGCAGAAGTGGCGGCTTGAAGAGGGAAACCCCAATCTGTCGCTTGTGTCCGAAAAATCAGGCGACCATATCAAGGTTTCCGTATCGCCCAGCGCCTCCGCCCTTCGGGGACTTCACTACGATTACTGCGTGGTCTCATCCACCATTTATCGCATGACCGAGGATTTTGCGGGCGCAATGCTTCCATTTCTCGAGCTTGGATGCTCAAACGAGCTTTTATTCTCGCCCGACGGCGCGATGCAGTTCTGCGAATCCGTTCTTCCCGCAGTTGAAAAACACGCACCCTTAAAGGAAGACAGCGCCCTTGCACCCTTTCAGCCAACCAAGTGCGACGTGCGTTTTTATATCGATTTGCCCGTCAGAAGCCGCCTGACCGCGCAGCCTTTTTTCATCTATAACGGCATGACCCTGACCCCCGAAACGCCCCTTTCCGCGCACCCCGAAATCAACCGGGACCGTTACAAGGAGTCCGCCGCTGTCGGACAGCTGATTCTGCATTTCGATCCGCCCGAGGAGCCGGGGCTTCCCTACACGCTTGAAAATGAAGACAGGATGTACGACTTTTTATCAAACGGCATGGAAAGCCTTTCGGAATACGGCGAGGTGTATGTATCGGACAAGCTCAAAAACATAAACGTAAAGCGGTCCAGAACCGCATCCGTCGGCGTGTCCGCGGGCGAAAGCGTTTTAAATCTCAATATCGATACGGGCGAATTCCCGCTTAGTGAGCTTGAAGAAGTTTTAAAGGCCATCAGGGAAAAGCGCAAGTATTACCGCCTCGAAGACGGTCGCTTCATGAACCTGAAAGACAGCGGGCTGGACTCTCTGGCCTCGCTGACGGACGGCCTCGGGCTTTCAACCAAGGAGCTTGAAAAGGGTTCTCTTGAAATCCCGATGTCCCGCGCACTGTATCTGGATAGCGCCCTTAAGCAGAACGAGGATATCGCCTTTGACCGCGATCAGACGTTTAAAAAGCTGATCCGCGATTTCAAAACCGTGGACGACAGCGACTTCGTTGTGCCTGAAAAGTTAGACGGAATTTTGAGAAATTACCAAAAAACCGGCTTCAGATGGCTTAAAACGCTGGATGCATATCGCTTTGGCGGAATCTTAGCCGACGATATGGGCCTTGGAAAAACGCTTCAGGTGCTGACGTATCTTTTAAGCACAAAGCTTGAACGCTTGCCCGACGATGGTCTTCCCCGCCCGACACTCATCGTCTGCCCCGCATCCCTGGTATTGAACTGGGGCGAGGAAGCCAAGAAGTGGACTCCGGAGATGAACGTGTGTCTCCTGTGCGGCGATCAGGACGAGCGCGCCATTCAGATTCACACGCGCGAAAACTATGATCTCATCGTTACAAGCTACGACCTTTTAAGGCGCGATATCGATCTGCACGAAAAGGGCCGCTACTACGCCTGCATACTGGACGAAGCCCAATACATCAAAAACCACGAAACCCTCACCTTCAAAGCCGTCAAGCGCATTAAGTCCACGATCAATATCGCCATGACCGGAACGCCCGTTGAAAACCGCTTGAGCGAACTTTGGAGCATCTTCGATTTCCTGATGCCCGGATACCTGTATAAATACCAGACCTTTAAAACCAAATTCGAATCCCCGATAGCCAAGCATGCGGATGTGAAGGCGCAAAAGACGCTCAAGGATCTGGTCAGCCCCTTTATCCTTAGGCGCATGAAGAAAGACGTTTTGAGCGAGCTTCCCGAAAAGGTGGAAACCGTTCAGTACGTTTCGATGGACGAGATGCAAAGAAAGGTCTATCTTGCGCACGTGATGGAATTAAAGGAAGTGATCGAGTCCTCCTCCAACCGCGACAAGCTCGAAATTCTCTCCATGCTCACCCGTCTTCGCCAGCTTTGCTGCGATCCTTCCCTGTTTATCGAAAACTATGAAGGCGGCAGCTGCAAGATAGAGGAAATCGACCGAATGCTTGAAGAGCTTACGGAAAGCGGTCACAATGTGCTGGTGTTTTCCCAGTTTACAAGCATGCTGGCAAGGATACGGGAACTTCTTGACCAAAAAAACATCCCCTACTTCCTTCTTCAGGGCGACACGCTGAGGGAGGAGCGAGCCGAGCTCGTCAAACGCTTTAACGCAGGCGAAGCGCCGGTGTTCCTCATCTCCCTGAAAGCCGGTGGAACGGGTCTCAACTTAACCCGCGCCGACACCGTCATCCACGTAGACCCCTGGTGGAACATCGCCGCCCAGAACCAGGCCACCGACCGGTGCTATCGAATCGGCCAGAAACGGAAGGTTCAGGTATATCAGCTGATTGCGAAGGACACGATTGAGGAAAACATCCTAAAGCTTCAGTCGCAAAAGCGCCAGCTGGCCGAAAGTGTCACGGAGGAAGCCGACGGCGGCATCATGAGCATGTCGAAGGAAGACTTGATGAAGCTGCTCGACTAACTCGACTAACTCGACTAAAGAGAAATATACAAATCTTTACAATCAAACCGTGAACCTTTTTTCGCCCGGTCCGTCTTATATGTGTCCGGCTTGAAAGGACAGATGAAAATTTCAAAAAATGAAAAAGGATGGATATCAAACATGAAAAAGATTTTTGCCCTCGCTTTAGCGCTCGTTCTCGCCTTTTCCCTCTTCGCCTCCGCTGAAACCGCCGAAGAAATCGAGTACGTCACCATCGAAGGCATCGTAACCGAGATTACCGAAACCTATTTCATTCTCGACACCACTGCCCACGGTGAAGTTCAGGTCAACGTAAATGAAGAAACCTTCTTCTCCGAGGAAATCCCCTTCGCCGCCGGCCAGTACGCGTTCGTCACCTATGACGGCATGATGACCCGTTCCCTTCCCGCGCAGATTAACGCCATCGCCGTAAACGTCAGCCGCTTTATCGGAACCGTCATTTATGTAGATGAAGAGCCCAACGTTCTTCTCGTAACCTCCCCGGTTCTGGGCGACGTGATCGTTTATCTGCCTGAGACCGATTCCGCTGTCAACTACGCTGAAGGCGACCTCGTCATGATCTACAACAACGGCGCAATGACCATGTCCCTGCCCCCGCAGGTTGCCGGCGCGCTGGTGATTCGCATTGAAACCGTGACCGGCGTGATCACCGAAGTCGGCGAAGGCTACGCCGTGATTGAAGAGCACGGAAACATCTATCAGGTAAACTATGCGCCCGACACCACCATCACCGTCGATTCCGTTGAAATTGCAATTGGCCAGGTTATGACCGTTATCTATAACGGCATGATGACCCGCTCCATCCCCGCGCAGATTTCCGCCATCGAAATCACCGTTGAGGCCGTCGGCATCGTCGAATAAGCAGCTCCGTATCTCAAAATAACCCCCTAAACAAAGTCACGGGACGGGAAACCCGTCCCCTACAGTCGGAACGATGTGTTTCGTTCACCGTGTAGGGGACGGGTTTTCCGTCCCGCCTTCATGCTTTTTTAGGCGTTATGCTTATTAATTCAGCGTGTTTTATCGGTAATCAGAATTCGATTTCGTATTTTTTTCCATTCGACATTAAAACGCCCTTGACCAACTGCACTTTTAAAATGCAGGTGTTTTCGTTTTTCTCATTCATGTGGCCGTTTCCGATCCACGCAGAGAACGCGTTTTTCAGCTCCTGAAAAATGCGGTCGTTCTTCGTAAGGCCTACCCAGCCAAGGTTTTCAGCCGTACCCTCCGCGGTGAACCAGTCGCCACTCACGGCGACGTCCGGCTGCTTTTCAATCTGGTGAATCTTATTTGATCTTGCGTCAGTGATAATGTAAAACGCGCCGCCCCTGTACATCGCGTTTACCGTGCGGACGCGGGGCTTACCGTCCTCCACCGTCGCAAGCGCGATCAGAGAATCCTTGCCGAAGCGCTCGTTCATCATGCGCGCAGTCATCAAATCAAGTCTGGCCATTGGAATCGTCCCCTTTCTGAGTGATTATGGGTAAGAAAATGGAAACCGTGAAGCTTTCGTCCGACTCGTTTACAACAAACGCGCCCTTCAGACTTTCAATCATCCTTTTGCAGGAAGCAAGGCCAATGCCGTTTCTTTCCATGGTCTTATTGCGTTTCGCGCGCGTATTCACGACCTCGAAAACGAATTTGTCCTTTTTATCCTCCATAGAAACCAGAACAGGCTCCTCTTTATCGGCGTATTTTCGGATGTTGGAAACAAGATTATCGATCACGCGCCTGATATAGGGAATATTTACATCCACGCTCGTTTCGCAGTCGGGCCCGCTTAGATTTATTATATACCCATCCGATTCAAGAATCAAGGCGCTTTCCGCCCAAAGCTGAGAAAACAGCATGCCCGCGTCCACAATCTCCGTTTCGATTTCATCCGTTGGCGACTGATACGCCAAAAAGTATTCAAACAGCCTGTCCGTCATTTCCTTGATCTGATAGGCCTTTTCGCGCCCGGAGCGAATGTATTTTTTCGCCTGCTCGCCCGTTTCGCATTTTCCAAGATCGATGATGTCCAGATAGCCAATCAGGCTGGTAAGCGGCGTTCTTAAATCGTGCGACATGGCGGTTAACAGCTCGCTCGAACGCTTCGTCATTTCCTCTTCCTGCTTTAATCTTTCAATAAAGCTTATGCGCATCCTGTCCATATCAACAGCAAGCGACGTGATTTCGTCGTTTCCCTGAATGGTCACGGGTCTTTCAAGATCCCCCGCGCCCATCGCCTGAATTTCCCGGCTCAATAGCACGATATACCTGGTCTTTTTCCGGATACACGCATACAGAATCACCACAAACAGCAAAAATGCCAAAACGCCGCTTAAGTATAAAACATACGTCGACGCTCTGTACATTGGAAAATACATCACCTTCACAACGCGGGATCTGATCATGTCTCCGCGCGAGGCAACGGCCGAGGTATACCAGTAGTCGGCATACTCGTTCTGTAAAAGATTGTACATCGAAAGCGCGTCCTTTACGGACGAATACAGCGTGGCCTCGTTCCCCTTTTGCCCGTAGGGATTGACGGGATCGTAAACCGCAATCATCAGATCCTTCTTGCCCGAAATCCACTTTCGGATCACATCTTCCGAAGTAATCGATGCGCGCACGCTGTTCAGATGATTGATCAGATCATCCAGATGCTTTTTTTCCGCCTCAATGATCGTTTCCTTTTTATAAATAAATCCGTAAAGCGCCTGTTCGCCCGCAAAGTTAAAGCCAAAAAACGCAAAAACGGACACCGCAAATGAAAGAACCGTGCAGAAAACAAGCACGATTCCAAGCTTTTTTTTCGCTCGTTGCTTAGTCAATTCTGTAGCCCTTTCCCCATACGGTCTTAATATAGCTCGGATTTTCGGGATCCGGTTCGATCTTTCGTCTCAGATTTCGGATGTGCACCATAATCGTGTTGTTACAGGAATAAAAATACGGCTCGTTCCAGATTGATTCATATAAGTTTTGCGCGGAGAACACCTTTCTTCGGTTTTGGGCCATCAGAAGAAGCATTCTGTATTCAATATCCGTGAGCACGATTTCGCGCCCGTTGACCTTCACTTCGCATTCATCCAGATGGATGGTGAGATCGCGGATGGAAATCGTTTTTTCTTTCGCCTCTTCCGCTTTGGCTCCATACACAAAATACCGCCTCATCATCGCCTTTACGCGCGCGGTCAATTCCGTATAGGAAAACGGCTTCACAAGATAATCGTCCCCGCCGGAAGAAAAGCCCATGCTTTTGTCGCCGTCCTGCGATTTTGCGGTTAAAAACAATACGGGCGACGTGGAAGACAGGCGGATTTCCCTGCACACCTGATAGCCGCTTTTTCCGGGCATCATCACGTCCAGTATATAAAGATCGACATCAGGGGATATTTTAGACGCAGCGTCGTCTCCGTCCACAGCCTCGATCACTTGAAAGCCCTCGCTTTCGAGCAAAATCCTGACAACCTCGCGGATATCGGAATCGTCGTCCGCAATCAGAATGGTTTTTTGATCCGACAAAGATATCACCTCGTTTCTCACTATATTATATCTAAAATTACACTTTTTTCCATCCCAAACTTTCGAAACTTAAGAATTCCTAAGAATTTTTAGGGGTGTTTCTTAGGAATTGATGTGCTATAATACTTTTGTAAAGAGGACAAAGGAAGGAGGCGGGGCCAATGCTTAAAAGGCTTCTTGCTTTTTCATTGATCGCATCCCTCCTTGCGCTGACATCGGCCAAAGCCAAGTCGGACTACGCGCTGATCATCGAAGGGCAGACCGTTTCCCTTACGGAAGCCAACATCTACATCATCAATGCCGAGCAGGCCTATTCGGATATCGCAAGCTATTACGAAGAATATCTCGGCGTTGATTACTGGGCGCTCACCTACGCAAACGGTATGACCGTTTCGCAAATGGTCAAATCCGACGTATTCGATCAGATCAAAGCCATGAATATTTTCTATGCCATGGCGCTTGAAAACGGAATGCGGCTGACAGAAGGCGAAAAAGAGGCATGCAGAAAGGACGCTGAAAGCGCTTATCAGGCCCTATCGGTTACGGACAGCGAAAAGATCGACCTTGACGCGCTTTGCCTCGTCTATGAAAAGCAGCTTCTGGCCGATCGGATGTATTCGGTGTGTCTGGACGGCGTCCATATCGACGAAGAAGCCGTTTACGCATCGGTCAGTTCTGCCGACTATCTCAAATACGACGTGGAATATCTCTTCCGCTCCTTTGATGATTTCGACGAAAACGGCCGCCAACATCCCCTGACGCACGAAAAACGATCCGCAATAGAAAACGTTTTTCAAAGCGCAGCCTCTTTTTCCTCTCTTGAAGAAGCAGCCTCTTTAAACGAATCCCTTGATATTCTGTACGGAAAAACCGCTTTTCTTTCAAGCGACGCATCCGTCGATCATCGTCTGATTGAAGCTGCCAGCGCGCTTGAAATCGGCGCTCTCTCCGGGATTATAGAAACCGACCTTGGTCTTTTTCTAATCAGGCTTCTTGACAACACGGATACATCCGCCTACGAATCGGCAATCGGGGAAAAGCTGTTTTCAGCAAAGGAGGAAGCATTCCTCGAAGAAAAAACGGAGCTCGTCCGCAAATGCGAATATGAAATCAACGTATCCGTCTGGCGCACACTTACGCCGGGCGCGAACGAAAACATACACTAATCGACCAATATAAACGGAGGAAACATCATGAAAAAAATCGCATCATCCATTTTTTCCATCGCACTTGTCATGGTTCTCACCCTGACAGCCTGCGCCATGACGCAGGAGGAAGCCCAGAAAGCGGCGGAGGCCGTCGTAAACACGACGACCGATCCTTCGCTGGTCACAAGCCCCTTTATAAACGTCATCAAGGACGTTCAAAACAGCGTTGTCGGCATCAACAATTATCAGACCTATACCTACACAAACTACAATCCCTATTACGGTTTTGGCGGTTTCGGCGGATTTGGCGGTTTCGGCGGCGACAATGGCCGCGGTCAGAGGGAATCCGCAGAGCAGCTGGCGGCAACCGGCTCCGGCGTCATCGTATACGACGGCCTTGTGCTCACGAATTACCACGTCGTTGAGGACGCCACGCGCCTTACCGTCTCCACCCTTGTGTCCGATGAAGAATATGAAGCCATTCTGGTCAACTACGACCAGTCCGCAGACCTTGCGCTGATTCATGTTCCTTCTCTTGATCTGCCCGCCGTTCCTCTGGGCGACAGCGATCAGCTGCAGGTGGGTGAATGGGCCCTTTGTATCGGAAATCCCCTGATGGAGGAATTGCGCGGCACCGTCACCGCGGGCATCGTTTCCGCCATTGACCGCCAGATCGATTCCACGCCCACCACCGACAAATACGGCCTTAAGCGCACCGTGACTAACTCCATGATCCAAATCGACGCTGCCATCAACTCCGGCAACTCCGGCGGCGGCATGTTTAACGTGCTGGGCCAACTCATGGGCATCCCCTCCCAGAAATACTCCGGCAGCCAATTCTCCGGCGCGAGCATCGAGGGTATCGGCCTTTGCATCCCGATTAACGCTGCCAAATCCCTGATTTCTGAAGCCATCGTCTCCGTAGCAACGGGCGAATTTGCTGAATTGATCGAGGTTGATCCCAGCGGCAGCGCATCCATTACCAGCGACGGCTCCCGCACCAAGAGCGGAAAGCCCACCCTCGGCATCACCGTGCACGCAGTCAGCAGCACCAACGACTATTTCGTCTATGAAGGCGCGCTGCCCAGCGGCATTATGATCGACGAGATTCGCGAAAACAGCCCCGCTGAGAAAGCCGGCCTGATGCCCTACGACATCATCGTCGAAGTGGACGGGCAGATTTCTTCCTCCACCGCCGTCATCACTCAGGCGCTCAACGCGCACGAAATCGGCGATATCCTGAAGGTAAAAATCTACCGCGTTGAAAACTACGAAGAAGCCCAGTCCATCTCCGACCTCGGAAAGGGTGAATACATCGACCTTGAAATCGAACTTTTCGAGTTTGACGTAAACACCTGATAAAAGTTTTTGCAGCCGGCTTTGCACCGGCTGCATTTTCTATGCGATTGAGAAAAGCGTAAGGCTTACAATATTTTCAAAGGTTTCGGGTGTGAGATCGAAAAGCCCCGTAGTACCCAAAATGATTTCCGCACCGTTTGCGTCCACTTCAATTAAGGACTGCGCGCTTGCGTTCATACCCGCATCCGATTCGTCCTTTTGAATGTGCACCGTCATGCCCGGGACGCGCTCGCGGTTGTAAAGAAGGGAAATCGTCGCGTTCACCTGCGCGCTTTCAGGCACGTTGAAATTGTAAGCGATGTAATAAATGCCCGGGTCCAGTATCAGTACGCGCGTTCTTTCCTTAACCAGTCCCTCTTCGCTCATCAGGCTTGTGGCATTCAGTTCAATTCTCCTGTATACCGCGCCATCCGGCGTAGTCACCGTGGGCGAGGATTCCGTAACCGCCAGTTCGCCATCATGATAAAAGCTTCCGTACACGTCCTCCAGATCCGTTCCATCCGGGTTGGGCGGACAGGGGCCGCGGTAGATGGGATCGTTCACGGGCGCGTTTTCACCGATAATCATGTAACGCGGATCGTGTGAAAATCCGCCGATGGCGTTGAGCGCGCCGTATCTGCGTCTTTCGTTGCCGGATTGTCTTCTGTTTTGATTGCGTGAGCCGCGTCCGCAATTTCTCGAATATGCCACGATTCAATTACTCCTTTCCATACGGGTTTCAATCCACTGTATGCATCCAAATGCCTTTGCGTTCATTTTCGCGCGGTTGCAATTTTCATCCATTTGATATATAATGTATGGTTGGTAGGGAATCCGTTTTTTAGGAGGAATCATGGCTAACACACCATCCGCCCGCGCGTCCGGGCGCAACGCAAGCGCGCGAGGCGCAAAGAAAAACCAAACAGACACCATTATCCGGTATGAATTTCTGGGTGTGCTTCTTTATGGCATCACCCTTCTTTTCCTGCCCGTTTTATTTATAAATCCCGATGAATTTGGCGCAATGTATTCCATCAAGCTTTTCTTAAAAGGCATCTTCGGCTCTATGCTTTGGTCTGCGCCGATCATGACCGCGCTTTCAGGATTTTGGATTTACCGCGCGCGGGGCAATAAAAAAGCAACGAAAAAAAACGTTTTTACCAGCCTGATCGTTTATTTTTTCCTGCTTACCTTCGTCCATGCCTTTTCCATTGAAACGATTGCAGGCGAGATGAAATACCAGTCCTACGCCAATTTCATGTCCTTTTCCTATTCGATGAAAATCGGCGCGGGCGCAATCGGCGGCATTCTTTCATGGCCTGTTTACCGCCTGATGGGTATGCTGGGCGTGTTGGCAATCAGCATATTCGCCATCATCTTAACGCTGTTTGCAGCCGGCGTTTTCTCCTTTGAGCGCGTGATGGACAAAATCACTGAAAAGCGCGCAGCACCCTCCGCCAGGGAAAAAGGTCCCAGCACCCTGATTCCAAGGCGCGAGCCCAAGCCCGCAGCCGCCGGAAAGTCTGCGTCCAGGAAATACGCAGACGTATTTGAGGTTCAGCCAAAGCAAAAGCCCCGTCGCGCTCAGGTGGATCCGTCTTCCCGCCTCTATAACGAACCGATTCTGGATCATTCCGGCATCGACACCAAAGCGCCTGTTCGCCTTCCGGATTTAAGCGGCGCAAAGTCCGTCAGCCGAAAGCCGATTTCTTCCGCAAACGGCGCATTTGAAGTGCCTTCTGTTTCCGGCGCAAGGGATGTCTACAATGCATCCGATCGATACGACGTTCCCCCTTCCAGGAAGGGCGCGTCCAAAAAAGCCGCCGCAAAGATCACCGAAAACCCCAAAAAAGCCGTCTCCATCGACAAAATCGATTTAATGGAGGCAGTTCGCGCAGAAAGCGACGAGGAGCGCAACCGCAAGTATGTAAAAAGCGCTTTGAGCGACCACTCCAAGGCGCCAAAGCCCGTCCTCGGTTATTCAGTTCCGACTTCTGTGAAAACACAGAAAACCAAGAAGGAAGAAGTCCGATACGCGCCGGATGATTACGCCGTCCCCGCCTACGACACGCCCGCAACCCAACCCAAACGCCCAGCCGTTTCCAAGAGCGAGCCGATCGCCCATAAGGAAGATTCTCCTGCGTCCGTAAAGGCCGAAAAGAAAAAAGAGGAAACCTTCACTGCACCCGAACTCAAAAAGCCTCAGGAGCCCAAACCCTCCTTCTTTGAAGGCTCAACCGACGTCAAAAAAGAAGAATATGTGCCCAAGACGAAGCTTGCCGGCATGAAGGAAAACGTACCCGGAGACGAATACGATTTCCCGCCCATCGACCTTATGGAAACCAGCGGCTATGTCGCGCCCAAGGAGGGCTATGATCCGGGCGACATGCAAAGAGCAGAAAAGCTGGTTCAGACGCTCCAGTCCTTCTCCATTCAGGTCAAAATCATCGGTATCTCTCACGGCCCTGCCGTCACGCGGTTTGAGCTTCTGCCCGCGCCGGGCATCAAGGTGAGCCGTATCGCTCAATATGCAGATGATATCGCCATGAACCTGGCCGCCGAAACCGTTCGAATCGAAGCGCCGATTCCCGGAAAGAGCGCGGTAGGCGTAGAGCTTCCGAACCTTAAAAAAGAAGTCGTCCATCTGCGCGATGTTCTGGAGTCCAACGAAGCCCGAAAGGCCGCGTCCCGCCTGTCGGTTGCTCTGGGTAAGGACAACAGCGGAAAGATGATCGTTGCCGACCTTGCCAGCATGCCCCACGTCTTAATCGCAGGTCAGACCGGCTCCGGTAAATCCGTCTGCATCAACGCCATCATCATTTCCATTCTCTTCAGAGCAACGCCCGAAGAGGTTCGCATGATCATGATCGACCCCAAAATGGTCGAATTAAACGTTTACAACACCATCCCCCATCTGCTCGTTCCCGTCGTAACCGACCCCAAGAAGGCCGCAAGCGCGCTCGAATGGGCGGTCAGCGAAATGACGAGACGATACAAGGAATTTGCCGCAAGGGGCGCAAAAAACATTCAGAGCTACAATAAAAAGCTTCAGCCGGGCGAAAAGCCCATGCCCCAGATCGTCATTATCGTGGACGAATTGGCAGACCTTATGATGACCGCGCCGCACGACGTTGAAGAGGCCATCAACCGCCTGGCTCAGCTGGCCCGCGCCGCCGGTATGCACCTGGTCATCGCCACCCAGCGCCCGTCCGTCAACGTCATTACCGGCGTCATCAAGGCCAACATTCCCACCCGAATCGCCTTCACCGTCGCAAGCGGCGTAGACTCAAGAACCATTTTGGATTCCTACGGCGCAGAATCGCTCCTTGGAAGAGGCGATATGCTTTATCTGCCGCCCGACAGAAACAAGCCCATGCGCATACAGGGCGCGTGGGTCAGCGAGGACGAAGTGCAATCCGTCGTCAATTACATCTCCAGCATCCACGACACCAATTTCGACGAAGACATCATGACCCATATGGAAAACGCCGTCCTCTCGGATGCGGAAAAGAGCGACAAGGCGCAGGAAGACGCCGACAATACCGTCGACGATCTCTTCCCCGTGGCCGTCCGCGCCGTTATGGACGCAGGCCAGGCCTCCATCAGCATGCTGCAAAGAAAGCTGCGCGTAGGCTACGCGCGCGCAGGCCGCCTGATCGACGAAATGGCCGCGCGGGGTCTTGTCAGCCAGTCCGAGGGCTCCAAATCCCGCGAGGTTTTGATCACGCGCGAACAATACATCGAGCTTTTCGGGGAAGACGATTACATGTAATTCCCTGAAAGCGGAAAGGACAAAGCTATGGCCTTAAAAGTAGGTATGGTTTCACTGGGCTGCTCCAAAAACCGCGTGGACAGCGAAGTGCTTTTGGGCATTTTACGGGACAACGGTTACGAGATTGTCCCCGATCCCGCCGAGGCCGACATCGTGTTTGTCAACACCTGCGGCTTCATCGAGCCCGCGAAGGAAGAATCCATCGACGCGATTTTCGAAATGGCTGAATACAAAAAAACAGGCAAGCTCAAGAAGCTGTTTGTCACCGGCTGCCTTTCCCAGAGGTATGCAGACGCGCTTTATGACGAGATGCCGGAAGTCGACGGCTTTATGGGCGTTTCGGACTACGCCAGAACCCTTGAAATGCTCAAAAAGGCGGAGGAAGGCGAAAAGCCCGTTTTTACTTCCGACGGTGAACGCTTTTTGGACGCCCAGCGCGTGCTCACAACGCCCCCCTACACCGCCTACGTAAAGATCTCGGACGGCTGCGACAACAAATGCACCTATTGCGCCATACCCCTGATCCGCGGCGCATACCGCTCCCGCCCGTATGAAGATATCATGGCGGAGTGCAGGCAGCTGGCGGAGGACGGCGTTAAGGAGCTTATCTTTATCGCGCAGGACACAAGCCGCTACGGAAACGATTTTGAAGATAAAACGCTTCTGCTTCCAAAGCTTTTAAAAGAGGCAAGCGAAATTGAAGGCGTTGAATGGGTGCGCGTATTGTACTGCTATCCGGACACCGTGACGGACGAGCTTCTTGAAACCATCCGCGATAACCCCAAAATCTGCCCCTATCTCGACCTTCCGCTTCAGCATATTGACGATCATCTGCTCAAGCGAATGAACCGAAGAGGTTCGAGCGAGCACATCAAAAACATCCTTAAAAAGGTGCGCTCCTACGGCATCTTCGTCCGCTCCACCATGATCGTGGGCTTCCCCGGAGAAACAGACGCGCAGTTTGAATCGCTTCTTGATTTTATCAAAGAATTCCGCTTCGACCGCTTGGGCGCGTTTACCTATTCCTCGGAAGAGGGCACGCCCGCCGCGGAATTTGACGATCAGATTGACGAAGATATAAAGCAGATGCGCCTTGACCAGCTGATGCTCCTTCAGCAGGAAATTTCCTTTGAATCCAACAAAGCCCGCGTCGGAAAGACCGTGCGGGTGCTCATTGAGGATTTCGAGGACGGATACTATATCGGAAGAAGCCCCCTCGAAGCCCCCGATATCGACGGCGTGATTAAAGTGGACACCGATCTGGAGCTCAATGCCGGCGACTTTGTCACCGTGCGAATCACCGACTGCGACGCATATGATCTGATGGGAGTGATTGAGAAATGAAGATGAACCTTCCGAACAAACTGACCATGATCCGAATCCTGATGGTGCCCGTTTTCGTGATCTTTGTCGCCATGCACAACAGCGCCATCTGTCAGCTGATCGCGCTTCTCCTGTTTATCATCGCATCCCTTACGGACCTCGCCGATGGCAAAATCGCCCGTTCCCGAAATCTCGTCACCGACTTTGGAAAATTCATGGACCCAATCGCCGATAAGCTGCTCGTCATGAGCGCGCTTATCATGCTGGTTGAGCAAAACCGCATGCCCGGCTGGGTGTGCATGCTGATTCTGGCGCGTGAATTTATCGTTTCCGGCTTCCGCCTGGTCGCAGCCTCCAAGGGCACGGTCATCGCCGCCGGCATCTGGGGCAAATTAAAGACCGTCTCCCAGATGATCTATATCCCGATGGCGCTTTTCCTCGTTCCCATGAAGGAAGTGGGCGCAGACGCGCACACCATCTGGAACGTTCTTACCAACATCATGATGTACATCTCCCTCGCCCTCGCCGTTTATTCAGGCTTCCTCTACGTATGGGTCAACCGCGAATACATAAAGGATATGTGAGCTGATTTATAGTGATTTGCGAAATTCTTTCCATCGGAACCGAGCTTCTGATGGGTCAGGTGGCCAACACCGACGCGCAGTACATATCAAGGCGCTTAAGCGCCCTGGGCATTTCCGTCTACCATCACACGGTGGTAGGCGATAATGTTCTCAGGGTAAAGGACGCGCTTTCTACCGCGCTTTCCAGGAGTGATATCGTCATCACAACCGGCGGTCTTGGCCCAACGGAGGATGATCTGACAAAGGAAACGGTTGCGGAATACTTATCTCTTTCCCTCGTCATGCACGAGGAAAGCCTTCTTCGCATCAAAAAGCGCATTGAGGGCTACGGAAGCGTCATGACCGAAAACAATATAAAGCAGGCCTATATCCCCGAAACTGCCATTGTCATGCCCAACGACTGCGGAACCGCGCCCGGCTGCATCATCGAAAAGGAATCAAAAACCGTCGCCATCCTGCCGGGACCTCCGCGCGAGATGCAGGACATGTTCGAAAAGCAGCTTTTCCCCTATCTTGAAAAGAAAAGCGGCGAAACCCTCGTTTCCCGCTATCTTCATATCTTCGGTGTGGGCGAAAGCCTGATCGAAACAAAGCTCAAGGATCTTTTCCACTTGGGAACGCCCACCCTCGCGCTCTACTGCTCAACCTCCGAAACCACCGCCCGCCTTTCCGTGATGGTCAAAAACGAAAAGGACGCGGATGCGATTCTGGATCCCGTTGAAAACGAAATCAGAAAGCGCATGGGTAACGCGCTTTATGCTGAGGGCATCAATGAAACCATGCCGACGACGGTTCTTCGGATGCTGAAAGAGAGAAACAAGCGCGTCTCCTTTGCCGAAAGCTGCACAGGCGGCATGCTGGCCTCGTCCCTTGTCGACATTTCCGGCGCGTCCGACGTTTTCGACATGAGCTTTGTCACCTATTCAAACGAGGCCAAAAGCCGCATTCTGGGCGTTGATCCGGGTTTGCTTCGCGCATTCGGCGCGGTCAGCCCTGAATGCGCCCGCGCCATGGCCATCGGCGCAAGGGAAAAAAGCCAGGCTGATTACGCCCTTTCCATCACCGGCATCGCAGGCCCCGACGGCGGCACGGCTGAAAAGCCCGTTGGCCTTGTCTACATCGGTATTGCTGATAAAGAGGGCGGCTATGCCCACAAGTTTCTGTTTAAGGGAAGCCGTGATCAGGTACGGCTTTCTTCCGTCAAACACGCCCTGAACCTTTTAAGGCTCACACTACTGAATGCCGATGACAGATAATGTACGAAATATCGGCATCTTCGCGCACGTCGATGCCGGAAAAACCACCCTTTCCGAACGCCTGCTTTTAACCTGCGGTCAGATCCGCTCGGCAGGCGCGGTTGACGCGGGCACGGCGCACACCGACCGCCTCGCAATCGAAAAAAAGCGCGGCATCAGCGTAAAAAGCGCCTGCGCCCCGCTTTTTTGGAACAACACCCACATTCGCCTCATCGATACGCCCGGCCACGCCGATTTCTCCAGCGAAATCGAGCGCAGCATGTGGGCCATCGACGGCGCGGTATTGCTCATTTCCGGCCCCGACGGCGTTCAGCCGCAGACAGAGGTATTGTATAGAACCCTTTCAAAAAACGGCATTCCCATGATTCTTTTCGTAAACAAGATGGACAGGAATGTCGCTGATTTTGAGAAAGCGCTTTCGGACATCAAAAAGAAGCTTACTCCCCGCGTCTTTGACGCGTCAAGCGATGAAGAGATCATGGCCGCCGTCGCAGAAGAGGACGAAGATGCGCTTTTAAGCTACATGGAAGGCGAAATCTGGCCGCGCGAAAAACTGTGGTCAGCCGCCGAAAAGCTAATTCAGGCCGGACGCATCTATCCCGTGCTTTCGGGAAGCGCACTCACGGGAAAGGGCGTCGACGCGCTTCTGACCATGATTACAACCGCCCTCCCCGCCCCCGAAAAAGATGAAACCGCCCCCGTTTCCGGCATGGTCTTCTCCGTCGAAACCGATTCCTCCCTCGGCCGTGCGGCCTACGTGCGCCTGTATTCCGGCGCGATCAAAAACAGGGACATCGTCAAAATCCGCGCCGCCTCCGAAAGTGATTATACCGCCGAAGCGCGCCTGCTGGAAAGCAAAATCACCCAAATCCGCGCCATCGGCGCAAGCGGCAAGGGCGAAGACATCGGTGAAATGCACGCGGGCGACATCGCCCTCGTATACGGCCTTCAGAACGTGAAAACGGGTCAGGTCATCGGTCAGTACGAGTGTCTTCCCGAGCGAATCCGGAAAAACAGCCTGAAAGCCCCGCTTTTCATGACCAAGGTGTCCCCTGAAAACCCGGATGATTTCCAGAATCTCAAAAAAGCGCTTGAAACCTTAAGCGCCGAAGATCCGCTATTGGATGTTTCCATCGTGCAAAAAAGCATCCATGTGCGTCTGATGGGCGCAATCCAGCTGGAAATTTTAGAAGAAGAGCTGTTATCCCGCTTCGGCATCAGAGCCTCCTTCTCCGCGCCCGAAGTCATCTACAGAGAAACCATAAAACAAACCGCAGTCGGTTTTTGCGCCTACACGATGCCCAAGCCCTGCTGGGCGATCATCAAATTTGAAATCATTCCAAAGCCCCGCGGAAGCGGCGTGACGTTTGAAAGCGTCATCAGCCCCCGCGACATCAAATACCGCTATCAGCATCAGGTGGAAAACGCCATCCCCATCGCGATCCGCCAGGGCATGCTGGGCTGGCAGGTGGACGACGTGCACATCCGCTTAATCGAGGGCGGCGATCACGAAATCCACACCCATCCCTTAGATTTCATCGTCGCGACCCCAATGGCGTTCATGGACGGCCTTCAAAGGGGCGGAAGCGTGCTGCTCGAGCCCATTTTGGAGATGGAAATCACAGTGGACGAAAATGGCGCAGGCAAAATCATCGGCGAAATGAACGCTATGCGCGGAAGCGTTCTGGAGACGACCGCAGACGGCGGAAAAATCACGCTCCTTTGCGAAGCCCCCGCCGCCGAATGCGCCGATTTCCCGGTCAGGTTCCAGAGAATCACAAGCGGCACAGGCTCGCTCCTTTCGCGCCTGAAATGCTACCGCGAAGTGACAAACGGCGAAATCCACACCTGCGAACGCACAAGCGTCAACCCGCTCGACACCGCAAAATACATCTTAGCTGCAAGAAACGCCCTTGCCAGCGAAATTTTCGAAAGGTAAACTAACATGAATCATAAAGGCACCGTCACCCTCGAAACCGATCGCCTGATTCTAAGGCGTTTTAGCGTAGAGGACTATGAGCAAATGTACAGCAACTGGGCCAGCGAAGACAAGGTGACCGAATTTCTCACCTGGCCCACGCATTCCTCCCAAGAGATCAGTAAAATGGTTCTGGAAAGCTGGGTTCCCCAATACGAAAAAATGGACTACTACCACTGGGGCATCGAGCTTAAGGAAACGGGCGAACTCATCGGAAGCCTCGCCGCCGTGGACGTTTTTGAAAACACCCTTGCAGCTAACCTTGGCTATTGCATCGGAAGTAAGTATTGGGGAAACGAATACGTTCCCGAAGCCGGAAAAGCCGTGGTAAAATACCTTTTTGAAGAATGCGGCTTTCAAAGAATCGCCGCCTGCCACGCAAAGGACAACCCCAAATCCGGAAGAGTCATGCAGAAAATCGGAATGCAGTATGAGGGCATGCACCGCCAAGGCGGAAAATGCAACAAAGGCATTATCGACGAAGTATGGTATTCCATATTGAAAAGCGAATATTCCAAATAAACAGTGCGGGCGATCAATGATCGCCCCTACATTTCATCGTGGATTCATATCCATGCTGTAGGGGCGGTCATTGACCGGCCGCGCATTCTATCGTCTTATTCTTTACTCCTCCGCGCCCTTGGCATTCTGCCTGTACTGAAGGGGCGTAAGGGACGTGTACTGTTTAAACCTTCTGATATAGCTTGAAACGTCCGAGTAACCGACCTCAGCGCAGATATCCTTGATGGACATGTCCGTTTGCTTTAAAAGCTTTTTCGCATGCTCCATTCTGAGCATCGTCAGGTAATCCGACGGGGTCATGTGCATATTTTCCTTGAATTCCAATGTCAGTCGCGTGGTGGTCAGGCTGAATTTCTCAGCAACTGCCGCCAGCGTAAAGGCGGGATCCGTATAGCTTTCGGTCATAAAGGCGAGGATGTTCTGAATCAGCGGACGCTTATCCTCGCTTTTCGACGACTGCATAACCTCGGTCAGCACCGTTCGCAAAATGCCGTCCAATTCGTCCAGACTGCGGCAGGAAGAGAGCGTAAACAAATCGTAGTACTTGAGCGCGTCGGTTTCATCGTCCGCCGTCAGACTCATGATCGCGCCGATCACGTCGTTGTAAATCTGCCTGAACGCATAAAGCGACATATCCGTATCGCGCAGGAAACGCACAAGCTCGTCAAGCTGCGCATGCATCATGTCGATGTCGCCAAGGCTCATGGCCTGCTTGATGGCTTCGATGTAGCCCTTCGCCTGCGGGACCACGTTTTTCGCCGCGTGCGGCATGTCCTTAAAGCTCAAAAGGCGCATATCGCCCATCACAAAGCGATTGTCGTAGGCGGAGGAGGCTTCCAGATACGCCGTCTGCATTTCGGAGATCCCCTCGTGAACGTCGCTGACGGCGACGGGCAGACGCGATTCGCGAACCTCATCCTTCTGCCAGATTTCCTGTGCAAACGCGCGCAGACGGCTCGCATCATCGGCAAAGGCCACGATCAGCATCTGATCCTGCGATAAAAGGTCGGTGCCTGCCAAGGAAACATCCTCCGGCATTTCGCTTAACAGCTTTTCAAGATACACTTCAGGATGCTTGTTTTCGGGGGCGCCCAGAAGCAGTATCTCAAAATAGGGGCGGCTGATGTCGACGCCCGCCTGCTCGGCGGCGGCCAAAGCCTCGCTGTCCGACTGGAAATAGCCCTTCACAAGGGATTTGACAAACATGATCTTCTGCGCAGGTCTTGACTGCGTGAGCTTTTTGTCAAGATCCTGATTTTTGCCCTCCAGCTCCTTGATGCCAGTTCGGATGGCTAAGATGTAGTCGGCGTACGCGTCGTCGTCCTTATGGAACTTTTTGCCCATTTCGCGGATAATGCGCTGATTGTTTCGGGAAATCAGCACCATAAACAAAATGCACGGAACCGCAAATACGAGAAGAATCCACACAAAATCAACCCAGCCGTTGGCAGCGATGCGGGTGATGGACGTAAGCGGAATGGCTGAGAAATACGTAAGATTCATCATGTCGCTGGGCATGGAGATAAAGAGGTACTTTTGCCCGCCCAGAAGCTTTGTGTGCGTGCGCATTTCCTTGCCATCGCCGGATGCGCGGATGACGTAGTCCTCGTCCAATATAAAGTTCTCGCTTTTTACAACAATCTCTCCGCCGGAAAGAATGTAACGGTTGGAAATATCGGCTGTTTCATCGTCCAGCATGCTCAAAAACGTTTCTTCGGCGATCAGGAAAAGCGCGTTGCCCGATCCGTTTTCGCCAAGCGGCAGAATATAGGAAACCATGCGCTCGGATTCGCGGCCCGAAAACGCATCCTCCACCCACTGGCATTCGATCATGCGTCCATCGGTCTTCGTGAAAAGCACATTTTTAAGCTCCATCGGCGATAGCTCCTCATAATGAAGGGAATCTTCCACGAAATCGTCCAGATTCTCGCTGCCGCCCGCATAATACACGCGATCTTCGCCGTCAAGCACTACGTAAATCTGCCTGCAGAAGTCGGCAGTCGCCATATGCGGCTCAAGCGCACTTATAAGCGCCCTTGCCTTTGCAGGCGACGCGTCAAAATCAAACGGCTCCCTGGCAGCCGTCATGCCCAGTTGATTGGCGATTCCGCTCAGCATCCGCACATAGCCCTCGCTCTGATGGCGGACGGAGGCAAGCTTATTGGTCTGGCTGTCCCGGGTGTTGTCGTAGATGCTGTTTTGGTAATAGGAATACATATAAACCATGATGCTCGTAAGCAAAAGCATCATGATCACGACGTAACTGAGCGTATAACGCACAAACGTGCTTTTAAAATAATATTTCAGCTTGTTTTTCACCGGCCCAACGCCCCTTTATAACCTTGCGTATCCAGTCTATTATATCATATTTTATTTACGCAGGCAACGGACGAAACGCGATCCAAAAATATTTTTCTTCACTCTTCCTTAACGCAGCAAAATCGTTTATAATGAATGCATCAATCAAAAAACAAATCAACGGGAGGAAACGCATATGAGATTTCGTCAGGTGCATCTTGATTTTCACACGTCCGAATGCGTGCCGGGGATCGGCGCAAGGTTTGACAAAAAGCAGTTTCAAAAAGCGCTGTTGGACGGGCACGTGGACTCCATCACTGTGTTTTCCAAGTGCCATCACGGCTGGGCGTATCATCCGTCAAAGGCCAACTGCCCGCACCCGAATCTGGCCATCGACCTTCTGGGCGCGGAGCTTGAAGCCTGCCGCGAAATAAATGTAAACGCGCCCGTGTACATCAGCGCGGGCTTTGACGAGAAAGAGGTGCGCAATCACCCCGAATGGCTGGTCGTGAGCCCGGGCGGCACGGAAACGTCCACCTTCACCAAAGCCCATTACCACCTCATGTGCTACAACACGCCGTACCTGGACGTGCTTATGAACCAGGTGGAAGAGGTCATGGAGAAGTACAACCCGTGCGGCGTATTTTTGGATATCTCCGATGAGCGCATGTGTGTCTGCGCAAGCTGCGTAAAATCGATGCTTGAAAAGGGCATGGATCCCGAGAACATGGAGGATGTAAAAAAGCACGGCAAAATGGTCTACGCCAATTACGCCCGCAGAACCGAAGAAGCCGTGCGCAAATATTCCAAAACCGCGACCATCTTCCATAACGCCGGACACATCCCCCACGGCAGGCGCGACCTTGCAGGCTACGACACCCATCTGGAGCTTGAAAGCCTGCCCACGGGCGGCTGGGGCTATGACCATTTCCCGATGTCCGCGGCGTATGCGAGAACGCTTGACAAGGAATTTTTGGGCATGACCGGAAAATTCCACACCACATGGGGCGAATTCGGCGGTTTTAAGCATCCGAATGCGCTCATATACGAAACAGGCCTCTCCCTCGCCTGCGGCGCGTGCATATCGGTAGGCGATCAGATGCATCCAAGCGGCGAAATGAATCCGTCCACCTATGGCCTGATCGGAAAGGCGTATGAGCTGGTCGAGAAAAAACAGCCCTTCTGCGACGGCTATAAAAACGTTTCGGACATCGCCGTATTCAGCGTAGAGGCTCTTCACGCAACCGGCAGAAACGGCGCGGGCACGGACTCCAACGTCGGCGCAAACCGCATTTTGCTGGAAGGCAAATACCTTTTCGATTTCGTGGACGGAGAGACTGATCTTGCGCCCTATAAGCTCGCCATTCTACCAGACCTGATCAGGATCACCCCCGCGCTTCATGAAAAGCTCAATGCATTTATGAACGCGGGCGGAAAGCTTCTTTTAACCGGCGAATCCGGCCTCTGGGAAGGCAAGGACGAATTTGCCTTTGACACAGGCTGCAAATTCGCCGGCGTAAACGAATTGTGCCCCGATTACATGATTCCATCCTATCCCGCCGTAAACGGCGAAACGGCGTACATAATGTACAGGCGCGGCATGAAGATCGATTCCGTCTCCGGCGAAATCTTTGCACGCCGCCAGAATTCCTACTTCAACCGCGCATGGAACCACTTCTCCTCCCACCAGCACACGCCCAACAACGTGGACGCGCCCGAAACGCCCGCCGCTGTTCTGAACGGAAACATTGCCTACATCTCCTGGAACGTGTTTGAGGACTACGCCAATAAGGGCGAGCTATCCGCAAAAGAGCTTACGCTGTACGCCATCGACCGCCTTTTAGGCGAAGACGCAAGCATTAAAACCAATCTCCCCGACAGGGGTGTGATTACGCTTACCAAAAAGGACGATATGCACATCGTTCACCTCCTTTTTGCCTACACCACGGTTCGCGGAAAGGGCATCGAGGTCATTGAGGACGCCATCCCGCTTTATGACACCGAAGTTTCGGTCAAAATGGATAGAAAGCCTCAGCGCGTATACCTCGCGCCGGAGGGTGAAGAAATTCCGTTCGAATGGGAAAACGGTCGCGTGAAGTTTGTTGTTCCCAAGTTTACGCTTCACCAGATGGTTGCAATTGTTTAGTATTCATCCGGGCCGCCACTAAGATAGCGCGGGCGATCAATGATCGCCCCTACTGTTCGCAATAAATCATAAGCATTATGTAGGGGCGAACCCAACGCCCACATTTACATATGATTCATCCAATGCGCTCCTATCCTTTGTAGGGCGGGGGCTTGCTCCCGCCGCGTTGGAGCTCATGCAAACGTAATTTCCGGCGGGAGCAAGCCCCCGCCCTACCGTTACACCGGCATCTGCGCCTCGACCTTTCCAATCAGATCCTTGATCTCGGAAACAAACGCGCTCATTTCCTTTTTCTGCTGCGCCTCGTCAAGGCACACAAAGTTTTTGACCGGCTTAATAAATTCCGACACGGCGGACAAAAGCGCGGGAGACGAAAATCTTTCGCCGCTTCTGACTGAATCGATCAGGGCGGTCAGCGTTTCGCAGGCGCGAACGATTTCGCCATCTCCTGCGCGGTAGGCGCTTTCGTTCATCTTTCGCGTGGCCTCTTCCGTTGTCACGCGCATCCGGTGGTTCACCTGGGGCTGGGTGCATGTAACGCCCTCGCTGTTTAATTCGTCCACGAGCTTTTTGACATAATCGGGCCGGCTTTTTAAAATCGCCCTGTATTTGTTCTGATACCGAAGCGTGAGGCTGTGATCGCCCCCCGAAAGTTTCTGAAGGCACGCTCGAACACTCATACCCTCGCTTCTGCCGATCAGAACCTGCTTGATCAGCCATTCCACCTCATCCTCCGTAAAGGGCACAAACCGGGCGGTTAAATTGCTGTCACCGGTTTTTCGCCTGACCTGCGCGTAGTAATAATTTCGGATGCTGTTGGGGCGGCGGCCTGTTTTTTCCGCAATGCTTTCAAACACAGCCTTTAAAGGCAGCCCCGCTTTATGCGCTTCATCCGCAGTCTCCCACAGCATATCATTTTCTTTATCGCTCCACCCGGCGCGGCGGCTGCTTCTCAGTGCCTGCTCAGTCATGTTTCTATCCCTCCTGATTATCGTGATGATAAAGAGTATGCGCGAAGGTGACAAACGATATACATATTTTCTCAAATTGTGAAAGATTAAAATTCAGATGCTTATTGCATAAAAAGCGAAAAGCGTGTAATATATAAATAGATTCGATTGTTTGAAAGGAGGAAAACAGACTATGATCAATAAGCAGATGTCTATCGGCGAGGTATTAAGAATGGACCGCGGCTGCGCGCCCGTTTTCATGTCCTTCGGCATGCATTGCCTGACCTGCCCCCATGCCACCGCTGAATCCATCGAAATGGCCTGCGCCGCGCACGGCGTAAACGCGGACGAGCTGGTTGAAAAGCTCAACGCCTATTTCGCTGAGAAGAAATAATTCAGGGAAATGTTTTGCCGCTGCCTGTTAAAGCAGCGGCTTTTGCTTATATTCCGAAAGAGAAATCTAACGTCATATTCACACCTCTCTCGCTCGTAAATTCGTTTTTCCATTACGTACTGCGTTAAAGCTCGGGCCTTGGACGCTTGCGCGCAGAAAGAGATGCCAAAAATTTGTTTAACTCTTTTATGAGGGAATGATTACATGAAAAGCAAAGCATATGTTGTTATCAGCGCTTGTTCAGTATTGCTATTTTGCGCGCTATGTCTTGTTATTCTGGATAAAATGTTAACAGGCAGCATTAATGATATGGTATTTTGGTTGTCAATTCTATTGTTCAGCTCATATGTGTTTGCCTTGGCATGGGTGGATCTACAGGTTGAAACGAGAAAGTGCAAAATAACTCAAGACGGAATCCGCGTCAAATATCCGTTGTCCACTGAGAAGCTGTTTGCGTGGGAACAACTTCAGCAGATTTGTTTATGCTTCAAACCACTGGAGAAACGGTACATACCGCCACAATTTACTGACCAGGAAATAATCTGTTTCGTACTAAAAAAAGCCAAGAAAAATTTTTGGGGACTTTGGGATATATATTCAATGAGATATTTTCGAAAAATTCTGTTTATTCATTATACAGAGGAGAATATGAAAAAATTGCAGGAACTCTGTCCAATGAGTATCCTTGATTTGAGAAATAATAAGATATATCAGAATAGAAAATGAATATAACGGCGTGCACTATTAACAATTCATCAAACTGATAAAAGCACGGCTTTGTCTATATACGGAGGCAGCATGAAAAAAACAGTCACAACCATCAAAATCGGCCTTAATGCGCCGTTTCGGGTTCTTCATCTGTCGGACAATCATTTGTCCTTAGCGGATGAGCGCGACGACGAACGAAAAAATCTATTGGCCCAAAGGCGGCAGAAGGAATTCGATTCGGCAGGAAAGGGCGTTATGGTTCACATAAACGAGCAGCTCGCCTACGCGAAGGAAAACCGCCTTCCTATTCTCTACACGGGCGATCTGATCGATTTTGTGTCCCACAAAAACCTCGAAACCGCCGAAACGCTTTTCAAGGACATGGATTATTTTATGGCGGTTGGAAACCACGAATTCAGCCTGTATGTGGGCGAAGCGTTTGAGGACGAAGCATACAAAATGCAGTCCTACGATTTCGTTCAGAAGCATTTTAGAAACGATTTGACCTTTGCAAGCCGTGAAATGGGCGGCATAAACTTTGTCGCCGCCGACAATTCCTATTACCGTTTTACGGAAAATCAGCTTGAAAAAATAAAAGCGGAAGTGAAAAAAGGCCTTCCGATCGTTCTCATGCTCCATTGCCCGCTGCATACAGACGAACTCTATCACCTGATCATGGACGATCTTCATTTCCCCTGCGCATACCTGACCGGTACGCCCGAACGCCTTTTAAAGCCCTACGACGATTACCGCTACCGCCAGCAGAAACCGGACGAAGCAACGGATGCATTCATCAATTACGTCCATTCCTGCCCCTCCATCAAAGCCATTTTGGCAGGCCACCTGCACGAAAACTGTGAATCCCTCCTTCCCTCCGGCCTTAAGCAGTACATAACCGGCGGCGGGTATAAGGGGTATGCGAGGGAAGTTGAGTTTTGCTGAGAAAAACAGATGTAGAATGAAGACATGGGCTTGTACAAACCGACAAACTTGAATCTGATGGAGGAGAATGAATACTATGATACGGCAGGCAACAATCGCCGATGCGTCGAGAATAGCAGAGATATTGATTTTTTCCAAAAGAATGAACTATAGAACTATTTTTCGCAACGATGCCGTGTCATTTGGAGAAATGCAAGTATACCCATTAGCCAAACGGTACATTGACAATCCTGAGGAGTTAGACGAAATATGGGTTTATGATGATGAATTTGTGAAAGGCATGATTCACATTTCTGAAAATCAGATTTTAGAATTGTATGTTGATTTTTTCTTTGAGAATCAAGGTATTGGAAGCACCCTCATTCAATTTGCCATAGAACAGAAACATTGTGATTTTTTATGGGTTC
>SVGP01000027.1 GCA_015056255.1 Clostridiales bacterium | reverse complement strand
GGAAGATTTGAGAAGATATCCCGAAAACAAAGAAACATGAAAATGCCGAAAAACCCTGCAATATTGGGCATTTGAGAAGAAATACAAGACTTATATGGAGATATAAGACGATGATAAAAATACTATTCGTGTGCCACGGCAACATTTGCCGGTCGCCCATGGCGGAATTTGTGTTTAAGATGCTGGTTAATGAGAATAATCTTTCTTATAAATATGACTGCGACTCCAGGGCTACCACTCGGGAGGAGATTGGAAACGGGATTTATCCGGCGGCGAAGCGGGAGCTTTTCAGGCGCGGGGTGAAGATGGGGGAGCATTCGGCTTCTCAGATGACGCAAAAAGACTACGAAGAGTTTGATCTTGTTGTGGGCATGGATGATGAAAACATGTGGGATCTTGATCGGATGACGAAGGGGGATCCTTTAAAGAAGGTCCGGCGGCTGATGGATTACACAGATACGCCGGGCGAGGTATCGGATCCATGGTATACGGGCAAATTTGAAAGGGCGTACGACGATATTTATCTTGGGTGCACATGTTTATTAAAAGCGCTTGAGGAAGGGAGGGCGTAATGTTTCATCTGGTACGGGTATTTTCGAATGTGATTGGATTACTTGCGAGCATCAATGTGTTCGGGCATGTTTATCGTCTTGGCTATTTTAATAGGAAGAAATGGCTTGGCGCGGTGATTGCGCTTTTGGCGGCTGGGCTGAATTTTTATGGAATGCGGGAGGTTTTTTCGACTTCCGGCATGGCGCTGTTGACGTTTTCGGCGGCTTTGATCGGGATGGATCTGATCGGGCTTATTCTGCGCGTTTTCGGAAAAGGCAATCCGCACGCGTTTTACAGAAGGCTTAAAAAGCGCGGGCTTGCATTTCTGGTTGCAGGAATTTATGTTGCTTATGGGCTTGTCAATGTGCATGTTGTGAGAGAAACGGTGTATGCGTTTGAAAAAGATAACGCAATGGAGCCGCTCACGATCGCGCTTGTGTCGGATTCGCATCTGGGCACGGTGATGGACGATGAGAAGCTTTTAAGCGTCTTGCGTAAAACCGTTTCAAGCGGCGCAGATCTGATCGTGCTTGCGGGCGATATTGTGGACGAAAGCACGGAAAAGAACATGTTTTTGCGCTTTGCGGAGGGAATGAAGGAGATTCGCGCGCCCAAGGGCGTGTATTTTGTGTTTGGAAATCACGACGCTTCGCGATACGGAGGGGCGCTTACGCGCATGGAAATGGAAACCGCGCTTGCGCTTTCAGGCGTAACAGTCTTAACGGATGAGAGCGTGCTTCTGGACGGCTGGCTCAGGATTGTCGGAAGGAAGGACGCAAACGATGAGCGGAAGGACGCGTTTGAGCTTTTGAAAAGCGCGGACAGAGACAAAGAATTTATCGTTCTTATCGATCATCAGCCAGCCCAGACACAGGCGTGCGCCGAAGCGGGCGTGGATCTTATGCTGTCGGGCCACACGCACAACGGGCAGATTTTCCCCGTAAACCTGATTTCGGTTCTTATGAACATAAACGAAATTGAATACGGCCACAAAAAGATAGGGGATATGGACGCTGTGGTCTCCTCCGGCGTCGCCGGGTGGGGCAGCGCATTTCGAACGGCGGGAAAAAGCGAATATGTGATGATTGATATCAGGGCGAAAGATTAAAATAAATTCCGTATTTATATTCGTTATCAATCAAAGAATTTTATGCTCGAAGGCCGGCTTTCACACCGATGATGAGTGTGAAAGCCGGTCTTTTTCAATGAGTAAACAAATCTATCTTTTCTAAAAATTAGTCATATCGCACATTCCGAAAAAAAATTCTTTTACAAAGTGCACTTAAGTGTTGACGAGCGTTATCTTATATGTTATAATACTCGCTGTTAAAGAAGTGAATGAAAGAAATAAACATGCATGAAACGGCCTGAATGACCATTCGGCCTTTTTGTTTCTTTCAGGAATCTTCCGTATCTAAGCGCTGCAGGATGCGACGCTTAAAAATAAAAGGAGGTAACCCCATGAAGAAGGTATTGGCTCTTGCTCTGGCTCTTATGATGCTTCTGAGCGCTGCTGCTTTCGCTGAGGATTTCAGCGGAACCGTAAACATCAGCCTGTACTCCGCTCCGGGCGTTGAAGAAGCCTGGACCGCCGTCGGCGAAGCGTATGAAGCGCTCCATCCCGGCGTAGACGTTGTTGTAGACCTTAAGCCCCAGTCCAGCTATGCTGATTGGGTAAAGGCCATGTTCCAGTCCTATGAAGAAGCCCTCCCCGAGGCTGACCTCGTATACGGCAACCTCGCAGGCTCCGACAGAAACGACAAAGTTATCAACTTCTTCGACTATGTCGGCGACACCTCCCCCTACTCTGATGGCGACTGGATCGACCAGTTCGACTTCAGCCAGCAGCAGCTGGATATGGCTACCGGCAAGTGGGACTGCGTTTCCATCACCGGTGTTCAGGTTCTCTGGTTCTACAACGTTGACATCTTCAACGAGGTAGGCGTAGAGGCCCCCAAGACCTGGGCCGAGTTCGAAGCGGTTTGCGAGAAGCTCGCAGCTGCCGGCTATCAGCCCCTCGCCGTTTCCGGTACCTTCCAGTCCTTCTGGGCTGAGCAGATGGGCTGGCTGGCGCAGGTTTATGCTGACCAGACCACCCGTTCCCAGATCGAAATCGTACGCGCCCAGGAAGGCGACTACTGCTACGATCCCGACATCGACGGCAAGTTCGTATACGATCCCACCGATCCCCACAACGATGACACGCCCGCCAATGTAAACAACAACGGCGTTCGTTTCTTCAAGGCCTTCGTTAAGGACGGCACCATCCGCTGCGACACTCCCGGTATGAAGACCGTATGGACCAACTTCGCCAAGCTCTTCCCGAAGTATGCCGGCGGCGAGAACTTCTACGGCACTGACGCCAGCGGCGCCAAGACCCTCTTCTATCAGGGCAAGGCTGCTATTTGGCTCGATGGCTCCTGGTTCTTCGGCGACTACCTCAACCTCCTCGACGACATCAAGTCCGGCGAAGCTGTAACTGTTGGCTCCGGCGACGCTGCTGTTGAACTGACTGGCCTTAAGGAGTTCGCTCTCGGTACCTTCGCAATGCCCTCCATGGAAGGCGAAGGCATCGAAGCTCCCGCCCGCACCATCGAAGTTGCGACCGGCTTCCTTTCTGCTGTTAAGAAGGATCAGGCCCACGACGATATGGTTGTTGACTTCCTCAAGTTCTACACCTCTTCCCAGGGCTACTCCGTATTCATGGAAGCTCTGATCGCCAACGGCGGCGTTCCGGATGGACTCCCGCTGATCAAGGGCATCGAGCTCGAAGGCAGACTGGGCGAAATGTTCGCCAACATCGAGTACATTGGTAACGTTCAGAAGGGCTACGGCCAGGCTCTGGCCCGCGGCATCGGCGACAACCAGGAAGCTCTGCGCGCCTGGTACGGCTACTCCATGGACTTCCTCAATGGCAAGATCGATGTTGACACCTGGGCAGAGATGCATCAGGCCAACCAGCTCAAGTATGCTCCCGACGTAATGGCTGCCGGCGATATTTCTATGGCTGACCTCGACAACCCGCAGAACGAGCCCACCGGCAACTAATATTGCCACAAAAAATTTGCAGCTGAAGGGCTTTATGCCTGACATCTGAAAAACATTTACACTGCGGAACGGTTCCGACCGTTCCGCAGCGTTTTAAAGAGAATCATTTCCAACGGCCGCGCAGGATGAAAAAGCCTGTATTTACTTAAGATAATCGCGTTTTTTCGATACTTTCCATGACAAGGAGTTGAAGACTGTGCTGAACGGCAATCAAAAGAGCGCAGAAAAGACGGGAAGAATTATAAAATCCTGTTTGATTGTGTCCGTCGTGCTGTTTATCGCCCTGGCCTGTGCCATCGGCGTAAATCTCTACGCGGCGAATCAGACAGACATCTTCCATCCCGAAGAATTTGGCTCCTCCCTTCAGAACAGTCAGGTTCTGGTAGACGAGGACCTTGGAATCACCGTGCTTGGCACCTATCAAAACACCGTAATGGCGTTTGACAAGGACGAAAATAAGCTTTGGCATCATGATATCAATGGCGCCGTAACCGCGATTGCGTATGACAGCAACAGGCAGTGGGTCATCGCAGCGTCTCAGGACAGCAATATTTATGTTTATAATATTGTATCCGGCGAAGTTGTATCTACCTATAAACAGGCCAACCGTATCTATGATCTCGATTATGACGAGGCTACCGGAAGGCTTCTGGTTTCCATCGGTTACAACAAGATGAAGCACATCATCTCTGTTCTCGACATTGAAACTGGTGAAGAAATCAATCGCATCTCCCTTAAAAACACCGTTCAGTCCTTATCCTTCATGCCGGACGGTCAGCGAATTGTTTACGGTACGGCCCGCGGCCGTGTATGCATTTCGGACCTTGAAGGCAATGTTGAAAAGGAAGTCGTCTGTTCTTCGGAGCTGTACGCTGTCCGCGTTGTAGAAGCTACGGGCGAAGTGATCGCTTTTGACAACACTGCGAATCTCTATAAGTTCACCCCCGAACTGGAGCAGGTTTTCCATGTTGACCTCGAAGGCAACGGCCGCTCCGCCGACGCCTCGAAGGATGGACGCTGGATCGCCTGCGGTACGCGCGAGGGCGATATCTACGTGTATGACGCCAATGGCGCATTACAGTTTTCCACCATGTATCTGGATCAGGACGTCTCCCAGGTATACTTCGGCGAGAACATCAGCTACATTGTAACCAACACCGAAAACCTGTACTCCTTCTCTACGGCGTCTCTGGAAAATCTGGGTCTGATGGCGCAGGTCAAGGAGATCACCACTTATGTGTGGATCGCGCTGGTAATTGCGCTGGTCGTCTTCCTGATTATCACCTTCCCCGCGTCCCGCAGTATTGCAAAGAAATTCTTTGCAACCGTTTACAAGCACAAGACGGCGTACCTCATGCTCACTCCGTCCCTCGTGCTTATCATCGTATTCCAGTATTACAACGTCTTCCAGGCGTTCTTCTACGCCTTTACCGATTGGTCGCTTGCGACCAAGACCATGCGCGAAGTCAGCTTCATCGGCTTTGACAACTTCGTCAAGATGATCACGGAAGGTTACTTCCTGCTTGGCGTAAAGAACCTTCTGATTATGATGGTTTGCTCGTTTGCAAAGCTTCTGACCGTGCCGCTTTTACTTGCAGAGCTCGTATTTGCGATGCGCACCAAAACCGGCGAGAGCAGCAAGAGAAGATACTGGTTCCGCCTGCTGCTCGTTCTTCCGATGGTTGTTCCTGGCGTTGTTTCCACCCTCATGTGGTCCAACATCTACGACCCGAACATCGGCGCGCTCAACAGTCTCTTAAAGGCTGTCGGCCTTGAAAGCTGGACGCGCGTATGGCTGGGCAATGAGAAGACCGCACTTTGGGCCATCATCTTCATGGGCTTCCCGTTTGTAAACAGCTTTGCGTTCCTGGTTTACTATGGCGCGCTGATCAACATCCCGGCGGATCTGTTCGAGGCTGCCAAGGTTGACGGCAGTAACCCCGCGTGGAACTTCTTCCACATCCACCTGCCGCTTATTTCCCCGCAGATGAAGATGCTCATTATCACCACCTTCATCGGCGCGGTTCAGGACTATGGCGGAGTTTACCTCTTAACCAAGGGCGGACCGGGCTACGCAACCTATGTTCCCGGCCTTGAGCTCTACTACGCCGCCACCAAGTTCGGTCAGTACGGCTACGCCTGCGCGATGGGTCTTGTCATGTTCGTTGTCATTCTCATCGGCAGTATCCTCAATATGCGCATGAAGACGCAGGAACTGAACTAAGGAAAGGAGGTTTCGCCGTATGAATAACAATTCAAATTCCGTAAAAAAACCGAATGAAATTCATCAGAGAAGCGCTGCCGCAATTGAGCAGGGCAAAAAGCGCAGAAGGCGCGAAGCTTCTTTCCAGATTTTCGTTACCGTTATAACGATCATCTTCGTGCTCCTTGCGTTTATTCCGATCTTCCTGATGGTATTCCTTTCCCTGCAGAATCAGGCGCAGTTCTATGCAAACCTCTGGGCGATTCCGATTCCGCCCGAATGGAGCAACTACGCCGTCGCCTGGCAGGATATGTTCCAGAACATGATCAACTCCATGATCACCGTTTCCGTCGGCACCGTCATGGTCGTAGCCCTTGCTGCGATGTCGGGCTATGTATTTGCCCGCCTTGAGTTCCCGCTTAAAAACTTCCTGTTCATGCTGATGCTGGCCCTCATGATGGTTCCCGGCGTTCTGACGCTGACTCCCGCCATCAAGCTTGTTCAGCGTCTGCACCTGAAAAACACCTGGTGGGCGCTGTGGCTTCCTTGGGTATCTGGTGGACAGATCATGGGCATGTACCTTTGCAGAACCTTTATCTCCGGCCAGTCTCCCGCGCTTTTCGAAGCTGCGCGCATCGACGGTTGCACGGAATTCAAGGCGTTTTACAAAATCGCTGTTCCGCTTGCCAAGCCCATCCTTGCAACCCTCGTCGTAATGAACATGATTTCCTTCTACGGCGACTTCATCTGGCCGCTTCTGGTTATCGACTCTAACTCCAAGCAGGTAATTTCCGTAGCCGTTCAGACCTATTCGTCCTCCACCGGCTCCACGGATTACGGCGCAATGATCGCGGGCTTTGCCATCGCAACCGTTCCGCTTCTGATCATGTTTATGTTCTCCTCCCGCCTCTACATCGAAGGCATCACCTCCGGTGCGGTCAAGGCGTAAAAGAGAGGCATACAAAAACGAATCCGGCAGATTCTGCCGGATTCGTTTTTTCATTGTCCGTTTATCCCAATACAACCTCAAGTACAATCATCAGCGCAAAACCGATTGCGAATGCGATGGTGCCCGCATGGCTGTGCTCGCCCTCGCTCATTTCGGGAATCAATTCTTCCACCACTACATACAGCATCGCGCCCGCGGCGAAGCTTAAAAGATAGGGGAGCGCGCTTGCGGCTGCGCCTGCGATCAGAAGCGTGAGTAGCGCCGCGACGGGCTCCACCGCGCCGGAGGCGACGCCTAAGAAAAACGCTTTTTTCCTCGAAACGCCTTCGCTTGCGAGCGGCATGGAGATGATCGCGCCCTCGGGGAAATTCTGAATGGCGATACCGAGGGAAAGCGCAAACGCAGCGGCGGGCGAAATGAGTTCGCCGCCTGTGGAAATACCCGCAAGCATTACGCCTACAGCTACGCCCTCGGGCAGGTTGTGAAGCGCAACCGCAAGGGACATCATGGTGGATTTTCGAAGCGTGGCTTTCGGGCCCTCGGCATGATCGGAATTCATGTGAAGGTGGGGGATCAGTCTGTCAAGCATCATTAAAAACAAAATGCCCAGAAAGATTCCGGCAACCGCAGGCACAAAGGCAAGTTTTTCCATGTGCCCGCTCGCCTCAATCGAAGGAATGAGCAAACTCCAAACGCTCGCTGCAACCATCACGCCCGCGGCAAAGCCCATCAAAAACCTCTGAACAGGCCGGGGCATCTTTCCCTTTATAAAAAATACGCAAGCCGCGCCAAGGGACGTTCCCAGAAACGGCAATAAAAGCTCTCTTAAAAACGACGAATTCATATCTTTTTCCTCCGTTTGAATATGGGATTTCTCTTATTCATATGCAGAAGGGTTATTTCCGGTTCCACGCGATATCATTATAGCGGAAAATGGAGAAAAACACAATTCCCATATAGAAACAAATTGCATTTGCAACGGAATGAATCATGTCCAACGTAGGGCGGGGGCTTGCTCCCGCCGAAATGCAGCGTTTTCTGGAATAAGATGTTATTTTTATAAACAACCGATATATTAGCGACGGGAGCAAGCCCCGCCCTGCGATGATTCATACAATCTCATAAAAACACACGAAAGCGATCTGCTTTCGCGTGTTTTTCATAATCGGAAATTATTTCTCGTTCTTATAGATTTCCTTGAAGTACTTGTAGGTGTCGACCTTCAGCTCGCCGCAGGCAGCTTCGTCGCAGGCGACGATTCCGTCTTTGTGCATCTGGAGCGCGGAGATGGTCCAGGCGTGGTCTACGCCGCCTTCTACGCAGTGGCGCAGGGCGCGGGCCTTGTTGTGGCCGCTGATGAGGAGGAGAACCTGCTTGGAATCGCAGACGGTGCCTACGCCAACGGACAGCGCGGTCTTCGGGACCTTGTTGGGGTCGTTGTCGAAGAAGCGGGAGTTGACGATGAGCGTATCCTCGGTCAGGGCGCGAATGCCGGTGCGGGAAGTGAGGGAGGTGAAAGGCTCGTTGAAGGCGATGTGGCCGTCAACGCCGGAGCCGCCCAGGAACAGGTCGATTCCGCCGTAGGAAGCGATCTTGTCTTCGTATCTCTGGCACTCGGCTTCGAGATCTTCCGCCATGCCGTTTAAGATGTTGATGTTCTCCGCGGGAATGTCGATATGATTGAAGAAGTTGTCGTGCATGAAGTACCAGTAGCTCTGGTCATGCTCGCGGGGCAGGCCGACGTACTCGTCCATGTTGAAGGTGACAACGTTCTTGAAGGAAACTTCTCCGGCCTTGTTCTTCTCGATCAGGCGCTTGTAGACACCCAGAGGGGAGGAACCGGTGGGCAGACCCAGAATGAAGGGACGGTCAGCCTTGTGGTTGTTGATCGCGTCGGCGATATGCTGAGCAGCCCATGCGCACATTTCGTTGTAGTCGTTTCTGATAATCAGTTTCATGCTTATCAAACCCCCATAGTTCTTGATACTTCGGAAGAGTTTTGAAAACCCTTCCTTTTCAATCTAATTATACATGAAAATTATGTATTTGTCCATCAATCGGGAGGTAATATTCTGATTGACTGTTCTTGTCAGATAATTTCAAGCGCATCCTTATCCAAAAGCGCGGGGCGCTTGCAGACGGGCTTGTCCAGATAGAAATAGGCCACGGAGGAAATATCGTCCTGAAGGGGCAGATAGCGTCCGCCGCTTCGCCAGCCGAGTGCCTGAATGGTAACCGAGAGGTCCTTTTCAAAGCGAATTGGATCGGTAATGTGCCAGCGGTAGAGGGAAAAGCGCGCGCGGCTTCTGTAAAGATGATCGGGCTCGTGTACGTTCATGCCTGCGTAGGGCGTTGTGAACTGTTCGTAACGGTCGTGCGTGTACGGGTTTTCGAAATTATAGGAGCCGCAGAAATAGTCCTCCGTGCCCGTTCCGCAGATGGTGGGGAAATCTTTGTCTCCGTCCATATAAAACTTGATTTCGCCCTCGCCCCACCAGCCGTCGTTGTTAACGCCCCAGCCCATACTGGTTCCGACATACTGGCCTCGCCCTTCGATTTTGTCAAGAATGGTGTAAACGCCCTTATAGGGGAGGGGGTTTACGCGACGGAACTGCGCGTGGAAATAGCCCTCGTTCGGATCAATTTTTTCAAGAGAATAAGTAATCTGGTAATAGATGTTGACCATTTCGTCCGTCAGATTTTCAAGCGTTACGCGAAAGCCCTTTTTAAACGGCATACGAAAATAGCTGTTGAACGCGCAGCCGGGGTTTACGCATACGGCAAGGGACGAAATCTGCTTGTATTTTCCCCACGGGCTTGCAAAAAAGTCGCCCATCGGACACTCGATGGTTGGCTCGGTTTCGCCGTCCCAGTAAAAACGCAAAATCTGCATGCGCCAGGAGCCGGTCGGGGTCATCCAGATGTGGTTGATCGCGCCTTCGCCCGTAACGTCTGCCAGTGTGATCGTTTCGCCCGGCGCAACGCGGAAATAGGGGTTTACCTTCCATCCCGTGCCTAAATCCCTCGCGGCGTGGCGGGCGGAGCCCTCTTCTAAAGGCGTTCTTCCGCCCATGCCCTTTTCGCCGGTGATGTTTTCGGGCGAGACCGAGCGCGTCTGGGCAAGCGTGATTTTAGATAAATTTCGCATGTCCATAGAACTTCTCCTTTCAGCGGAAGAAAGGATTGGTCCAGGCCTTTCTGCCCTCTTTGTCCATCACGGTTGCGCGCACAAATTCCGCGTGATCCGCAATTTTCATGGAAACCTCGGTGATATTGCCTTCAGAGTCGGTGAAAATGCGGGTGGGATAGCTTCCGGTGTGGAACTTTATGTAGGCGCAGGGGGAGCACTTGATGTGCGCGACGCCGTCTTCCATATAAAAATCATAGATTTCGGGGCCGGTGGAGGAATAGAATGCGCCTTCCTTCAGCGCCTTGAAAATGGAGGCCACGTTCTTTTCCGCGTTCACGCGAACCCAGCCCTTGCAGTGGTGCTCCGCGCAGTGTCCGTCGTCGGTGGCAACGGCGAAAATCTTCTGGCCGCCGCGCAGAAGCTCGTTCCACACATAGCCGTTGTCGGTGTCTTCGTTGTTTTCAATCACGCAGCCGCTGTTCCAGATTTCAAAGGCGGTAAAGCCCTTGATTCTGTCAAAGCTTCTTGCGGGCGTGCAGCTCCACTCGGGATGGCAGTAGATGGCGAGGTTGCCCTTTTCGATCATATCGTCGACAACGGACTGGAACTGATCCTGATGCTCAACCGGATGGGAATCAAACCGTTCGTCCTGTTTGTAGCCGTTTTTATCTTCCTCCTGGCCTATGGCGACCACGTGCAGGCACATGCCGTCACTGGACGTGATGTTTCCGTCCATCTCCATGCCGGGCATGATCAGAACGCCGGTTTCGGGCGCATAATTTTTGAAATTGTAGTATCTGTGGTCGGTAAGAGCCAGAAAATCATAGCCGTTTTCGGCGTGCTGCTTAATGGTTTCCTCGGGCGTGGTTTTGCTGTCGGAGCGGGTGGTGTGGCAGTGAAGTCCGCCTTTTAAAAGCTTTTTGTTCTCACCGGTGAATGCTGCCTGACGGATGATCATGATGGTTTCCTCCCTATGATAGAATATCACATTGTAGGGCGGGGGGCTTGCTCCCGCCGCTAACAGACATCATTTGCTTTCGAATTCTGCTGTCGCTTAAGGCATAAAGGTTGGATATACAAGCTTGGCAAATAACCCGATCACAGCGCGGCGGGAGCAAGCCCCCGCCCTACTCTAAGTTTGGATTGGTGCATTGAAAAACGCCGGCTTGATTCCGATGGAAGCCCCGTGGCGCTCTTCCACCATATTATACCACCATGCCCTCTTCACTTCAACAAATTCCCGCACCCAAATTTAATTTGACACCCGCATCAATCTCCACTATAATGATATACGAAAAGCCATGCGCATGGTTTACGCGCGCTTGGGGACGCTTCAGAGAGCCGGCGGTTGATGCGAGCCGGTGCGCCCTGTGTGCCTGCTTTGCCGCCGTGCGCGCTCCGCTCAGGAAATGGAGCGGCGGGCAGCGCCGTTATACGCTATAAAGAGGATCGCATTTTCACGCGGTCAAACAAGGTGGTACCGCGAAAGAGCGCCATTTCGTCCTTGGGGATGAATTGGCGCATACATTTTTTTAGGAAGAAAGGAAGAAACCCCGCCATGAATCAGAACATCAAGTGCGCTGCGGACCTTCGCAGAATGTATCTGAAATTCTTCGAGAGCAAGGGACACGCCGTGATCCCCAGCGCATCCGTTATTCCCGAGAACGATCCCACCGTTCTTTTCACCACCGCCGGCATGCATCCCCTGGTTCCCTATCTCCTGGGCGCGAAGCACCCCATGGGCAACCGCTTGACCGACGTTCAGAAGTGCATCCGCACCGGCGACATCGACGAAGTTGGCGACGCCAGCCACTGCACTTTCTTTGAGATGCTGGGCAACTGGTCTCTGGGCGCGTATTTCAAGAAAGAAGCCATCCATTGGTCCTGGGAATTCCTCACCAGCCCCGAATGGCTCGGCCTCGATCCTGAAAAGCTCGCCTTCTCCGTATTCGCAGGCGACGAAAAAGCCCCCCGCGACGACGAAGCCGCCGGTTACTGGAAAGAGTGCGGCGTGAAGGACGACCATATTTTCTATCTGAACGCCAAGCACAACTGGTGGGGCCCCGCCGGAACCACCGGCCCCTGCGGACCCGACACCGAAATGTTCGTCATCAAGGATCAGCCCCCCTGCGGACCCGATTGCTCTCCCGCCTGCAGCTGCGGACGCTATCTTGAAATCTGGAACGACGTTTTCATGCAGTATAACAAGCAGGCCGACGGCACCTTCCCGCCCCTTGAGCAGAAGAACGTCGACACCGGCATGGGCCTTGAGCGCACCATCGGCGTGCTGCTCGGTGCAAAGACCGTTTATGAAACCGACCTTTTCTCCGATATCATCAAGAAGATCGAAGAGCTCTCCGGAAAGAAGTATACGTCCGATGACGAATACACCCGCTCCTTCCGCATCATCGCCGACCATATGCGCACCGCAACCATCATCATCGGCGACGACCGCGGCGTGACTCCCTCCAACGTCGACCAGGGCTATGTACTCCGCCGCCTGATCCGCCGCAGCGTCCGCCACGGCATGAAGCTGGAGATGCCCGAAGGCATGACCGCCGAAATCGCGAAGGTTGTCGTCAACCAGTACAAGGACGTATATCCCGAGCTTAAGAGAAACGAAGAGTTCATCATCGCCCAGCTCCTTCTCGAAGAAGAGCGCTTCCAGAAGACCCTCAAGCAGGGCATGAAGGAATTCGATAAGCTCATCTTCAACATCGGCCGCATGACAAACGCCGTTAAGCCCGTCGTAGACGCCATCAATGCGGGCGAAGACTTCGCTTCTCAGGCCGACGCAGCCGCAAAGCAGCTGCCCCCGCGCCCCGAGTATCAGAATCTGATCGCGCTTCTTAAAGACAAGAGCGACAAAGACGCCCTCGTTAAAGAAGCCGAAGCTTTCCTTAATAATCTCAATGTGATTGACGGCAGAAGCGCCTTCAAGCTCTACGACACCTATGGCTTCCCGATCGAAATCACCACCGAGCTCGCCGCTGAAAAGGGCCTTTCCGTTGACGAAAAGGGCTTCCAGGAGCGATTCAAGCAGCATCAGGAAACCAGCCACGCCGGCGCTGAGCAGAGATTCAAGGGCGGCCTTGCCGACAACACCGAAGAAACCGCGAAGCTCCACACCGCGACCCACCTGCTGCACGCCGCTCTCCGCCGCGTGCTGGGCGACGAGGTTGCCCAGAAGGGCTCGAACATCACCGCCGAGCGCCTCCGCTTCGACTTCTCCTTCTCCAGAAAAATGACCCCGGAAGAGATCAAGGAAGTTGAACGCCTTGTAAACGAATACATCAAGGGCGCAGCCGAAGTCGTATGTGAAGAAATGACCGTGCCCGAGGCCAAGGCAAAGGGCGCCATCGGCCTTTTCGAAAGCAAGTATGGCGAGCGCGTCAAGGTTTACACCATGGGCGAATACTCCATGGAAATCTGCGGCGGCCCCCACGCCAAGAACACCGGCGACCTCGTCTCCTTCAAAATCCAGAAGGAAGAGTCCTCCTCCGCAGGCGTTCGCCGCATCAAGGCCGTTATCGGAAAATAAATTCACAAATCAAAGGCCCTGTACCGCTAAAAAGAGGTACAGGGCTTTTGTATGCTTGCATATTTTCACCCTTTTTCGCATATATATTTTTGATTACATACGGAGGTGGAAATATGAGAAGGATTGTTCATCAAATCAAGGAGCACGTTTTTTTTAATCTTTGCACGTTTTTATTATATATGATGTCGCCTATTCCATGGACAAGCCCGTTCGGCGCGGCGTTTCTGGCGGCTGCGGGGCATGGAGAAATCAAATGGAACCATGTTTTGATCGGATCTGCGCTTGGCGCGATCTTGGGAAAGGGCGGTTTTGGCGGCTTTGCCGGGGGGCTGATGGCATATACGCTCAGCGGTATATTCAAAAAACGCGGAACGGTCAACCCCAAAAGCGCGCTGTCGATGGCAGCGTTTGCCGGATGCCTGTTTCCGGCGTATGCATATCATATGCCCTTCAGCGCGTATGATACGATAGCGGCGACGTTTGCATCCGTGATAGCGATGGCGGCGTGCCCTGCGATTTCACCGATTGTAACAAGAAGCATAAAGGAAAGAACGTATCTGACCCCTGAGGAGCGCACGGCAGCGCTGTTTCTGTGCGCCATGATGTTATCCGGGCTTACGGAATTATATGCCCCCTTGGGCGGTCTGTTTGCGGGACTGTTTGCGCTCATGTTTTCCTTTGGCGGCGTGCTTTCCGCGCTCATCGGCGCATTGGTTTCATCCGCCGGACTGTTGATGGGCTCCGCCGCGCCATCTGCCGTAGCGCTGGTTTTCATGGCTTCAGCGGCAGCGGGCGCGGTGTCCGGATTCGGCGTATGGGCGCAATCGGGTATGTTTTTAATCGGCATTCCGCTATGCGCGTATTTCGGATTTGATTCTGTAAACGCCTGTATACTTTTAGCGTCGGCGATATTTCCTTTTCTGCCGCATTCTATTTTGGCGCGGATACTCAGGGCTTTTGATCTTGCAAGCAGAAACACGCATTCCTTTCTGACAGCCGGCGTTTATCGCCGCCACATCGCGCCCACCGATGAGAACGTCTGCGGAGACGCCGGATTTTCCGAAAAGCTGCCTGGCGGACATATGCTTTTTCTTCTGGCGGACGGCATGGGAACCGGAGAAAACGCCCGGAAAATGAGCGAGCGCGCAATCAAAAATGCCCGCAATCTGTTTTCTGCGCCCATTAACCGGGCGGATGCGCTGATGTGCGTAAACGCGCTGTCGATAAACGATCAGGAAAATCATTCGACGCTGGACGGCGTGTTTGTGGATATGATTACAGGCCGCGCGGAATTTTTTAAAAACGGCGCGGAGCCCTGCTGGGTGATTGGCCGTTACGGCGTCAAGCAATTGGAGGGCGGCGCGCTGCCTGTGGGCGCAGTCGAGTCTGCGCCCGCATGGATACATACGGAAATGCTTTCTCCGGGCGATCGGATTTTTATGGCGACGGATGGGCTGATCAATGCGCTGGGCGGCGCGGAAAAAACGAATATGCTTTTGCACCATATGAAGGCCTTCGCCCCGCAAAGCATTTTAAACGGGGTAATCCGCCAGGCAAAAAAGGCGCCCATTGAAAACCGAAGGGACGATATGAGCGCCATGCTGATTGAGTTCAGCGGAAAAACCGCCTATCCCCGCAGGGTATTCCGGATGGAAAAAAAGGAAGCGACGCAGGAGAGAAAAGCGGGATAAAAACGCGCTTTGAAATCCGCGTTTATTGTCTTTGCTCCGGCGCTATTTTCTGAATCGGGAAGAGCATATAGCTTTTTCCGGCTTTAACGTCTGTAAAATCATGCACCGCGCCGGATAAAGTAAATCCGTTTTCGCTCAGATAGGCAAGCATTTTTGGAAACAGATTTTCTTCATTTTCCGCTTTCAGATACACAAAGCCCGGAATCGTCCATTTTGTCCAGCCCTCGGGGGCAGCTGCGCCTTCCGTGACCTCTGCGCCGGCTAAGTATTTGCCTTCAGAAAAATTATTTTCCCACGGCTTGAACGAATGGGAAAAATCCGTCATTGCGCCCCATACGCCGATGGGCGCGCCTGATTCGTCGGTTTTCACAAGATGCGCAATTTCGCCGAAATGGGCGTTTGCGTCCGCCCAGAGGCCCTGAATAAAGCCTGCGCCGTCCTTGGTCGAGCCCTCTTTTCCGATTACGGAAAAGGCGGGCTTTTTGATTGTTTCAATCTTCATAATAAATCACCTTCTCATAGACGCTGTCTGTGTCGCCTGCGTAGTTGACGAGCGTATCGATCTTTTGATAGCCGAATTTTTCGTAGAAATGGGGTGTGTCGCTTGGAATGTAAGCGCGGTTAAAGCCAAGGTGAACAAGGTAATCCTCTGCGGCCTCAATGAGCTTTCCTGCAATGCCGCGTCCGCGCATGCTTTCGTCCACGAACAGGGAGCTGATCCACGGCGAATATCGGTTTTCGGGGTAATAATCCGTCTTCATGATGGTTGCAAAGCCGATAATGCGCCCATCCTTGACGGCGGCAAACGCGCATTCCCAGTCGGTGAATGCGTCTTCGGCGATCAGTTTTGTAAGGTGCTTTCCTGCGATCCATGAGCAGTTTTCGGCGTAAAGGGCGAGCTTTTTTGAAAGCTCCGAATCCCTTTCGGCGCGTTTGATTTCCGCGTCTGCGTCCAGAAGGAAGTGCTTGGAAAGCCTTGAAAGCACTTCGTCCTTCGTATCTCCATCCGATTCTTTACGAAGGAGGGTAAAAAATCCGCTGTTTTGATATTTTTCAAAGTGAGAGCGGCTGTTTACGCGCGCGATGCAGTTTCTGAAATTCTGATAGGCTTCTTCCGCGTTTGGCATGTTTCTTATGGTTCTTAAAATCATATTTTTTTCGGGATCCATGCGGTCGAAAAATTTCTGAACCGACATGCTTTCTTCAGACAGCATAAACGCCGTTCGGTTGTAGGCGGAAATTCTTTTAAGCGTCTCAGGGGATAGATTGGTGTCCACGATGACCTTTTTGTCTCTGGAAACTGAAATAAGGTGCGCAATTTCAAATTCGCTGACTTCCTTAGATACGCTCATCAGCCACCGTTCAAACTCCTCCGGCGGCCGCATCACATATTCCTCAAAGCCCTTCATGCGAAGAAAATAGGTAAAATCCCTTTGCCTGTCCGGCCGCGCGATGGACAAAAACCGATCGGTCTCGTAATTTTCCTCCATGTGGAGAAGGCCGTATTTTTCGCTAAGCAATCTGCACATGGTGGATTTTCCGGCGTAAGCCGTGCCGTTTATAAAATAACAGTTTTTAAGGTAGTGCTTTAAAATGTGGTTATCAATTTTCATGATACTCTCTCCTTTATTTTCATACGGAAACAGACCTTCCGATCAGAAGGCCTTGCGTGCACAGATGCGCATTTCAGCGGATGCGGTTGTTGTTATAAAGGAAAAGAACCATGAATGAATTCCTCCATAGAAATGTTATTTATGCCTTCCCAAACCCATTGAACCAAGCGCGCTCATGAAAGGGCTTTTTTCTGGGGCCTTTGACCTCGCCCTTCGGGATTCCAATCGGCAGAAAGCATACCAGCTCGTATCCGTCCGGAACGCCCAGAATTTTCGCCATTTTATCGCCGATTCGGTCGGTATCGGTGATGTGCCCTTCGTACCAGCAGCTTTGATAGCCAAGAGCTGTGATGGCGATCAGCATGTTCTCTATGGCTGCCGAATAATCGTGTATGGAAAAGCATCGGTCGCGATAGGCGATGATTCTCTGCGAGAGCACGCATATGGCAGCGGGCGCGGTTTCGCCCACGGGCGGATCGATCACGGCGCGAAGTTTTTTAAGAACCTCCATATCGTCCACGGCGATCAGGCTTGTGGTTTGCTTATTGCAGCCGGAGGGCGCGTCGAGGCCTGCCTGCAGGATGATTTTTAAATGCTCTCTGGGAACAGGCGTTTGTTCAAACTCGCCTCTGTAGGAATGTCTTTTTGAAATGGCTTCAATGGCGTTCACGTCAATGCCCTCCTTTAACGCTTTTTCTATATAATAACACGTCCCGTCCGTATTTACAAGCGCATAAATGCAGGCATCTTTTGAAGGTGATTTTTTATAAACAGCCAAAAAACGACAATATATCCGAATATTTTGCGCCAATACGGCGGAAAATATGGCGAAAATTGCATTTTCCCTTGACATAATTATGCACAAGGGAGTATAATAACGAAGCATGCAAAGCCGATTTTCTGACAGCGGAAGTCGGGTTTATTTTTTAAAACGTACAGGGGGAATACACATGAAAAAGAATTGGTACACTTCCCACATCACGCTGTGGATTTTTATCGGCCTTGCCGCCGGTATCGCATTTGGTTTTCTGGGCATGTTCCAGGAGGGCCTGTTCACGACCGTAAAGCCCGCGCTTGATCTTGTCTACACCCTCTACATCAACGCCCTTCGCATGATGATCTTCCCGCTCGTCTTTGCCTCCATCGTCATGGGCATTCAGGGCATCGGCTCTGTTGGAAAGACCGGCAAGGTCGGCGGACAGACCCTGCTTTATTACTGCGGAACCACGGTGTTTGCGTCCCTCCTCGGCCTTTTCCTTCCGAAGCTTCTGGGCATCGGCAAGGGCGTAGCCTTTACGCTGGACGCCACCAATCCCTACGGCGCGGTTGAATTTAAAAGCCTTCTCGACACCGTCAAAAACCTGATCCCCGCAAACCCCATCGCTTCCTTTGCAAATGGCGACATGCTGCAGATTCTGGTGTTCGCCGTCATCATCGGCGTTGTATGCCTGATGATCAAGGAAAAGGCCGAGCCGTTTGTGAAGGTTGTTGACGCGATCAACGAGATCTCCATGAAGATCATCTCCTTCATCATGTACTTTACCCCCATCGGCGTATTCTCCTCCATCGCCATCGTCATCCAGTCCAATGGCATTGACACCGTCATTTCTCTGGGCGCGACGCTGTTAATCCTTTATATCACCTACATTTTCTACGCCGTGTTCGTCTATGGCGGCCTTGTCAAGTTCGTTGGCAAGGTGTCCATCAGGGAGTTCTTCAAGAAGGTTATGCCCGCTGCGCTCAACGCATTCGGCACCTGCTCCTCCTCCGCTACCATTCCGCTTTCCAAGAAAGCTGCCGATGACCTGGGCGTACCCAACGAGGTTTCTTCCCTCGCCATCCCGCTTGGCGCGACCATTAATATGGACGCGGTTTCCATCCTCATGAGTTTCATGATCGTGTTCTTTGGAAACGCGACCGGAACTCCCATCTCTTTTGGCATGCTGGCCATCGTGCTTCTGGCCAATGCGCTGCTTTCCATCGGCTGTCCCGGCGTTCCCGGCGGCGCAATCGCGTGCTTTGCGGCCCTTTCCGCGATCGCCGGTCTGCCTGCTGAGATCATGGCCGTGTACATTTCCGTCAACACCCTGTGCGACATGGGCGCCACCTGCGTAAACGTGCTTGGCGACGTCGCCTGCTCCGTTGCCATGAAGGAAACCTGCAAGCTGGACAAAAAATAATCGGAAGCTAAAAAATCAAGTCGTCTTTTGAAGATCGTTAAATCGTTTACAAAAGACGAGAGAACCCTCTTATTTACACAGGCATAGGATATACCCGAAGGGGTGTGTTCTATGCCTGTGTTCGTTTCAAAATTTGGCGGAACTTCATTATCCTGTGCTGATGGATTTAAAAATGTTTTCGATATCGTCAGGAATAATCCGGATCGCAGGTTCATCGTTTTATCGGCGCCTGGCAAGCGTTTCAATGCGGATACAAAGATCACGGATCTGCTCATAAGGTGCGAAGAAACCGGACGCCGGGCCGATTTTACGTCCATCCAGCAGCGGTTTTCGGATATTGCCAAAGAAGTCGGCGTTTCAATCGAAAATGAGCTGGACGAAGCCGAGGAAAATATCTTCTCGGGCGCAGGAAAAGCCTGCGCTGCGTCCAGAGGCGAATATCTGAGCGCGAAGATATTTTCCAAAATGAGCGGGTTTGCGTTTCTGGATGCAAAAAACGCTGTTTTTTTCCATAACGGAAAGATTGACGAGGAGAAAACCAAAGCCGCATTGAACGCTGCGTTTCAAGTTCAAAAGCGCATCGTCATGCCTGGCTTTTACGGCGCGGACGAACACGGAAAAATCTGCCTTTTTCCGCGCGGCGGCAGCGACACGACCGGCGCCCTCGCCGCCTTCTGCATTGACGCAGACGCTTATGAAAACTGGACGGACGTGGACGGCGTGTTTCGTTCGGATCCGGCGCTATGCCCTGGCCAGAAGCCCATTGACCGCCTTTCCTATGATGAAACGGGGCGCATTCTGGATGCGGGCGCGGCGGTTTTGCACCCGGACTGTCTGTACTGGGCGCGGAAAAAAGGCACGCCCATCATTGTCAGAAACACCTTCAGGCCGCATCTTCCCGGCACGCGCATAGGTCCATAAGCGCAAAAATCAGACGCAATATGCACCTTAATATGTTCTTTCTGTTAAAGAATACCCGGCCTTGTTTTATTTAGGTTTATTTTCTAAATTGTGCTTGCATTTTTTATTGAAAGCGTCTATCATAGAAGGACAGCATGATACCCACGCGACTGAGAAGGAGCACTATCTATGAATATAAAAGTATATTACGTCAGTCCCAAAGGCTGCGCGGAAGCCATTGCGGAAGCCATTTCGCGCGAAGTCAAATGCACCAAGGAAGCGCTTATGCCCGCCTATCCCCCGGAGAACGTAGCCATGATGTTCATCGGCTGCGAAGGCGGAAAGGCTGATAAAGTTACGCTTGAGTTCTTGAATTCCTTAAATACCAACCGCGTAAGAAACGCAGCCCTCTATTCCTGCAACGCCAAGCGCGACAACGTCGCCATCGAGCAGATGCGCGAAGTGCTCGTATCCCGCGGCATCAACGTATTGAAGGGCTCCATCGCCTTCCCCGGAAAATCCCTCTTCGGCGGCAAACGCCCCGGCGCGGAAGACCTTGAAAACGCCAGAAAATACGCAAAAGAATGCATTGAAGCGATTACGAACAAATAAATGAAAAAGCAAAAAACAGAGGCTGCTGCAGAAAAGAATCTGCGGCAGCCCTTGAATTTTTGGGAAAAGACGCCAGTACACACAACCATACACAAAAATCATCTGCTGACAGAAGACTTCAGGTAGGAAACAATTGATAAAAGAAGATACACCTCCCCTCCCCCGGGGGGGTATTGGAGTCGGTTTAAATCCTCTTAGAGTCAGCGCAGTCAGTTAATGATCGCTCCTGCTGCATGACTATGATACCATTGCGGAATGAGCGGCTGACCGCCTGATGCCTGATCGGTTGGTTTCGTCATGGGTTATGAATTCAGTAGTATTGGGGGTATGCCTGCTTTGTATTAGTCGATTTAGGCAGGTCCTTCCCATAAAAAAAGACCGGCCGTTTCCGGCTGGTCTTTTTGTGCCTCAAATGAGGCTTGCTTTTACATTCAGGCAAGATGGAATGAAACGATCAATTAATATACGTTCTTCCACTCGTCGATGTTTTCAGCGGTGAAGTTGTAGGGATCGCCGACGATGGTGAAGGGGTTGCCGTTGCCGTCGTCATAGATTTCTACGGTGCCGAGGCGGCCGGCTTCGAAGGTTTCGCCGATGGCGCCGGCGATTTCGCCCTTAACCATGCCTACGGAAGCATAAGCTGCGCAGTAGCCGAGGTCGATGGGATTCCACAGGTACATGCCTTCGCATACGCCAGCGGTGATGTACTCAGCCATCTCGGAGGGGAGGCCAAGGCCGGTGAGCTTGATAACGCCGGTCAGGTCGTTGTCCTGGATGCAGGTAGCGGCAGCGGCGATACCAACGGTGGTGGGGGAGATAACGCCCTTGAGCTCAGGATAGGTGTCGATCAGACCCTGCATTTCCTGATAGGACTTGTCGGTGAGGTCGTCGCCGTAAACGATGGTAACGAGCTCGATCTTGGCATACTCTTCCTTGGCCAGTTCCTGCTTCATGTACTCAATCCAGGTGTTCTGGTTGTCCATGGTGGCGCCGGCGGAGAGGATCGCGATCTGGCCTTCGTAGCCGATCTGCTTGGCGATTTCTTCGACCTGTACGCGGCCGATGTTGGCGGCTACGGAAGGATCGATGTTGAGGTTACGGCCTTCGGGAAGAACGGCGGAGTCCCAGGAGACAACCTTGATGCCCTTTTCCATGGCCTTCTTGAGAACGTTTACCAGGCCGGCTGCGTCGTTGGCGGAAACGGCGATGGCGTCGACTTCAGACTGGATGAAGCCTTCGATGATCTGGATCTGACCTTCGTTGGAGGAATCGGCGGGGCCGTTGTGGATGATCTTGAAGCCGAGTTCGCCGGCAGCCTCTTCAAAGCCGCGTACCGCTGCCTCGAAGAAGGGGTTACCGGTCTGCTTGTAAACAACGCCGATCACGATCTGATCAGCTTCCGCCATGGCGGAGAAGCAACCGAGGGCCAGCATAAGAGCGAGAACCAGAGAAAGAACCTTACGCATAAATGGGTACCTCCTTAATATTTCTTGCGCGAAAAAACGCGCTAAGATACGAAATTGGGATGGGGTTTACTTATTTCGGGCTTGCCTTTACGGCGGCTTCCTTCTTTCGCTTAAGCACGCGCCAGTAATCGGAGATGAACCGGGCGATGTTCGGAAGGAGAACCACCAGGATCAAAAGCGCGCCTACGGAGAGGTTCATGATGAACGAGTCGTTGTATACGATGTTGAGGCCGTTTTTAAGGCAGGTCATAAGGATGAGGGAGAGGAGAATGCCGATGACCGAGCCCTTGCCGCCTGCCGTGGACGCGCCGCCCAGAACGGCAACCGCGATGGCCTGCATTTCGTAGCCGTTGGCGTGGGTGTATTTGACCGCGCCGGTACGGGCTGCGAGGAAGATGCCGCCGACGGCAGCCAGAATGCCGTTTAAGGTGAAGAGGAAAATTTTCATGCGGTCCGTGCGGATGCCGGAATAGCGGGCCGTTACGATATTTTCGCCGGTTGCGAAGATGCGGCGGCCGGAGGGGGTTCTGTGAAGCCAGACATAGAAGAAGGGGAATACGGCGAGCAGGCACAAAAGCATGACGGGGATGTCGCCCACAAAGTTGTAAATCCACTGGATCCATTCGGGGCTGCCCGATACCCAGCCGGGCAGGCTATCTGCAAACCATGCGTCGCGCACGGTGTCGTAGCCGAGATTTCCGAACCAGTCTGGGAAGCCGCCTACGGATTTGTCCTTCAGGATGATGTAGTTGATGCCCCTGTAGATCGTCTGGGTGGAAAGGGTGATGATCATGGGGAACAGCTCTTTAAAGCCGGTTACCAGAAGGCCGTTGATCATGCCGCAGATTGCGCCGACGGCAACCGCCGCCAAAAGCGCGACTGCAAATGGCGCGCCCGCGCGGTAGGTGATGCCCATAACGGTTGCGGCAAGGCCGGCTGTGGAGGCGACGGAGATATCGATGTCGCCCAAAAGCAGGATCAGAAGCGCGCCCAGCGCCATGAAGCCTACATCCACCATGTAAACGCGGGTCTGGCCCATGAGCTTGGGAAGCGTGTAGGCCTTGGGATCGAGGTCGTTAAAGAAGATAAAGACCGCGACCGTCAAAAGCATGAGCAGCCATTCCCAGCGGAAAAGAATCTTTTTCAGCGTCTTCATTTACAGATTCCTCCCTTTCAGATTCCGCTTTTGAATCGTTCGCTGGATGGCGGCGTTGGAGACGACGGCGGCGAGGATCAAAGCGCCCTGAATGAGCTTTTTCCAGAATTCTGCGTTGCCGGTCAATCTCAGCATCGGAAGGCCGTTGTTGATAACGCCGATGGTGAGCGCGCCTAAAAGTACGCCCGTGATCTTGCCCGCGCCGCCGGTTACGGAAACGCCGCCGATAACGCAGGCTGCGATGACGTACATTTCATAGCCGGTTTTAAGGTCCTGGGTGATCTTGTTGTCGTGGCTTGCAAACATCACGCCCGCAAGACCGGCCAAGGCGCCCATGATGATGTGGGCGAGGAGCTTTGATCTTTTTACGTTGATGCCGCGCATTTCAGCAGCTTCCGGGTTCGAGCCGACGGCGTACAGGTGACGGCCTGAGCGGAAATAGGTGATGAAGACAAACATGACCACAAATACAAGCAGCATGATCCATGTTTTTGAGTTGACGCCCAAAATACTGAAATCTCGCGTAAACTCGGTGAACGCGGCGGACATGTCCTTTTTGTACACGGCCTGTCCATCCGAAATGATATGCGCAAGGCCGTAGATGATGTACTGCATGCCGAGGGTAGTTACGATGGGAAGAACGTTTCCGTAGGCGATGATCAGGCCGTTTACAAGGCCGCAGCCTGCGCCGACCGCCATGGCGATCAGGATGATGTAGATTAGGGGAATGCTCTCCCTGACCTTTACAATCTTTTCGACGCCATCCACAATCTGCGTAACTTCCGTCGTCGTCAGATTGTTTTTCATGATGATGCCTGCGGCCATGGCTGAAAACGCCATGATGCCGGAAATCGAAATGTCGATGGAGCCGACCAGCATGACGCACATCATGCCGAAGGCTAAAATCGCCATGGTCGCCGTGTCTTCAACGATGAACAGCATTTTTTCGCCGGTTAAAAACGCGGGGGTTCGTAAGGTCACGATAGCGATTAACAGAATCAGTATGGCGATTAAGCCAAGCTCGCGGTTTTTAATGAACACTTCAAGGAAAGAGGTTTTTTTCTTCGTATCTTTACTCATTTTCTTCCCCTCCCTTACGCCTTTTTCTCAAGCGGCATGCCCGCAGAAAGCACGCTTTCCTGCGTGGCTTCGGATGCCGGAATAATCGTAGACACGCGGCCTTCGCGCATGACCACGATATTGTCGGACATATTGATAACCTCCGGCAGCTCGCTTGAGATCATCAGAATGCCAAAGCCCTGTTCGGTAAGATTTCGCATGATTTCATAAATCTGCGCCTTGGAGCCTACGTCTACGCCCTTGGTCGGCTCATCCATGATCAGAATGCGGTTGGAGCCGGAAAGGAGCTTGCTGACGACTACCTTCTGCTGATTGCCGCCGGACAGGGAGGAGGCGGTGTCGTCTACGCTGGTTGCGCGGATTCTGAGCGCATCCTTGTATTTTTCACCCTCGGCTCTCTCCTGCTTTCCGCTTAAGAACAGGCCCTTTGCGAAGCGGTCGATGGCGGGAAGCGTGATGTTATCCATAATGGACCAGGGGAGGAACAGCCCCTGCTTCTGTCTGTCCTCAGGCAGAAGGCCGATGCCCATTTTCATGGCCTGATTTGGACTTTGAATGCGCACAGGCTTTCCTTTCAGGAGAATTTCGCCGCCGGTGGGCTTGGTAATGCCGCTGATTGTCTCTACGACCTCGGTTCGGCCTGCGCCGACAAGGCCGGTAAGGCACAGAATCTCGCCTTCATGAAGGGAAAAGGAAACGTCTGCAAAATAGCCGGTTCGGGAAAGGTTTTTAACTTCCAACAGTGTGTTTCCAATTTTTGCATTGCCCTTAGGGAAGAACTGGTCGATCGAGCGGCCGACCATGTGCTTAACGAGCGTGGCGTTGTCGATGCCGTTTACGGGCCACGTGCCGATGTACTGCGCATCTCTGAAAACCGTTACGCGGTCGGCAAGGTTGTACATATCTTCAAATCTGTGGGAAATTAAGATGATGGAAATGCCCTGATCGCGAAGTCTGGACGCAATGGCGTACAGTTCTTCGGATTCGCGCCTTGAAAGCGCCGCCGTCGGCTCGTCCATAATCAGAATGCGCATGTTCTGGGAAAGCGCCTTTGCGATTTCGACCAGCTGCTGCTGGGCGACGGACAACGCGCCCATGCGGTCGGTGGGGCTGATGTTGGAGCCCAGAGACTTTAAAAGATCCCTTGCGGCCTTATTGGTGTCGCGCCACTTGATGGATTTCATTTTGGTCATCTTTTCATGACCCATAAAGATGTTTTCGGCCACCGTGAGATCCGGATACAGCGCCAGATGCTGATAAATGGCGGCAATGCCGTGCTTTGCGGCGACCAGGGGATCGTGCATTTCGATTCTTTTGCCGTCCAAAATGATTTCGCCGCCCTCGGGACGATGCACGCCCGTGAGCACCTTGATAAACGTGCTCTTGCCCGCGCCGTTTTCGCCCATCAACGCGTGAATCTCGCCCTTTTTCAGGGTGAAATTTACGTTGTCCAGCGCGCGCACGCCGGGGAAGATCTTGGTGATATTCCTCATCTCAAGCAGGTACTCAGACATATGGCTCAAGCCTCCAAGCGTTACGGATAAATTGGATGTTACATGTACTAAGTATTATAACAAATGAATTCAAACAAATCAACAAGAAATCAAGGCCAAATCCAACAAAAAGCAATAAAAACGTATATTTCCGTCCTTTTTTTCTGTTGCGTCCGGGTAATGGACGCGGTATAATGAAAAAAGAATGCGTTTTGAGAGGGGAAAGTATGATAAAAAACCCGACAGGCGACAGGTGGGAGAAAAGGCTGAACATAAAAACCCTTTCATCGAGGCATGAAAAGGACGATTTGAACCATTCGCGATATGAACCCACGCCGTACAGCGTGCTTGAAAGGCTTTCAGAAAGCGGATTTGTCAGTGAAAAGGACGAATTGATCGATTACGGATCGGGCAAAGGGCGCGTCGGCTTTTTCATGACAAACGTAACCGGCTGCAGATCCATCGGCGTGGAATTCGATCCGAGAATGCATGCTGCAGCCGAAGAAAACCTTTCAAATTATATGGGGAAGCGGGAACGGGTTTCGTTTGCGCTTGAAAACGCCGAAAATTACCGCATTCAAGGCGCAAACCGCTTTTACTTTTTCAACCCCTTCTCGGTCAGGATCCTGAAATCCGTATTGAGCCGGATTTATGAATCTTATTACGAAAACCCAAGGCGTATACTGCTTTTTTTCTATTACGCGCTGGATGCGTATGTATCGGAGCTGATGAACGATGAACTTCTTATATATGAGGGCGAAATCGACTGCGTGGATTTGTTCCACAACGCGGACGAAAAGGAGAAAATTCTGATTTTTTCACTCGGATAAACAGCCGATTAAAACAGATTCGGAGGCGCAATCATGGGACGACTGATCGGAGATAAAATTATTTTAAGAGAATACCGCGCTGAGGATTTATCCGCGCTTCGCGCATGGGTCAACGACAGTGACGTTACAAAATATCTGGCCGGCGCATACCGCCGTCCTCAGACGTGGGAGCAGACCGAGGAGTGGCTTTCGCGAAGGCTGAACGGCGACGCAGGCGGCGAGGGATATGTAATTGCAGACAAGGAAACGGGCAAATATTTAGGTCAGATCGATCTTATGATGATCGATCCTATCGCAAGAAAGGCGGAAATGGCAATCGTGCTCATGCCGTCTGCGCAGAAAAAAGGGTATGCTGCGGAAAGCATCCGCCTCATCCTTTCTTATGCCTTTCACACCATGAATCTAAACCGCGTGTGGCTCAAATGCGCCGAAAAAAACGAGCCCGCCGTCAGGTGCTACCTGAAAGCGGGCTTTAAAACCGAGGGCGTACTGAGAAACGATCTGTATATCGACGGAGAATATCAGAACGCGGTTATTATGGGGATATTAAAGGAAGAGTTTTGAGAAAAAAAGCGCGGGCGGTCAATGACCGCCCCTACATTATGGTTATAATCGTATCATAAACTGTAGGGGCGATTCAAAAATCGCCCGCACATTTTCAGGCTCCCTCCGGGAGGGAGCTGTCGGCGCAGCCGACTGAGGGAGTACGCGGGTGCAAAAGCGTGAATCAAACGAACGATTACACCGCGCACATGGCCTGAGATTGACCATACTTATGATAGCGGATCTGTCCAACGGGGATATCAGACGATATATGCCCGCGTTCTCCTTCCGTCGCGGCTTACGCCGCGCCACCTTCCTCCCGGAGGAAGGCTTTGGGACAGCCGTTTGATTTTTCTTTGCCAGCGCTTGTTGTTATACATTCCAACTTAAATTTACCGCCCAGATTCGCTTACTCCATCCTGAACGCCGGCGCGATGGGATTTGCGCCGATCAGGGCGTAGGGGATATAAACGACATATCCGTTTTCGGCCCTTTCAAACGCAACTTCGGCATTTGTGCCGAGGAGCGTTATTTTTTTGACCTCGCCCGGCCATGGGATCAGAATTTTTTCGGCCAGGGACTCGTTTTCTTCAAGGCGTACAAGGGCGTAGGCGACGTTTTTCTTCTTTGTGAAGGCAATTTTTCCGTCCTCGTTGGGCGTGGTCATGCGGGTTCCATAGATGGCTTCACCGTTGGCCTTGAGCCATGCGCCCATACCCTGAACGTTTCGAACCGCCTGAGCGGGCAGCATGCCGTTGGGCTGGGGCGCGATGTTGAGGGCGAGATTTCCGCCGCGGCATACCACGTCGATCAAGAGATTGACCAGCTCGCGGGGGGATTTGTATTTTTCATCATAGCGGTAGGAAAACGCCGTTCCGACCGTTACGCAGCTTTCCCACGGAACGCGGATGGGGGAAGTGGGTACGCTCTGCTCGGGAGTGATATAGTTTTCGTTTTCGCCGCCCACGGTGCGGTCGGCGGTGATCAGCCATGGCTGAATTTTCCTTGCGCGCGCGACGACCTCGCTTAAGCGCACGTCCTGCCCGTTTTTTGGGTTCACCTGACCGCCGTCCAGCCACAAAATGTCGATTCTTCCGTAGTTTTCCATGAGCTCCATGATCTGGTTGTGGGTAAACTCGACGTATTTGTCCCAGATTTCCGGATGCTCCTTGGGGTTATAGGTGGGATGGCGGTGGTGGCCTACGGGCAAATTCATATCCTTGGCCCAGTACCACGGGCAATGCCAGTCGGGCTTTGAAAAATACGCGGCGATGGCGATGTCCTTTTCGCGGAAGGCGTCAAAAACGTGCTTTGCGATGTTTGCGTATTTGTGCGTGTGGAAGGGGCAGTCGGGCGAGGTGATTTTGTAATCGGTGTATTGGGTATCGAACATACAGAAGCCGTCGTGGTGCTTGGTGGTAAAAATCAGGTATTTAAAGCCGTTTTCCTTCGCCATCTCGGCCCATTGGTCTGGGCGGATGCATACGGGGTTGAAGCTTTTGTTGAGATCCACATACTGCTTCCGGAAGGTTTTTTCATCGTCCTCCCATGTGACGCCCTTTCTCGACCAATCCGCATCCTCGTTTGAAAGCGGCCACGACTCGCATACGCCCATCTGCGCATAGGGTCCGAAATGCATCATCAAGGCCAGCTTCTGATCACAAAACCACTCAAGGCGCTCCTGAATCAGGGGATTTGCCGGACGAACGTATTCGTCTTCTCTCGAGCAGCCGTGCATGCCCTTCATAATCAAATCTGCCATAATCGTCCTCCTAAGCTTTTTGTCTTTATAGTAACATATCGCGAATCCCTTTACAAGGGCGGACGAAAGCCATATTGAATAAAAAAATCATTCGTGATATACTTACACACAGAAGACTACAAGGGAGGGCGGTCTATGAAAATCATCTTTAACCCCAAGAACATCATCGGCGAAGCCGATAAAATGCTGTACGGCCATTTTTTGGAGCATTTTCACCGCCAGATTTACGGCGGCGTGTATGATCCGGAATCGAAGTTTTCAGACGAGGACGGATTCAGAACAGATGTAATTGACGCAATCAAAAAGATTCATGCGCCCATCATCCGCTGGCCCGGCGGCTGCTATGTATCGGCGTACGACTGGAAAAAGGGCGTTGGCAAGGTGCGCGAGGCCGCCTTTGACAAAGCATGGCGCGTAGAGGAAAGCCACGCCTTCGGAACGGACGAATTTATAAAATTATGCCGTAAAATCGGCTGTGAGCCCTACATCTGCACAAACGCAGGCACGGGCACGGCTGAAGAAATGAGCGACTGGGTGGAATACTGCAACTTAAAATCCATGGGAAAATACGCAAAAATGCGCATCGAAAACGGATTTTCCGAGCCGCATAACGTCAAATTCTGGTCGATCGGCAACGAAAACTGGGGCGGACACGAAATCGGCGCAAAGGACGCGGAGGAATGGGGCAGGCTGGTTCGGGAATCAGCGAAGATGATGCTGAGGGTCGATCCCACGCTTGAATTATCCGCCGCTTCCATCGACAACCTTGACTGGAACGTGAATCTCCTTCGCGCGGCGGGCGCGTATCTGGACTGGATTTCCATTCACGGCTACTGGGATTTCCCGGGCGACGGAAAGCCCAGGCCCAACGCCAATTACGACGAAGTGATGCTCAAAACCGGCGACGCGATTTCCGGCTCCATCGATCGCGTGCGCGCGTACCTGACTGCGCTGGGGCTTGAAAAGAAGATCAAGATCGCTTATGACGAGTGGAATCTTCGCGGCTGGTATCACCCAAACCTCATGGACATCTGGAACCGCGAGGGAAAACGCCACGAGGATCAGGAATTCTACGAAAACGAGGTTATCGGACGGAGAAACCACAACGATATAAACGCCGTCTACACCATGGCGGATGCAGTTTTCTCGGCGGCGTTTTTAAACGCCTGCCTTCGAAACTGCGACATCGTCAAAATGGCCTGTTTCTCGCCCATCGTAAATACCCGCGGCGCGATTTTTACCCACAAAGACGGAATCGTTCTTCGTCCGCAGTATTTCGTGTTTGAACTGTATGCCAATTCCATGAAAGGCACCGTGCTTGACGTCTGGAAGCAGGATGTGAAGATGCTTTCGGACACGGTGGAACTGATCGACGTTGTCGTAACCAAAGACGAAGGCGGCTACGCGATATCAGCGGTGAATAAGGACGGCGAAAACATGCAAACGCTCGTTCTCTCCATGATCGGCGATGAAAAGAAAGAGATGCGCATCCACACCGTGAACGGCCCCGAAAAGGATTCCTACAATGACATCGGTAAAACGGACGTTTCCATTACATCAACCGACTGGATGCCCTACAGGGAAGAAATCTCTCTTGAGCCGCACTCCGTCAATGTGATCGAGATCAGATAGGAGAAGACAAATGAAGCTGAAAAAATACATGAGTTCCTTTCATCTTTACGTAATGGCGGATTGGCTAGAGTGCATAAAGTGGGCAAAGGAGAACGACTTTCAGGGAATTGAACTGTTCGGCAACGAAAACGGAACGGCTTTTGAAAAAATCCCTGAGACAAGGCTTGACGAAATCGCGCGCTTTGCCCGCGAAAACGGAATTGAATTAAGTCTTCATCCTTGGGCAAACTGGGCAATCAAAACCGAAGATGAGCTTTATGAAATCTATTTGGAATACGCAAAAAGATGCGCGCGCATGGGCATGAAGTACATAAACATGCACATGCAGTTTGTTACCACCCGCGAAATGGGCATGGAAAGACTGTTTTGCGTTACCGACAAAATCCTTCCGGTCTTGAAGGATGCAGGCATTACTCTGCTTTACGAAAACGTTCCGCCGCACGGCAAGCGCGAATTGGGCAGCGAAGCGGAAGATTTTGAAAAACTGTTTTCCTATTATAAAAACGAATGCGCCGTTCAGATGAATATCGACACGGGGCATGCGCACATCACGGACACCATGAAAACGCTTGCCTGCCAATATCCCGCAAGATGGGCTTATACACATATAAACGACAATTTCGGTGTAAACGACGACCATGTGGCTCCGGGCGACGGCACGATGGACTTTGCGCTTGTGGCCGAATACGCCAAAGAAACCGGCTACACCGGCCCCCTCATGATGGAATACCACGAAAAAGGGCTTGAAAAAGGCCTTTTGACCTTGAGGGAAGCGTTTGAAAAGCATGGATTTGAACTCTAATGTCAAAATTCCAAAGAGAAGAAAATCGAAAATACATGAAAACCCGCGCCGGAAAAACACACGGCGCGGGTTTTTTTGTGATTTCTTTTATTTTGCCATTTCGATGGCGCGGGTTTCGCGAATGACGTTGACCTTGATCTGACCCGGATATTCCATCTCGGCCTCGATGCGCTTTACGATCTCCTTGGCGAGAATCAAAGTGCCGGCATCGTTTACGTCCTCGGGACGGACCATGATTCGAACCTCGCGGCCCGACTGGATGGCGTAGGACTTGTCTACGCCGTCAAAGGAATTGGCGATTTCTTCGAGCTTCTGAAGGCGCTTGATATAGTTTTCAAGCGACTCGCGGCGCGCGCCGGGGCGCGCGGCGGAGATGGCGTCGGCGGCCTGAACGAGCACGGCTTCAACGGTCTGGGGCTCCACATCGTTGTGGTGAGCCATGATGGCGTTGACGACGGCTTCGCTCTCGTGATACTTTCTGGCAAGCTCTGCGCCGATGGTGACGTGGGTGCCCTCGACCTCGTGGTCGATGGCCTTGCCGATGTCGTGAAGAAGTCCGGCCCTCTTGGCCAGCTGAACGTCGGCTCCGAGCTCGGCGGCCATAACGCCGGCGAGGTGGGAAACCTCAACGGAGTGCTTTAAAACGTTCTGACCGTAGCTGGTACGGTACTTCATGCGGCCCAGCAGGCGAACGAGCTCATGGTGAAGCGAATGCTGGTTGGTGTCGAATACGGCGGATTCGCCGGCCTCGCGGATCTGATTTTCCACTTCGCGCTTGGCCTTGTCCACCATTTCCTCGATGCGCGCCGGATGGATGCGGCCGTCCATGATGAGCTTTTCAAGCGCAATGCGGGCGACTTCGCGGCGAACGGGATCGAAGCCGGAGATAATCACGGCCTCGGGCGTGTCGTCGATGATGAGATCGACGCCGGTGGCGGTTTCGAGGGTGCGGATATTTCTTCCTTCGCGGCCGATGATGCGGCCCTTCATATCGTCATTGGGCAGCGCGACGACGGAAACCGTGGTCTCGGCCACATGGTCGGCGGCGCACTTCTGAATGGCGAGGGAAATGATGTTTCTGGCTTTTTTATCGGCCTCTTCCTTGGCGCGGGATTCGATATCGCGCACAATAATGGCCGCGTCGTGGTAGGCGTCTTTCTGGATTCTGTCCACCAGAATCTGGCGGGCTTCTTCCATGGTCATGTTGGAAATGCGCTCAAGCTCGGTCTGCTGCTTGTCGTGCATCTCCTGCGCGGAAGCTTCCAGACGCTCGGCTTCCTTGTACTTTTCGTTGAGCGTTGCTTCTCGGGCGTCGAGAGCGTCATACTTTTTGTCGAGCGCTTCTTCACGCTGGGTAACTCTGCGCTCAAGGCGCGTTACTTCTGCACGGCGATCACGGACTTCCTTGTCCAGATCGGATTTAAGGCTGATAATTTCTTCCTTTGCAGAAAGAATGGCTTCCTTTTTCTTATCCTCGGCTTTACGGGTTGCTTCGTCCAAAAGATTTTTTGCAAATTCCTCCGTCCTGCCGATTTTTTTCTCCATTACGGATTTGCGATACAGAAAACCGCCAGCACATCCGGCTGCCAGTGCAATCAGTACGATGAGAATCGTAATGATTGGATGCATGTTTTTTGTTTCTCCTCCTTCTTATATTCATTTTTGTAAAACGGCTTCGCCGCTTATCATAGGTGTAATTGCCCAAGTTTAGGCAGATTAACAGATAGATTTTACACTCTTTTTTATCTAAAGTCAATAAATCAAAGGCTCTGCGCGACAACTTAATAAAAACATTTGGCGGTTTGCACATAATTCTGTATAAAATGCCAATATTTTGTTCCTTTTACTTCACCCTCTATTCGAATTTGACGGGTATAATTGCATTCTGGGAGGGAGATATATGATTAGAACCATGAGCGGATTAACTGACGATATTATGCGCAAGGGTACGTTGGACAAATTGCTCATTGCCGTTTTGTCCGCGTTCAATGTGATTTCGTTTTTCTATTCCGTAAAACTTAAAAACGTTATTTACGCGCTTTCGGCTCTGGCCAGCCTTGCGCTTATTTTTCTTCCGTATCTGTTTGAGTATTTTCTTTCGTGCCGGATTTCCCGGGATCTGAAAGTCGTTTACTGGTTTTTGGTCATCGGTGGACCGGTGCTTGGAAATGTATATAAATTCTACCATTATATCCGGCCGTGGGATAAGCTTCTTCATATGTTAAGCGGCTTTCTGGTAGCGGCACTCGGCTATGCGCTTCCGGATTTTCTTTTAAAAGAGCCGCCTGCAAAGGCGTTTAAATGCATCTTTGCCGTATCCCTTTCAATGGCAGTTGGCGGCATATGGGAAGTATATGAATATCTGCTGGACGTATTTTTCAAAATGGATATGCAAAACGACACCGTGATTACGGAAATGGCCTCCTACCTGCTGGGCGATACGCCCGGCACGATCGGCGAAATTGCCAGCATCGATACCGTATCCATAAACGGAGAGCCCTTCGAAATGGGTTATATCGATATCGGTCTCATCGATACCATGAAGGATATGATTCAGTGTCTGACGGGTTCAATTCTGTGCGTGGTCACGGCGGCGTTTCAAAAGCCGACAAGCCGCATGTTCACCATACGGGCGGTATAAGAATGCGCGGGCGATCATCGATCGCCCGCGCTGAATCTTATCTATAATCGACAGTATAAATTTATCTTAACTCATCAAACGCCCGGATTACCCTTGATTCGCATTCGATCAGCCTTGAAAAATCCATGCGCGGAATATACACCTCTTCAAGCTCGTCGTGCAGGCGCTTTGCCTGCGCCATGGCTGCCGAGGCTTTTTCGGTGAGCGCATCAAAAAGCGCCTTGTCGCCCGGGCGATAGGGGGCGGTTTCAGGGTAAGCGTCGTAGATTTTGCCTGCGCCCTCCACCTTTTCGCTCGTGATCAGAAGGGGCAGGTCCGCCAGATACGCATGCGAGATCTTATCCGGGCGCACGGGGCTTGGAAACAGAATCACATCCTGCCCCATCGCGCGCGCCTTCTGGGCGATCAGGCGCAAAAGCACATCGATTCTGGAGGGAAACTGCGAAGGCACGCTGATGATTTCCGCCCTGTCAAAGGTGTTGAGATAGCTCACCTTGCCCTTGTGCGCATACGCATCCAGAAAAAACGTGCGCTGTGCGCCATAACCTGTTTTTCGGGGAATATCTTTTAAAATTTCGCCTGAAAGCTCCTCTGCAAGGCGCATATCTTCCTTCTCTTCATTGGCGCATTCGATATCGCCCGCACTTTTCAGATACTGGCACGCCGCGTGAAACGCTTTTTTCATTTCAAGATTGATTTTCTGGATTTCTTTTCTGTTTTCATAAAGCGCGCGCTCATCCAGAAAATCGCCCATGCCGAGTATTGCGCCCGTCGCGCCGGGATAGGGGGGATCATAGGTGTGGGGAGCGGTCGCGTCGATGATTGCGCCGGATATGGTTTCGTCGATCACGCCGTCGAGACTGTCTGGATCGGACGAGCAGTGAAATGCGCTTACCGCATGGCCTAGGGATTTCTGTCTTTCCATAATGCGCCGCATCAGGCTGCTTTTGCCCGTTCCGGGCGCGCCTTTTATAAAGAACGTCTTTTTTGAATATGTGAATATACCATCAAAGCCGGATACAAAGCCGCATGATGTGTTCGCGCCTGCAAAACATTCGATGCCTTTTTTCATAAAAAATGCCCCTTCTTTTCATATACCCGGTAAGTATACGCGTAAGAAGGAGCGAATATGCATTTTTACATTATGCGGTCGCGTAGCCCAGAAGCGCCATGGAAACAACCGCAATCACAAGGCCGATTGCCTTGGGCAGGGTGATTTTCTCTTTGAAGAGGAAAGCCGCGTACAGGGCGCTCATGATGAGCACGCCGCCGTTTTCAACCGTGAAAAGCACAGCCACGTCGATTAAGGACATGATGTAAACCAGAAGGTTGATGGCGACGGTTGCGGAAATGCAGCAGAGGATCAAGTGGAGCGTGGATTTCGGGGTCTGCCTAAAGCAGGCAAGGGTGTTTTTCTTTGCCTTCGAAAAGACGATTAAAGCGCCTATGACCGCGGAAGGCAGGAAGGTCAGAATGATCATTTCCGTTCGTTCCGCTTCCTCAAGGATCTTCTGCTGGGCGTTGAAAAACGCGCCGTACGCGCCGTTGGCAAGCAAAAGAAGGGCGCAGTAGACGTAGAACATTTTATCGGTCTTTTCCTTCTTTTCGCCCTTGCTCTTAAAAAGGCCGTCGGCGTTTAAAAAGCCGAATGCGACCAGCATAAGGAAAATGCCGATATACTGAATGGGCACAAGCTTTGCGTCAAAAATCAGCACTGATTCAAGAAGCGGAATTAAGATGCCGCCCGATAAAAGCGAAAGGTTTGCAATGGCATAGGAGCCCATCGCCGTGGCCTTGATGAGCGTTACATTATATAAAAGCAGCGCAAACGCGTTTAAAAGGCCGAACAGCACCGTCTGCCACGAAGGATGAAACGTGCAGCCGCCGAAAAGGAATGTGGCTGCGGACACAAACACGCCGTAATACGCGCAATATACAAACGGAGACACATCCTCCCTGCCCGGATAGGCTTGGTTGTACAGGCGGCAAAACAGCGTCTGAAACGAATAAAGCAGGATGACGAGCGCGATTAAAAGTACGGAGACCATGTCCTTTTTCCCTCTTTTTCAATCAGTGTTTTTCTTATCCGTTATCTTATCATGATCGCGCCGCCTTTGCAAGGCAAACACAAGAATTTATACAACTCCGAAAGAAATATTCCTTCTATATAATAACGCGCATTCGTGTCGGACAGGGATAACTACTTTTGAAACAATAATGTAAAATTTCGTCATTCCCCTGTATACCCTCTTGCATTTAAAGGCTCTATCGACTATAATACATTAGTCTGCCCAAGGATGTGGGTTGCTGTTGTTGTACAATCGGCCAGCGCCCCGAGCAGGTATGCGGGGGCTGACCTATTCTATCCATAGGAGGTGTCGATCCATGGCATCGGATA
>SVGP01000026.1 GCA_015056255.1 Clostridiales bacterium | reverse complement strand
AGAGTCGCCATAGCGCGGGCACTGGCCAGCGATCCCGAAGTGCTTTTGTGCGATGAGGCAACGTCAGCGCTGGATCCCCAGACCACGCAGGACATTTTATCCCTCATTAAAAAGCTCAATCGCGAGCTCGGCATCACCACTATCGTCATCACCCACGAAATGGCCGTTGTCAAGCAGATTTGCGACAAGGTTGCCGTGATGGAGGACGGACGCGTGGTGGAGGAAGGCGACATCTACACCGTCTTCTCCGATCCCAAGATGCCCATCACCCGCCGATTTATCGGCACCACCGACGGCGTTGAACGCATGAAGAATAACATTCAGGATATGATCGCGCCGTTGAACCTCAAAAAAGGAGATCACGTGATTCAGCTTTCCTTCCACGGCGATTCCTCCGGACAGGCGCTGGTATCAACGCTTTCCAGAGCCTGCAATCTCGATATTTCCATACTCTACGGAAACATCGAAATGCTGGACGGTAAGGCGCTTGGTAAGCTGGTCACCGTGTTTGAAGGCGAAAAAGCCAATATTGAAAAAGCGCTTTCCATGATCGACGGCGAAAGCGTCCGCGCGGAGGTGCTGTATCATGAATAATCAGGTGAAGCGTTCAAAAGGTTATATTTTTGCCGCCTGCTTTGTCGTAGTCGCTCTTGTTTGCCTGTATTTCTACTTATTAAAGATTATCTTTACTGCAACCATCGGAGCTGCTGATTTCGACGCGTTCCTAAAAAACCTGATGCCGAACGTCATCAAAACCCAAAAAGAGCTTTTCAAATGCCTAAAGCAAACCCTTCAGATGGTGGGCTATTCGTCCCTGTTCAGCGCGGGCTTTGGCATATTCTTCGGCGTAACGCTGGTTGTGACCGAAAAAGGCGGTATACTGGACTGCGCGCCCATTTATCAGCTGTTGGATAAGCTGATCAACTTCTTCCGTTCGGTTCCCTTCATTATTTTAGTCGCTCTCCTGATTCCCACCACCCGCAAAATCGTGGGAACCTCGATCGGCGTTAAGGGCGCAATCTTCCCGCTCGTCATCGCGACCGTACCCTTCTTCTCCCGCCAGATTCATGCAGCTCTTACGGAAGTGGACGGCGGCATGGTGGAAGCGGCTCGCTCCATGGGTCTTTCGCCAATTTCGATCATCTTCCGCGTTTACCTCAGAGAAGGTCTTCCCGGAATGATCCGCGGCGCGACCATCACGATCGTCAATATCATTGCTTTAACCTCCATGGCGGGCACCGTCGGCGGCGGCGGCCTTGGCGATTACGCCATCCGCTACGGCTATCAGCGCGTTATGACGGATGTTACTGTCGTCACCATCGCCATCATCCTTTTGATGGTCACGATCATCCAGACCATCGGAACCATCCTCGAGCACAGGCTTTCCCACTGAATTTCTCTTCCCTTTCACGGGAAGTTGATTTTGAATTTTATTTAGGAGGACCCAAACTATGAAGAAAATCCTTGCTCTCCTGGTTGCACTCGTTCTTTCCCTGTCCCTCGTCGCATCCGCTGAAGCCACCATCGTTAAGGTCGGCGTTGTAGGCTCCACCAACGAACAGTGGACCGACGTTCTGAAACCCATGCTTGCCAAAGAAGGCATTGAGCTTGAAATCGTTTACTTCTCCGATTACGTCATGCCCAACATCGCCCTCGCTTCCGGCGAAATCGACATGAACGCCTTCCAGCACTACAACTTCATGAACAACTGGAACGACGAAAACGCCGAAACCTACGGAAACAAGCTGGCCGCCATCGGCGAGACCCTGATCGCGCCCCTTTCCCTCTATTCCGACAAGTATGATTCCGTAGAGGAAATCCAGAAGGGCGACACCATCCTGGTTATGAACGACGTTGTAAACGAAGCCCGCGCGCTTCAGATGCTGGCGTCTCTCGGCCTCATCACCCTGGCCGACGACCTCACCAGCTATGCCACTGTTCTTGACATCGTTGACAACCCCCTCGAGCTCAATATTGTAGAGCTCGATGCGGCCACCATCGGCTCCCAGATGGCCGACTCCTCCGTCGCCGCCGGCTTCATGAACGGACAGTACGCCACCCAGGCTGGCTATCCTCACGAGGAAGCCATCGCCGTTGAAGCCTTCGATCCCGAAAACCCCGATCAGCACGGCATTGTAAACATCATCGCCGTTTGCGAAAAGGACCTCGAGAACCCCGTTTACAAGCGCATCGCCGAGGCCTATCAGTGCGAAGAAGTTGCCAACGTATTTGCAACCCTTTACGCCGGCTCCTTCGTTCCCGCATGGAACACCGAAGAAGCTGCCGAATAATCAGCTCGCTCAAAAAGCCCGCCACCAGGCGGGCTTTTTGATTGCCAAAGAAGACTATAAATGTTATAATAAGGAAAACACACACCTCTTTTATACGGTAGGGGCGATTCACGAATCGCCCGCCGCTATGTTTTATATCACCTCCCCATCAGAAAGGAGCATGATTCTCATGAAAATCGGCATACTCCAAATGCCCTACTCCACAGATGATACCCGAATTGAAGAGATGATTCAAACAGAGTTTCAGTTGCTGGAATCATGCACAAGCGATCTTGACATCATCGTCGCGCCGGAATACACAGATGTGCCCTGCGTGCCGAGGGACGTCGATGGTTTTTACGAGGCAGTAGAAAAATACAATAAACTGATCCTTGATAAAGCAGCCCAAATCGCCAGACGTGCCCATGCGATTTTGTTTATCAACGCGCTTTCGAAAACAGAAACAGGCTTTCGGAACACCACCTATGCCTTTGATCGCGAAGGAAAGATCGCAGGCCGATACTATAAAGCGCATCCCGTCGCGAGTGAGATTGAAAAAAGAAAGCTCGATGCGAGCTATCTTTCAAGCTTCAATGAACCAACCATTCTTGAAATCGAGGGCTTGAGGTTTGCGTTTTTGACCTGCTATGATTTTTATTTTTATGAATCCTTCGCGAGAATCGCCCTTGAAAAACCGGACTTTGTCATTGGCTGCTCGCACCAGAGAAGCGATCCTTTTGCAATGAGCGAATTGTTTTCCGCCTTCTGCGCGTTCAATACAAACGCTTATGTTCTTCGCGCCTCCGTCAGCATGGGTGAAAATTCACCTGTCGGCGGTGGAAGCCTCATCGCATCGCCTGAAGGAAAAATTCTTCTTCAGATGAAAAACGAGGTAGGGCTCGGAATAATCGAAATTGATCCCATGAAAAAGCATTTCAAACCTGCTGGCTTTGGAAACGCGCCCTCTGCGCACTTCGAATACATGGAAAAGGGCAGACGCCCCTGGAACTACCGACCTGCTGGAAGCGCAATCGTGCCCAAGGATGAATGGATGGCTTATCCGCGCCTGTGCGCACACAGAGGTTTCAGTACCGTCGCGCCCGAAAACAGCATGCCCGCCTTCGGCGCAGCTATTGCCCTTCAGGCAAGCGAGATCGAGTTCGACCTTTGGGAAACCAGGGACGGCGAAATCGTTTCCATGCACGACGCGAGCCTTGACCGCGTATCAAGCGGCACGGGTTATGTCTGGGATCTGACGCTTGATGAAATCCAAAGGGTCGATTTCGGCGTTAAGATGGGGGAGAGGTTCAAGGGATTAAGGATTGTTCTTTTCGAAGATATCCTTAAAAAATTTTCCTGCCAGACGATCATGAACGTTCATATCAAATCCAGAGATAATGTAACGCCGGTGAGCGATACAATGCTTAAAAAGATCATATCCCTCATCCGAAAATACGACGCGTCCAAGCATGTATACTTCATGACCGGAAACCGCGCGATGCAAAAGCAGCTCGCCATTCTTGCTCCGGATATCGCAAGGTGCATGGGCGCGGGCGATCAACCGTGGGAGATCGTGAATGAGGCGATTGAACTTAAGTGTCAGAAGGTTCAACTTTTCAAGCCCTATTTCGATCAGGCTATGATCGACAAAGCGCACGCACACGGCATCAAGTGCAACGTTTTCTTTGCAGATGATCCCGAAGAAGCGCGAAAATACCTTCAGATGGGCGTCGACTGTATTTTGACAAACGACTACCTTTCCATTCAAAACGCAACCAATTTAAAATAAACGGAGGATGGCAGTATGGAAAAAAGATTACTGGATCTGATCGATCTTGGAAGCATGGCGCATAAAATGCTCCCCATCGACGAAACCGAGACTATGGATTATCAGCTCCGCGGCAAAAAGGTGATTGAAAGCCGCCTGATCGACGACGGAAGGACGCTTTCGAACTGGAAGCCCTTAACGCCCTACGCGAGCCTTTCCCTTAAAAAAGCGCCCGAAGAAAACGCGGAAGAAACCGTGTGCCTGACCGCAAAATCCAATCTGGATCACTGGCTGCCCGGACGTGGACTGGGCCGCATTTATTCCGAGCCCGCCGCCATGCGCGTGCTGGATCATGAGGATTTAAGCGAGTGGAACCGCATTTCCGTTTGGATTTTTCCCCATGTTCCGGGTATGAAATCCCTGTGCGTGCGCGTTCAGCTGTATAACGAGGGCGACCATCCCGTGCCCGATAAATATCTGCGCGAAGGCGCACATAACGTGAATCTCAAGGCAGACCAGTGGAACCACGTCACCTGCGAGATTCCGAATCTTCACCGTAACGACACCGTCGGCATCGCCATCGAATACGACATGTGCGGTCACGAAGTCGATACCGTTGACACCAACGAATACTACATCCGCGACCTTGAAATCCAGAAAGTGGAAGTCCAGCAGGAGACAGGATGGATCCCGATGGACGGCGTGATTTCCTTCTGCGGAAGCGGATATCTGCCGGAATGCGAAAAGCTGGCAGTTGCCAATATGAATCTGAATGCGGATTCCTTCCGCCTGATCGAAACGGAAACAGGCCGCGAGGTTTATAAAGGCAATATCAAAACCGTAAACGGCCTCAAGGTTATGGACTTTACGCCCGTAAAAGAAGAAGGCCGCTATATCCTGATCGCTGGCAGCCATTCGACCCGCGCCTTTGACATTTCTTCCCGCGCCTTTGAAGCATCCGCGTGGAAAGTGCTCAATTTCTATCTTTCGCAAAGATGCGGCTATGAGGTTCTCGGAAAGCATCGCTGCTGCCACACGGATCTTCTTTTAAAGCATCCCGACGGACGCGCCATCGTCGCAAACGGCGGCTGGCACGACGCTGCTGATCTTGCGCAGGGCATGAACAACACAGCCGACGGCACGATCGGCCTTCTTCGCTTGGCCCAGCGTCTTGAGGGCGGCACGGGCGCAAGGGGAAAGCTCTATGAGCGCGTGCTCGAGGAAGCCAAGTGGGGTCTTGATTATGTTCTCAAAGTGAGATTCGGCGACGGCTACCGCTCCTCCTATTCTTCCACCTCCATCTGGACCGACGGCATCATCGGAACCAATGACGACATCATTTCGCATCCCACCACCAACCCCTTCACCAACTTCGTATCCGCCTGCGCGGAAGCCATGGGCGCATATGTGTTTAAGGATATTGATCCCGTTTTTTCTAAATATGCGCTTAGAATTGCAAAGGAGGATTTCCGCTTTGCAGAGGATGCGTGGAAAAAACAGGACGCGGAAATTTCCTTTAACGACGCAGGCATGCAGGAAGTAAAGCTGTTTGCTGCAGCCACGAGTGCCGCCGCCGAACTCATCCGCGCGGGCGCAGCAGAATTTGAAAAGGAAGCAGCAAAATATGCCAAAGGCCTTATCGAGTGTCAGCAGACCGAAACGCCCGATTGGAATACGCCGATTCGCGGCTTCTTCTGGCAGGATCGCGCCCACAAGCTCATCTGGCACCATGCGCACCATTCGTTTGAGCAATATCTGACGATGGGATTAAGCGCGCTAACGAAGCTTCTGCCGGATCATGAAGATGTTTGCCTTTGGAAAAATTCCCTTGCTCTGTACCTCGAATACTCCAAAACCATCATCGAGTACACCGCGCCGTGGCACATGCTGCCCGAGGGCATTTATCACGAAAACGAGGCGGAGGACTATCCCGAAATTACGCTTGGCAACATCATCATGGGCGATGAGGAAAACCTAAAATCCTTTAAAAATCAGGTGCACAACGGAATCGCGCTTGGTAAGGGCTATTATCTGCGCCGCTATCCGGTGTGGTTCTCCTTCAGAGGAAACGAAAACGTTCTGCTTTCGCAGGCGCTGGCTGCAGCGGCCGCTGCGGAAGCGCTTGAAGGCGACAAGGCAAATGATATCCTTGTAAAGCAGCTCGAGTGGACCGTCGGCAAAAACCCCTTTAACCAGTCGCTCATCTATGGCGAAGGCTACAACTGGACGGACGAATATGCCGTTCAACCCGGTCAGACGATCGGTCAGATGCCCGTCGGTATTCAGTCGCTGTTCGATGCAGACGAGCCCTACTGGCCTCAGGTTTGCACCGCTACCTACAAGGAGGTCTGGATTGCGCCGGCCAACAAGTGGGTGTGGGCGCTTTCGTACATCCTGTAATCGCATAACATAAAAAGCGGCCGTTTCGGCCGCTTTTATGTGTATGACAATGCTGTCTAATGAAAGGAAATTACGAAAGAAAGCTGTGTGGAGAATGGGGGAGAGGGGGCGGGCGATAACTGCCGCGCATTTTTTCGTTTATTTTGCAAACTCTATCATCGTATCCATAAAGGCGCGGGCGGCGCTTGAAAGAAGACGCTTTTTCTTGTAGTAAAAGCTGATGCGTCGTTCGCTGAAGGCGGGATTGAGCTTGAAGAATCGGAGCGCGTTCGCATCCGGCATATGCTCAACCAGAGTATCGCTGATAAACGCCGCGCCCATGCCGGCGCAGGCAAGGTGATAGGCCATGATCTGCTGATCGACCAAAAGCCTCACCTTAGGGCGCACCTTTTCGCTTTCAAACAGCTTGTCCGCTCTTGTGCGCGTGTCGTTGCCTTCCTTTAATAAAAGATATTCCTGATCCCGGAGCTTTTTAAGCGGCAGAATCGGATGCGAATCGAGAAGGTGCCTTCCGTCAATCACATCGTCTGCCGTCAACATATAATCCGTCATTTCCCTGGGTACATCCTTTGCAGGAACGCCGAGAATCAGCCGCTCTGTCAAAAACGGCTTTTCCTCAAAAATGTCCGGGTTGCTCGCGCTGTTTTCAACGATCAGATCCAGATCGCCGTCGCTCAGTTCCTGATACAGAAGCGACGTATGCGTCTCGTGCAGCCGCACGTCCACATTCGGGTGCTTTTCGGAAAACGCGGACAGAAGCGGCGGCAGGATGAAGGACATAAAAAGCATGGTTCCGCCGACGGCGAGCGTGCCTCTTAAGCAATGATTCACGTCGCTGACATATTGCTGAAACGCTTCCTCTGCGCGGGCGACTTCCGTTGCGATCCGAACGTATTCCCGCCCGATTTCCGTAAGCTCAATCGGAGCCTTTGCACGGTCGAAAATTGCGCTGCCGATGCGCTCCTCCGCCCGCCTGATCATTGCGCTCAGGGCAGGCTGGGAAATGTACATTTTCCGAGCTGCTTTCGAAAATCCCTTCTCGCGATATACCGCAAGCACATACTCCATTTCTCTGAACATGACGTCGACCACCTATAATACATTTTATATGGAAACGATAAACATATATGTATTTGATAATATTATACCATTTGTGTATACTATAGTGCAAGCTTTTTTTGACAAGAACCAGATCATTGTAAGAGGCGGATGAGAATATGGCAATTTCCGGTGAATATCGCATTGAACATGACCTTATGGGCGCGATGCGCGTACCTAAGGATGCATATTACGGCGTTCAGACCCTGCGCGCCGTTGAGAATTTCCCCATCAGCGGCCGCCGCGTGGACGATGAGATGATCGTCGCGATCGCGCAGATCAAGAAGGCCGCGGCGATGCTGAACGCAAACGACGGCCAGATTCCGCTCGAAGTCGGCAGAGCGATCTGTCAGGCATGCGACGAAATCATTGACGGCAAGCTCCACGACCAGTTCCTTGTGGATTCCATTCAGGGCGGCGCGGGCACAAGCATGAACATGAACGCCAACGAGGTTATTGCCAACCGCGCCATTGAGATCATGGGCGGCGAAAAGGGCGACTACACCATCGTTCACCCGAACGACCACGTCAACTGCGGTCAGTCCACCAACGACGTATATCCCTCCTGCGGCAAAATGGCGCTGATCAAGAAGATCGACCGCCTGATGGAGGCATTGATGCGTCTGACCGATACGCTCAACAAAAAGGCGCAGGAATTTGATTCTGTCGTCAAGATGGGCAGAACGCAGCTGCAGGACGCCGTTCCGATCCGTTTAGGGCAGGAATTTCAGGCGTATTCCGTAGCGATTCGCCGCGATGTTCGAAGAATCGGTCAGGCGGCGCACGAGGTTCGCGAGCTGAACCTTGGCGGAACGGCAGTCGGCACCGGCGTAAACGCAAGCGCTGCTTATATTGAAAACATCGTACCGCTCGTGGCTGAGCTCACCGATGAAATGCTGATGAAATCCAGAAACCTGGTCGACGGCACGCAGAACCTGGACGTATATTCCACGCTCTCCGGCGCGCTGAAGACCTGCGCTGTAAACCTTTCCAAAATTTCGAACGATTTGCGCCTTATGTCCTCCGGCCCCAGAACCGGCCTTGGCGAAATTACACTGCCTACCCGTCAGAACGGCTCCTCCATCATGCCCGGAAAGGTCAACCCCGTTATTCCCGAGGTTATGAACCAGATCGCCTTTAATGTCATTGGAAACGACACCACCATTACCATGGCGACGGAGGGCGGACAGCTGGAGCTCAACGCCTTTGAACCGATCATTTTCTATAAGCTGTTTGAATCTCTCCATACGCTCACCGAAGGCGTCAATACCCTGCGCGTCAACTGCATCCGTGGTATTGTAGCCAACAAGGAGCATTGCCGCAAGCTCGTAGAGCGCTCTGTCGGCATTGTAACCACGCTCTGTCCCATCATCGGCTACACCGAAGCCTGCCACCTGGCGAAGGAAGCCATCGAAACCGGCGCATCCGTAAGGGAACTGGTGCTCGAAAAGGGCCTGATTCCTGAGGATCAGCTGGATGAATTGATGGATCCCTACAAGATGACGCTGCAGCCGAGATAAAAAAATAGAATAGGAAGCTGTTTTTCTGAAAACAGCGAAATGCATGAAGCCCCTTGATTTTAAAAATCAGGGGGCTTCAGTTCAAATGCAAACCGCTTTATAGAATTGATTGGCAGTTCCAACGCCTATAAAAGACTTTTTTGTGCTTCAGCAGCTTGTATGATTCAGTCCTTCAAATGGAACGCTTGCTTCAGATCTTCGATTTCCTTTTCGGAAATGTGCACGATTTTGCCGACCGAAGCGGCGTTTATGATGGAATGCGCCGTGGATTCCATAACTTCAAGGCGGTCAAACGCCTGAAGAAGGTTAGCGCCGGTCACGATCACGCAGTCGTTTTCAACCAGCGCTGCCGGCGTGGCTTCGCCGAAATAGGCTGCAGTTTCTTCCTGTTTTAAATAAATGTCTCCGTAGGCCATGCGTTTTACGTCTCTTAAAAGGATGTAGCTTTCCGGAATGGTTCTCGGATCAAAGACCGTGTCTGTCACGGCAAAGGCCATTGCATGCACGGGGTGGGCAAGCAAAATCGCGCGGATCTCGGGATTTGCATTATAAATCTTTTCATGCAGGCTCACGGCTCTGGACGGGGTTTTTCCCATTTCCTTCATACCGGCCTTCACCCGCACAAGGTCGTCTTCCTCGAGATACGCTCTGTCCTGACCAAAGGGCGTGATTACAAAGCTTCCATCTGACAAGCGCACGGAATACGTGCCGTGCGTCGCTGTGAACAACCCCTGTTTATAGGATCTGTGAATGAGCGTGATCATATCGCGGCGGGCAGCCAGCTCCTCAATTGATATGCTGCGCGGAATAAAATCGTCCATCTTAAGATGCGTGCGCGTTTCTGTCACGCGATACGCTTCTTCATTAAGCTCTCTGGGCGTTCCGATTTTGTTGGCGAGGATTTCAAGATTTGCCGAATACTCGAGCGTCTCGAAGCGCTGAAAAGCCTTGAACATATTGCTCGCGCCGATGCAGACGCCGTGGTTTTCAAGAAGCACGATATCGCATCCGTCCGCAAAGCAAGCGCCAATGTTGCTGCCCAGCTCTTCGCTGCCCGGCACAGCGTAAACCGCAATCCTGACTTCAGGGCACATCTTGCGAACCGAAGGCAGAAGATCCAGACTCGGGTTCTTTCTGGCAATCGAGAAAGAAACCAGCGCCGGCGGGTGCGCGTGAAGCACCGCCTTCAGATCCGGCCTCATATTATAAACCGCTTGATGGAAAGGAAGCTCGCTCGAAGGCTTGTGCATACCCACAACCTCTCCGTCTGCGCGCACGCACACAATGTCATTCCGGTTTAGCGTGCCCTTGTCAACGCCCGCAGGCGTGATCCAGATATTTCCATCCTCGTCCATGATGGAAAGGTTTCCGCCGGAAGTCGTCGTCATGCCTTTATCGTAAATGCGCTGCATGAACATAACCAGCTGATCCGCAGGATGAATGAAATTGATATTCATAAAAGCCTCCTTTATATGGTAGTCAAAAAGCGTGAGTGGTGATTTTGTGATACGAATGCATTATATCAGAAAATCGAAAAATGAACAATATGGGATTTATAAGTATATGAAGACAAGAAAACGAAAATGAGGTTTTCCCTTCGAGCAAATGAAAACCGCTTCGCCGGATAAGGCTTTGCACCTTTGACGCAAAATAATGCGAAAAAGCCATGCGTTTGCTTGGCTTTTTCATTAAAGGTGTATAAAAGAAACTCGGCTGCCACTTAGCAGCCGAGTTTCTTTTATACACCTTCAGGGACTCGAACCCTGGACACCCTGATTAAGAGTCAGGTGCTCTACCAACTGAGCTAAAGGTGCATGTAAGCGGTAGACGAGACTCGGACTCGCGACCTCCACCTTGGCAAGGTGGCGCTCTACCAACTGAGCTACTACCGCATATTGCTTTAAGCGGGTGATGGGAATCGAACCCACGTATCCAGCTTGGAAGGCTGGCGCTCTACCATTGAGTTACACCCGCATCTGAAGCGGTAGACGAGACTCGGACTCGCGACCTCCACCTTGGCAAGGTGGCGCTCTACCAACTGAGCTACTACCGCATACCTTCAATCAAGCGTATAATATAATACCACAGATGTTGGGAAAAATCAATACCTGATTGAAGAAATTTTCAAGAAAGCAACATCAATTTTTTGAAAAACCTCGTCCGGCAGAGAATACGAAGAAAAACAGCGCCAGGCAATGAGAGAAAGACGGTTTTAACCGATCACGATTCGCGTAAGCTTATAGCTTGCGCGGTCATCGAGGTTCGGTGCATATACGATGGCGCTGCCGCGTCTTTCATAATCGGGGAACTTTTCGCGGGCTTCAGAAAGCGTAAGTTCGGTATCGCTTGTTTCCCAGAAATTGCCGTCTGCAAAGATGGAAAAGGTCACATGGTATCGGTTTGCGCCCAGATATGTGATATCGCTTACGCTGGCAAAGCCGCCTGCGGTGTGGCCGCCGGTTTCGGTCCAGTAGTAATAGGGATCTAAATAGTCCACATACAAAGGAGACGGCGAAGACGGCGTTACGCCAAAGTATTTCTCCGTGATTTCAGGCACATATTTTTTATGTACGCGAACGTTATTGCCGCCGTTGTACTCGCCCCATTCGATGCGGGATTCGTGGTAGTTAAACCACATATGCTCGACTGCAAATTCAACGAGCGCTTCATCGGGCGCGTTCATCAGGTCGAACACACCGCCTGTGTGGTAAGACAGATAGCTTTCCGTGAAATTCGAAAGAAAAAGATTCATGTTTTTGCGCTGCGCTTCGTTGGGTGCAATGCGCTCTCCGACAAATGAAGGTAGGCATTCAAGGTATTTGCTGAGCGCATATCCGCTTTTTCCGTTATAATTAACGTAGTAAAAACCGTTTTCGGAGACGGACAGGGCGGTTACGATTGCGCCGAGGGGAATGCGTTCGATCTCAGATGCTTTTGTGGAGGGCTCCTCCCGTAGCGTGATATATTCATTACAAAAGGCAACCCTGTATTCAACTGCAAACACATCTTCAGCCACGGATAGATTTGCATTGGCAAGTGCAAAAAGCAGAAGTACAAAAAAGGCCAACATTCGTTTTTTCATTTGAATTCTCTCCTTTCGGATTCAAAACTTCTGTATATATAGACGGAAAAAAACGGAAAATGTTCAAAATTGTGACCGCATGGTTTGCGTTTTTTCAAAAGTCTTGAAAAGAAAGAACATACGCGATATAATATAATGAGAGTTTATGGATTCGAGGTGCGTGCATGCCGTCCGGCCTTATGAGAAAACTGAGCGCCATGAAGACCACAACAGCCGAAACGCCGCGCGCGCCCCTTTCGCCCCTGATCAGGCGCGTGCACATCGAGATGGCGGACGAGCGGCTGTATTCCATTGCGCCCGAAGCGCTGAGGCGAATCGGCTACACGGGCGGCGCGTTTGATATCGAAAAGGCGCTGTTTCTTGATACGGAAACGACGGGGCTTTCCGGAGGCGCGGGCACGGTTGCATTTCTGGTGGGCGTTGGTTTTATTGAAAAGGGCAGGCTCACGGTTGAACAGCTATTAATGCCGACTTATGCGCATGAGGCGGAGATGCTGGATCGGATTTCGACCTTGATGGCGGATAAGGACACGGTTGTTCACTTTAACGGTAAGACGTTTGACATGCCGCTTTTAAAATCCCGCTTCACGATGAACCGAATGGCGGATAAGTACTATGACCTTAATCAGCTGGATCTTTTACATCCCGCAAAGCGGCTTTGGAAATTGAGGCTTGGAAGCTGCAGGCTCTGTAATCTCGAGAAGGAAATTCTGGGTTTTGAGCGTGAGGGAGACATCCCTGGAAGCGAAGTGCCGCAGAGGTATTTTTCCTATCTGAAAACAGGCGATTTTTCCCTGCTCGAAGACATCATCGACCACAACCGGCAGGATATTGTGACGCTTATACATCTTCTTTTGTGCCTGACGGATGCCTACGCGCGCCCGGAGAATGCATCGGATCCGATGGATCAATTGAGCCTTGGAAAGGCGTTTGAAAAAATGGGCGAATGGGAACAGGCGCAGAAAATGTATCGCGTGGCGGCAAGGCCGTATATTGCGACCACAATTCGAAGCATCAAAGCCACCGATCTTGGCGGCGAGGCCAATTTTCGCCTTTATCATATTTGCCGAAGAAACGGAAAATACGAGGAAGCTTTAAGCGTTCTTGAGTGCATGGTCAGGCGGCGGCAGATGGGCATTTTCCCGAAGGTCGAAATGGCGAAGATTTATGAGCACAGGCTATTGAAATTGAAAGACGCGCTGAGACTTACGCGCGAAGTGCTTTCTGTGTGTCAGGAAGATGAAAAGGAAGCGCTTTTCAAAAGAGAAGCGAGACTTATAAAAAAGATCGAGAAATCACAAAAATCGGAGGAGCAAAAACGATGAAATTTTTAGTCAACTACAAAGGCCGCCGCGCGTTCCAGTGGCATATCCGCGGAAATCAGCTGATGAATTCCGATCCCGTAAAGGGCAAGGCGATTCACGACAAGGCGCTTGCCATGTACACCGAGGCTTATGAAGCCGGCTGCAGAGAGGGAAATATTGTGATGGCGTATGCGACGCTTCTGATGCGTTACGCGCAGTATGAAAAATCCCGCCAGCTGCTTTTGGAATGCGAAAAGCTGAGGCTGGATGACAAGAGCAAAAAGCAGCTCAGACAGAACTACAGCGTGTGCATGTGGCGCCTCGGCAATCTTGACAAGGCCATCGAGCTATTAAGGGAAGTGGAAAGACACGGAAAGAGCGAATTCGTGTATACCGTGCTCGGCTATTACCTGATTGAAAAAGCCATCCAGACGGGCGATTTTGATGAAGCGCTCAGATACAACATGGAGGCCTACGAGTACGACGAGGAGGATCCCGGAACGCTGGACAATTTGGGACAATTGTATTACGCCATGGGCGATTCCGATAAGGCGTACGACTACTTTTCGCGCGCGTATCACGAAAAGCCCACGCAGGTGCCCACGCTCTATTTTATCGCCAAGATCAACCATGAGAGGGGAAACGACGAAAAGGCGAGGCAGTTTATCGACAAATGCTTATCCGGCAATTTCTCCGCCCTTTGCTCCATCTCCCGCGAGCAGGCGCAGGCGCTTTCGGATGAAATTGGAAAATAGCAGGACGCTAAATGGTTTGCCGAAGAAAAGCTCGGCTCCTGATTGAAAAGATAACTAAAAGGACATAGTTACGGGACGGGAAACCCGTCCCCTACATAAAGAAGAAGCGGATTTCTTCCTGTAGGGGACGGGTTTTCCGTCCCGTTTGATGTTATTTACGCTGTAATGCTCAATGAAAAAGCTCGTTTTGCTTGATATATGTACTTTTTCAGCGCAAAGGCTCGATTCTGAATACCTCGTCTCCGCTTGTCATTACGCGCCAGTTGGCCTGAAGATCGTCATAATGGATCGTGAGCCATGCAAGCACCAGGCGAAGCTTTGCCGGGCTTAAACGACCGTCCAGCACGTCGCCGTCGAGGGAAATAATCGCTTCTTCCTCTTTGAACACGGCGTGGACGTGGGGAACGCGCACGGCCCTGGCTTTATCGGTGTACATATATATGATAATTCCATAGAATAAACTGATCGGCGTCATACATTCATCTCCTCAACGAATGATTATTATAGCAAATCAATGTTCCTGTTTGAGGAGAAAAATATTACAGAGATATGTAATGTTAATTACAAATGTGAATATATTCTCAACCGACGATCAGCTCGCCCCTCGTGCGCTTGGGAACGCGATGAACGCCGTTTTCATCCCTGTAATAATCCACGGAACCGGTTTTGTCTTCAAGGATGATTTCTTCATCAGGCGTTCCAAGAGCGATCACCAAAGCGGGAGAAAGAGTTTCAGGAAGAGACAGTGCCTTTGACACGGATCTGTCAAACGTTCCGATCATGCAGCCGCCAAGGTTCATGCTGGCTGCTGCAAGCAGTATCGTTTGCGCTGCGATACCTACATCTGTTTTAGCCTTTTCGGGGTCAGGCATGATGGAAGTGTCTACCAGTATGATGATGAAGGCGGCGGGCATATGTCCTTTGGGCGGAAGGGTATATTTGTCTTTGATTTTTCCAGCCCAGCGGGTCATGGGCTGGATGATGGCGTTGGTTTCGGGCGTATTGGAAAGATAAAATTTCAGTTCCTGAAGGTTGACGCCTGTCGGGGCGAAGCGCGCGCATTCGATCAATTTTTCAAGAATTTCTCTCGAAACGGGTTTGGATTCGTCAAAGCTTCTGTAGCTTCTGCTTTTTTTGACAAGAGACAAAAAATCCATATTTTCAGTTCCTTTCCTAAGATATTCCTATTATAATGAAAAAATAAATGCTTTTCAAGTGCATTTCCTGCGTCCACGTTCAATAGAATATTCATATCGCGTAAATGGAAATGATATATTTTTACCCTTGACGAAACGAGGGGAAAAGGCGTATGCTTGATATAATGGGTGTTTGTGCCCGAATAACGAATTTTGGAGGTGAAGGTCAATGGAAGACGGCGGAAGATGTATGCTGTCTGAGGGCGTGCCCCGATCGTGTTTCGCCGCGTTTTCCTGCGGCGTTCACTGATTTATGAAGGTACGCTTTTCGCATTGCACGCATCTTTTTCTGTCACGGGCGTTTTCCAAAAACGTCATCTACTTCGCGGCGGAAAAATGTGAAAGGCGGTGAATCCATTGGAATGGGAAAAAATTCTTGACAGGCTGAACGGATTTGTTGAGACCAATAAACTAAGCGAGCTTCGCGGCGCGCTCATGATTATGAACGTTGTCGATATTGCGGAGTTTCTGTCCTCGCTTGAAAGCGACAAAATGCTTAAGGTGTTCAGAATCCTTCCCAAGGACATTTCCTCGGACGTTTTTTCCTATATGGACGATGAGCAAAGGCAGAGCCTGATGGAGAAAATCGGCGACAAGGAAATTGGCGAGCTGGTTTCGGACATGTTTGTGGACGACGCGGTTGATTTTCTGGAGGAGCTTCCAGCGGGTCTTGTCAAGCGCGTTTTAGCCAATGTGGACGAGGAGCAGAGGAAGGTTATCAACCGCTTTCTGCGCTATCCGGATTACAGCGCGGGCTCCATCATGACGATTGAGTTCTGCGACTTTCATGTGGGAACGACCGTGCTCGACGCGATGAAGGAGTTAAAACGCACAGGCGTCGACAAGGAAACGATTTATACCCTCTACGTCATCGACGAAAAAAGAAAGCTTTTAGGCACGGTGCCCTTGAGGAGATTGATTCTTGCCAATGACGACGCGCCGATTGAAAGCCTCATGAACGCAAACTTCGTTTGCGCCGAAACCATGGACGATCAGGAGCATGTTGTCGAGCTTGTAAGAAAATACGACTTAAACAGTATCCCCGTTGTCGACAAGGAAGGCAGACTCGTCGGCATCATCACGTCCGACGACGTTATGGACGTTCTTGAAGAAGAGGCCACGGAAGACATCGAAAAGATGAACGCCCTTTTGCCTTCGGAAGAGGAATACATCAAAACCGGCGTTTTCAAGCTTGCCAAAAACAGGCTGCCCTGGCTCATGTTCATGATGGTCAGCGGAATCTTTACCGGTCTCATCATCGTGTATTTTGAAAACATACTTACCAATATCGAGTCTATCGGCGTTGCGCTCACGGCCTGCATCCCCATGCTCATGGGCACGGGTGGTAACTGCGGCTCTCAGGCTTCGACATTGGCCATCCGCGGTCTTGCTGTGGGCGAGCTCGAACCAAAGGACGTTTTAAAGGTTTTGTGGAAGGAATTCCGCGTGGCGGCCATTGTCAGCGTTGCACTTGCAGGCATTAATATGCTGATTCAGCTTTTCGTGTTCAAGCGCGCGATGCTTGTCGCGTTCACCGTGTCCATCGCGATGATCTTCACGGTGCTTTTGTCCAAGTCCATCGGCTGCACGCTTCCGATGCTGGCCAAAAAGCTGAAGCTCGACCCGGCGCTCATGGCTGCGCCATTGATTACCACCATCGTCGACGCATGTTCGCTTTTGATTCTCTTTGCGTTTGCGGCGATCATCATCTGATTTCGGGAGGATATTCATGAAGGAAGTACTCGGCTGTATCCGCCGCGCGGACAAGGATTTCGGCCTGATTCAGGCGGGCGACACGGTTTGCGTCGGTGTGTCCGGCGGAAAGGACAGCATGCTTCTTCTTTATGCCATGGCGCTTTACAGAAGATTCTGCCCGAACAAGTATAACCTGATCGCGGCAACCCTGCACATGGGCCTTGAGCCGTTTGACCTTGAGCCGGTCAAGGCGCTGTGCGAAGAGCTGGATGTACCCTACACCGTTCAGAAAACCCAGATCGCGCAGGTGATTTTTGAAGAGCGGAAGGAGAAAAATCCCTGTTCTTTATGCGCCAAGATGCGTAGGGGCGCGCTGATTGATTTGTGCAAGGACTTGGGCGCAAACAAGCTGGCCCTTGGTCATCACAGGGACGACGCGCTTGAAACGCTTCTTCTTTCTATGTTTTATGAGGGAAGAATCCACACCTTTCACCCGAAAACCTATCTTTCCCGAAAGGGTATCACGCAGATTCGCCCGATGGCATATCTGCCCGAAAAGCATGTGATTCATATGGTCAAATCCCTGAATTTGCCCGTTGTGAAATCGCCCTGCCCCGCGAACGGCGCAACCAAGCGCGAGGAAATGAAAAAGCTGCTCAGTCACATTGCGACGACCATTCCCAATGTGCGCGAGCTTATGCTTTCCGCGCTTCAGAACGAGGCGCAATACGGGCTTTGGGAGAAAGATAAGAAATAAAAAACGCGGCCGATATCGTTGTAGCATCGGCGTGGGCGATCAATAATCGCCCCTACATGATGGTTATAATTCCATTGCAAAATGTAGGGAGCGGTTATCGATCGCCCGCTGTTCTTTATCCGTTTATCCCTTTTTCTCTCATGAGAAATGTGTTATAATAAAACAAAAACACAAAAAGGGGCATATGATATGACGGCAAAATATCCGCCGATGGGCTGGAACAGCTGGGACTGCTACGGCGCGGCAGTCAGCGAAGAAATCACCCTGAAAAACGCAGAATATATGCGCGATCATCTGAAGGACTACGGCTGGGAATACGTGGTGGTCGATATCCAGTGGTATCAGCCGACCGCGGTCAATCATTCCTACGAACCGTTTTCATCGCTCACAATGGACGAATACGGCCGCCTTCTGCCCGCCGAAAACCGCTTTCCAAGCGCAAAGGGCGGCGCGGGTTTTAAGCCCTTGGCTGACAAAATCCATGAAATGGGCCTCAAATTTGGCATCCACATCATGCGCGGTCTTCCCCGCATGGCGGCGCACAAGCGTCTTCCGATTTTCGGAAGCGATTACAGGTGCTCAGACGCAGCCAATCCCAACAGCATCTGCCTTTGGAACCCCGATATGTATGGCACAAAAAGCAATACTGAGGCTGCAAAAGCCTATTACAAGAGCATTTTCGCCCTCTACGCCGAATGGGGCGTGGACTATGTAAAGTGCGACGACATCGCAAGGGAATACCCCCACTGCGAACGCGAAATCGAGCTGATTTCCGAAGCTGCGCGTACATGCGGTCGCGATATCGTATTAAGCCTCTCGCCCGGCCCCGCGCCGGTTGAAAGAGCCGAGCATCTTAAAAAGTATGCCAACCTCTGGCGCATCACGGATGATTTCTGGGACGACTGGCGGCTTTTGAAGGGCATGTTTGAACGCGCTGAAAAATGGTGCATCCACGCAGGATGCGGTCATTGGCCGGACGCGGACATGCTGCCCGTGGGTGCGCTTCGCCAGTGTTCGAATCCTGACGACTGGACGAACTTTACCCATGCCGAGCAGCGCACAATGATGTCGCTTTGGTGCATGATGCGTTCCCCTCTGATGATCGGCGGCGAATTGACCAAAAACGACGAATTCACGCTGAAGCTTCTGACCAACAAACATCTTCTTGACATCGAAAAGGAATCCTTCTCGGCGCACCCCATCCGTACGGATGAAAATGAAAGCGCATGGATCGCCCCAAGAAAGGACGGAAGCGGCGTTTATGTCGCGCTTTTCAACTTGTCGGAAGAAGAATGCGTCATATCCGTAACTGCGGATGAGATCGGAATTCAAGGAAAATCCGCTTCCGAAATCTGGACAAACGAAGAAATGAATCCCGAAAACGGCATATCGCAAATCATTGCGCCGCATGACGCGAGGGTGTATTTTGTAAAAAAGTAAAGGTGCAGACGAACACAGATGAGTAATGCGCAACAAAAGCGCCGGAAAAAAGAATAGTGATAGAAATCAAAAACGAGGCTGCCTCAATTTCGAGACAGCCTCTTTTGATCAGAACTGGATTTCTTTTTTAAGCTCGTGCGCCTTGTAGGCGTTTTCCATAAGCTCGGTGAGCTGTCGGCCTTCTTCAAGACCATATTTGACGGGCGCGCCGTATAGTACGCTGTTCAGCCACTGACGGATGGGCATGGGATCGGCGGCGGGAAGCTTGGGCTCGATCCAGCCATCGTTGTCCTTGGATTCGAGACCGACCAGCTTCATTTTGAGCGTCTTGCCCTGACAGAGGATCACGCCGTTTGTTCCGTATACCTCCATCATCTTGGGGGTCAGAGGAGAAACGAGGCTGGTTTCGGAGATCGCAACCGCGCCGGATTCAAAGCCGATAACGCTGATGGCATCGTCGTCCACCTGTCTTCCCGTGTGGAAGCTGAAGGTGGACTGAATGCGGTTGGGCTTTCCTAAGAACCATCTGGACAGATACATCGGGTGCGCGCCCAGATCCATCATTGCGCCGCCGCCCGTGGTTTCGGGATCATACCAGTAATCGGGCAGCCAGTTTGCAAGCGCACCGTTATGGCAGTTGCGGACTCTGAAAAGCGTGACCTTTCCGAGCATGCCGCTATCGATAGCGTTTTTGATAAACAGGTTTTCGGGCGTGATACGGTGGGGGAAGGAGATGGTGAAAATAACGCCGTTTTCCTTTACGGCCTGAATTACTTCGTCGCAGTCCTTAACCGTCAAGCACATGACCTTCTCGGTAAAAATGTGTTTTTTCGCCTTCGCGGCCTTGATCATGAGCTCTTTATGCATGTTTGTGGGCGTGCAGAACAATACCGCGTCCACGTCATCGCGCTTCAAAAGCGCATCGTAGTCCTTTTCAAAAGGAACGCCCAATTCCTGCGCCCATTTTTTCCCGCGCTCGGGAATCTCGTCCCATACGCAGGATACGCATGCGTCGCCGGACGCATTGATTTCCTTGGCATAGCCCTCGGCATGTACATGCCACTTGCTGATCATTGCAACTTTGAGCATAAGTTTTCGCCTCCTAAAGTGAATGAAATTGCTTTATGCTAAGCATAACACAACCCGGTTTTACCTTCAAGCCTTTTTTGAAATTTCTGCGCAGCACAAACAGTTAACATACAAAATTACGCGTTTTGATGAATTAGATATTGACAAAACCGCCATCACGCGCTATAATATTATCTGTTCGTGAGAGCAACTGGGTGTAGCGCAGCTTGGTAGCGTGCTTGAATGGGGTTCAAGAGGCCGGAGGTTCAAATCCTCTCACCCAGACTGAAAAAAGGAACCGATGTAAAATGCATCGGTTCCTTTTTTTAGTCAACGAAGCGCCATAAGGTATAGCGGCTTACACACAGCATTTAAAACAAACAGCGTTTGAAAACAAAAAAGCAACAGGCGCTTTGCCTCATGCGCATCAAATACGCGCTTCATGGCGGCAAAGCCGCTGTTTCATGTTTGCAAAGCAAATGATTCATAAAAGAGTCGCTTTTTCTCTCCGAATTGGAAATGCAGGCGCTTGGGTTATCAGGCGGCTGCGTATGCATGCAGGCAGATCGGGTGTTACACCTGCAGCGCCGTTTCCAATGCGATATACAGTTTCCCTAAATTATGGTTTGCGCCATGAAGGCCTTCAACTTCATAGCCGCTTGCCTCTAAAACGTCCCCAGCTTCCAGAAAATCATACAGCTCCAAACCATAAAAATCGCACACGGACTGTACGCCGGCGACTTCCATTTCAACTGCAATACAGCCTTCTGCTTTTCGCTTCGCCACAAGGCCTGCGGTTTCTCTAATCATGGAATCGGTTGTCCAGACTCTTCCTGATACATAGGGGACATTCATTTTTTCAAATATGGCTGAAAGCTTAGAGCTATTCTTGATGGTTATGTAGTCGGCCGGTTTTGCGAAATAATAGGAGCACCCTTCACCGCGATAGCTTTCGGTAGGGATAATAAATTTTCCTTCTGTTTTTTCCCTGTTCAAACTTCCGCAGGAGCCAAACATGATAAACTTTGTCGCGCCTGTAAGCCAGTTTGCTTCATAGCAAAGGCATGAGGCAAGCGCGGAACCGATTGCTGTCAGATAAAAAGCAATATCCGTTCCTTTATAATTCATCTTGTATATTGGAATATTGCCATTGCAGGCGTGGAAACACGAGATTTCCTCACAGTCATATGTGCTCAGAAGGTGCGCGTGGATTTCCTTTGAAAAGATAATTAGGCATCGGTCAACCATATGCTTCTGTTCGCCGTAAAAATCCTTAAGATGGATGATTGGTTCTGTTTCAATATCGTAGCAATCTATAATCATAATGAAGCTCCTGATACATAAGATCCGTATGAATTCTGGAATGAAATTCGTTTGCGCTCGGGATGAACGTCCCGCTATCTTTTCGCATACTCCCACCAATCATTATGCACAAGATAGCAAAGGTCAAACAGCATGCAGCCATCCGATTTTTTAAAGCACATATCGATGGCTCTTTTGATATTTTCGGGCTTCTCCTTATACTGATCGAGGAAGAGGCTACCAATGATTGGCTTTTCGTGCCTTGTGACCTCGTAGGCGATATCCGCTGAGCCTTCTACGCTGTACCAGTCGGCGGGCGCGTTGTGCGCCCTTGCTTCCTCGATTTTGACATCTTCATAATAGAAGCCGGACATCATGCGGTCTACATGGCGGATATAGGCGGTTTTTGCATATTCTTCGGGATTGGTAGCGGGATAGGAAGTTTCCCGATGGTCGGGCGAGGCCCAGTTGGCTGCTACCAGATGATAAAGCGGATACCATGAGCCGGTGTAATCAATAAAATCGATATTCTTACCTGCGCTGTTTACTAAGGCGCGTACCTTTTCGATGAAATCATGAATCATCTGTGCTCGGAAAGTATTGAAGGATCCGAAATACTTTCCGTATTCGATTTCGACTTTGCCGTCCTTTTTTGAAAGGCTGTAGATGTCTCTTAAGTCGATATCGCCCTCGATTCCGCTGGCTTTTTTCCATTTGCTGATGGATAAATCGCTGAAATCGGAGGAAAGGCCCACATACCTTACGCGGTCGAGGACGATTCCGTCGACATCATAGTTGTTCATGATTTCTTCGATCAGAGAAAGCTCATAACTGACCACTTCGTCGTTTGCAGGACTTACAAAAATTTCGCCGAAATCGTCGATGGAGCCGATGGTTTCAATGGGCGTTTCGTCGGAAACCTTCTGAACAACCGGCTGTCCCGCTTCGTTCAGACCGTAAACCTCGCACATCCAGCCTTCCTGGGTAAGCCCCTTCATGAGGGGGCTTTTCCTTTTCTTGTTGCCCTCGGCAAACACGTCAACAGCGGCATACATTTTAAGACCCTTCTCGTGAATGACTGAAAGACAGCTTTTTAAATAATCTGCGTTCGAAAATCTTTCGTCAAACTTCGAGTAATGAGGGGCTAATTTACTTGGATAGAGCGCAAAACCGCTCGTATCCTTGACGCTGAGCACGACGGAATCGATTCCGCACTTGGCGCATTTTTCCATTGCGTCTGAAAAGCGCGCTTCATCCAAAATCAATTCGCGGTTTGCTGTGATTTCAATCCATACAAAATAATTGTTCATATCTGTCGCCTTCCTTGGTTTGTATTACTGCGCTCCTCTTTCCTCAATGGAGAGGGCGCAGTTTATCTTTTTCTGAGCCTGTATTTTTCTTTAAACAGCTCGTATTCGGCTTTGGATATCTGATATTGCTCATTTGATGCATCCGGATCGCGAGCGGGTTCGGATGCGTTTACTGGCGAGATGTCACCGGATAATGCGTCATGAATAATATCGTTTAGGTATTTGGCGACGCCATAATTTGCCATCACCAACGAATCGCGCACGTACATGGGATTGTTTCTGAATAGCTCCACCTGAAAGCGAACCTTTTTTGCGTTCAGATAATGCCATAAAAAGGTTATGCAGGTTCGGGTGTTGCCTTCTCTGAAGGGATGGATGCTCCATAATGCGATCAGAAACTCGGAAACGGAAGCGGTTGGATCGGACGCTTTATGCCAATCAAAGCGTTTGTACTGGCTTAGAAGCCGTTTTATTTTTTGTTCGATTTCTGTATAATCTGCGTATTCAGCGGATGCTCCGGAGAGTACCCTTTCACTTTTGAAAAAGTTTTCCTGCCTGAATTCACCTGCCCAGCTGTACAGATCGCCGAACAGGTAGAGATGAATGGAGGTGAGGTGCTTTACATCAAAGGTGGGTTTGATTCTCTGTGGAAAAATGTCGAGCCCCAACAGTTTTACTGCTGTTTTCTGAATTTCCAGTTTTTCCAGAATCTGGGCATCGTGAATGCCGTATTTGTTGATCAGCACATTTGTGCCGGGATAACAGTGCTTTCCGCCGTTGACTTCGTTCATGTTATCCTCCGATATACTCTAAAAGATCCACTTTCTTTTCCATTTCATCGAGGCTCAGCGTTCCCTCAATATAGGAATCAAGCGCCTGCATGAAAAGGTCGTTGGGCCCTTTGGTGGCTGTCAGCAGAATTGCAAGGCATTTCTGCACGCTTTTTCTGCGCGCTTCTTTTGCATCAAAAGCTTCGCCGAGAAAGCCGTTATGCTGCAATATGGTTTGAATCATGCCCAGTACATATCCGGGAGGCGTTCTTCTTCCGATTTCCCAGTCCTTTAAAGTGGCTACGGGAATGCTGAACATATCTGCAAACCTGGCCTGACTTAAGCCGGTTGAAGCGCGCAGTTCCTTGATGCTCATGAAATCAGCTCCTTTCGGATGTATCTATATTATACGGCATTGCCTACTTTTATGCAAGAGTAAATGGGTTAATGTACTTAGGCGTCGTTGTATATTTAGGAGGATAAGAAGATTTTCTCTTGACTTGGAGTATACTCCAGATTGTATAATAGAACCACCTTACAAAACGGCGGTGAAAATACCATGACCATTCAGGAAGTTTGCTTAAAAATGGGCCTTACGCAGGACACGCTCCGGTATTATGAGAAGGTGGGTATGATTCCGCCGGTTGGACGCACGGCCGGAGGAACGCGGAATTATGAAGATGAGGATTTAAGGTGGATTTCACTTGCGAAGTGCTTGCGCGCAGCGGGGCTTCCGGTTCAGGCGATTGTTGAATATGTGTATCTTTTCAGGCTTGGCGATGAGACGGTTTCTGATAGGCTTGATCTCCTCAAAACGCAGAAAGAGGCGCTTCTCGATCAGCGCAGGAAGATGGATGAAGCGATTGAGAAGCTGGAATATAAGATTTCAAGATATGAAAAGGGATTGGTTTCAGGAAAAGTTGAGTGGAAGAAAGATTGAATTTGGAGGAGTTTAAATATGAAGAAGCTTGGATTTGGGTGCATGCGGCTTCCGATGGCTGGCGGCGAAGTGGATCTAAAGGAAACCATGCGCATGGTGGATGCATTTTTGGAAAACGGATTCAACTATTTTGACACGGCGCACGGCTATCTTGGCGGAAAGAGCGAAACCGCGCTGAAGGCATGTCTTACAAGCCGCTATCCGAGGGAGAAGTACATTCTTACAAACAAATTGTCCAGTCATTTTATATCGAAAGCCGAGGACGTACGTCCGCTTTTTGAAAGCCAGCTTACGGCCTGCGGCGTAGATTATTTTGATTATTATCTTATGCATGCGCAGGACAGGGACAGCTTTGTTAAGTATAAAAATATCCGTGCGTATGAGACGTCGCTTGAGCTTTTGAAGGAAGGAAAGATCAGGCACTTTGGCATCTCCTTCCATGATCAGGCGGACGTGCTGGAGCGCATTTTGACGGAGTACCCGCAAATTGAGGTCGTTCAGATTCAGCTCAATTATGCGGATTTTGACGATCCTTCGGTTCAGAGCGGAAAATGCCTTGAAGTATGCCGGAAATTCGCAAAGCCGGTTATTGTTATGGAGCCCGTCAAGGGCGGAAGCCTTGCAAAGCTTCCGGACGGGGCGCAGAAAATTCTGGACGAATTGGACGGCGGCTCGAACGCCAGCTATGCCATCCGCTTTGCGGCGGGGCAGGAGGGCGTATTGATGGTTCTCTCCGGCATGGGCAATATGGAAATGATGGCGGATAATATAAGCTATATGAAGGAATTCAAGCCCCTTGATGAAAAGGAGTCCGAGGCGGTTCAAAAGGTGTGTGCAATCATCAGGAATCTGGGCGCAATTCCCTGCACTGCGTGCCGCTATTGCACCGAGGTGTGTCCAAAGGGCATTGTCATTCCAGAGGCGTTTGCATGCCTGAATGCAAAACGGATTTTCAACAATTGGAACACGGCTTACTATTACAACAATGTCCACACCAAAAACGGCGGCAAGGCCAGTGAGTGTATCGGCTGCGGAAAATGCGAGGGTATATGCCCGCAGCATTTGCAGATCAGAGCGCTTCTTAAAGAGGTTGCGTTGGAGTTTGAGCAGGGCTGATAAGGCAAAAGAGCCTTTTCCCGATCTTTGGGGAAAGGCTCTTTTTATGAAGGCATCGGGCTTATTGATCATGAAGTAAGGTGCGATGCCGGTTTTTTAGTTATTGCGCTTCCATTCGTTTTCAAGAATCACGCGCGCGATTTCACCAGCAGCCAGCGCGGTTCCGGCTTCGGAGGGGTGGTAGTTGTCGGGCTCATAGGGAGTGATAATGTCGCGGGTTTTGGTGAAAAGAGTTCCTACATCTGCCATGAGCGCGCCGGAGGACTCTGCGGCTTTTTGGTAGTTGTTTCTGAGCGCGTCGGCCATTTCGGTGTAGGAAAGATTTGTGGAGGCGAGCTTTTCCGTACCCTCCCTGTAGGCCCAGGATGCATAGAGAACGGGCGTTGCGCCGTTTTCCTTGATGAGGGCGGACAGAGCTTTTACGCTGTTTAAAAACGCGTCAAAGCTTCCGACGGGGGCGAAGCTTTGCTCCTGCATAACGACATAGTCCCACTTTTCTTCCTTGAGCGCCTTAAGCGTTTTTGCGCCCATTTCGGTTTCGGGATTCAATTGCTCTGAAAGCCTTGCGCCGCCGCGGGTGTGGGCCTGAACCTCGCAGGAAAGCATGTGGGAAACAATCTGAGGAAGGTCGTGAAAATAGGTGAAGCTGTTTCCTAAGAACAGAATTCGCATAATTTTTCTCCTTATTTATTCCATGTGAAATCGCTTAAGGTAAAGGTGATGGAAATGGAGGCGGGCGCGTCGTTTTCGATGAAGGCGATCACGTAGTTTTCGACGGCGACTTCTTCAACATAGGATCCGTCCCAGGCGTTGATGGGGTCGTTGGTGTCGAATTTGCCGTTGGATTTGAGGGCGGACTTGGGCTCGTGGTCGATGATGGTCAATGGCGCGCCGTCAAGGGTGATATCGTCATAATGGATATTGCACTTTGAAAGCACGTTGGCTGAGCCCGTGATGTCGTATAAGTAGATTGCGCCTACGCCGGTCAGGCTGTTTACGCCTGCAGATTTGGCTTTGTCCGAAAGCATGGATGCGCAGTCGAAGGTGAGAGTGTAGGTTCCGTCTCCCGATACGAGGACAGTTTCGCCGGTTTCCGTGACATAGTGGTTGTGAACACTGTCATTATAGTAGATTCCGATGCCGATTTCAATACCCTCTTCCACATTGACTTCGGGCCCTTTTACGGTGACGGCGATTGTCTTTTTAAGGCCGGAGGCGGCGGAAATCGTGACAGTGGTTTCGCCGTTTGAGAGAGCGACGATTTTTCCAAGGGTGTTTACGCTCGCGACTCTGGGATCGCTCGACTGGAAAAATACGGTATCCGTGTGGTTTGCCGGAGCAAGGGCAACGTTCAGCTGAAGGCTTTCGCCGCTTTCAAGCGTGACTTCGCCGGGCGCACCGATGGTTTTGATGGGCGTTTCGACGGCAGCCGGCTTGACTGCGACGATGACCTTATCGCTTGCCGTTCCGTTTTTGGAGGAAACGGTGATCTGCGAGGAGCCGGTAGCTTTAGCGCGGAGGACGCCGTTTGATACGGACACGACTTCGGGATTGGTAGTCGACCAGGTGAGGGTATCCTGAGAATCGGCGGGCGTCAGGTTCGGCGAAAGGGTCATGGAATCGCCAGAAGTGAGACTGATCATAGGCTGGGGAATGTCCACCTTTTCATAGGCGGGGACGGAAGGCGCGACGGAGGGGGCTTCGATCTTAGTGAGCTTTAAAATGTTTCTGCGAAGGTTTCCGCTGACCGGCCTGTAATAGCCGCGCATGATGGCCTGTGTAACGCCGGGGAAGAGTTCTTCGCCCGTTTTGCGGTCGAAAAGGGCAAAGGTGTAGTCCGGGTTCTGGGCTGTGTCATACCAGCCGATGTCCCACGTGACGGGGACGATGCCGCACATGGAGCAGATGCGGTTCATGGCTTCGTAGTAATAGGCGCGGTTTCCGTCGTTGTTTTTATTGACAGCGCCGTATTCGCCCAGCACGACCGGAACGCCCTTGTCCACATAGGCGGCCTTCAGCTGTTCCATGGACTTCATCATATTAAGCGCTCTGTCCTGATTCCAGAGGGTTGCGCCCATGGTTGCCAGGATGCCGAAGGAATAGTCATAGTCGTGAACGGAAAGGATCAGGCGCTGTTTTTTGCAGGAATCCTTGGGGAGGGTAAAGCCGTACAGGGGATTCAAGGTGTTTGCGATGTTGGTGTAGCGGCCTGCAACCATGAGCCAGCGGCTTTCGTTGTTTCCGCCGGTTGAACGCACGGTGTCGACGAAAATCTGGTTGAGGTTCTCGATGGTTCTGAAATCGCGGATGAAGCCGTCGGTCGTATTGTCGTCGCCGCAGACCTCGTTCATGGCTTCGAAAATGATGTGCTCGTCATAGTCGCGGAAGGTGGTTGCAATCTGTTTCCAGACAGTGGCAAATTTTTCCTGAACGAGTTTGCCTTCCTCGCCTTGATGCGCGATTCTGAGCCAGCCCATCTGCTCCGCGCCGTCGTGGTGGAGGTTGATGATCACGTACATGTCCTGCTTAACGGCGTAGTCTGCAATATCCTGAACGCGGGAAAGCCACGCTTCATTGATTTTATAGCCGTTTTCATCGTCGATCATCGTGCCCCAGGTGACGGGCAGGCGCATGGTGTTAAAGCCCGCGTCGTGAACCGCGGTAACGAGCTTTTGCGTGGTGACGGTGGGCTGCCAGCAGGTTTCGGAAGGTGTGAAGCCGGTGTGGCCGTCCATGGTGTTTCCAAGGTTCCAGCCCGTGCCCATTTCGCGCGTGAGTTCCTCGCTTGTTAAATTGCGCATGGGGTTTACGGGTCGCGAAAATCCGTTTGCGAGGGCAATTGGGCACAGAAAAGAGAAAATCAAAAGAAATGACAAAAGCTTTTTCATAAAATCATCCTCATTGGATATTGATTCAAAAACGCCGGGTAAGGCAGGCTGCCTACCCGGCGATGGTTATGGGGAAAAACCTTAGTTCTGGGAAAGCGCCCACTTGATGGCGGCTTCCTGCTGGCTCCATGCCACGCACTTTTCGTAGCCGTATTCCTTGCAGATGCGCTTCATTTCGCTGATGTGGTAGTTGTATTCGCCGGGGTTCTTGGCAAAGATGGCGCGCCAGGTGTAGGTGGTGATGGCCTTGGTGACCTGGTTCCAGATAACGGTCAGCTCGTCGTCCTTTTCGCTCTCGGCGTAGGGGATGTCGGGCATGATGATGTAGTGGTTGAGCTTCTCAAAATACTGATCGGAAAGGCTGACACCGGTGTAGTCGCGCCAATCCTGCTGGATGTCGTAGGTGGTGGCGGTGAGCTCGGATACCCAGGTGTCCTTGTTGAAGGTTTCGCCGAGTTTGCCGTCGGGGTTGACCATGTCCTTGGTCAGAGTGTTGTTGTTGATCTGGAGGCAGCCGTCGTTGAAGTTGCCGGAGAGGGTATAGGACTTGCCGGTGTAGGGGGATACCCATTCGACACCGGTTAAGTCATGCTTGGTGTCAAGGTTGCACTTTTTGCCAAGCTCGGTGAAGTACATGCCGCCATCGGCGTTATAGTCCCACATGAGGCCGCGCGGGCCGTACCACATGGTCATGGAGCCTTCGGGCGTTGCGAGGAAGTCCATGATGGCGAGGCAAAGATCGGGATAGGCGGTATCTGCGCCGATGGACCAGATGCGAACGCCGCCGGTGGTGCCGAGGCCGTAGGTGATGGGATAGGCTTCATCGGGTACGCGGGCATACATCATGCGACCCTGGGCCATATGCTCGTCGGTATTGTAGGCCATTGAGCCTGCGTAGTTGAAGATGGACCAGAAGGTTCCGCTGTTTTTGACCTTTTCGATCATCTGCTCATAGTTCTGGGTCATGGAGTTGGGGTCGAGGAGGCCGTTTCTGTAAAGCTCGTTAAAGAACTGAACGCACTCCATATAGGGGCTGTTCTGCGCCAGGCAGTCGTAGAATTCGCCGTTTAAGGGGTTGTAGTGGCCGATACCCAGTTCGTCATAGCCGCGATAGGCGGTGGCGAGGGCCTTTACGTACATGACCATGTTGCCGTCCCAGTCGGGCCATACGGATACGGCGTAGGTTTCGTTGCCGCGGTCATCGGTGGGGCAGATGGCCTTCATCTGCTTGAAAACTTCCATCAGGTCCTTAAGATCCTTGATCTCGGGATAGCCCAGCTGCTTGTAAAGATCCCATCTTAAATCCCAGCTGTAGAAGAAGGACTGGTGGCTGCCCTTGGTGGAGGCTACGTTGAAGCCGAAACCGTAAACGTCGCCGGTGCCGCTGATTTCGCGGTTGCTTTCAAGGGCGTCCGTGTAGTTGGCAGCGACATAGGGGGCGTACATATCCAGGAAGCCATACTCTTCCCAGTTGAACAGCATGCCCTTTTCGATGGCGTTTTTGTAGTCCGCGCCGTTTGCGCCCCAGACGACCATGTCGCCAAGATTGCCGGAAGCCATGCGGGTTTCAAACGTTCCGTCTGAGTCGGGAATGATATTGATGGTGACGTTAAAAAGATCCTTTAAAAGCGCGGCGCTCCAGCCGGTCTGAATGCCTGCGTAGTTGGCAAGCTGGCTGTAGACGTTTAACTGAATGGGGTCGCCGTCCAGGGGGAAGATTTCGTTTATGTCGCTGGGAATGGAGTAATAGGGAACTTGGGCGATTGCAGAGACTGCGCCAAAGACAAACATCAGCGCAAGAACCAGGGAAACGATTCTTTTCATGGGGGAGGCTCCTTTCCTGTTTGTGCGTTTATTCATACGATCAACCCTTGACAGCGCCGAGCATGATGCCCTTTACAAAGAAACGCTGCATGAAGGGATAAACCATGAGAATCGGGATAATGGTGACCATGGAGACGGTGTATTTGATGACCTTGGTGTTTAAGAGGCTTGAAAGCGCCTGCGTGGACGCGCCGGAGGAGCCGCTCATGACCGCGCTTAAGTTTGAGGAGGAATTAAGATAAATATACAATCTGTGCTGAAGGGTGTACATCTTGGGCGCGTTGGACATGAGAAGCAGGCTGTCCTGGAACGAATTCCAGTTGCCGACCGCGCCGAAAATGGCGATGGTGGCCAGAATCGGGGTTGAAAGCGGCCAGATGATCTTCAAAAACACCGTGGGCGTGTTTGCGCCGTCGATGATGGCGGATTCTTCAAGCGACGAGGGGATGGACTCGATGTAGGTTTTGACCAATATGATGTTGTAGGGAGCGACCATGCCGGGAATGATGTAGGCGAAGAAATTGTTGGTAAGCCCCAGCATCAGCATGTTCATGTACCAGGGGATAAGGCCTGCGTTAAAGTACATGATGATGACAAGCGATCTGTACCAGAGGGAACGCTTCCACATATTGCGCTTGGTGACCAGATACCCTGCCCATGCAGACACGACCACCATGAGCGCGGTTCCGATAATGGTTCTAAGGACAGTGACGATAGCGGAGGAGCCGAGATCGGAAACATCCTTAAGGGCGATGTAGTTGCCGAGGTGAATGCCTCTGGGGTAAAAGTTAATGAGGCCCGAAGAAACCAGATCGTTTGCTGAAATCGTGTTTATGAAAAGATAGTAGAAGGGGAATATGCAAAGAAGCGTGAAAAGCGTGAAAAACACGATCAAAGTCACGTCGAAAATGCGGTCGCCTACGCTTCTTTTTTCAGAGGAATACTTTTTTGCATGTGCTTTCATTGTTAGCTTCCTCCTTATATAATGCTCTCGCCGCGAACGAGCTTGGAAATGCCGTTTGCGGAGAAAAGGAGCGTGATGCCGACCAGCGACTTAAAGATGCCGACGACGGTCGAAATGGGCACAAGGCCCTGCTTGATGCCGAGGTTGTAGACGTAAAGGTCGAGAACCTCGATAACGTCCTTGTTGATGGGGTTGGAGAACACCAGATACTGCTCCATGCCGTTTGAAAGAATACCCGCAATGGACATTAAAAGCATGACGCAGTACGTGCCCATAAGGCCCGGAACCGTGATGTGCCACATGCAGTGGAAGCGGTTTGCGCCGTCCACGCGTGCGGCCTCGTACAGTTGCTGATCGATTCCGGAAATGCCCGCGATGTAGATAATCGCGCTCCAGCCGAGGCCCTTCCACGTGCCCCAAAAAAGCATCTTGATCCAGGTGAAATCGGCGCTTGCCAGATAGTCGGTGTTCGCGCCGGAAATGTGGAGGACGTTTCTTAGGAAGCTATTGATAAAGCCGTCAGTTGAGAAAATGGCGAGGGCGAAGGAATAAACCAAGACCCAGGAAATGAAGTTCGGAATGGTCGTAAAGGTCTGAACAAAGCGCTGAAAGCGGCTGGAGCGGATTTCGGCCAGCAGAATGGCAAACGCAACCGGGAGCCAGCTTGTCGCAATGCCGAGGCCGGACATGATGAGCGTGTTTTTAAGCACCCTTAAAATGTCGCGGCGATAGGCGCTTCCTTCAAAGAGGAAGGTGAACCACTTGAACGCCACAAAGTTTTCGCGGGAAAGCTTGTCGCCGACGTCGTAATCGAAAAACGCGTACCGCCAGCCGTAAATCGGAAGATAGCTGAACACAAACGCCAGCAGCAAAACCGGAAGCAGCATAAGGAATAAGCGGTATTTTTCCTCCATCTCCATCTGTGCTTCAACGGGCCCGCGAAGCTGAATGAGCCTTATAATGGAGAGAATCAGAATGACCGCGGAGAAGGCGATAAAAATGTAAAGCGCGTTTGGGAAGATGAGTTCAAGCGCCTTGGCGTTTTTGCTTTCTGAGAGGGTTTTAAAAAGATAGGAAATGCCGAATGCAGAAAGAAGGGTAAGGGCGCTTCCCGAAAGCGGGAAAGCGCAGGCGAGCCTTTGCATGCGGCGGTTGCCCAAAGACATGCATGCGCCAACGGCGCAAAGGGCGATGCCGAGTAAAATGACCGCTGCGCAGGCCATCAGAAAATAAATGTTTCCGCTTGTGAGCCAGCCGCGGCGCATGATGAGGCCGAAATTGCCTGTCAGGGTTTCGTATGATAACGCCGTTGTAAACAGCGAAGTATTCACATTGATTTTCTCCATGATGCGCCCGGGGTTGACTTGCGGGAAAAACGCCATGAAGCCAAAGATCAGAACGAGTATGCGGATGAGGATGGCGGTGAGCTTTTCGAAAAAAGTATCTTTTTTGATCAATGGGTCGGTCTTAATGAGCGGAGTTGCCTGGTACATGAATGCAAGCCTCTTTTCATGTTGTATTCATAATGAAACAAAGATACGGTGCCCCCGTAAGGCGGGGGCACCGCGCCTTTTATCGGCTTACTTAAGTCCGGTTACGGTGAAGGTGATGGTGATGGGGGTGTTCGCGCCGGGAACGATGTAGCCGAAGGGTTCAGCGGACTGGTTGTAGGTGTCCAGAAGAACGATGCGCGCATAGTCACCCTTGGCGTCGATTTCGGTGTATTCCTGAGTTTTGCTGTCGCCGATCTTGACCTTTACGTCGGTGATGGCAACATGCTCATTCTTTACGAGGATGGAGGGAATGTCGGTGGAGACGAAGAGAAGGTTGAAGCTCTCATCGCTTCCGAAGCCCATTTCGCCCGTGGTGAGGGAAACGGTGTAGGTGCCGTCCTCGGTAATGGCGGTGTCGACGAAGGAGCCGGCGTAGTCAACGGGATTGTTGTCGGCATCCCAGCCGGTCAGGCGGTTAAAGAAGCCAACATTGGTCTCGTCGTCGCGGCCATAGGTGTCGTTCCAGGCGTTGCGGAAAATGTAGTTCTGAGACTGAACACCGATGTAGGCGTTGTAATCGGCGGTTAAATAGGCTTCAAGCTCAGCCTCGGAAAGCTTGGCAGCTTCTTCCGCCGGGGGCTCGCCGTAGATGTAGTTGAAGGTGACTTCGATCTTTTCTACGCTTGCAAAAGCAGCCTTGTCCACCATGATGGGGGAAGCACCTTCGAGGTTGCCATCGGCGCGGCGGGCGTCGGAGGGAAGCTCGCTTACCCATTCATTGTAGATGTTTTCGCGGGTGCAGATGCCGTCGTCGGAGGAGGTATAGCCCTTCTTGAGCTCGATGGATTCGCCGTTTACCTTGATGTCAACGATGTCGACATAGTAGCCGGGGAAGGTCTTTTCGCCGGTGGTGATGCCAAGGGCCGCAAAGGCGACGTCATTAGCGGGATTGGCGAACTCAAGGGAGGCAACATATTTGCCTGCGCCGTCAACAACGGGGTTGACAGCAGTGATGCCTTCGGGCGCTTCGCCGCCCCAGTACTGGTTGGCCCAAGCAGCGTCGGCATACATGATGTAGGCGACGTCGGTCTTGGGAACGACGGTGAAATCAACTTCGATGGAAGCGGTCTTTTCAGTAAAGAGCGCCTTGTCGATCATGATCCAATTGGCGTCTTCGGTTACGCCGTCATAGGAACGGGCTTCGGCGGGGATGTTGCCGACCCACTCGTTGAAGATGTTGATGCGGGTGGTGACGCCGTCGTCGGAGGTGGTGTAGCCCTTGACGAACGCTACGGACTCGCCGCCAATACGGATGTCGTTGATCTTTAAGAAGTAGCCGGGGAAGGTCTTTTCGCCGTTCTGGATGCAAAGAGCGGCAAAGGCGAGGCCGTTGGCTCCGCCGTATTCGGTGGAGGTGAAGTCGAGGGCAACAGAATAGTCGCCTGCGCCGGTGATCACGGCCTCGGTGGCCTTAACGCCGGTGTAGTCGTTGCCGTCGTGCCACCACTGGCGCTCCCAGGTGGAATCGGCAAAGGCGATGTAGGCTACGTCGATGCCGTGCTTCATGAGGCTGAAGTCGACTTCAACGGTCTTGACGGATGCAAAATCAGCATTGTCAACGATCATCCAGTTGGTGTCGTCGATCTTGCCGTCAAAGGAGCGGGCGTCGGCGGGAAGATCGGAAACCCACTCGTTGTAGATGTTCATGCGGGTGGTGATGCCGTCGTCGGAGGAGGTGTAGCCCTTGTCAAAGGCAATGGCTTCGCCGTTTACGCGGATTTCATTGATGCGGATGAACCAGCCGGGCATGGTGTTTTCGCCGTTTACGATGCCGAGCGCGGCGAACGCAACGCCGGAAGCTGCGCCGTCAGGAGTTTCGGTGAAATCGAGGCCGACGGTGTAGTCGCCTTCGCCGGTGATGTCGGCGTTGATGGCCTTGATGCCGCCGGTGGCTTCGCCGCTCCAGTACTGGTAGGTCCAGCTGGTGTCGGCATACATGAGGTAAGCCTGGTCAATGACCTCGGCTGCTTCGGCGCCTGCCATGGGCATAAGGCCGAGAACGAGTGCGAGGGCCATCAGAAGGGAGAGGAGCTTTCGGGAATTCATCATGCGAAAATTGCCTCCTTTTTTATGTGCACGCGTCATGTGCCGGCGCGCGTGGAAAATGGGGGGAAGGATCGGGCACATCGTTTCGTGTGGTTAAAGAGACTTAATCACAATATAATAATACCGAATCAGCCATAAAAAAGTCAAGATTTATGACGAAGTAGTTGAAAAATAGGGACATAATTGTAAATGATGAAATAAAAAATACCGGCTGTGGTAACATACAGCCGGTAGAAATCGGTTTGGTTTAGTCCTTCTTAAACAGATACTTGTCCACTTTTTCTTTGATTTCGTCGGAAATCTTTCTCTCGATGGGGAAGACTTCGGCGTTCACCACGCGCTTTGCTAAGTGCAGCGCCTGCTTTAAGGTGATTCCGAGCGCATTTTCGTCGAGATAGCCGCTCTTTAGATTGTCGCGTCTGTCGTGGATGAAGTTTGCGCCGGGCGCGCCGAAGCGGCAAAGGTTGATCGCGGGAACGCCATTGTCGGCAAAGGGAACGCAGTCGCTGGAATAAATGTCCATTGAAACTTTGCAGCCGACGCCGATTTCCTTCATGAGCGCATCCACGTAGCCTACGGTCTTTTCGGTTCCGAGAACGGGGGCGATGTTTACGCCAAGCGTAGGAGCGGCAACGTCCACGTTGATCATCAAAACATGCTTTTCAAGCTCGTCCTCATGCGCCTTGACCCAAGCTTTGCTTCCGAGAAGACCCTGCTCTTCGCTTCCGTACCAGTTGAATTTGAGGGTTCTGGCGGGCTTGTGGGCGGCAAAGTAGCGCATGAGCTCAACCAGAATTACGGAGCCAGAAATATTGTCGTATACGCCGGTGGAGAAATGAACGGAGTCGAAATGCGCGCCGAAAGACACGATTTCGTCCGGATACTTTGAGCCTTCGATCACAGCGCAGACGTTGCGGCTCACGCCGTCGTAGCACTCAGAATCAAGCTCGATGTGCATTTCTTTCGCGCCGCGGCGTACGATTTCGGCTGCGTCCTTTGCACGCATGTTTAAAGCGATTGCGTGTCCGAAGGGCTCGGTCATGGTTTCGCGAAGCTTTTTGATACCAAGATCGGTTTCGCTCTCGCGGTCAAGTACGCTTCCGGAGAAGGTGAGAATCGCGGCGGGGCCGGCCTTCATCAGCTTTTTATAGTCGTCCCTTCGAAGTCCGTTGACCATTACGATCTTGCCCTTGCAGTTTTTAAGATGCACTTCCTGAAGATCTTCGGCATAATAAAACTCTGCATCTAGTCCGCCTTCGGGCGTGGACAGCGCGCGCTCAAAGCCGGAAACCGCATATTCCTTTTTGTAGGGCGCGGTCACGACGAGCTTTGCATGATTGATTTTGCCGCAGGCCACGTTAAACTCTTCAATATGAACATCTACGCCCGCTTCCACGCAGGCGTTTTTCAAAACCTCCGCAGCCTTTGCTTCCTCAGGAGATGCGGACAGGCGAACATAAGCCAGACTCTTCAGCATCTGAAACGCGCGATGGGCAGAAACTTCCATAAAGATTTTCCTCCTTGTATAACCATAATTGATTGAAACTATTATAGCTGATTTTGTGCGATTGTGCAAGCGTAACGGACGTTTTGTTCTTTTCTAAATTAACAATAAATTATCTTGCCTTTATGCCCTCCAAACGCTATAATATTATCTGTTCGAAAGAACGAAACTGCATATGGGGCATTAGCACAGTTGGTAGCGCGCAACGTTCGCATCGTTGAGGTCAGGGGTTCGAATCCCCTATGCTCCACCATAAAAGGACTGAAACTTTGATACAAGGTTTCAGTCCTTTTCTTTATGTTCTTGCAGAATCCTAATTCAAAACGGCAAATACACCA
>SVGP01000049.1 GCA_015056255.1 Clostridiales bacterium | reverse complement strand
GCATGTGTTAAGCACGCCGCCAGCGTTCGTCCTGAGCCAGGATCAAACTCTTATGTTTAATCCATCCTCTTAATCAATCTCAGGTGCGCCAACACCCTCAACCAATTAAGCGTCTTTCGCTCAATCTATCTCGAATCGACTGTTTCGCTTCTTCTTCGTTCTCTGTATCGTTTTCAAGGATCGTTTGTCGCTCTCGTTTGAAAGCTTGATCATTATAGCAAACAATACTTGGTTTGTCAATACTTTTTTCAAATTTTCGTCATTTATTTTTTAATACCACAATTAGCGGTATAACGACTAAATAAATACTATATATTGTATTATAGAGCTATTTTCTGCGAAAATTCTTCAAAATTTTCTTTGTTAAGCATACGTATAATCCTTGACAGCGTAACAATGTTATGTTACGCTATATGCGAAAAGAGGTGAAAAACCATGAATGACATGATCAGCAAAAAGGATCTTTTAAAGGAAACCGGCATCTCCTACGGGCAGCTCTACCGCTGGAAACGTGAAAAGCTGATTCCTGACGCATGGTTCGAAAAGCAAAGTTCATTCACCGGCCAGGAAACTTTTTTTCCGAGAACCCTGATTCTTGAGCGCATACACTTTATTTTAACGCACAAGGACGAATATTCCTTAACGGAGCTTAAAAATCTCCTCTCCCCCGACGCGGATAGCCGATCGTATTCCTTGATGGATGTGGCGACGCTTCCAAATGCGCAAAGAAGCGCACAGCTTTACGCCGGTATGACCGGCAGCCACCGATTGAATCACGGCCAGGCGCTGACGGTTGTCATCTGCGCGATGTACGACATGGTTGCGTCGCCTGATGACAACAGCATTCTTTCCCTAATGACAGCGCTTGAGTCATGGAGAGAGAAAAGCGATATCTATTCTAATGCCGACGGACGGCTGTATGTAATAAGGATGGGAGATACACGTCTTCCCGCGTTCACAACCGGCGGCGGCGAAATCATGCTGCCGGAGGGCGCGGACGTTGAATACTCCATGACGATGAACGATATTTCAAGAACCCCCACCAGAATGCTCAACAAAATCTATGAGGTGAAATAATATGGATAAGAATTTAAATGACATCTCCATTTCCGGCTCCGGCAAAATCGCCGGCGGCGAGTACAACAGCATCCGCATTTCCGGCTCCGGATCAATGACGGGCGATGTGATTGCAAACAGCGTGCACATTTCCGGAAGCGGCAGAAGCGAGTCCATCGAGGCCGGGGAAATCAAGGCTTCCGGTTCGTTCCATGCAGGCGGAAGCGTGAAGGCGGGCGAAATCCACGTAAGCGGCTCTGCGCACATCGGCGGCGCAATCGAAGCGGGCGAAATCAGGGTTTCTGGCTCGTTTCATGCCAATGACGTAATCACAGGGAAAACCGTGCGCGTTTCCGGCAGCATGCACGCAGAAAGCGGAATTGAAGCAGACAACGTTCATATTTCAGGCGCGGCGCACGTTAAGGGGCTTCTAAATGCGGAAAACATTGAAATCACCTTAAACGGCGCAAGCAAGATCAGCGAAATCGGCTGCGAGCGCATTACCGTCAGAAAGTCAGGGACGGCAAGCTTCAATTTCTTCGGTATTTTCAAATTCAACGCCGGATCCCGCAGTCTCACTGCAAATTCCATCGAGGCCACCGAAGCCTACCTTGAAAGCACGAACTGCGCAGTCGTGCGCGCAAAACGCGCCTACATCGGCGAAGGATGCGAAATCGGACGCGTAGAATATGAAGAAACCATCGAAATCCATGAAGGCGCCGTCATCAAAGAGCAGATTAAAATATAAAATCTTCAAAACCCCTTTCCTATTCGATTGAACCGTTATATAATAGAAAAAAGCGGCTAAAGGGGATGACGGCATGAACGTGCGTTTACAGCCTGCGCGCGCAGAAGACGCAACGCGCTTAAGCGAAATGCAGACGCGCGCCTTTATGCCCTGCGTTTATAAGCGCGGCGGCTTCGAAACCAGCCCAGCCGCCGAAACGCCGGACAGGATGCTGGAAAGGATTACATCCGAAAAATCGCATTCCTTTATTATTTTGGCGGACGAAATGTACGCAGGCATGATCCGCTTAAAGGAGCTGGGCGAAGGCGCATACAAAATCAGCCCCATATTCGTTTTGCCGGAGTTTCAAAATCAAAAAATCGGCGAAAAGGCCATGCGCCTCGCCGAGGAAAAATTCCCCGACGCCCGCCTTTGGACGCTGTTTTGCGTCCGGGAGGATGAAAAGAATACCCATTTTTATGAAAAGCTGGGTTTTTATAAAACCGGCGTTGAGAGGAAGCTTGCCCCAAACATCACTTTAATCGGATATGAAAGAAGGACAAACACATGATTCGTTTTGAATGCGACTATCTGGAGGGTGCGCATCCGAAAATTATGGAAGCGCTTATCGCCACCAACCTTGAACAGCACTGCGGCTACAGCGAGGATGAAATCTGCGCAGACGCACGAAGGCTTATCAAAAACGCCGTTGGAAACGAAAACGCGGACGTGCATTTCTTAGTCGGCGGCACACAGGCCAACCTGACGGTAATCGCTTCCGCCCTTCGCGCACATCAGGGTGCGCTGTGCGCAGACACCGGCCACATCGCTGTCCATGAAACCGGCGCAGTCGAGGCGACGGGTCACAAGTGCATTTCTCTTCCTTCCGAAAACGGCAAAATAGCCGCAAAGCAGATCGCGGATTATGTGGATCAGCACTTTGCGGACGCATCCTTTGAGCACATGGTGCAGCCCGGCATGGTGTACATTTCCCATCCCACGGAGTTTGGAACGCTGTACACGCTTAAGGAGCTGACCGAAATTTCCGAAACGTGCAAAGAAAAAGGCCTTTATCTGTTTGTCGACGGCGCGCGCCTCGGCTACGGCCTCATGACTCCGGGTACGGACGTCACTCTTCAGGATCTTGCCCGCTTAACCGACGTATTCTACATCGGCGGCACCAAGGTCGGCGCGCTGTTCGGAGAAGCCGTCGTGATCATGCATCCTGCCTTAAAGCGCGATTTCCGCTACCTCATCAAGCAAAAGGGCGGCATGCTGGCAAAAGGAAGGCTTCTGGGCGTTCAGTTCAAGGCGCTTTTTACCGACAACCTCTATTTTGAAATCAGCGCCCACGCCATAAAGCTTTCCGAAAAAATCAGAAATACACTGATTGAAAAAAACATCCCCTTCCTCGTTCCCTCCCCCACCAACCAGCTCTTCCCCGTCTTTGAAAACAAAGCCCTCGAAAAACTCAGGGAAAAATACACCTTCTCAACATGGGCAAAGGTGGACGACGATCACACCGCCATTCGCATCTGCACCAGCTGGGCCACGAAGGAAGAGAATGTGGATAAGCTTATTGAGGATCTGAAGGCGATTTAAAAGAAATTATCGAAGTAAATAAAGTTAGCGCGGGCGTGCAATGCACGCCCCTACATTTTGTTATTAAAAACACTACATGTAGGGGCGATCATTGATCGCCCGCGTTCATTTTTCTAACCCTATATTGAAATACTATGCCATCCTATCCTTCCGGCAGTGTCTGAATAAACCGCATGAGCGCGGGGTTTTCGTCGTTTTTTCGCCAGGCGATCAGAATTTCTTCTGTTTCACCTTCGCCGGACAGGGGGACAAACACCACGTTTTCGGTGCCGACATCCCAGGGATGGGAGTATTCCGGGACAATTGATATGCCCTCCTCGGCTGCGACCATCATGAGGATGCTTTCCATGTCGTTTGATCGTAACAGGATGTTCGGATGATACCCGGCCTCCTGATAGAGACGGATGTAATAGGCGTCGCCGAAGGAATCGCCGGTGCCCGAGGGAGACATGAAGAGGATGCTTTCCTGCTTCAAATCCTTTCGCGTAAGCTCCTTTTTTCTGGCCAGCGGATGATTGGCGTACAAGGCCACGCGCAGCGGAACATGCTCGACCACCTTCAGCTGGATTTTGTCTTCCTTGCGAAGGTTTGTGCTGTCCCACGTGAAAATGACGTCGTACTCGCCTGCAATGAGGCCCGTTGCCAATTGGTCAGTGTCCAGACGGTAGCAGGAAATGAGCACGTTCGGATATTCCTGATGGAAGGTTCTCAAATATTTCGGAAGGTCGCTGTGCTCATAGCCCTTGGTGTAGCCAAGGCGCATTTCGCCTTCGAGGCCTGTGGAAGCGTCGCGCGTTTTCTGAAGCGCGCCCTCCACGCGTCCGAGGATTTCGCGGGCTTCCTTTAAAAACACCTTGCCTGCAGGCGTGAGCGACACAGGTCTGCTGTTTCGGTCGAAGAGCTTTGCGCCGACGTTTTCTTCAAGGGCGTGGATCTGCTGGGTGATTGCGGTCTGAGAAATATAGTGATTGATCGCAGCCTTGGTAAAGCTCTGACTTTCGGCCACCGACACAAAATAGCGCAGCTGGTTGAGGTTCATTTCTTCGCCTTCTTTATTATCATAAGTTTTTCTTATTATACTATGGAAATTATGAATTTGCAATCCCGGATATGTTGATGTATAATAAGCGCGTCTTGAAGAAGACAATGCATATTCAAATGCGTTTGAGCGGAAAGAGTAGCCTGGAACGACGCCCAAGAGAAGTGCCGGTTGGTGCAAGGCATTGGCAGAGGTCCCGTGTGAAGTTCCCTCCGCGAGCGGTGCGCTGAAACGAATTCAGTAGGCGCAACGGGTGCGACCGTTACATCGCTAAGACTTTTAAGCCTACAAAGGTTCCGACTGCGAGGTCGGTATGAAAGCAGAGTGGTATCGCGATATTTTCGTCCCTGCACGCAGCAGGGACTTTTTTATAGCATTTATTCCCATTCATCGGGATTAAATTGATATTTATAAAGGAGGCTTCCCCAAATGAAAAAAATCGTATCCATCATCCTCGCCGTTATGCTTCTGACCCTGTCCCTTTCCCTCACCGGCTGCGGAAAAGACGACGTTTACAATGTCGGCATCTGCCAGCTCATGGTACACGAATCCCTCGACAAAGCGACACAGGGCTTTATCGATGCATTAACCGCCAAAATGAAGGACGCCGGCAAGGAAGTAAAATTCGACACGCAGGTTGCGGGCGAAGCCAACCTTTGCACCACCGTCATCAACGCCTTCACCGCAAAGAAGGTTGACCTCATCATGGCAAACGCCACCCCCGCTCTTCTGGCTGCCGCCAATGCAACCACCAAAATCCCCGTACTCGGCACCTCCGTCACCGATTACGCCGACACCTTCGCCGGTAAAATCCCCGCAAACGTGACCGGCACCTCCGACGCAGTTCCCTTCAAGGAGCAGGCGCAGATGATGATCGACACCCTCAGCCTCGTATCCGGCGATCAGGTGGGCGTTCTTTACTGCACCAACGAATCCAACTCCCTCATCCAGTATGAAGCCGTAAAGGCGCTGTTCGAAGAAAAGGGCATCGTCGTAAAGGCCTACACCTTCTCCGAAACCACCGAGCTTCAGGCCATAACCACTGCCATGGCCTCCGAGTGCAAAGCGGTTTACGTTCCCTCCGACAACACCGTTGCCGCCAACGACGCAATCGTCGGAACCATTTGCCAGGAGAAAAACGTTCCCATCTATACCAGCTACGGCGGAAACGTATGCTATGCCGCGCTCGCCATCGACTACTACCAGCTGGGCTATGAAACCGGCAACATGGCTGCCGAAATTCTCTTAAACGGCAAAAAGCCCGCCGATATGGCCATCAAGACCCTGACCCCCACCGTCGCATACAATAACGACCTTTGCGCAAAGCTCGGCATCGCCGTTCCCCAGAACTAAGCATTTTCCAATCGATTGAGCAGCGGGAGGCGAAAAGCCTCCCCTGCAATGAAAACGAAGCGTTTGGCTTGTTCCTGTCCCTTAACTGCTGAAATTAGAAAATCAATCGTTATCCGGTGGGAGCAAGCCCCCGCCCTATAAGAAAAATAACGCATACCGTAGGGCGGGGGCTTGTGTCAAGAGCAACATGGTTTACAAAATGTGCAACAACATGGTTTACACATTAGCTCTTGGGTCGCCCTCTAAGAGATACGCTTTTCGGAGCGTATAGGCTCGGTTAATAAG
>SVGP01000025.1 GCA_015056255.1 Clostridiales bacterium | reverse complement strand
AGCCTGGCCAAGCTGAGAAAGGGTCATGGTGATCGCAGCGGTAAGAGTGGTCTTGCCGTGGTCAACGTGGCCGATGGTTCCGATGTTTACGTGCGGCTTAGTGCGCTCAAATTTTGCCTTGCCCATTGTCAGTCAGTCCTCCAAGTTAAGTATTTTTTGTGGAGCGGGTGATGGGAATCGAACCCACGTGATCAGCTTGGGAAGCTGGAGCTCTACCATTGAGCTACACCCGCATACCCACGCCTAATCATACTTATTGTACTAAAGCATACATCATTTGTCAATCAGTATTATGCGTACGATTCCGTCAATTATGTGTTATTTTCTGAAGAACAGGCGCTATTTTGCATCCAAATACTTCTGAAGTTTGCGTTTCACCCGCTGAAGCGCATTGTCAATGCTCTTTACATGCCTGTCAAGCTCTTCGCTGATCTCCTGATAGCTTTTGCCCTCCATGTACTTGATCAGCACATCCTTTTCAAGGTCGGAAAGCATTTCGCCGATTTTGCCCTCGATGACGGAAAGGTCTTCCTTGGAAATCACCATGGCCTCGGGGTTTGAGAAGTTGTCCTCTGTAATGGTGTCAAGCAGCGTTCTTTCGCTTTTTTCGTCAAACATGGGCTTGTCCAAAGACACATAGCTGTTTAAGGGAATGTGCTTTTGGCGGGTGGCGGTTTTGATGGCGGTGATGATCTGGCGGGTGATGCACAGTTCTGCAAACGCGCGGAAGGAGGACTGCCTGTCCTCTTTGTAATCGCGGATTGCTTTATACAGGCCGATCATTCCCTCCTGAACAATGTCCTCATGATCTGCGCCGATCAGAAAATAGCTCCTTGCCTTTGAACGGACGAAATTTTTGTACTTGTTCAAAAGATATTCAAGCGCAGGATTGTCGTTCGTCTGCGCGATTTTAACAACTTCCTCATCGGGCATGTTCAGATAGTTTTCGTACATGCGTATCCTCCTCAAGGGAGACTATTTGAATCGATATTAATTCCTTCTCGCCTTTGCGGTTTCAAAAAGGATGATGCCGGCTGCAACGGAGGCGTTTAAGGAATTGATGTGGCCGCTCATAGGAATGGTGATTGCGCCGTCGCAGGTCTTTCTGACGAGCTTTGAAACGCCCTCTCCCTCAGCGCCGATGACGATGGCGATCGGGCCCTTCAGATCAGCCGCATAAAGATCGGTTCCGTCCATATCGGCGGCGTACACCCAGACGCCCCTTTCCTTCATATCCTCAATGGTGCGCGTGATGTTGGTGACTCTGGCAACCTTCATATATTCAAGCGCGCCTGCCGCCGCTTTCACGCAAGCGGGATTGAGCCCCGCGCTTCTTCTTTCGGATACGATAACGCCGTGTGCGCCGGCGCATTCCGCGCTTCTGATGATCGCGCCCAGATTGTGAGGATCGGTAATGCCGTCCAGAACCACGAGAAACGCGTCCTCGCCCTTTTCTTCAATCGCTTCGTAGATCTCCTCCATCGTGGAATAGGAAGCCATGGAAACGTAGGCTAAAAGCCCCTGATGGTTCGGATACACCTGATCCAGGCGCACCTTTTCAACCTCCTGAACCACAATGCCCATGTTCTTTGCCATCTGAACGATATCCTTGGCTGCGCCGGAAAGATCGCCCTTCATAACAAGCAGCTTTTCCATGGGACGTCCGGCCTTCAGGGCCTCGCGGATGGGGTTTCTGCCGACGAGCAAGTTTTCGGGAAGCTCGGTTTCTTCCCTTTCAAAACGCGCGGGCCTTGCCGCTCTCTTTTTGGGGTCCGCCTCAAAAGGTGTATTTTCTTCGTTTTTTCCGTAATTGCGCTGGGCAGTGCCCGTCCAGTCGGCGCTTTTTCTGCCCTCTACCCGTTTTCCGGAATGGTTTCCGTGGTAGGGCATGCTTTCACGCCTTTGTCCAAAGTCCTTTCGATCGTATGCCATTTTGCCCGATCATCCTTCCATGTTTGTGCAAAGGGCCAAGAAGCGGTCAAGCCGCTCCTTTTGCCCTGTAAGATACAGATATCCAAGCAGAGACTCAAGCGCCGTCGCCTTGTGGTAATCCCCGGCGTCGGCGTTTTTCGTGGGCGTCTGCTTTGCGTTTCTGGCTCTGCGGACGATGCCCGCTTCTTCTTCCGTGAGTTCTTCTTCAATCTTATCGAGCGCCATTGCCTGCGCGTGGGCGTTTACGTGCTTTACGGCGTTTTTGTGAATATCCTTAACGCGCCCACCTTTTAATACGAGATGGCTTCTCACATAAAGGTCATACACGCTGTCGCCCACAAGCGCAAGCTCGAGCGCACCCGGAAGCTGGCCGTGCGCAAATACGCTTTCACGGATTTCGAACATGTATCTTTATTCTCCAATCAGTTTCTTAAGGTCAAGGTACGCCTTGTCCCACTTTTCACTTTCGGCGGGATCAAATTCATAGGTCTTGCTGCCAAAGGAATCGGCGACGATCTTTCGAAGCTCCCAGATGTCCTTTACATCCTTGGTCGCCATGGCTTGAACCAGAAGGTTTCCGATAACCGTGCCTTCGGATGCGCCGATTCTGACGGGGCGCTTAAGGGCGGACGCGGTGTAGGCGTTCAGAAGCTCGTTCTTTCCGCCGCCGCCGACGATGTAGAGCGCGTCAATCTTGTCGCCCGTGATCTTTTCAAGCGTCTCAATGCCCCAGCGGTATTTAAGCGCCAGTCCCTTGTAAACGATGTCCGCGATCTGGCCTACGCGCTCACAGGGGCAAACATCCTTGCCATAGTGCTTTTTCACATACGCTTCGATTCTGTCCACCATACCGTCGGGCGCAAAGAATTCATTGTCGTCAACGTCGATAACCGCGTCAACGGGCTTGGACATCTTTTCAACCTCGCATACGATGTCTGCAAAGCTCAGCTTTTCAAGGCCTTCCTTTTCGCGCTCAATGTTGAACTGCTTTCTGCACTCCTGAATGATCCAAAGGCCCATGATGTTTTTAAGAAGGCGCGTGGTGCCGTTCAAGCCGCCTTCGTTTGAGAAGTTAGCGTTCATAACGCCCTCGGTGCAGACGGGCGTGGGCGTTTCAACGCCCAGAAGCGACCAGGTGCCGCTGGAAAGATAGGCGAACTTTTCGCCCTCGCGCGCGGGAACCGCGGCGACTGCGGATGCGGTATCGTGGGAAGCGACAGCTACAACAGGTACGTCGTAATCGATAGCGGGGCAGATTTCCTTTTTTAAATAGCCCCTGATCTCGCCGGGCTGCTGGATGGGTGCAAACAGGCCCTCGGGCAGACCGAACGCGTCAAGCACCTTCTTGGACCAGGTGCGAACGGAAGGATCGATCATCTGACTGGTGGAAGCGATGGTGTATTCGGTGCCGACTGCGCCGGTCAAATAGTAGGCGAAAAGGTCGGGCATGAAAAGAAGGGTGTTCTTTTCGTCGAGATATTTGGCGGCTTCAGGATCGTTTTTCATCGCGATCAGCTGATAAAGGGTATTGAACTGAAGGAATGCAAGGCCGGTGTTTTCAAAAATTTCGGTCTTGCCCATTTTCTTGAACGCTTCCTCCATCATGCCGATGGTGCGGTCGTCTCTGTAGGAAACGGGACGGAACACGATGTCGCCTTTCTCGTCAATGATGCCGAAATCCACGCCCCAAGTGTCGATGCCGATGGATTCGATGTGGATGCCCTTCTCGGCAACGAGGGTGATGCCCGTCTTCATTTCGTTAAACAGGCGCTCGGTTTCCCATCTTAAAACGTTACCTTCTCTGACCGCTTCGTTCGGGAAGCGATACACTTCTTCAAGGTCGAGATTCTTCTTGCCGGTTACCTCATCAATATCCAGAATGCCTAAAATCGCGCGTCCGCTGGAAGCGCCGAAATCAAAGCCAAGATAATACTTTTTCACGTGCTCGTTCCTCCCATTAAAACATAGACTTACCTATAGTATACCAGAGAAATTGCGTTCTGTCACACATTTAATAAAATTATCACATCTCGAAACATTTGTTGTATTGTCATATTTTTATGCAAATTCCGTCAAAATAATTTCCACAGGTTTTTTCCACATTATCCACAACCTCTCCCCCATTTTTTGTGGATTACCCCCCGGGATAACCGAAGTTATCCACAAGTTTGTGCATGTTTTGTCCACACATACCCAAGTTATCCACAAGCGAACGAGTGTTTGATGAAAAAACCACAAAGTCGCAATATATTACGGATTTATTACAAATATTTCGTTCCTCACACCTTGACAGGCCATGCGCTAGGCGTTTTCACGCATATTCAGAAAGAACACACACTCTTTGCATAGAAATGGCCTTTTTTCGTCATTTATGCATTCATTTTTCACGATTATATGTTTTCTTTATAAAAAAAAGGCAAATGCGCATTTTCGCGCATTCACCTTTTTTCTTATTTGTTATCAATCAACCGGATTGACGGCTGTGCATTCAGATCCAGATCTACAATTTCACCCTTCATGAGCCTGTAAAACGCAGCCGATCCGATCATGACCGCATTGTCCGTGCACAGAACAGGCGGCGGCATGTAAATGGACATGCCCATTTTTTCACCCTTCGCCTTAAGATCTCGCCTTAAACGCATGTTGGAAGCAACGCCGCCTGCAAGCGCAACTGTCTTTGTGCCGGTATCCTTTGCCGCCATCAGCGTTTTGTCCACGAGCGCATCCACGACGGCCTTTCGAAACGACGCCGCCCAATTGGCCGCATCGATCTTTTCGCCCTTCATCCTGAGCGTGTGCGCCTGATTGACGACGGCAGTCTTTAAGCCGCTGAAGGAAAAATCGTACTTGCCCTCCGTTTTGATTTTCGGAAATTTATAGGCGGTATCGTCGCCCGTCTCCGCAAGCTTATCCAGAAGCGGACCGCCCGGATACGGAATTTCAAGCACTCTTGCCACCTTGTCAAACGCCTCGCCCGCCGCGTCGTCGGTCGTCTTTCCGATCATGGAATACGAGCCGTATTCGTCCACGCGCACGATATGGCTGTGACCTCCGGAGGCGACAAGGCACACAAACGGCGGCTCCAATTCCGGATGCGCGACGAAGTTCGCGCTTACATGCCCCTCGATGTGGTTCACGCCCACCAGCGGTTTATCAAGCGCATATGCAATCGCCTTGGCCCAGCTGACGCCGGTCAACAGCGCGCCAACCAGCCCCGGGCCGTAGGTGACGGCAATCGCATCAATGTCCTCAAGCGTAAGTTCCGCCTTTTCAAGCGCCCGATCCAGAAGCGGATCCAGCGCCTCCACATGCATGCGGCTGGCAATCTCAGGCACTACGCCGCCGTACAGCGCATGCGTGTCCACCTGAGAGGCAATCTCTCCCGAAAGCACCTCGCGCCCGTTTTTAACGATGGCAATCGCCGTTTCGTCGCAGGAGGATTCCACGGAAAGAATGACGGCGCTTCCCTTTTCAATCAGCGCCTGCGCCTTTTTGCGGGCGCGTTCCATATAGGTCATTGAGTATCTCTTCTCCCGAATTTGTTGATAATCGTAATGGCGCAAACCGCCATCAGCCCGTAAAGTGCTATGCCGATACCAAAAGCGATCAGAGCCATTTCAAAGAAAAATTGTTCCGGCAGGCATCGGATCAGCAAATCCTCCGCCGGATTCAAAAGCCACAGGTCATTGGTGAATGCGATTTCGTGAAAGCGGGTAAAAAGCTCGGTGAAATCCGAAAAGGCAAACGCCAGCAAAAGCGCAAGCGACAGCAGAATGGGCGCAAGGCTGAGGAGCCAAATTCCTTTGGGATTTGCAAACCTTTTTTCATAAAGAACACATACAGAAAACAAAATCAGCAAAAATAAAGTCGCCTTTACAAAATCAAAAATCCGTTTAACGTCCTGCATGTGAGCGCCCGCGCGTTCGGATACGCCGTCGATTTTCTCTGCTTTTCCGGACAAAAAATCCACAATTGCGCGATTCATGCGCTGAACCGCTTCTTTATCTTCGGCCTGTCCGCCCTCGAAAATCAAGCACCTTTCCTGAATGCGAAAATACAAATCGCTGTTTTGAGCGCACATGACGACGGAAATCGCCAGCGCGCTCAAAAAGAGGGATATATACATAAGGAGAAAAACGCTGATCTCCCCCGCTTTTTTCAAGCAGAGGCATTGCCTTTTGTGCTTTGTAATTCCGGATGAACTGAATGCATCTTTTGCACTGTTCCGGTCAGAAAGCATATTTTTGTTCTCTCCCCGTCTATTACAGCTTCTGAAGATACGCCGTTACAAAGCCTTCAAGGTCGCCGTCCATGACTTCGCCGATGTTGCCCATCTCGTAGCCCGTTCTGTGATCCTTGACCATCGTGTAGGGCTGGAAAACATAGGAGCGGATCTGGCTGCCCCACTCGATCTTCTTAAGCTCGCCCTTAACCTCGCCCATCAGCTCCTGTCTCTTCTGCTCCTGAAGCTCAGCAAGACGCGCCCTCAGCATTCTGAAGCAGGTTTCCTTGTTCTGAAGCTGGCTTCTTTCATTCTGACACTGAACGACGATGCCGGTGGGCAGGTGGGTGATGCGAACGGCGGAGTCGGTACGGTTAACGTGCTGACCGCCCTTACCGGAGGAGCGATAGGTGTCGATTCGAAGATCGTCGTTGTCGATCACAATCTCGCCGTTATCTTCGATGACGGGCGCAACGTCCAGAGAGGTAAAGGAGGTGTGTCTTCTGGCGGCGGAGTCGAAGGGAGAGATGCGAACCAGGCGATGTACGCCGCGCTCGCTCTTCATAAAGCCGTAGGCGTATTCGCCGGAAACTTCCCACGTTACGCTCTTGATGCCCGCTTCGTCGCCCTCCAGCATGTCAAGCTCACGTACATTAAAGCCCATGCGCTCGCCAAAACGCGTATACATTCTGTAAAGCATCTGCGTCCAGTCCTGCGCTTCGGTTCCGCCCGCGCCAGCATGGAGCGATAAAATGCAGTCGCAGTTGTCGTATTCGCCGGTCAGAAGCGTTGTGAGCTTTAACGCTTCGAGTTCTTCCCGAAGCTTTTTAAGCTCCTCGCCGATCTCGCCCGCCATGTCGTCGCCGCCCTCTTCCTCGGCCAGCTCCATCATGACGTCGATATCCTCTACGCGAGCGCAGAGGGATTTGTAATGATTGATTCTGTTTTCTGTGCTGCTGGCGCGCTGATTGATCTTCTGCGCGCGCTCGATATCATCCCAGAAGCCGGGCGAAGCCATATCCTCCTGGTACTCGATCAGCTGTTCTTTGAGATGCTCGATATTTAAGGATTTTCCTGTTTCCTCCAGCATCGCCTGAAGGCTCGTCAACTCCTGACGAAAGACTTCGGATTCATACATACATTTTGGCTCCCCTCATGTTTTTCGTCCGGGTTCTGTCAAGCGTTTCTGCCGCAGCATTCCTTATATTTTTTGCCGCTTCCGCAGGGGCAGGGATCGTTTCTGCCGGCCTTTTTGTCAGTTTTTACGGGACGCTTGGGAACGGAAGCATCGTGATTTACAACGATGTTCTTGGCTACTTCCTTGCGCTCCGGGGGACGCGTGATGATCGCGGTATACAGTCTTCTTAACGTATCCTCCTGAATCAGGCGGACCATTTCTTCGAACATATCGTAGCCCTCGTGCTGATATTCGACGATGGGCTGACGCTGACCGTAGGCTCTGAGGCCGATGCCCTCTCGCAGCTGATCCATCGCGTCGATATGATCCATCCATCTTCTGTCTACGCTCATCAGAAGGAACGTACGCTCAACCTCGCGCATGTCAAAGCCTGCCAGTGCGATTTCATCCTCGCGGCGGGCATAGACTTCAAGGCTCTTTTGAATAAGCGCTTCCTTGAATTTCTCGCGGCTCATCTTCGTGTCTTCGGCATAAACAGCCGCAACGTCTCCGCTTCTTAAGCAGATGCGCTCGAGGTATTCCGCAAGACCCTTTACGTCCCAATCGGCGTGAGGCGCATTTTCCGCAATGTGACGCTCGACGGCTTCGGTAATGAGCGTTTCGCGCATATCGTCAATGCGCTTTTTCATGTCGCCGCCCTCGAGCACCTCGCGTCTCTGCTCATAAATGAGATTGCGCTGCTGGTTCATAACGTCGTCGTACTGAAGTACGCTTTTGCGGATTTCGTAGTTTCTGCCTTCCACGCGCTTTTGAGAATTTTCAATCTGCTTGGAAAGAATACCGTATTCGATTTTGTCGCTCTCGCCCAGGCCCAGCTTCTGAATCATCGGCTGAATGCGGTCGGAGCCAAACAGGCGCATCAGATCGTCCTGCAGGGAAATGAAGAACTGGCTGGAGCCGGGATCGCCCTGACGACCCGCGCGGCCTCTTAACTGGTTGTCGATGCGGCGGGACTCGTGGCGCTCGGTGCCGATGATGTGAAGGCCGCCAAGCTTGATGACTTCCTCGTGCTCCTTTTCGGTTTCCTTGGCAAACTGCGCGTACAGCTCCCTGTAAAGTTTTCTGGCTTCCTTGACCTCGTCCGGCACGTTTTCGTTGTGGCCAACCGCTTCTTCGATGATTTCATCGGTGTAATCGCGCCGGCGCATTTCGTGCTTTGCCATAAACTCAGCGTTTCCGCCCAGAAGAATATCGGTACCGCGTCCGGCCATGTTGGTGGAAATGGTAACCGCGCCCTTCTTACCGGCCTGCGCAACGATTTCGGCTTCGCGGTCGTGGAACTTGGCGTTCAAAACCACGTGCTTTACGCCGCGTCTTTCAAGAAGCTTACTGACATATTCGCTCTTTTCAACCGAAACCGTACCGACCAGAACCGGCTGGCCCGTGGCATGACGCTTTTCAACCTCGTCGGCAACCGCTTCAAACTTGCCCTTCACGGTCGTATAGATGGCGTCGTTCAAGTCCTTTCGGATCATCGGACGGTTGGTGGGAATGGTGACGACGTCGAGCCTGTAAATGCCCCTGAACTCGTCCTCTTCGGTCTTGGCAGTACCCGTCATGCCGGAGATCTTTTTGTACATGCGGAAATAGTTCTGGAAGGTGATGGTCGCAAGCGTTTTGCTTTCGCGCTCGACCTTCACGTGCTCCTTGGCTTCAATCGCCTGATGGAGGCCGTCGGAATAGCGGCGACCAGTCATGAGGCGGCCCGTGAATTCATCGACGATGACCACCTGGCCATCCTTGACCACATAGTCAACGTCCCTTTTCATAAGAACGTTGGCGCGGAGCGCGGCCAGAATGTGGTGATGAAGCTCCGTGTTCTGGGAATCGGTCAGGTTTTCAATATTGAACGCCGCCTCGGCCTTTCGAACGCCTTCCTCGGTTAAAATGATGGTCTTTTCCTTCTCGTCGCGCACATAGTCATTGTCCTCGCCCTCGCGAAGGCGGGAGACAAACCGATCCGCCAGCTGATAAAGCTCGGTGGATTTGTCGCCTTCGCCGGAAATGATGAGCGGGGTTCTGGCTTCGTCGATTAAAATGGAGTCGACTTCGTCGACGATGGCGAAATTCAAAGGACGCTGAACCATGCGCTCCTTCTGAACAACCATATTGTCTCTTAAGTAATCAAAACCAAGTTCGTTGTTGGTTGCATAGGTAATGTCGGCGTTATACGCCGCCTGACGCTCGTGGGGCTCCATGTCGTGCAGAATAAGGCCAACAGTAAGGCCCATAAAGCGATACACCTTGCCCATCCACTCAGAGTGGTATTTGGCGAGGTAATCGTTTACGGTAACGACGTGAACGCCCTTTCCGGGAAGCGCATTCAGATATGCGGCAATGGCGGCGGTCAGGGTTTTTCCTTCGCCGGTTCTCATCTCAGCGATTCTGCCCTGATGCATGACGGCTGCGCCCACAAGCTGCACGCGGAACGCTCGCTGACCCAGCACGCGTCTGGCCGCTTCGCGGACGGCAGCAAAAGCCTCCGGCATCAGTTCGTCCAGCGTCTCGCCCTTATTCAGGCGCTCTCTGAAAAGCGCGGTCTGATTTCTAAGGTCTGTATCGGAAAGCGCCTTCATCTTCTCTTCCAGCGCGTCCACCTTGTCGGCAATCTTCATAAGCTTCTTGACCTCGGCCTCGTTCGACCCGGCAAGAACCTTCTTTATAAACTCAAACATTCTTTCCATGAATATAAATCTCCCAATGAAATGTCAATCGGTTTATTATAGCACTTTTTACTGCTGTTGTAAATACTACGGAATCTGATTCACGCGTCCAATGCCGCGCAGAATGCGTCTTACCGCCCATCTGAATTTTGCAGGCATGCGCATCAGATGGCTAATGCCCAGATATGCGCTTTCAGCAAGCGAAAAGTCTTCCTTCGAAGCCTCGGTTTCCGAATAGCGGCGCATGGAAACAATCAAAGAAAAGCGCACGAATTCCTCGTTTGCGGCACGCCGCTCCAACGCGCGTCTGGCGAACGCCACAGGCGTTTCACCCGCTTCATAATGGACGCGCATCACATCAAGCTGCGTAAGCATTGCGCGATACCAGTACATGAGCATATCTTCAGGATTCTTTTCCTTTTTCGCCACATATACGGGCGACGTGCGCATAAGGCGCAGATAAGCATAGGCCATAAGCGCAAGGATTGCAAAAAGAATCAGGAACATGATTTTCCAAAAACTGTTCTTATCCTGATCGTTCGTGGAATTTCCGCCATTCTGATCGGGCGGCGTATCGGGATCGTCCCCGCTCTGATTACTGCCTGTGTTCGGCGGAGGCGTAGGCGTGGGCGTTGGATCATTGAGCCATGCGCCGTCGTCAACATCAGGCACATCGTCCGCTTCGGGCGTTGACGAAGGCGTGGGTTCGGGCGTCGGCGTGGGTGTGGGCGCGGAATTCAATTCATCATCAGGCATATCACCCGTTTCGTCGTCCGTGTGGGTTGTATCTGCGTTGTCCGGCGAATTTTCATTTCCGCTTCCATCATTATTTTCATCACTTTCGTCGTCTCTCTCCGGCGGCGTTGCGTCAAAGGTCATCCAGCCAAAGCCGTTTAAGTAGACCTCCGTCCACGCATGCGCGTCAAGGCCGGTAACAATCGCCTCTCCGCTTTCATCAATGGAGCAAAGATAACCCTCCACATACCTTGCGGGCAGACCTGCAATTCTGGCCATCACCGTCATGGCGGATGCAAAATGCACGCAGTAGCCCTTCATGCCTTCGTTTAAAAAGAACGACACCGCGTCTTCCCCATCATACGGATAGCCGCTTTCGAGGGAATAGGTTCCGTTCGCCTTCAGATAATTCTGAATGGCAAGCGCCTTTTCATAGGGCGTTTCGGCGTTTTGCGTAATGCGGTAGGTCGTTTCAAAAACACTGTTATCAATATTATCCGGAAGGCTTTTGTTTAAAACCGCTGCATTTTTGTATCCGTCGTCCTTCAGGCTTCCAAGCGAATCAATCATTTGGGAAGCGTCTTCTCCATTCACATTCAGCCTGTCATATTCAATTTCGAATTTATCGCCTGAACGCATCGGGCGATTGATGAAAATCTCGCCGACGTTGTTAAAATACACAAATGCATCCGTGTATACATTTACATCCGTTACCCTGTTGGGCGTGTACAGCGTCCAGAAATTCGTGTCGTCCAGCATTTCGATTTCGATGGTCGCTTTTTCAAAATACTGATCGGAACCACGCTTGTCCAGATCCATCGCGCGTTCGTATTCGCTTTTATAAATCAGCTTTTCAAAGCCGCTGAACATATATCGTTTGATTTTGCCGGCCTTGCTCTCGTTGCTCTCGTCCACCCAGGCATTGTTGTTGTACACATATCTGAGTGCGCCGCGAAGATAGATCTCGCCTTCCTCGCCCTTCACCTTCATAAGCTCTTTTTCGGACGGATACGCGTTTCCGCCAATCAGCTCCTTGTGCGAAGCCCAGCCGTCGGCCGCAATGGTGAAGCTTCTTCTTTCTTCCATATTATGGTTGTCGATATTAAAGGTTCTGATCATGAAGGCAAGCGCTTTCTGCGCATATTCTGAAAGCGCGTCCACCTTAACACCCTCGGACGGAACCAGCGTACACGCCAGAATTGCCGCGATCAGGGAAAGCGACAGAAGCGGCCTTAATGACGAAAAGCGGAAGCGCGCCGTTTTGGAAAACATGGCGGACAAGGCAAGAATCACGGGCAGAATGTGAATGGAAGTCGATATATCTCCAAAAAACCACAGTATGCCCAAAAGCGCAACCGTCACAAACAGCATCAGATACGCGCCTACCCTTTGATGCGCCATGATATAAAATGCAGCCATCAGCAAAATGAGCGCGAGCACCGAAAACACATCTGCGTATGCGCTCAGCGACCCGCCCATATACACATTGTCCAGAAACACCTTGAAATCGTCAATCGGATGCCAGCCAAAAAATACGCTTATCAGTCCCGCTAAAACCATCATCAAAAGGGTGATCCAGCCGGAAGCCCTCGAATAGGACAAGCCAAACAGCGCCAAGGCGCAAAGCCCGGCGCTAAGATATACTTTATAGCCGTTTACGGTGATTCCCGCCGACTGGGCAGAAAGCATCGTAAGCCCCGCAGAAAGCATGGCGGAGACAATCACTTCGCCCAGTAATGAAAAAAAGCGGTTTTTATTCATTTCCATAGATCTCTATCCAGCCTTAAAGGGATTGATGCATCTGGCCTGAACGCCCGCAGCTTCAAGGCGCGAAAGCAGTTCGTCGGTGTCCGAGCGTCTTTGGTCGGTAATCCACACCGCCATCATCCTGATGCCGGTCATTTTTCCAATGCGCGTCAGCGCATCCACGACGCGCATGGTCATCTTCGCCGTAACCGCAATCACCATGCCGGTTCTTTCGGGATGGCGCGCATTTTCATAGATCGCCTGTTCAAACGGCTCCTCCGCGTTAAATTCCGCAGTCGCAAGAGCTTTTAAAAATTCCTCTTCCTCCAATGCGTTTTCGCCTTCAATTTCCATTCGGTTGTTTCCGGGAAGCACCATCAAAACGCGGTTTTCATTTTCAATCAGCGAGCACACAGCCGCAAAAGCCGCCTCGCAAACGCCGTCCTGAGCGTATTTCACCCATTCGTCCACGGCGTCGATGCGCGTCAGATCGCAAAGCACCACCGTGTCCGGCCTTGCCGCTTCGTCATAGGTTCTGACCATCGGCCTTAAATTCCGAAGCGACGGGTCAAACGTCTTCATGGTCAGTTTCCAGTGAACGCGCTTTAAGGAATCGCCGTCGCGCCAGTCGCGAACGCCGGAGGGCGCGGACGCGTCGTCCTGAAAGCGCTTTCTCGTTTCGGGACCAATTTCAACGTTATTCAGCTCAGGCGCTTCAAAATCGATTTTTCTCGGCACAACCACAATGCTTTCGGATGCTTCCGGCGCCTTTTTGGAAAGCGCAAACAAGGCGAACATGTCAAAGACATAAATCCGTCCTTCGCCCATTCTGTAAACGCCCCTGTGCTTAAACGACCTTGCAGCCGTAACCGTCTGTTTTTTAAAGGGCATCATTTCGAACACGCTCTCGCGTCCGTCTTCAGACACAAATACGAGGCTGCCCAGCGGAAGCAGAGACGTGTACATCGCCTGCATGTGGAAGCCTACGCTTTCGCCGCGCACAACGCGCTTGCTGTCAACGGTAAACGACACCTTCGCCGTTACTAAACCCCAGACCGCGCTGACAAACGAAAGAATCAGCATAATCAACATGCACGCTGCTATGCGAAGCAGCGCTGACGATCCAATCGTCAGCGCTACCAGCGCCATCAGCGCCATCATTAAAATAAAATGAATGGTTCTTGCTGTCACAGTTTTGTCACCTGAGCCTTACGGGTACCTGAATGCCGGAAATAAGGCGCGCAAGCACCTTATCCGCCGTTGCGCCCTTCATGCCGAGCCTTGCTTCCGGGCTCAACACAACGCGATGGGCAAGCACGGGCCCCGCCATTTTCTTAATGTCTTCGGGCGTTACGTAATCACGTCCCTGAAGCATCGCCGCTGCCTGCGCGGAATGCATAAGCGAAATCGCGCCTCGGGTGGAAATGCCGCGTGAGAACGCGCGGTAGTTTCTGGAGGCCTGCGCAATCTGCGTAATGTAAGCGCGCATTTCCTTGGAAACGCGAACCTCGCCCACCATTTTCTGAAGGCGCAGAATATCCTCGCGCGTGCAGACAGGCTCCAGCGTGTTCAGCGGCTTTTCGCCGGTCATGTACATATTGAGAACCTCGGTTTCCTCGCTCTCGGTCGGATAGCCGATGGAAACGCGCATGAAAAAGCGGTCCAGCTGGGCTTCGGGAAGCGGATATGTTCCCACAAAGTCAACGGGGTTCTGGGTGGCAAGCACGATAAAGGGCGCGGGCAGCTTATGCGTTTCGCCGTCCAGCGTCACCTGTCCTTCCTCCATTACTTCAAGCAGGGAAGACTGAGTCTTGGGCGAAGTTCTGTTGATTTCGTCCGCGAGCACCATCTGCGCAAACACCGCGCCCTCGCGGTATTCCATCTTGTCGGTTTTAAAGTCGATAAAGTTGTAGCCGGTAACGTCGCTGGGCGTAACGTCCGGAGTAAACTGAATACGCTTAAAGGAAAGCGCGAGTGACTTTGCAAATGCGGACGCAAGCGTGGTTTTGCCGACGCCCGGAACGTCCTCAATCAAAACATGTCCACCGCAAAGAATGGCATTCAAAATAAGCTCGATCACGTCCTGTTTTCCAACGATGACGCGGCTGATATTTTCCTTTAAAAGCTGATTCAGCTTCTGTGCTGGTTGCATAACTGTTTCTCCTTACCGATATTGACTTTCTTTGGGCGTATGGAACGCGTTAAAAGTTCCCCTCATGCATTTTCTTTCCGTTTGAACGTCCAGAACTTATTGATAATGTAGTTAAGCGGCACGGTAATCACAAGCCTTAAAAGCGGCGCAATCGCCTCTGGGATATGAAGCACATCCACCCAAAGCCACATGAGAAATACGCTGATAAGATACGTGCCTGCATAACCCGCAACGGTTTTAAAGTACGTTTTGAGATTCTCCGAAAGCGCTTTTTTCCGTCCGTCCGAGAACACAAAGAAGCCGTTTAAAAGATAGGCGTTGGTAACGCTTATGAGAAATCCGAAAAGCGTGGATACCTGATAATGAAACGAAAGCACATACAGGCAGAAATAATATACGGCAAGATCGATAAGCGTATTGATCACGCCCACGATCGAGAACTTGGCAAACTGTATGGTCCAGCCCCACTTCTCATGCTTTTCAATCTTTTCGATCCATTTTCTAAGTTTCCGTGCAACAATTGGTAATTCCTTTTTCATATTTTGTCTCCAAATCTTCATACATGGCTATTTTATCATATTTTTCCCTGCATTTCAACCGTATCGGAAAGATACAACAATCCGTCAACAGAATACTCACTTAAGATAGTCTAATATAATTATTCTAAAACCCGTATTTAATCCAATCATTACGAGCTTAACAAAGTTCTCATTACAAAATAACCCGTCTCCTACAGCGAAAGAAGTACACTTCTTCCCGTAGGAGACGGGTTTTCCCTGTTTTGATGGATTTTAGCGGCTTTTTGTTAGCGGAACAACCTCGCAAAAACCTCGTCTGCTTTCTAATCGATATGGAAGCATCTTTCAACGTTTTTGTATTCTCCAAGTACGAGCAGCGTATCGTCCTTTTCAAAAACGGTGTCCGCATTGATGGAAACATTCAGCTTCTGACGCTTTTTGATGCCAAGGATGTTTATATTGTATTTCTTTCGGATGTCAATGTTTCCAATGCTTTTGCCAACCCATTTTTCCGGCACAAACACCTCGAAAATCGCGTTTTCATCGTCCATTTCGATATAATCCCGCACATGCTTCGATCCAAAGCGGATCGCTGTCCATTTGCCCAGCTGCTTTTCCGGAAACACAACCTCGTCTGCACCGTTTTTCAAAAGAAACTTGGCATGTACGTCGCTTGAAGCACGGGCGACAACGTAATTTGCGCCCAGCTCCTTCAAAAGCGCCGTCGTTTCCAGTGAACTTTGAAAGTCCTCGCCAATGGCCACGATACAAAGGTCGTAATTGTCAACGCCCAGACTCAAAAGAAATTCCTCGTTTTTCGTATCTCCGATCAGCGCGTTGTCCACAAAAGGCAAAACCGCGTTCACGCGCTCCTCCACCTCGTCAACCGCCATAATCTCGTGGCGATGCTCGCTCAGGTTCAGCGCAACCTCGCGCCCGAATCTTCCAAGACCGATCAGCAATACCGATTTCATGTACAAACCTCCTTCAGCCCACGGCTATTTTCTCCTTTGGCAACGCAGCGGAATACGTGTTTCTTTCAAAGCTGGCCGCATAAATCAGCGTAAGTCCTCCCACGCGCCCAAAGAACATCAGCGCCATCAGAATGATCCTCGAAGCAACCGACAAGTTCGGCGTAAGCCCAAGCGAGAGTCCGACCGTCGCAATGGCAGAGGCCGATTCAAACAGGCATGCAAGCATCGGAAGGCCTTCTATCCAGCTGATTGAAACAGAGGCAACAAACACCAAGGACAGATACAATAAAAAAATGCACGCCGCGCTTGAGGTCACATCGGAATCGATTCGCCTTCCGAAACATCGCGCGCTCTCTTCACGCTTGAAGACCGATATCGAAAGAAATACCAAAACCGCAACCGTCGTGGTCTTAATGCCACCCGCCGTAGAACCGGGTGAACCACCGACCAGCATAAGCGCAATCATCAGATACAGTCCGCCCTCTGAAAGGCGGGTCAGATCCACGCTGTTAAAGCCCGCGGTTCGCGGTGTAACCGCCTGAAAAAGCGCTGCCATCCATCTTTCTCCTGCGCTCATCTCCGGCCAGCGCTCGGCAGTGAATTCAATCAGAAAATATATAAGCGCAGGAAAGACAACCAGGATTAAACTTACGGCTAGTATGATTTTGCTTTGGAGCCGATACCGCTTCACGCGCCAGCGTTTTTCCTTCACGTCGTCCCACGTAAGAAAACCAAGGCCTCCGATGATGATCAGCGCCATCACAGTGACATTCACAAGCGGATTGCTGAACCATGCGGTAAGCGAGGAATAATGCCCGCTTTCACCCATCAGATCAAACCCGGCATTACAAAACGCCGAAATGGAATGAAAAACAGCATACCACAATCCTTTTGCAAAGCCAAATTCCTTCATAAACGGAACTGCAAGCAGCGCCGCGCCTATGCCTTCGATGAGAAAGACGGTTCTTAATACAAAGCCCGTGAGCCTGACGATGCCGCCGATCTGATGCGCAGAAATGGCGTCCTGCATGAGGCTTCTTTGCGCAAGACCGATTTTCCGCCCAGAAAGCATGGAAAAGGACGCAGCCACCGTGACAACGCCCAAGCCGCCAATCTGAATGAGCGTGAGTATCACAGTCTCTCCAAAGCCGGACCAGTAGGTTGCAGTGTCTTGAACCACCAATCCCGTCACGCATACGGCTGATACCGACGTGAACAGCGCGTCCATAAAGCCCGTGCGCCCGCCGCCCTGCTTTGATATCGGCAGCGCGAGCAATACAGCGCCCAACAGGATGACAAACAAAAATCCTGAAATAATGAGTTGAAACGAGCTGAGCCGCAACCTTGTTTTTCTTCTTTTACCGTTCATAGCTCCCTCATACGAATATAGATGGCTCAAAATTTTCTTATATACAAAAAACCCATATCTCCATCGCGGAAATACGGGTTTCACAGGATGGGGTTAAATGGGCTCGAACCATCGACCTTTACGATGTCAACGTAACGCTCTGACCAACTGAGCTATAACCCCAAGCGCAAGATACATTATAAGGGTAAATGCATATTTTGTCAATAGGTAATCTCGAATTTTTCACTTTTTCCTGTCAAACTCATATATTTTCTCAAAGTGATAAATCTCGCTTGCGAATTTGCTTCCTTATTTGATATAATCAGTATATCCAAACAGATCAGGAGGCGACATCATGCCCAATCAAGCCATTGTGATCATGACCGATTCCCAGCGGTACGACATGGTCGGCTGCTATAAATACCCCCAGATGCACACGCCCTGTCTGGACGCATTCAGTGAAACCGCGCTTCGATTTGAAACGGCCTATACCACGCAGCCTGTCTGCGGCCCGGCGCGCTCTGCAATCTTCACCGGCCTTTATCCACATTCCAACGGCAGCTGGACCAACAGCGTCGCCCTTTACGACAATGTGAAAACCGTCGCCCAGCGCTTATCTCCCATGGGCGTCCACTGCGCGTTTATCGGAAAATGGCATCTGGATGGCGGCGATTATTTCGGCCTCGGCCGCTGCCCGGACGGGTGGGATCCAAACTACTGGTACGACATGAAAACGTACCTTTCCGAGCTCACGGAGGAGGAACGCGTGTTCAGCCGAAACGCAAACAACGTAGACACCGAAGAAGGCGTAAAACGCGAATTCACCTTTGGCGCGCGCGTGACCGACAAGGCGCTCGATTTTCTCGAAAAATACAAAAACGAGGATTTCCTCCTCGTCGTTTCCTATGACGAACCGCACGATCCGGCTCTGTGCCCCAAACCCTATCCCGAGCTATTCAGAGATTTTGAATTTCCACGAAGCGAAAACGTGGACGATACGCTTGAAAACAAACCTTCCCATCAGAAAGCATGGGCGCAGGATCGTCTTCATGCCCCCGCACCGGAAACGCTGGGAGGCGATGGGCTCAGGCACTTTTTCGGCTGTAATTCATTTATCGACAGCGAAATTGGCCGCGTAATCAAAAAAATCGACGAATGTGCAAGGAACGCTTTTGTCCTTTACACCTCCGATCACGGAGACGCCATTTCCTCCCATCGCCTGTTCGCTAAAGGCCCGTGCCTGTATGACGAAATCACGCGCATTCCCTTTATGTTGAGATGGCCCGGGTACACAGAAGCCGGCGAGGTTTTTGATTGTCCCGTCAGCCACATCGACATCACGCCAACGCTTCTGGACTTTTTCGGTCTGCCTGAAGGCAAATGGATGGAGGGCAGGAGCCTGAAACGCATATTCGCCCCCGACTACGAGCCTGAAACCGTGTTTGTGGAATTCGGACGGTATGAGGTCGATCACGACGGCTTCGGCGGCTTTCAGCCCATGCGCGGTGCGATCACAGGAAGATACAAACTGTGCATCAATCTCCTTTCGGAGGACGAACTGTACGACCTTGAGAACGATCCCGCGGAGATGAAAAACCTTATAAGCAACCCCGACTATGAATTCATCCGCGACCAATTGCACGACGAAATTCTTAACTGGATGAACGAAACGCGTGATCCCTTCCGCGGCTACTGGTGGGAAAGAAGGCCGTGGCGCGAGGACGCGCTTGACGCCACATGGGACTACACCTGCATGACGCGCCAGAGAGAGCATGAGGAATTCGAACCCCGACAGCTCGATTACATGACCGGCCTTGAAATGAAGGAGGCCACGCGCGTCAAGGGTTACTCCTCTCCGCCGCCCAAGCGCAGAAAGAAAGCATAGAATCTTCTTTCCTTCATAAACGATCCATAATATGGACAAAGCAGGCTCAAGCTGATATAATGGATAGAGGAATAAGGAGGGTTTGTTTATGAAAGCGATTATACTTGCCGCAGGATATGCGACCCGCTTGTATCCTTTAACCGAACATATGCCCAAAGCGCTTTTGACTGTTTGCGGAAAGTCAATTCTGGAGCGTCTATTCGATGCATTCGCATCAGAAAAGGAAATTGACGAGATTCACATCGTCTCAAATGCAAAGTTTTATCAGCAGCTTTCCGATTGGGCCGAACACATTCAGAGCAAATATTTACAAAAAATCATCGTCTGGAACGACGGAACCACCTCCAATGACAATCGCCTGGGCGCGATCGGCGACATCATGTATGTGCTTGAAAAAGCGCACATCGACGACGATCTGTTTGTGGCTGCCTCCGATAATCTGTTGTCCGAGCCGCTGACGGATTACTTTGCCGATTTCAGGCAGCATGGCTGCGATCTTCTCCTCGCCGGAAAGCTCGACGATCCCGAGGAAAGAAAGCGATACGCAATTTTAGAGCTGGATGAGACAAATCGCGTTATCTGCCTTGAAGAAAAGCCCTCGCATCCCAAATCCGATATCGCCGCCTACGCTGAATATATCTACGCCCGCGAAACCCTGCCGCTTTTCAAAACATACATAGACGAAGGCAATAATCCAGATTCCCCCGGCCATTTTCCCGAATGGCTGTATAAGAAAAAGGAGATTCGCGCCTTTCTCTACGGCGGCGAATGCGTGGATATCGGAACGGTCAGAATGTATAACGAAATACAGAAGACATGGAAATAAATTAAAAAGCCCTGCCATTCATTCTGGCAGGACTTTTTTATTTGCGAAGAAGCTTTCTAAAAAGCAAAAGCCTGATACTTCCGGGCAGAAGCCCCGAAAACGTTCGAAGAATCACGTTTTTCAAAAACCGCATTCTCGTGATCATTCCATTTTCCATCATATAGGAAAACAGTTCGATCTGCGCCGAAATGTATTTTAAGCCGCCTCTTCTTTTATACATGCCGGCGCCCGTTCGCATTTTAAGAAGGGTATCATTCAGATTCAAACCTTTTTCGCCGTTTAATAGCATGCGAACCCAGAGAAAATAATCCTCCAACCGATACATTTCCTGATATCCGCCGGCTTTTTGAACGGCGCTTTTTTTGAACATCACGCACGGATGATTGAATGGATTTCGTTTCTTTGCAAATTCGTAAATCGCCTCATGATCTAAAGGCAGAACGCGCCGGGCCGTAATTTCGTTTGCATCCTCATAAAACTCCTCGGCAACACCACTGATCACGGATACCTCCGGATGATCCGAAAACGCTTTCAGCTGCTTTTCGCACCGATCCGAAAGCGAAATATCGTCCGTATCCATGCGCGCAACAAGCTCGTTTTTGCATGCCATAAGTCCCATGTTGAGCGCTTTTCCAAGGCCGCCGTTTTGAGGAAGCCGAACAATTTTGATTTTTTCTTTCTGCTTCTCCTCCGCCCACGAAAGAACTTCATCCAGTTCCTCCGTCAAAGGGCCGTCGCAAACGATCACAAACTCATCCGCCTGCGCCGTCTGGCCGATCATGCTTTGAATGGCAACGCGAAAATATTCCGGCTTTTCCTTACTATAGACGGACATCAGAACAGAATAAGCCTCCATATTCCGCACCTCCTTCATCATGGGTTATGAATCCATTCTCCACGAATCTCTGACGGCAGTCGTCTGCCCCTGGCTTACGCCCTGAGTGCTGTCTCTGAGGAAAAGGATTTTTACCGTTTTGAACATCAGGTGGATATCCTGAACCACGGACATGGAATTGATGTACAGTAAATCCATCTTCAATTTGTCGTAGGGCTGCGTGTTGTATCTGCCGTAAATCTGCGCATACCCCGTAAGGCCCGCCTTCACCTGAAGTCTTAGTGCAAAGGAGGGCATTTCCTTTTCGTATTCTTCCGCAATCTCCGGCCTTTCCGGACGCGGTCCCACCAGCGTCATGCTGCCTGCAAGGATATTGAAAAGCTGCGGAAGCTCGTCGATTCTGCATGCGCGGATTACGCGTCCAACAGGCGTTACGCGATCATCATCCCTGGAAGCAAGGCGGGCAACGCCATCTTTTTCCGCGTCCACATACATACTTCTGAATTTCAAAATCTGGAACACCTTTCTGTCCTTGGTCAGCCGTGCCTGCTTATAAAATACCGGACCTCCGTCGCAGCATTTAACGGCAATAGCAGTAATCGCCATCACCGGGCTCAGCACAAAAAGCGCGCACACCGATACGATAATATCCATCGCGCGTTTCATCAACAGGTATTCCGGCGAAAGCTCCGCTCTGCTTACGCACATCGTTGGAATGCTGAAAAGATGCATGTTCCTCGCGCCCGCCAGTATAACGTCGCCCACATGAGGAACAAAATAGCCGACAATGCCCGTATCGAGCAGATATTCAGTCAGTTCGTTTCGAAGCGTAGCATCTATGCCGATGACGAATACCGCCTGAATTCCCTTCAGCTCCTGTTTGATCTCCTTCAGGTTTTCCGGATTTTTGATATATCTTACAACCTGAAATTTCGTCTTATAATTATTGATCTCCTGAAATTTTGTCAGCTCCTGATACCTTCTATAAATAATCGCTGTTCTTTTGGGCTTGTGAATGCGCAGATAGAGCTTGTTGACCGCGATGCTCCACACGGCGTTCCAAACAATCTGCGCTGCGAATACGGCCATCAATGGGAAGGGGTTCGGGATGTCCCACCAGCCGATCCACATAATGAGAATATAAATCACAAGTCCCACGCCGTCTGCAAGACATAAAGAATAAAACAGCGGCCATGTCTTTGAGCTTCCAATATCATAAGCATTATAGGTTCTGTTCAAAAGAAGCTGGATCAGGCAATACACCAGAATAACCAGGATTTCGCCATAGCCGATCTGGCCGATTCTGAAACGCGGCGAATAGTAATAATGCCACGCGTTCCAGAACAGATACGCGCTTCCCAGCATATTTACAAGCTTCATGAGCCGAATCAGCAATCGTTTACCGATTCTTTCGTACATTTGCTACACTTCCCGAATCAAAATAAGTTACTCTGAACGCATACCCGTCCCAGTATATGATATCATTATACACAATATTGAAACAGAACGCAATTCTTTTTTAAAATCCTTCCATTTCCGATTCCGCTTGACATCCATTTTCCGCGCGCTATAATGAAAACAGATTTATATACAAAAGGAGCGGTATCATGCTTTTCTATTTTGTTCGCCACGGCGATCCGATTTATGATCCCGACCAACTGACCCCGCTTGGACAAAGGCAGGCAGAGGCCGTCGCCAGACGCATTACGCTTCAGGGCGTCGATAAAATATTTGCATCCACTTCGACCCGCGCCTATCAGACGTCGCTTCCAACCTCAGAAATCTGCAAAAAGCCGGTTACAAAGCTGGACTGGTGCAACGAATCCCATGCGTGGGATCAGCTTTGCGTAGACAAGCCCGACGGCGGTCGAACCTGGGCGTTTCGCAATCCCCCGACCGCGCAGCTTTTTGTGAGCAACGAACTCCGCGCGCTCGGCGACAAATGGTACACGCATCCCGAGATTGAAAAATTTCATCTTGAAAAAGGCCTTGAGCGCATTCAAAACGAAGCCGATCAATTCTTTTTCGAGCTCGGATACGAGCATCTGCGCGATAAAAATCTGTATAAAGCCGTAAGACCCAACGAGGACCGAGTCGCGCTCTTTGCGCACGAAGGCTTCGGCGCAGCCTTCTTAAGTTGCGTGCTCGATATTCCCTATCCGCAGTTTTCCGTCCATTTCGGTCTCACTCATTCCTCGCTCACGGTAATCGAGTTCAAAGAAGTCAATGGCTATGTCATTCCGCTCGTATTAACATCCGGAAACGACGCTCATCTGTATCATGAGCATCTCCTGACCGGATACCAGAATCGCATCCGTTACTGATGCCACGTCCCCCTCCTGCGCGCTGATGGGTTGCTGTTTTTTGTATAATACTGACGGGGCTGCGTAAGCAGAAAGCTTACGCAGCCCCGTCTCATTCTCAAGCCGCCCGAAAGGCGGATTTTCTTTTCTTATACGCGTTTGGACTGAATCTCTTCCTCGTATTTTTCGATCTCGCTGAACCACTCGCCGTCCGCGGGCTTTCCGCATACGCGGCAGTATTCGTCCCAGATCTCGCCGAAGGGCATGGTCTTGAGCTCTTCCATCTTGACCATGAGCTTGGTCCAGTTGCCTTCGTCCTGAAGCTTCTTAAGCTCCTGATTCGGCTCGAGGAGAGCGAACAGAAGCGCCTTCTGGAGATTTCTGAAGCCGGTGACCCATGCGGATACGCGGTTGATGGAGGCGTCGAAGTAGTCAAGGGCAATAAATACTCTGTCAAGGGCGTCGCATCGGACGATTTCCTTGCAGATCTCCTTGGTCTCATCGTCAAACAGAACCACGTGGTCGCTGTCCCAGCGGACGCCGCGGGTAACATGCAGGGCCATCTTTTTGTCGTAGGCAAGAATGGAGGAAATCTTATCGGAAACAACCTCGGTGGGATGATAGTGTCCATTGTCCATGAGGGAGATGCAGTCGTCGCGGGAAGAAGCGTACTTTAAGCACCACTCTGCGGAGCCAACGGTGTAGCTTTCTACGCCGATACCAAAGACCTTGCTCTCAGCGCACGGATAGACCTTTTCCTTATCGAAGGGCTCGGAAAGGATGGCGTCGAAGGACTCCTTATAGCGAACGCGGGGGCCGATGCGGTCGGCAGGGATATCCTTAAAGCCGTCGCCCGCCCAGATGTTCATAACGCAGGGCTGACCGAGCTCGTCCGCCAGATACTGGGAAATGCGAACGCAGGCCTTGCCGTGCTCGATCCAGAACTTGCGGGTCTCCTCATTGGGGGAAGACAGGGTCAGAGGATCGCACATGGGATGGGAGAAGAAGGTGGGGTTAAAGTCGCAGCCAAGGCCGCGGGCTTTGCAATAATCCACCCACTTTTTAAAGTGCTTGGGCTCAAGCTTGTCGCGGTCCACCCAGGGGTTTTCCTCGTCGAAAATTGCATAGCAGGCGTGCAGGTTCATCTTCACCTGGCCGGGAACGAGGGCGATAACCTTATCGATATCGGCCATCAGCTCTTCAGGCGTTCTGGCGCGGCCCGGGTAATTCCCGGTGGTCTGAATGCCGCCGGTCAAGGGCTTGTTGGGATCAGTGTCAAAGCCGCGAACGTCGTCGCCCTGCCAGCAGTGAAGGGCAACCGGAACCTTCTTTAATTTTTCAATGGCGGCATCGGTGTCAATGCCTAAAAGGGCGTATTTGGCTTTTGCATCTGCGTAGCTCATAAGTTTTTCCTCCTTAAAATATGTGTTGACGGGCGCGGGTAAATCTGCGCCTTCATAATTCCCTACTTAAGATTTTAGCACATCTGCCAGTAAATTTCAATGCAAACCTGCGCGAATTTCTCTTGTGTTTTTAATTTTGACAGGTGACATTTTGAAACGAACATGTTATAATTATAACGCAAACTTCATTTTTACGAAAGGAATTACGCAATATGAAAAAAAGAATCTCTCTCTGTGTATTATTGCTCGTATCCGCATTCTTTATGACCGCCCTTGCGATGTCCGAAAACGTATGGGAGCGCGACCCGAATATGCACTGGCACGAGGACGAAAACAGCGTTAAAACGGACGAAGGCGCGCATGTGCTTGACGACGTCGTGTGCGAAATCTGCCAGAGCACCATCTGGCTTTATGACGACGGCATGTGCGACATCAATAACTTCAACGAATACGATGAGCTTACGCACTACAGCTACTTTGACGCAGACGGCACGCTGATTGACGATTATGTGTACGTTTACGAGTATGATGAAAACGGCAACAAGCTTACTTCCTCCGCCTATTATTTTGAAACGCTTGTGGAAGAGTCCGAATACGGTCTGGATCCGTTCGGCTTCACTGTGCAAAAAAGCGTAACGAGCTATTTGGGCGACGGAAGCATAAGCGCCTACTTATGCGATGAATACGGAAACATCGTCTCCTCCACGATCACAGACGCCGAAGGAAACACCACCCTCGAAGAAACCTACGAATACACCTATAATGAGGAAGGCATGCCCCTGTACACCATCCAGAAAATCCGCTTTGAAGACGGCATTATCGCCTATAGCGAGACCGATGGGATGGGCAACCGCATCATCGAAGCGCAGTACAATCCCGACGGCTCGGTGATCTATGAATTCAAATTTCTCTACGAATACGATGAACTGGGCAGAATGACCAAGCAAACCGCCACAGAGGACGATCGCCCCCTTTATGAAAACCACTATGTTTACGAAGACCGCTACGATTTATGGGGCTATCAGATAAGAAACATTGAATATTTGGAAGACGGAAGCAAGATCGTATACGAGTTTGACGAATACGGCGAAACCATTTCCGAGACCACTTACGACGCAGAGGGTCAAATCGTTTCCTGATTCGCGGCGCAGAAAAGCGCACTCCCGAAGACAAACGGGAGTGCGCTTTTCTGTACGTATGAAATCTCTATTATTTAAGATTGGCTTTCAGCGCGTCGATGGCTTCCTGCGCCATGCCGTTATTCAGAAGATAGCTCTCTGCGCCCTTGGAAAGGTCGGCAGTCTCAAGCGCAGCTGCGTCTTCAACGCCCGCAATGACCTTCAGCATTTCAATCGCGTTCTTTTCAACGATCATGTTGTACTTTTCGGTCTCCTCGACAGCGTCTACGCCGTAGTAGTTTTCATAGCTCATCATGTAGTCTGCAATGATTTCTTCCTGAGTGGCGCCCATCAGCGCTTCGATCAGCATGGAGGCAAAGCCGGCTCTGTCCTTACCTTCGGTGCAGTGCACAAGGTAGGGCGCTTTCTGGGTGGAGAGGAAGGTAAGGCCGTTTACGATGCCGGAAGCAAACTCGGCGGAAGCAAAGTTTACGGGCATGGCAAGAACGATCACGTTGCCCTCGTCATAAAGCTTCTTGTAGTATTCAGAAGCGAAGTCTTCAGCGCCTGCGTACTCGGCGATTTCCTCGGCAGTATCGGCCATATTCATAACGGAAGCAATGCCCGCAGTCTCAACCAGGCTGTTGGCGACCGCCGCGCGGTTGTTTTCGTTGTTGATGGGAGACGCGCAGCGATACAGCTTGCCGGCAGCGATGCCGGTAACCTTTACTTCGCGGAAGTTGGCGAAGGTGGCTTCGTCCTTATAATCGGCGGGCTCGTTGGTGTAAACGAGGGAGCTCATTTCCTGAGTAAAGAGCTGGCCGCCCTTTTCCTTCAGGGTGATGGTCACTTCATCGCCAATTCCGATGCCGGCGGTCTCTGCGAACTTGCCATAATTGATGCAAACGGCAATACAGGTGTGGCCGGGATAAGCGCGAACCATGTATTCGCCGTTATTGACATAGTAGCCGTTGAAATAGGGCATGTCGCCTTCATAAGCGCCCGCCTTGACGGTGACAACGTCGCCCAGGGTGAAGCCCAGATTGGTGAAGTCTTCAATGGTAACGTCCAGAAGCGCATGACCGTACTTCTCGATCTCGGTAACCTTGCCGGTTACGGAGATTGCCGCTTCGGCAGTCACAACAAACGCGCTCATCATAAGCGCAAACGCCAGAACCAGGGTAAGGAGCTTCTTCATAAAAGTATCTTCCTTTCTTTTCCTTTGGTTTCCGATTCGATTATATCACGTTTTCCCCTCTCTTCTCAACGCAGAATCGATTAAGATTCCTTATGCATTGACAAGCGAGTAAAATCATGCTATATATAGTAAATCAATTCATAGGAGGCAAAGCCATGACGCCTGGAATCCGAAACATGACCAGCGTATATTTCATAAAGGAAGACAAAATTCTGTGTCTTTTCAGAATCGGCTCGCGTATTGCCGATCAAATGTATATAGGCGCGGCGGGCGGGCACTTCGAGGAAGGCGAAATGGCTTCGCCCGAAAAATGTATCCTTCGCGAAATGAAGGAGGAATTAAACCTCACCGAAAGCGACATAACCGACCTTCGCCTTCGCTACATCACAAGCCGCCTCAAAAATAACGAAATCCGCCAGAACTACTACTTCTTCGCCCGCTTAAAAACCGATCTCCCCCTCAAAAGCAACGAGGGAACCCTTAAATGGATCTCACTTGACGAATTCAAGGACATAAAGATGCCCGTGTCGGCAAAACACATGATGATGCATTATCTGAGGGAAGGAAAAGATAATTTATATCTGTATGCGGGGATTACAGAGCAGGGAGAAACGAAATTCACCGTTCTGCGCGAGTTCTAATCCAGAGCAATGCTTTTCTTCGTTATAGTCAAACAGGAATGCGGAAACGTTTATCGCTTCCGCATTCCTGTTTTAGTGATCACGAAAAGTTCATCGATTACGAATCAAATGAAGAAAAGTATTCCTATACGTTCCTCATTTCATGCGCTTACCAATCAATCTGAATCGTATACCCGCTGATTCCTATAACGTCGCCGCGCTGCAAAGCGAAGCCATCCGCATTCGCAGTCGATCCGGGTTTAAGCGGAGCGGTCTCATCAGAAATCGGGAGGACAGATTGATCCGACAAATCCTGTCCATTCACGCTTGTACCATTGGAAGACAGATTTTTGATATACAGCTGCTTGTCCTTATACTCCAACTGCACATGTCTTCTGGAAACACTGCCATCGCCTTCCAGCGCCAGATCGCATCCCTGTTCATTTTTATTCTTGGTCGGACGACCGATGATAAACGGCTTGGAGCTGATCAATACGCGCTGCACGCCGGAGGAAAGACCGCCGGAAATATTCAGGGTAACATTGATGCCGGAGCCAAGCTTAACCGTCGCATCATCATCGGCATCAAACGTATTCTGTGTCGGGCCAGGCATTCCTCCCGCTCCCATCTGGCTCATCTCTCGATTCGTCGGAACGTCTTTTTCGTCCAGTTTGTAGGAAGGGGCGATGGGGTAATCATTCCACTTAGCCGTTTTCCTGGATAAGATGATAATAAGAACGATTACAAACAAAAGAACGACAATTACAATAAGCAGCATCCACATTACGACATGGAAATCGCCAAGCACCATAATCTCTTTGTGCAGAAGCTCCAAAAGCTTTTCCGTTATGGGTTGCTCATAGGGCGCGCGGTTTGCACCATTTTCAAGTATGTCGAGAATAATACTGCGGGGAATATACTCACCCTTATCCAGATGCAGACCATATTCCTCGCAATAGAGCACAATTGCGTCAAGCGTAGGCTGGTCAAGCTTTCCTGTTTCCATTTCCGCCGAGTACAGGTTCAGATTCTTAAGAATGTTCTGCATTCTGGCTATGAAATTGCTGTCCTCTGTATCTGTTTGACCCGGTCTGAATCCCTCCGGCGGAATGGTCGTCTGCACAACCGGATCTGGCGTGTTCATGGAAGTGGGCGTGGGGGCAAGCGTGGGCGTGGACGCAAGCGTAGGCGTGGGCGCAAGCGTGGGCGTGGACGCAAGCGTAGGCGTAGGCGCAAGCGTGACGAGTTTGGGCGTCGGAGCCGGCTTCGCTTCATCCGACATCAGGTAATCAAACATCCTGCTTGTGATATTGTTCTCGATTTCATATCCGTTGTTGTAACAGAAATCCGCAAATGCATTTTTGCACTTGTAGTTAAACTCTTTCGGCAGATCGTTATCGCTGACTTTCAGATAATACAGCTCTTGCAGTCTCTTGATGGCCTGCATGGCTTCCGGAGTTTTGTCTCCCTCCTTGACTTTATACACTATAGCCGTAGGCGTAGGCTCAGGCGTAGGCGTGGGCGTAGGCGTAGGGGGAGGTGTAATTGTCGGCGTAAACGTCGGCGCAGCAGTCGGAAGCGCATTGACAGGTACGTCGTAAACCGCCGATTTACTGGCGCTTCCACGAGAATTGCTTATATAAATGGAAAGTTCATTGGTCGACCTTGAGTAATCCATATAGCGATGAAGCGGGGATAAATCCAATGTGTAATAGCTGCGGTTGCCGATGGTTTCCGAAACATTATAACCGGCTCTGAAGGTTTGACGCGGCACATACACAAAGTCCATTACATTGAGCTGCGAACCATTGTTCTGAGCAAACTGAGTGTAATATTTGATGCCTTCTTTTACATCCTCACTGGCGTATCTTCCCTCCTGAAGGTACGTCACAGGATTGATTGTTGCAACCAATACAGGAAACGCATTGCCCTCTTTCACATAGCTGTTCCTGATATCCGTTGCCGTCATGCCTTTTCCGGGGTTGGCAGGATCCACCAACGCAAAAACAGTCTTGAACAGGGGATCTCCATCGCTGTGCTGTATGGCTTCTGTAAACGCAGTTCTCAATGAAGCGTCGATCGCGGTTCTGCCAATTTCTCCCTGTGCGGCGTTGATGCAGATAAGGTTTGCTTCAACATAAGAATAGCCCTCTGAAACCGACATATACGGGCTTACTCTCGGGCCGCCGGAGCCGGCAAAAATGAACATTACCTTGTTTCGGCTGTCCAGCTGGCTCAGGTAATCCTGAACCGCAGGCACCAAAACGTATTGCTCATTTATTGTCGTCGTCCACGTCCATGCGAGATCCACCACAATAATATGACCTATCTGATCTGCATCAATCTTTTTTGCTGAGATCGGAATAATGCTGTCATTGCCAACCGAAGCATAGAACTCGTAATCGCCTATGCCTTCAATCGCTACGTCAATTGACAGCGATTTATAATACGGCTTGCTTTCAACAATCGAGCTGAACGCCGCAAATGCCGAGGGCATCGCACCGAACAGAATGACGAGTATCAAAAGGACGCTTAGTATCTTTCTCATAAACCATTCCCCTTGTCCGTGAAAACTTTCTTTTCAAAATTGCGCTGAAAAACATCCATCTGTTTCTAACGTCTACCGACTGACAAGCACCGTATTTTCTTCATCCTCGTTTTCTTTAGACGAACGCACATTTGCGGCATGATCATCTATCGGCTGAAACGCGCCCACGTCTATGACAACACATGTTACATTGTCCTTTCCGCCCATTTCCATAGCATCAAGAACAAGTTGTCGAGCACATTCGCCCGCGGACATGTATCTCATAAGCTTCTTTTTGATAGAAGCATTCGATAACATATCGCACAATCCATCCGAGCAGATCAGGAATCTGTCGCCCAGCATCGTTTTATCCGCCATCTGATAAACTAAATTTGAGACCATTTCCTCCGGCGGCATCCCCAGAAAATGGGTTATAATATTGTTGTTCGGCGCTTTTCTCGCCTGTTCTTCGGTTAATCGTCCCTCCCTGACAAGCTCTCCGACCACTGAATGATCCATGGAAAGCTGACTTAGGGATCCGCTTCTTAAAAGATACACGCGACTGTCTCCCACATTGGAAACATACGCTGTATCCCCCTTCAATACGAGTACAGCCATTGTGGTTCCCTGAGAATCCGCCTGGCACTTCTTTCCGTCTTCAACGACAATGTCATTGGCTTTGTAGGCATATTCCTTTAATACTTTCAGAACATTGCCCCTTCTCAATCTCAGGTAATAATTTTGGAGTATCTGCGTCGCAATCGCCGAAGCGCGTTCGCCGCTGTCGCCGCCGCCCATGCCGTCAAAAACGCCAAATACCTGAAATTTATCCGAAAACTCATGCTCAATCATTGCGCCAGCATTCATATCCTGAAGGGGCATATAGTCTCCGTTAAAGAAGAAATTGTCTTCATTGTTTCCGCGCACGCATCCTTTGTGGCTAACCACAGCGGCGCGAACCACTTTTTTCTCAGCCATCATGCACTCTCCTTACCCTGCCAGCCTGCCGTCGTCCGGTACGCTTTCCAAGCTTGATTCCGAAGTTTCTGCAGACTTCCGTCTCGCCTCAGCAAAAGCATCTCAAACGACGTTCGTCAGCCGCTTATTTCATCATCAGCGATTGGCGCATCTTCCATGTCGTTTTCTTCCGTCTGATCCGCCGCAGGATCGTTTTGATCGGCAACGGCAGGATCGGCAGGATCATTGACAGGCGGATCAACTACAGGCGTCTGCTGATAACCGCAAGTGCACTTGCCATCGGCGTCAAGCGTATGACCCGGCGCTATAATCGTTTCGGTCTTCGTTTCATTGCAGCCGATTCGGGTACACGTGCTCGTCTTTTCGCCGTTTTGCGTGCAGGTCGCTTTCGTTGTCTCAATGAAAGCGCCGAATTCGTGGCCCAGCGCATTAACCGTCTCGGTCTTCGTTTCATTGCAGCCGCTGCGGGTGCACGTGCTCGTCTTTTCGCCGTTTTGCGTGCAGGTTGCTTTCGTTGTCTCAACGAAAGCTCCGAATTCATGCCCCAGCGCCTTAACCGCCTCGGTTTTCGCTTCATTGCAGCCGCTGCGGGTGCACGTGCTCGTCTTTTCGCCGTTTTGCGTGCAGGTCGCTTTCGTTGTCTCAACAAAATCTCCGAATTCATGGCCCAGCGCCTTGATCGCCTCGGTTTTCGCTTCATTACAGCCATTGCGGGTGCACGTGCTCGTCTTTTCGCCGTTTTGCGTGCAGGTTGCTTTCGTTGTTTCAGCGAAAGCTCCGAATTCATGCCCCAACGCCTTGACCGGCTCAGTTTCTTTCTTATTGCAGCCTTCGTTGCCGCACACGCGCGTCTTTTCGCCGTCCTGTGTACAGGTCGGCTTCGTTGTCTCGGCAAATTCGCCAAACGCATGCCCAAGCGCCTTGACCGGCATGCTCTTTTTTTCACCGCAAAGGTCGCAGCTTCTTTCTTTTACGCCCATCTTCTCGCAGGTTGGCTTCACGGTTACTATATAGATTCCAACCTGATGCTCGAGCTTCGCGGTCTCCTCAATCAACATTTCGCCGCAGATCACGCATTTGCGCGTGATTTTTCCCTTCCCGGTACACGTTGCGGGTATTTCTTCGATAATATCCCCGGGAACATGCTCGCATTCTTCCGTATCGAGCCCGGCTTCCTCCGGGGTGGCCTCTTCAGCCGAATTCACAGACGGCCTATCTGCCGGATCAGGATACTGATATCCTTCTTCGACTATATTGATAATCGCCGGCGTATCGTTTTCAACAACCATTTCTTCGATAAACAGGTATTCCGCATCTTCCGAAGAAACGATCCACAGCTCATACGTACCATTGGGAACAAAAACGCAAAGCATCGGTATACCGGAATCATACTCAACCTGCGCAGACAGTTCGGAATGATTTCCCTCTGCACGGCTTCTGATTATGTATTTTTTGATCCAATCATGCTGTTCAACGCCGATCACAGAAAGGTCGTATACCCGATAGCCCTCCATGGCCTTTTCAATGCTTTCCGCGGTAAGGTATTCGTTCATACCTTCGAATACGCTCAATTGATTCCGGTCCTCACCCCAGAATGCAAGCGATTCGGTCCATTCCTTTGCCTTTTTCTTAAGCAATTGCCATTGGTTGGTCCCGTTTTCTATGACTGCCAGATTCTTTTCAACAACCTCGTATCCGTCCGTAAAGGTAATCTTTACTTCGTAGCTGTCATAGGCGGTTGCGCTGATCGCACAAGGATAAGCGATGTTTAATAGCTCCACGCCGTCTATGCTGATGGTTTGTATTTTATCTTTCCGTATGGATTCATCCACGTAAATTTCAACGGGGGAAAGCTTCCACTGATTTTCATCAAATGCTTTCGCGTAGACCTGCATATACTTAAAACAGGTTTCCGCATCCGTCTCTGAAAGTGCGTTTGCAGAAACAGGCAGATAATAGGCCTGTTCTCCGATTTGTACAGCGCCGTAAACGCCAAGCTCTTTTAAGGATTCCATCAGCCCGGAAGCCCTCTGAGCCTGCTCATACAGAAGCGTTATGTTGCTGTTGTCGCGCACTTCGATCGGATAAATGACCGGCTCAAGGCCGTTTGTAAACGATACTACAAGCTCGTATGAACCCGGCGTAACCGCTATCTGCACGCTGCCGCCCGTTGCGTTCTTTTTAAGCTCTACGCCGTCGAGCGTCACCTTGCTGATCCAATCACAGTGCACTCTTTCATCAAATTCATAGCTGAAAGTAACCCTGGTGAAAAGCGTTTCGCTGAATCTTGCTCCGAAGCAATTCAGCGCCTCGTCAAACTGCGTTTTATAAACCCCGGAAATGCATCCGCCATCCTGCAAAATAAGCGTATAGAAATCGCCCTCGTCAATCAGCTTTTCCGTCTCCGTCCACTTTTCATCCCTAATGATTTGCTTAACAATGTTCTCTCCGATCATTATCGCATCGGAGTTCGCGCTTACGGAAATCGTTTCCATATAGCTTATTTTGTCATTTTCAATCTGAACCGATAGTTTCCATTCATCCGTATTGGACGACAGAGAAACCTCATCCCCAGGCTGCCATTTTTTCCCGTTGATGCGATACTCTTTTTCGCCTTCCTCCAGCTCATTGCTGACCAGTACGCGGATCAAACGCTGTCTGAAGCTTCCAAACAGCGACGGATACTCCTCAGCCCAGGCATTCAGATCTTCTCTGGTTATTTCGGCTCCCTCAAGGCTGCATTCGTCTGCGATAAAGAAGACGGTTTCATTTTCATCAAGATTTGAAAGACACTCGAGATAACACCGAATCGCGTCCATATTCAGTTTTACATTATATCCGGATTCGCTGTTAAGCGTCGTCAGCTGTTTTTCATGGATTCCGTCGTTGAGATAAAGCGCATATTCTCCGGCTGAAACCTTTGCATAAGCGGTATCCCCGGAAAGCGGAAGATCATATTTTGCGTTTCCTCTTTGAATAAATACTTTCCAGTTTTTATCCTTTTCAAAGGTATTCCGATCGACTTCAACCGAAATATCGACGAGGCTTACGTCTTTGGCAAGCCTACCGACCGCATTCATGGACTTTCCGCTGTTTTCATCAAAAATATAGTAGTTTCCGTTATCATCGATGAGCCACTGCCCCGGTTCCACATTCACTTCAGGAATCGGCTCAGGAACCACAACTGCAAACCGCGCCGGTTTCTTTACGTAGCAAACCTGTTCGTCGCTTTGCATTCCGTCTTCCGTTTCCACATTCAGCGCATACTCGCCTTTTTTCACATGCACAACAAATGAAACTTCATTTTTTTCGGGATCCGACGTTCCGTCTGTAAGCACAATATCGCCAAACGTCGCGCGCGTTATTTCGCTGCCCGTTGAAACAACAATCATTACCTCATGCGTCCTGACCGCATCGAACGCAAAAAAACCTGCCAGTATGGAAATAGCGCAAACAAGCACCGCAACCAGCGCATTTCTGACGAAAAGGTGTTTCTTTTCGCTCTGAATTCTTTTGGACATCGTCCACTGACGCACAAGCGGCAATTGCGGAATCGCCAAAGCGTTAACGGACATGTCTGGCTTCCCGTCGGCATTTCGGAACAGAATCGGATCGTCCAACAAAGCCTCCGCCTCCTCAATGGCGCGGGCGGAGTGGCTCTTGTTCATCCGATATACTCTGTAAACCGTATTGTTTTGCGCAAAGCTATCCAGTTTGAAAAGCGGCTGAACCTGATCGGAGGTTAAATAGCGTCTGCTTGCTTCGACGAACATTTCCCTGTTCCCGCGGACGCTCACCTCATTGCCGTTTCGCGCAACAACGGATTTCGGATAAAATTCCAGAATGATGACGGGCTGCGACTGCGCTGCATCGTACGCGATATACGCGATAGACTGGTAGCTTTTTCCAAGCGCGTTTCCAAGTTCATATCTATTGTTCAATAAAGTTCCAACAGGTAAAGCTTCCTTGACGGAGGCCTGCTCAACCATCGGATAGCCGCATATGCTGCAATTTCTATCCGTAAGCTCGCTCATGCAATTCGGACATCTGCTCATCGCAGTCCCTCCCATTTTTGTCTTTCAGCAAAGCCCTGTTTACGGCTTCCGCTGAAAACAATAATAGTTTACCGCCTGCATCGTCTCCGATCCGTTTTGTCGGCGGTCTTAACCGGGCCTGAACCTATCGAATCACAACCTTTATATTGGCAAGGGTGATATCAATTTTGCTCGGCGAATAACTCAACATCAGCGTGTGCTCGCCCACAGGGAAGTTCCCGCCGTCTATGGTCATGATTCCATCCTTAATTACCGGCGTAGCGTTCATCATGGCCGTGATATCCATATCACCAGACTGATGCGCAAATGAAGTGATGCCCACCTTTGCATATTCCGATATTCTCTCGTGTGCATTCAAGTTGATTTCGGTGGTTTCTCCCTGGGACAGTTCAATCATATAGTTTGTGCCTTCCATCGGCACGTCTGCGCCGTCCATATAGGTAAGCCTGACCTCCGGAGAAATAACCTTGACTTCAAACTTCTGCTCTTTATAGGCGTCCTTTACGGAAACGGTGTAGATACCCATCTCCTTCGCATGGATGTTCAGTTTCTTTCCATTCTGTACAACCTCAATGCCTGAACTGCGAATGGTTAAATCGCACGTCGCCTTCCTAAATTCAAGCGACAAAGATGCGCTTTCGTCGACAACAAACACATACTGCTTTTCAAACTGCGTTGTGAGCGCAGGCTCCAGCACAATCACCTTCAGAGAATACATAGACGTGGAGGATTGCTCTTCAACAGCCGTAAAGACATACGATCTTTCTCCTACGGTATCACCGGATACCTCAAAGCCGTCGTATACTTCCGTATCGTTGTCATTATATTCCATTACAATCCTGTATTCTGAAGGAATATCTTCGAAGCTGATTTTCTCTTTTTCGCCCTTGTACATCTCAAGCAGATAATTTCCGTTGTCATCCACCGTGAGCCGATCATTCAAAAGCTTTTTAGGCTTTACTACGTTTACATAAAACGTTTTGCCTTCAACATTGATTTCGGCGGTTCCGGCCTTGCATGCATACAGCGTCAGATACTTGTCGCTTCCATTGATTTCGCTGCTTGCATGAACAATGCCGGGATTGCTGGATGAAGCGCTCACATCCGCTGCAAAATTGTTTTTATAGTCCAGCCTGATCTTCATCCTGCTTTTTTCAAGCATTTCATACTGGTTCTCAAAATTCGTATTCAGTTCCTTTTCAAATTTGACGCGCACAACCAGTTTGACGACTTCCCTGTCGGACACCGTTCCATTCGAGCGCAGAGTATAGGCGTCCTCTCCTTCGTTTTCAGGCATAATGGCGAGCCTATCGCCCATAAGGCGAATGGCGCTTGCGCTTCCATTCGTGCGGTCTAAAGATAACGCGTACGCTTCAGCGTTCCATCCGGAAACGGCAAGCGAAACCTCGCTTGTATCTTTAACAGTCAGATAGTACACGCCATCCTGTAACGTAAGATTATCTCCTCCGACAAGGCCGACATCCGCGGCGCACACGACGACGCTGAACGTCTTTCCGCCCAGGGTAACCTCGGCGTTTCCGGGTTTACGGGCAACCAACGTTGCATTGGCTCCGTCATCAGAAAGCGCAACTTCCGCAACGGAAGGATCGGAAGAAAACGCGCTGTGCATATCGCCCATCACGTGCTTATATTCGAGCGTGAAGTTCGTCTCATCTCCCTCGAACATCACATATTGATCCTCAAAGTGCGTTACAGCAGTGCTTTCAACAACCTCAACATTCACAGAAAACAGCTTCCTGCTTCTTGCAGTCACACTATAGCTGCCTCGTCCGGTGAAAGAACCCGCCTGAATCATAAGCATCTTTCTGTCATGGTCAACAAACAGATTTGTGTTCTTTAAGTCAGTGTCTTCCTCCAGGAAAATCGTCAGATCATCCGCCAGATTTTCAATCGGAATCTCTACTTTCTGATTTGCCGGCAGCACAACATCAAAACCATCGTCCCTCTTTTCGACGTAGTCTTCCTCATCCGAAAGCGTCGGAACCGCATATACCGTAAAGCGAACGTACTTATTGCCTATCCGCACATCTTCACTGCCCGCTTTCACGCCCTCCACTTTTATCGTGTTCGGCTTGTTTGCGGGAATGTCAATTTTCAGTTGATCTCCGGACTGTTCGATATCCTTTCTCAAATTGACGGCCTTTTCATCCGAGAACGCGACGTCAATTTCCAGGCTGTCGCCCTCAAACAGCGTATAGGAATTTTCTATATCTGATACGACGATATGAGGTCCGACAATGATTTCAAGCTCGATAATGGATTGATTGACCTGAAGCCCTTCCGTCCATATCTCAACCTTTTTGACGCCTTCCGTTAATGCGCTGACGGCGTATCTGTGAGTGTATCCTTTCAGCGCGTCAATTTTGGCGTGCTTCTCCCCTTCTTTTTCCTTAAAGCAATATCCATACTGGATATCGTCAAAGCCAATCTCAAGCTTGGCCGTCGTTCCGGCAGGAATATAGAGTCTGTAGCCGTGCGCAGTGTTGCGAAGCGTACTGTCTTCCGTTTCCTGCGAAACCATTTCCACCGTTAACGTAGGATCTACCACAACCACGGTAAACGACTTTTCTTCAAAACCGTTTCCATAAGCTATTACGCTTTTTCCAGCTTTTACCGCTTCGATGATCGCTCCATTTCCGTTCGTTCCAATAATATTGACCACGTCATTGTCTTTCTTAAATTCAATCGGATGCTTCTCAGCATCGTCATATTCCGCAGCGATCTCCATCCGGCTTCCTGTAAGCAATACATATTCCTTGTCAAACAGCTCTCCGAGCGGAAGCGGCGCAGGCGTGGGTGTAGGCGTAGGGGTGGGCGTAGGAGTAGGCGTGGGCGTAGGAGTAGGCGTGGGCGTAGGAGTAGGCGTGGGCGTAGGAGTAGGCGTGGGCGTAGGAGTAGGCGTGGGCGTAGGGGTAGGCGTGGGCGTGGGCGTAGA